>CAZNJE010000085.1:0-15229 GCA_964573295.1 uncultured bacterium | reverse complement strand
TCCGCATGCTGCGTGTGAGGTGGCGGGAGCTGGAAACGGAACCACGGACATCCCTAGCCGGGCATGAAGGGGGAAACCCCGGAGACAGACCAGGGAAGTCCTGCGGGTGACCGCGCCAGCTCTCGACCCTACCGAAGGAGCGCTGTCTGAGTCAAAGGAGACTTCATCGGCCCGACGCCACCGCTGATCGACTCCCCACCATGACTTCGACCACTTGCACATCGGCGTCCCTGTCTCGGAGCATCCGCAGGGGTTCGCCCTCGCCGTCCACAATGACACTCTGCCCCCCGTAGATCTTGCCCGTCCACGGTCCGTGGGTGATCAGGCCGACGCAATTCGTGCACACCACGGGACACCCGACCCACCGGGCCGTCCGGGCCATCATCCTGGCGAGGATCTCGCCGTGACGCGGCCACCGGCCCTTCTCGGCGGCCCACCCGACGGGCACCAGTAGGAGGTCGGGCGAGTAGACGCCCATCCGCCTCATCAGCGTTTCCTCGAAGGCGTCCGCACAGATGGCGATGCCGATCCTACCCAGGGGGGTCTCCACCACCCTCATCTCTTCCGGCCTGCCGTCTTCGTAGGGCGGATCGAACAGGTTCAGATCCTGAAGATTGTCGATCTTGCGTTGGCGGAGAAGCAGTCCGCCGTCGGGTCCGATGAGCACCGCCGAGTCGTACAGCTTCTCTCCCTCCCTCTCGTCCATGCCAATGCTTCGCGCATTCATGCCGCACCGAAGCTACTCCCGATAGCAATTCTTGAGCAGTCCCCAGGACGTCTTCCTTGCCGGCGTCGGTTCCTGGACCTCGAAGATCACGTTTAGACAGCGGGCGATCCCCGTGGTATGAACCTGGACCCATGTCTCGTGGAAACCGGGTTCCAGGTTCGTGGCATCGGCTTCGACCACCAGGGTGTTGCTGTACCACGCAGGGCCGTCCTCCACGTGCCCACTGCACCAGGTCTCCCCGGTGGTGACATCGAACAGCCCGTGACAACTCTCGTCGAACCAGTGCTCCGCGCGGAAGACGGTCGCGTCCTGGGCGTGTCCGCCGGGGGCTGCTGTGAGCCTCATCACATCGATCGTCAAACACGGTTTGCAGTAGGTGAACCGCCAGGCGCACGGTTGGTTCGTGTACTCGCACTCCGTGCCGGCTTCACCCCAGATCCCGCACGAGGCTCCGACCTCAAACCCCTCCGGATAACACCCGATCCAAAGCGACGGCACCCACGCAAAGCTCAACGTCCCGTATTCGCCAACGTCGAAGACCAGCGTGACCGCCAGGAACATGTCATCAACGGGATCACAGGGCCACACCAGTTCGAATGCGTGAGGGCTGGAACCCCATTGGTCGACATATCCTCCCCCTTCTCGGCAGATGGCACCGTCGATTAACTGCAATGCACGTCGTGGGAAGAAGAGCGAGCAGGACACAGGTTCCAAGCAGAGCTGCCACGACGGAGTCAAGGGGTACCCAGTCGAACCCATAGCGCGACATCACAACCCCCTTTCGGGATCCTACGTCACATCAGCAGAATCCCCCCAGTCGAACACGCAACAGATCACGTTCATCCAAACATGATTATCCTCCCGCAGGCTGGCGCCTGTCAAAGCGGCATTGCGCGGATCCGGCTCACTCGATCGGTCGCATCTTGTAGCCGCGTGCAAGGCTCTTCTCGCGGTGGGTGTATCTCAAGAGTTGCTCCGCCCGTGTGGGGTGCTGGCAATGTGCTGGATGGAACAACCTGCACGCTTGTGGGCCAGCAACCTTCGAGCCCAATCAACCCGCCTGCTCGGTTCGAGTCCAATGCGCGCCGCCACCACCCTGTCGATTGGCCAGAGCAGAGCGGTAATCGGTCCTTCCTTAGGGATGTCTGCGCGGGCAAGACAGGCCCGAGAACATGCAGTTGAGTGCATTGGACCTTCAGCTATCGTACCAGGACCACTTGTTTCGTTTGCCTCTCGCGACCTGCGAGCGGGGCGACCGGATGCCGGGTGCGGAGTCACAACCAAGATCACAGCCTGAGGGCATTTCCAGTCTCATCAGCCCGAAGGAGTCGGTGGGGAGGAGGGCGGAGCTATGCCAGGAGTGGGCCCCCCGGGACCGTGCTCTACTGGTCCATGTGACTGAAGACGAACGACCGGGGGGCCGGATTCCGGGGCCAGGGCGCTCGAGTGATCGGAAGGCTCTCCAAAGGCAGCCTCGGGCTTTTGAGCCCGCCAAACGGCGTGGGAGTTGTCTGCAGGAAGCTGATCAGGGTCCCGGCGTTGGTCTCCAGCCCCCGTTCTTGGCTGAGGTTCTTGACCTCACGGGCAAGCCGCTCTGTCCACGCAAAATAATATACTGAAGTGGGTTACAGGAAGCGCTTTCCTTGTCGGCGGAATAGAGGCATAATTGCCGACATGGTTAAGAACTACAAACGAAGGCTTCAGGCCCCATCGACGAGTTTCTTCCTCTTCGGCATGCGGGGTGTTGGGAAGACCACTTGGGCGCGCGAACGCTTCCCGGAAGCTCACCGAATCGATCTGCTGCGCGAAGACATCTACCAGTCTCACCTGGTCGATCCCCGGCTTTTCCGGCGTCAACTAGCGGATCTGAAACCTGACGATTGGGTGGTCGTCGACGAGATCCAACGACTACCAACGCTCCTCAACGAGATCCATGGCTTGATAGAGGAGCAGGGACTTCGGTTCGTGCTCCTCGGATCAAGTGCGCGCAAGCTGCGCCGGGAAGGTGTGAATCTTCTTGGCGGCAGGGCCCTCCAGAGGACCCTCTCCCCCCTTCTTCCCTCAGAAGCTGGGGACGACTACGTCCTGGACGACGTCCTTCGTCACGGCAGCCTTCCCCTGATCTGGCGCGCGCCATCGAAGCGGGATCAACTCGAAGCGTATGTGCAGCTCTACCTCAAGGAGGAGATTCAGGCCGAGGCGTTGGTCAGAAATCTTCCGGGCTTTGCACGTTTCCTCCCGGTCGCCTCACTCTTCCACGGTCAGGTATTGAATGTCGAGGGTCTCGCGCGTGACAGCGGGGTCGCCCGCACCACCGTGCAGGGATATCTCGACATCCTGGAAGACACGCTGTTGGCTTTCCGACTAAGGGCTTTCGAAGGGAAACTACGCGTCAAGGAGAGACGACATCCGAAACTCTACTGGCTGGATTCGGGCGTCGCTCGGGCGGCCAGGAAGCAGTTCCACCCTCCTTCACCCGAGGAGCGAGGAAGTCTGTTCGAGGGTGTGATCGCGCAGCTTCTGCGGGCCGAACAGGCGCTAGAGCCCAATCTCTTCGACGAGCTGTACTACTGGGCCGTCGGCAAGACAGCGCTCGAAGTTGACTTCCTCCTTCAGCGCCGCGACAGCTTCGTCGCGATCGAGGCGAAGGCAGGCGAGCGCCTGGATTCGGCAGCTTTCGCAGGGCTCAAGGCAATTGCTGAGTTGCCGAACGTTGAACGGCGTATTCTGGTGTACTGCGGCGACCATCGTTACCGTCACGAGACAGGGGTCGAGGTGTTGCCCTTTGAAGACTTTCTCGCGGAACTGGCAGGCGGTTTCTAGCGCGTGGGTCAATTGTACGCAGCGAACCGATGTTTGCATCTGCGTGCGGCCGCTGCCAAGGAAGATTATGAGATGAGCCTGTAGGACAGCACGATTCCAACATGCCCAACGCGCCATGAAGGATAGTAGAGTGGGCTGGATCGCGGGCCGAGCGTGATCTACGAGGTGGATGTCTCCGATCCAAGTGCTCCAGTTCGCAATAGTCGCTTCGGTGGTCTGAAATATGCGGAGGAATGCGCCGCTGACGGGGACTACATCGCCGCAACATCCCTGATGGGCTTCTGGATTCTGCGGTTGGATGAGCTGTCGCCCGTGCTCCTCTCCAGTTTCGATGTGCATCGTCAAGACCAGGGCGCTGTGATCCGGTGGGAACCAGGGCAGATCCGGCCTGAAGCGCGCTTCAACCTGTTTCGGCAGATCGACGGCGATCAGCGTATTCAGATCAACGCGGAACCTCTTGGTGCTTACGGGCATTCTTTCGAGTTCGTTGACCCCGCGCCTCACCAAACGGCCGCGGTCTACTGGATCGAAGAGGTTGCGCCAAATGGGAATCGCACTTGGCTTGGATCCGCAGAATTGGCTGCGGGGGATGGACACGCCCACGGGACGACGATGGAGCCCATGAAGGGGGGACGCACGTCAAATCCAAAATCAGATTTTGAATCTGACGATGGCCGCATCGCCCCCTGCTGTCCCTCCCGAAAAGGACTCCAATGCCTAGACTTAGGATCGGATAGCCAACGCGGCCGGTGACAGGCTCCCGCGGCCTCAGCACGGCTCGCACGACAGATCGTGTTGTTCGCAACATGGGGGAGGTTGCACCATTGCGGGAGAGATGGCCGATGGTGAGTGAGGGCGGACTTCTCGCGGACCACGGCGCTTGGAGAACGCAACGACGCGGGGACCCGTTGTCAGCCGCCCCACAAGAAAGGACCGCGCTGTGACACGGATGGATTCGGATGCACGCACGGTGGAGGAGGCCTTGGAGGCCCTGCCGGCCAATGAGCTCAGAGCCCTTATCCGGGATCTCATCCCCTGGCTGGAGGATGGCAACCTTGCCCGGCTGCGCAGCGCCGTCCTCGACCGGGCGGTGCGGGCCGGTACGGGATGGGTGCCCCCGGGGCCACGCGACCGGGACCTGCGCGAAGCCGAGCGACAGGCTGCCGCCGATCGTGGACGCCGAGATCGATCTCGGCCAGCACGAGATGCTCGACGAGGTCCTGACCATGGATCTGAGCGCCTGCGCGCTGCGGTTCGCGATCGCTGTTTACCTCACCACCCCGCCCGAGGATCGTCCCGCGGCGGTCTTGAAGACCATGATCCAGACGCGGGACCTCTTCCTACTCTGGAAACCGCTGGCGGCGATCGAACGCGAGGCTTTGCAACCCATGCCGGAGTGGGACGTCTTCCTGGCCGGGTGGCGCACGGTGGTCGAGGGCCACCTGGCGGCGCAAGAGCGGCAGCCATACGGTAGCGACGCGAACGAGTGGCTGCGCGAAGTCGTTCATCGAACAGAGGGGCCGGATGGGCTGGGCGGTCTTGCGCGACGTTCCAGGGAGTATGACGATCTCCGGGCTTGGTGCGAAGCACTGGTAGAAGCCTCGCGCTGGCCGCCCACAAGTTGGAGCGGCCGAACTGGGTCGATCGACTCGAGCGCGCCTGGCGGCTTGCGCCCACCCAGGAGCGGCTGTTGCGCTGGCTCTGGACGTCTCCGGATCAGGAGACGCTTCGGGCCCGGGCTGACGATGCGATCCAGCGCGGGCCTCGCGGCGATGACACCCAGCAAGCCATGCTCTGCCTCCTGCGCAGGGATTGGCGCGCGTCTGCCAAGCTCCTGGCTTGCGCTCCGGGACTGGGTTGGTCGTCGCAGGGGCACCCCGGGCATTTGCTCTTCCCACTCTTTTTCGAGAAGCTGGGCGGCCCTGCCGCATGGCCCCGGATGGGCCTGCCTCCATATCGCACGGATGAGGAACTCGGAGCCTCGAGGAACCCGTTTCTGCGCGAGCTTCATACATGCCTGCCGGCCGGCTCCTTCGAGAATCTGCTGGAGCGGTTCGGCGCGTGCGGGGAGATTCCGGCGAAGGATGTCCCTGCCTTGCTGGGCGCGATGCGGATCGCGGCCGAGAAGCGGATCAAGGGCGTCATCCGCAACAAGCGCCGGCGCTACTACGGGCACGCGGCCTCGTTGGCACGGGCCTGCCTGCAAGTGGAGCCCGGGGAGGAGACCCAGGCCTGGTTCTCGGCGATCGAGCAGACCTACCGGCGTTATCCGGCATTTCAGAGGGAGCTGAGGGGAGGGATGGATGGATTCGGTGCCAAGTGAGGAGGTCGAGATGCCCTGCGATCAAGCAATGCTAGCCAGCCGAGAGCAAAAATGCGTGGTATGATCCCGCATATGCGTGGTATAAACCCGCAATATGAGCACTCTAGCCGAGATACTGTCCTCCAAGAGCAGGGCGGAGGTCTTCCGCCTGCTATTCGGTATGGGATCGCCCGAATACCATGTTCGGGAGATTGGGCGCCTGTCTGGCCTCAATGAAGCTACAGTACGTCAAGAGCTCCGCAAGCTGACCCGACTCGGCCTGCTGGAGATGCGCCGGGCCGGCAACCGAGCCTATTACAGGGCTGACGTCTCTCACCCTCTCCATGTGGACATTCGGAGGCTCGTTCTCAAGACCGCGGGGCTCGTAGAGGTTCTGAGAGAGCCGCTAACGGGGAAGGAGATTCAGTTCGCATTCGTGTTCGGTTCGATCGCCAGGGGCACGGAGGGGGCGGCAAGTGATGTGGATCTCTTCGTCATCGGTCAAGTGTCTCTGCGCCAACTGAGCCGGCTGCTCATGGAGGTAAGCGCGACGCTCGGTCGTGAGATCAATCCGCACGTCATGACGGTCGCCGAGTTCGTTCGGAGAAGGGAAGCCGCAGATCACTTCCTTGCGACTGTGCTAGGTGAGCCAAAACTGTTTGTCATTGGAGACGAAGATGAGCTTGTCTCAATGGGAAGATAACGGGTGGCTTCAGGAGCACCAGACGTCGCCGAGCGAGATTCAGGGAATGTGGTCCATTGTAAGGCGAGATCTGGTCGATGCCACCGGACCCGTTTCAGCCGATTGGCGATTCGGGATCGCCTACAATGCAGCGCTCAAACTCTGCACCATTCTGCTGCATGCTTCGGGCTATCGGGCAGTGCGTGACCAGCACCATCACCGAACCATCGCCGTTCTGCCGCTGATCCTGGGGTCGGAAAGCCAAGCTGACGCGGCGTATCTGGATACCTGTCGCGCCAAGAGGAATACAGTGGAGTACGATCTGGCCGGCGTTGCGACAGATGCCGACGCTGCCGAGCTTCTAAACTTCGCGAACGAACTGAAAGGGCAGGTCACGGCCTGGCTCCAAGAGAATCGGCCGGAGCTCCTGCCCGCGGGCCGGTGAGCAGGCTGCCCCCGCGGCCATGGGCCGGCGCTCGCAAGAGTGCATCTCCAGTTCGCCACCTGGCGTACTCCGCGAAAAGTCCATTGCGAGACTCGCTGGCGGATTCCGCAGCTGATAGGGACACCACTGGCATGAGCTGCGCAGGGTAGGGGGCTTGTGAGAGCCAACGACCCGTACATCATTGGCGCGAAGCGAGCCGGGCTCCGATAAGCCGACACACCGGTGCCGTGGCCGCGATCTTGTTTGGTCTGTCCTCGAACGCCCGCCTACGCCACAAGCCTGTAGTCGTGCTGAACGCCACCGAGGACCGGCAGCGCCACCAGCGTTCCCTCGGGCGGCGGCGGTTGCCGGAGTTCCGGATACGGGTCTGGGATCCCATGAATCGCCTGCGACGGACGTGCGCCATTGTAGTATCGAATGTGCTCGGCAACGACACGCCAGATGTGATCGACACTGAGGAAGATGAAGTGGTTCAAGGCCTCCTCGCGCAGCGTGCGGTTGAAGCGTTCGACATGAGGCGAAGCATTGGGTGCGCCGTAGGGGATGGGGAGGCCTTCGATGCACATGACCTCACCCAGCCACCGGTCGAGGTGGCAGCGGTAGGATCGCCTCTTGCCGTCGCGCTGGACTGCCACGGGCCGACCAAACTGAACGAAGATCCCATCGTTGTCATGGACCAGGAAGCGTGGCGACTCATCCCGGCCTGTCGCCTCCCGGATCTGCTGCTTCACCCAGGGCAGCGTGGGATTGCTCGTGACGTTGACATGAACGATGCGACGCGTTCCCACTTCCATCATGACGAAGACGTAGGCGATGGCAAAGGAGGCGGTGTGTTGCGTCAGGAAGTCACAGGCCCACACCTCGCTGGCGTGGTTGCGAATGAAGGTGCGCCAGGTCTGGTCGGCGGAGATGTGCCTGATGAAGGCGATGTGGGTGCGTGGGATCCGTGGACGGCCGATCTTGCCAGAACGCGCGATCTTCGGCACGAAGCCTGGGACGCTTCTGAGTCCGGATGTAAACCGTGAGTTGCTGACGCAGGGCGGCGTTCTCCAGAGCCAGACTTGCCCGCGGCATCAGCGCGGCCCGCAGGAGTGCGAGGAGAGCAGATAGGGTTGTTCTGATCATGGGGGAGGTTGCACCATTGCGGGAGAGATGACCGATTGTGAGTGAGGACGGACTTCTCGCGGACCACGGGGGTGAGGCGTTGCTCTATCGAAGCGCCGCCAGAACATCCTTCGCCGTCACCACGCGGAATGTGCGCCTTCGCGACGGCGGGATCGGCTGACGGAGTTCTGGAACAAACACCACGTACACCACGGAGCGGTCGGCCGCCCAGCTCTCGGCTGGGAGGCCTTTGGCCATCAGCTCACGGGCGGCGCGCTCGACTTCCTCGAGCGGCACAGGACGGTCTGACCACTTCGTCTCCCCCAGCAGGAGAGCATTGCCTTCCATCGGCGCGGCCACGACATCCCACTCGGGGCCATCGCCCCTCCAATAGCGGCGAGCCGGGCCCCATGGAATCGGCCGCCGAACCGACGGGATCCGGAGCCGCGGCACGGAGGCTCGGCAGAGATCCTCCCAAGACTGGGCGGAGAGATGCCCGGCGTGTCGTCGCCACAAGGCAATCCGAGCCGCCTTCTCGGAGACCGCCAGGGATGCGCGCTGAGGTGCAACAACCCTGAACCACATGCGATTGAAAGGATCGGCGATCCGATAGAGCGAGCGCTTGCTGCGTTTCTCGCTCTCCCCAAACGGCTGCTCTCGAGCAACCAGCCCGAGTTCCTGCAGGCGCTGGATCGGGCGCCCGAGGGAAGTTGCCGCGATCCCGATGCGCCCGGCGATCTCGGAGAGGCGATGGGCTCCGCCTCCGACCGCATCGAGTATCGGCCTCAACGCGACAGCCGGGGGGAGTTCCTCCACCAGGAGACGATCCGGCTCCAAGTGGAGCGGCCCCGCCGGATCGAGAACGAGGTGGTCCACCGCTTGGTCGAGGTCTGCTCCGAAGGGTTCGGCCAGCTCCCAGTACCGTGGAATGCCTCCCCAGGCCGTCCAGGCACGGACCGCCTGGGACGCATCCATCCCCGACAGGGCCTCGCCGATGAAACCCGCCGGCAATGGCACGAGCTCGATCGCCTCGGTTGCGCGTCCGTAGAGCGGAGAAGAACGGTCGAGCGCCAGTCCTTGCATCATATGCTGTGACGAGCCGGCCAGGACGACGCACAGACGAGCTTCTCGGGCCTCGTGATCGACGAAGCTTTGCAGAATGCTGGGCAGGGCCGGATCCGACGCGACCAGATAGGGAAACTCGTCCAGAACGAGCGGACCGCGCCAGCCGATCTGCATCGCCTGGCGGGCCAGCGCACGAAAGAGGCTCCGCCAGTCCGGGTACTCCGGCTCGGCAAAGCCGCCCAAGACGGAGCCGACAGCATCGGCGAAGTAGCGGCGCTGCACCTGCTCCGCCGACTGATCGCCGACGGTGTAGAGGCCGCCGGTCCGTCGGATCCACTCCAGCAGCAGGCGCGTCTTGCCGACCCTTCGGCGGCCCCAAACGAGACCCAATCCGCCGGCTTCCGTCGCGGAGAGGGCGGCCAGACGGCGCAGCGGCTCTTGGCGATCGAGAAACCTCATGGGATGATTATGCACGTGATCATTATTCTTGCAAGCATAATATCAAGGCAGGACGGGCGGTCCGGCCGCAGAGCCAAGTAGCGAGGCCGACGCTCCGCAATCCACTCAGCCAGCCTCTCGCTCGCCTCACCCGCTCCGACCAGATCCAGCAGATGGCCCAGACGCTGGGCGTTCGGCAGGCTGCCGTCGAGCTTGGCGGCCTTGTCCGTACCGAAAGTGTGCCACGAAGGCACTGAAAGGAGGTCGGAAAGACCGACTGTCAGAAGCCATGCTGCATGGAAGATGGGGGTGGGCCCCCCGAGGACGGGTTGCAGGACCAGTTCTCAAACCACCCGGCGCTGCGTGGGGATACGTAGCCGGCCATTCGGTCGAGGCGTGAATGTGATGAATCACACTAAGCTGCCGCGCGCTCGTAGTGATGGTGAAGTCCACCGAGGTGGCCAATCTCTACGACACGACCGCGGCCTTCGGAATGCATCTCACGCGGCTCCGGGCAGTCCATTTCGAGGGATTGATGAACCCGGTAGCGATGGTAGTAGTCGAAGTAGCCCGTCAGGATCCTCCGCAGATGCCGCTCATTGAGGACGACCACATGGTCGAGGCACTCTCGACGGACACTTCCGATCAGTCGCTCGACGAACGGATTCTGCCAAGGACTTCGAGGTGCGCTGACCACCTGCTCGATGCCCATGTTCTTGACGCGACGCTGGAAGAACGCTCCATAGATCCGGTCACGATCTCGTAGTAAATATCGCGGCGCGTTATCCCAGGGAAAGGCGTTGACGATCTGTTGGGCCGCCCAGGCTTGCCCGAGCGCGACAGCTTCGTCCAGTACTCCCTGGACTTCCTTCTGCGCCAAGCCATGACGGTCTCGGGCTTCACGATCACGACAACGTCTCGCCAACCAGACCAGACTCGGGAGAGCCAAGCCCAGAGGAGCCGATCAGTCTGGCGGAGCCGTGGACGCTTCGATCCGCGGCGCAACACGCCAAGCTGGTGTCGCAGCGCCAGATTCTCCAGCTGCAGATCTGCCCGGGACCGCAGGGCAGCGACCAGGCAGTCCGTTAGTGAGACGAGCCAAGTCATGGTATGATAGTCCTGTTGCGAGATGACCTGATGAACGTGGCTGGAGAGATTGGGGGATCGGGAGTCTGGGTGGCAAGACCGTTCTCGCGGGGAGATTTGGGCAGTCAGGCCCGAGTCCCTAAGTTCAAGGCAATCGCGGCTTTCGAATAGATGGTAGGGACAGCCAAGCAACCTACCCCTTAGCGTAGAGAATTGTGCATTGATAACTTGCAAATTACATGTATATTCCAATCTATGATTGAACGAAGACTCACCCTGCCCAAATCGGGATCTGAGACCTTCTTCCTGTGGGGGCCAAGGCAGACCGGGAAGAGCACGCTTCTGAAGGACACCTACCCGGAAGCCCACTGGGTGGATCTGCTCAAATCGGAGGAGTATCGCCGCTACCTCGAGCATCCCGAATGGCTGCGCGCCGAGCTGCCGGAAGAGGGTCCGATGCCCTTCGTCGTCATCGATGAGATCCAGAAACTCCCCGCCCTGCTCGATGAGGTTCACTGGCTACACGAGAATCGTGGCGTACGCTTCGCCCTGTCGGGATCGAGTGCCCGCAAGGTTCGCAGGGGACATGCCAATCTCTTGGGTGGCCGGGCCATCCGCTACGAACTCCACGGCCTGACCTCCTCCGAGCTCGGCGGGTTCTGGGATCTGACGCGGATGATCAACCACGGCTACCTTCCGCGTATGTACGAATCCGCGCGGCCCAAGCGACTGCTGAGAGCCTACGTGGCCGACTATCTGAAAGAGGAAGTCGCAGCCGAGGGTCTGGTCCGCAACCTCCCGGCCTTCTCCCAGTTCCTGAGCATTGCCTCCCTGTCCGATGCCGAGCCGGTCAACTTTTCCACGATCGCTCGCGAGTGCGGCGTCTCGAGCGAGACGGTCAGAGGCTACTTCGAGATTCTCGAGGATACCCTTCTCGCCAGCTGGCTGCCGGCCTACCGCAAGCGCCCCAAACGACGCGTCGTCGCATCCCCGAAGTTCTACTTCGCCGACGTGGGCGTGGTGAACGTCCTGGCCAAGCGGTCGGACCTTCAGCCCGGTTCCGAGCTCTATGGGAAGGCTTTCGAGAACTGGTGCCATCACGAGCTGCGGGCGTATTGCGCCTATTCGGAGTGCGGTGCTGAGCTTTCCTACTGGCGCCTGACCACCGGCGGCGAGGTCGACTTCATCGTCAATGACATGGAACTGGCCATCGAGGCGAAATCGGCCGCCAAGATCACCGCCGACCACCTGAAGGGGCTGCGGAAGCTGGCCCAGGACCATCCCCGTGTGAAGCGTCGCCTGGTGGTTTGTTTGGAAAGCAAGATGCGCAAGACCGAGGATGGGGTTGAGATCGTTCCCGCGCCGGCGTTTGCGAGCCTGCTGTGGCGGGGAGAGCTGTTCTGAGCGTCAGTCGCACGTGGACGCCGCTCGCACGTACTCGCTGTCGAGTTCCCCCGGGTGGAGGTCATCCCGTCCCGGCAAGCTACCGGATCCCGAGCGTCTCGAGATCCCCCAATGCCAGTGCCTCGATCCCTGGGCACATCGTATAGTTGCGAGACCCGGCATGGACAGTATGGAGTTCGTCAAGGGCCCATCTCGCCGGGCAATTCAGCAAGGTCCTCCGCCGGCCACATCGTGATGCGTTCATCGGCCGGGAAGCGGGCGGACCCCGGGTAGATCACGTAGAGATGCGCGAGGCGAAGATTCTCCAGGGCCACGCGCATGGACTTGGTCACCCTCGGGGCTTCGGGGAAACGGAGCATCGCGAGCGCCTGTTCGACCACGAAGCCCTCCCAGGATGCACCCACACGGGGATGGGCCAACAACGCGTCGTGATCGGGTAGGGCGAGCAGGTGGTGCAAGATCCCCGTATCGCGCAGGTAGATCTTGGGCGCCTTGACCTGCCGCTTGCCGACATTGGCGAACCAGGGTTGAAGCTGCCGGACCATGTAGGTGCCGGTCAGGATGTCCAGGTAGCGCCTCACGGTCTTTCCGTCGAGGCCCATCGAACGAGCCAGTTCCGACGCATTCCAGGTTTGACCGTGGTAGTGCGCAAGCATGGTCCAGAAGCGCCGCATGGCCGCCGCGGGGATCGGGATCCCCAGTTGCGCTCGTGCGGGTCTCCTTGAAGCCGCGGGCAAACCTGATACCGTCGTTCGCCGCGTTTCCTTCTTTCTGACCCGCGAACTCGCCGGCCATCGCCGCCGTCAAGCCGAGCAGCGTGCGTCGACCTGGGGGTTACTCCTCTCGCAGCGCGTCGGAGAAATCCAACACGTGCGAGAAGAAAGATCCCTGGGCCACGGACTCGCAGACCTCGCCCGCATGAACCAGCACCGGGATGGCCGAGCAGTGTTTCGGGCGCTTGAGCCGGTCGATCTTCCCGGCCACCTCGTCCTCGACCTTGCTCGTGATGCGATTTTGGCTGAACTTGATCTCACAGACATACAGCGGCCCGTTGCGCATTTGGATGAGGTAGTCGATCTGGCAACCGCGGCGGAGCTTGGTGGCCGTCTGGAAGAAGGGCCCCTCCTGTTCGATCTGAGCAGGGTCGAGACCGCATCGAGACCAAATGAAACGCCGGTTCTGCAGCACGAGGTTCTCGAACTGCAGCCCCATCGTGGCGTCCCAACCCGGCAGGCCGGTGAGAGGTGCATCGGCAAGACGTCCGTCCTCGATCTTGCGCCGGTTCGGAAGGATGTACTTGAGATAGAACCTCAGGTAGTTGTCCTTCAACCGATATCGGCTCAGCTTGGACGTCGAGCGGGTGTTCAGATTCCAGGCGAAGTCCCGCTGAATGAAGCCGGCGAGTGCCAGGTCCTGGAGGTAGGCGCTCATGACACCGCTCTTCTCCACATCGGCTTTCTCGACAACTTGCTGAAGGGCGGCAGGACCGTCGGAAAGGGCCGACACGAGCCTGCGGTACACCGGCGCTCTCCGGTCGAAGAGCGCCGCGAAGATCTGATCGAACTCCCTGAACAGAAGTCCTTCCGGTGTGAAGCACAGTTGGCGGATGTTCTCGTCCGCGGAGCGTTGAGGAATGATCTCCTCGAGATAGCGCGGTACGCCACCGGTGGCGGCCAGCGTCTCGAGGACATCCATCGGAGACACGCGGGAGCGCGCGCTTCCCCAGAACTTCACGCACTGGTCCGCGGGCAGTTCTTCGAGCCTCATGCTCAGAGAGACGCGGCCCACGAAGCCGGTGCTGCTCAGGACGTTTGCGTCGAGCCAGCTCGACACCGACCCGCAGAGGATCAGGATGAGTTGGGGGTTCTTCCGCAGACGGGTGTCCCAGGCCACCTTCAGCTGGGGCAGGAATTCCGGTGACCCAGCCCCCATCCAGGAGACCTCGTCCAGCAGGATGATCCACCGCCCGCGTTGCGTGTTTCGGGCAAGGTGCCCAAACAGATCCGTCCACGACTGCGATTCGATGGGGGGCAGATCGAGTTCGGATTGCATCTGTTCGGCGAAGGCCTGCCTCTGCATCGCGGGCGTCACGCCACGATCGGGAGGGAGGGCGGACAGGAAGACCCGGCGGTAGCCCTTGCTGCGGGAGACGAACTCCTCGATGAGCCGGCTCTTGCCGATGCGGCGCCGCCCCGTGAGAACCGCGAAGCCGGCGGTGCGCTTCTGGATCAGAGTGTGGAGTGTCTGGAGTTCACGATGACGTCCCACGAACAGCGGTTGCATGTGGGCCTCCCGATGGATCGATCACATTAGATCTATCACCAAAATGACAAAATAGCAATTTGGTGATAAAAAGTCTAGGCTGCAAGTCTATCACCAAATCAGCATTTTTGTGCTTTGGTGATAAATGACATGGCCCCTCGGCATGGGCGGTTGAGCTCCAGACTCAACCCACGTGAGCCGTAGCGCATCATGGCTCGACCGACAGAGCCGACCGCCGACGACGGTACCTGGGCGCGTAGCCCGGCAGTATGATCCTCCGCGGCTTCGTCAGAGTCTCGAACGACACCGAATCCCACCGCGTTCCGTCCGATCACCCCATCTCTCCCGGCAACGCAGCAAGATCCTTCGCCGGCCACATCGTGATGCGTTCATCGGCCGGGAAGCGGGCGGCCCCCGGGTAGATCACGTAGAGATGCGACAGGCGAAGATCCTCCAGCGCCACGCGCATGGACTTGGTCACCCTCGGGGCTTCGGGGAAACGGAGCATCGCGAGCGCCTGTTCGACCACGAAGCCCTCCCAGGATGCACCCACACGGGGATGGGCCAACAGCGCGTGGTGATCGCGAAGGGTGAGCAGGTGGTGCAAGATCCCCGTATCGCGCAGGTATATCTTGGGCCCGAGGGCACCTTGCCGGGTATCCCCACGGGCAAGGCTGTCACTGTTCGCGCCATAGGGCTTCCTTGAAGCCGCGGGCAAGCCTGGCGCTGGAGAGTACCGCCTAAGCGTTTTTGGGAGGACGGCCGTTTTGTGCAGCCGTCGTGCGTGAGCTGGCTCGCGGCCGAGCGCGTCAGGGCTGGCGTGACCCGCCTAGGCGGCGTGCTCGCCATCTATCTCCCAGCCAGGGAACACGAGCACGGCCGGGTGACAGC
>CAZNJE010000084.1:4746-15671 GCA_964573295.1 uncultured bacterium | reverse complement strand
ATGCGGGAACAGGTCACAACGATTTCTGCGATGGGGTATGCTGTGCTCGGTATGGTGGCCGTTACGGCCGCCGATGAATCACCTGTTGAGTCCTACGTCGAGTCGGAAGTAGAGAAGCTCGTCGAGTCGCACGTCGAGTCGCACGTCGAGTCGCATGTTGAGATGCTCGGCGAGATGCTCGTCGATGACATGGAGGGAGGAGTCATGGACAAGGAACGCCCCGGCGAATCCACGACACCCGAAGGGATGACCCCATCAATGCCGCCTATGCAGGAGCAGCCCGGCGCTGACCGCGGTGACCGTGCTGACCCCTCCGGCGGGGAGTGGCCGAGTGCGGAGCAGCCCGGCGCTGACCCCTCCGGCGGGGAGCAGCGGGATGGGGAAGCCGCGCCCACTCGTTGGTCAGAATCCACAGAGTGGGTTGATGAGCAATCAGCGGAGGTGACGCGGGCGGAGGGTACGCCGGAGGGGGGGGGCAACCCAGAGGGCGCGACCCACGGAGAAGGGATAAGTCATGCCGGGGCCGCTCGCGAACGGCAAGCGGAGACGCTTGGTGGCGGTCCGGCCGGTGGCGGTCCGGCCGGTGGCGATTCGGCCGGTGGCGGTCCTGCCGGTGGCGATTCGGCCGGTGGCGGTCCTGCCGGTGGCGATTCGGCCGATGGCGGTCCTGCCGGTGGCGATTCGGCCGATGGCGGTCCTGCCGGTGGCGATTCGGCCGATGGCGGTTCGGCGGGCGGAGGTCAGGCAGGGGAAGCTTCCGGCGAAGATGCCGAAATGCTGGCTGCGGCCGCTGGCCGAGTGCCGGTGCGGCGGTCGTGGTCGGATTCGTTCGGTCCGAACGGTACGCGTCGCCGCCGGCGGGGATTTCCATGGTGGGGCTATCTTCTGTTCGTTCTGGTAGCCGGGACTGCCTCGTGGCTCGTGTATCGTGCTGTGTCCCCATCGATGGAAGATCCGGGGATGGCTGCGCATGAGGGGGGCGCTGCCGAAGAAGCGTCGGCTTGGAGTACGGGTGAACCCATCGGCGCCGAGGAAGGTGTCGCTCCGGTCTACGAAGGATCGGCCTCTCAATCGAGCGGCGCGGAGATGACGATCTCCTCCGACGGGTCGTCAGGGTCCGCGTCATCGTCATCTCGGGCTCCGTCCGGATCGGCTACCGGGGATCCCGCGACACTCTCGGCCGGATCAATGTCGGCGGATCCCATGATGATCGCCGAGCGCGAGTCCCCGGAGGGTGCGGGTGTCACCAGGTCGGCCCATGACGCCGAGAGTTTCTCGAGCCGGGGCAGGTCGCAAGCCGACCCGCAGACTGACCCGCAGACTGACCCGCAGACGACCCCTCGGGCTGCTGCGCAGACTGACCCGCAGACGACCCCTCGGGCTGCTGCGCAGACTGACCCGCAGACGACCCCTCGGGCTGCTGCGCAGGCCGGCTCACAGCCTGCCTCGCAGGCTCCAGCGATGACGACCGAACGCCGGCCACCGTACGCTCTGCTGTGTGGATCATTCCGGCAAATGAGCCGCGCCCAGAGCGAGGTGGACCGCCTGGCGAGATTGGGGGTAGACGCCCGGATTCAGGTGGTTGACATTCCCGCCAAGGGGGTATGGCACAGGGTGCTGGTGGGGGATTTCGAGACCCCGGAGAGCGCTTATGCGCGCCGCCATGAAGCCCTTGAGGAGAACTGGGCCCGCTCCGTGCTGCTCGTCGCCGATGACGGCCGCGGAACAGTGATCGTTCCTGCGGACGATTGATGTCCTGCAAAGCCTAGTTCAACACCACGCCGCCCGGCTGTCCCGGGCTGAGGCAAGGAGAACAACGTGCTGCTCGAACGACTCGATATCAGTGGCTTCAAGTCTTTCGGCAAGCGAACGCAGGTGAAGTTCGCCGCCGGAATCACCTGCGTGGTAGGGCCGAACGGCTGCGGCAAGAGCAACATCGCAGATGCCATCCGCTGGGCGCTCGGCGAGCAGAACGTCCGCCAGCTGCGCGGCAAGCAGTTGCTGGACGTCATCTTCAAAGGCACACGCGAGGTGAAGCCGGCGGGCATGGCCGAGGTGGTGCTGCATATGGACAATCACGAGCAGCGCCTGGCCACCGAGTACACGCAGGTCGACATCCAGCGCCGCGCGTTTCGCTCGGGGGAGAGCGAGTTCCGCATCAACAAGGCCGCGTGCCGTCTGAAGGACATTCGCAGCTTGTTCATGGACACCGGCCTCGGTTCGGCCGACTACGCGGTGATCGAGCGGGAGATGATCGACGAGGTGCTCTCCGACCGCGACGAGGCTCGGCGGTTCCTGCTCGACGAGGCGGCTGGCATCACCCGCTACAAACAGCGTCGCAAGGAGACGCTACGCAAGATCGCGGCGGTGGAAGAAGACCTCACGCGCGTGGAAGACGTCCTCGAGATCGAGGAGCGACAGGTGCGCTCGTTGGCCTATCAGATGGGGAAAGCTCGCCGGTATCAGCGGCTCTCCAGCCGGATCCAGGGTCTGGATGTGGCCCTGGCTCGCTTGGCGTGGCAGCGCCTTGAAGAGGCGGCCTCAGGCGAGAGCGGCCGGCTGCGGGAAGAGGAACAGCGACGCGAAAGTCTGCGCGCGGAGTTGCACAACCTGGAGGCCCAGCAAGAGCAGGTGCGCCTGGATCTCCTGCGGGTGGATGAAGCCCTGGCGGCGGCGACCAAGAAACTCACCGAGACAGAAGGGGAGCTGGCCGAGAACCGCGAGGAAGCGTTGATTCGTCGTGAGCGCGTCAAGGCACTGGGGGAGCGCGTCGTAGAACTCGAGCGTCGCCTGGCAGAGAACGAGGAGGCCCGGCGGGCCGCCTCGGCGGAACTTGATGCGCTCCAGCCGCAGACCGAGATGCTGCGCGGGGAGATCGCCGAGAAGCGTGCGATCGCCGAGGCGGCTGAACGTGCCTGGCGGCAGGCGGAAGCCGAACTCAAGGAGGCCCGCGCCGAGTTGCAGCGCCACCAGCAGATCCACATCGAGCAGGTCCGCACGCGGTCAGATGCCGATCATGCGATCAAGTCACTCGAAGAGCGGCTCGAAGACCTGACGTTCCAGCGCGAGAAGCTTACCGCGCAGCTGCAGGCGCTCGAGGACCGCGCCGGTTCCCTGAGCAGCGAGCTCACCACACTGGCCGAGAAGAGCGACGGGCTGGGCGAACGCGGTGACAGCGTCCGCGAGGAGTTGGCCGAGATCGCCCGTGAACGCGAAGCTCGCCGCGGGCAGGTTGACGAGCTGACCGACCACTTGCGCAAGTTGACCGACGAGGTTGCACGTTCGGAGAGCCGCCTGGCCCTGCTCGAGGAACAGGCGCGCAATCACGAGGGGTTCCGCGAGGCGGTCGCCGATCTGTTGCGGCATCGGGAGGATCTGCCGGGCGTGTGCGGGGCTGCCGCCGAGCTGATTACGATCGACTCTGAATGGGTGAAGCGGCTGGCGCCGGCACTGCGCGAGTTCTCTGACTGGGTCGTGACCGATGGCGAAGCGGCTACCTGGCAGGCTATCGACTGGCTCCGTGAACGCGGCCATGGCCAGATCACATTCGTGCCCTTGGCGGTGCTCGCCGAGCGCGTGGCGCTCGAGGACCCGGGGCTCCTTCCGCCCGAAGTGGTAACGGCCAGCGATGAGGCCCTCGAGCCGCTCGTCACGTACCTGCGCACATCGCTCATTCCGGTCGACAGCCGCGAAGCAGTGCCGGAGGTGCGAGAGCGAACGGCGGGCCGGCGGTGGATCACGCCCGAGGCCGAGTTGCACGCTCCGGAAGGTTGGGTGGCCGCAACGTCCGGAGAAGCACCGGCCGAGAGTCTCTGGAGTCGCACTCAGGAGATCGAGGCTCTCAGAAGCAGGCTGAATGAACTAGGAGCCGAGACCGAGAAGCTTACGAAGCAGCAGGCCGCGATCGAGGCTAGCGACAGGCAGCTCGCGTCTCGTGAGCAGGTTCGCAGGGCGGAACTCGAGGAATACGAGAGCGAACGCGAGAATCTGGCCCGGACGCTGTTGCAGCGCCAGGCCGAGCAGCGGCTGATCGGCGAGGAGATCGCCCGCTTGCAGGAAGAGGCGGTCGTTCTGGCCGATCGGAGCGGGTTGACCGAGCAACAACTGCAGGGTGCCCGGGCCGGCGTCCGGCAGCTCGAGGATGCCGAGGGGAATGCCGATGCGCGGTACGCCCGTTCCCAGGAGCGGGTCGAAGCATTGACGGCCGAGAAGGACCGTCGCGGGGAGGAAATGTCCGAGCGCCGGATGGCGCTGGTGGTGACCGAGTCGAAGCTGCGCGACCTGCAGGCGCGCATAGATGCACGGGAGCGGGCGATCGAAGAAGCGCGTGCCGCGCAGGAACAGGCGGACGCGGATCTGGAGCGTACGGCCGATGAGATTGCGGAGAGCCAGACGCGCATCGAGGCCCTTTCCGAGCAGGAGGGTGAACTGGTCGACCGGCGCGAGTCACGCAGTGGCGAGGTCGAGGAGCGCCGGGACGAGCGCCGCCAACTCGAGCAGGAGCTTGCTCAGATCGATCAGCAATTGCGTGCGAAGCACCGCATGCTATCGGAGGTCGAGGAGTCGCTGCGTCATGACGAGGTGCATCTGGCGCGTGTGGAGGCCGACCGCCAGCGGCTTCGCGACCGCATTCATGATGCGTATGAGATCCACCTCGAGGATGTCCCACCTGTGATCCCCCCTAGCGAGCGAGCGGTATCTGACGAAGAGACGCCCGGCGAGCCGCACTTGGTCGAGGTCGGTCGGCCGGACGGGGATGCCGATGAGGAGGGCTGGGAAACAGACGGGGAAGAAGACGAGGAAGAAGACGGACTGGACGACGGACTGGACGACGGACTGGACGACGGATTGGACGACGATGAGGCCGGTGCCAAGGCGAGCGGTGACGCTACGGGCGCCGAAGGCGGATCGCCCGCCGACGAGGCTGAGCGTGTGGCCGCTGCGGCGCTAGCCGCGGAGCGGAAGAAGCGAGCGCGCGACCCGGAGGATCCGTTTGAAGGGCTCAGCGAGGAGGCAGCTGCGGAGCGCTTGACACAGCTGCGGCGAGACCGCGAGCGGCTCGGGCCGGTCAACCAACTCGCGATCGAGGAGTACGAGTCAAAGAAGGAACACGTGCGCTTCGTGAAAACGCAGCGCGAAGACCTGCTGCAATCGCGTGATTCCTTGCTTGCGGCGATCGAGCGGATCAACGAGGAGGCCAGCCGCCTCTTCAAAGATACTTTCGATCAGGTTCAGGCCCACTTCGCCCAGACCTTTGGCACCTTGTTCCCCGGCGGCGAGGCCAGGTTGCGTCTCGAGGGCGAAGACCCGCTGGAGGCGTCGATCGAGATCATGGCGCGTCCGCGGGGCAAGCGGCTCGAAAACATCTCGTTACTCTCCAGTGGAGAGCGCGCACTGACGGCGACCTCGCTGTTGTTTGCGCTCTATCTGGTCAAGCCATCGCCTTTCTGTGTGCTCGATGAGGTGGATGCACCCCTCGATGATGCGAACGTCGACCGGTTCCTGAATCTGATTCGCAGCTTCAGTGAACGAACCCAGTTTGTCATCATCACGCACAACAAGCGAACCATGGAGGTTGCCGACACGCTTTACGGCGTGACCATGCAGGAACCAGGCATCTCGAAAATCGTCAGTGTGAAGCTCGAAGGCGGGGACCTGGTTGCCGAAGACGGCGACGGCCACAAGGTCGTGCTCGATGAGCGCGGCACCCAACCGGCAGCGCAGACGTAGGCGGACGCCGTAGGTGGACGCCGTCGGCGGGCGCCGTCGGCGGGCGCCGTCGGCGGGCGCCGTCGGCGGGGGCAGAGCATGAAGGTTCCCCAGTGGCTCAAGAGACTACGCGGATCGTCCGGCCAGGCAGAGATGAGCTTCCTGGATCATCTCGATGAGCTTCGGTCGGTTCTGCTCTCCTGCTTGGTTGCCTTGCTCCTTCTCACCGTTGCGGCGTGGTTCGCCACCGCGCCGGTGATGGATTACGTCGTGCTCCACGTGGCGCGGTTGGAGAGGGCGGTCTTCATCAAGCCCATGGAGGCCTTCACGACACGCGTCAAGATTGCGCTCTTGATGGCCTTCATCGCGGGCCTGCCCTACATCGGCTACCAAATCTGGAGCTTCGTCGTGCCGGGCCTGCTCCAGCGTGAGAAGCGGATCGTCTTCCCGCTGGTTTTCTGGTCGACGATTCTGTTCATCATCGGCGTCGGTTTTGCGACCTTCGCTCTTTCGCCGACGATGCTGGTCATCCTGCGCTCCTTCGGCACCGAGCACGTGCAGGAAAGCCTGGCGATTGCCTACCTACTCGATTTCCTGGTCAAGATGGCCTTCGCGTGCGGCATCCTCTTTCAACTTCCACTGGTCATCGCCGCCCTGAGCTTCTTCGGCCTGGTCACGCCGGAATTCCTGAAGTCGAAGTGGCGTCACGCGATCGTGGCCATCCTCTTCATCGCCGCGGTGGTCACGCCCGGCGATGGGCCCTCGCAGCTCGTTCTGGCCGTGCCGGTCATCTTGCTCTATTTCGTCAGTATCTGGATTTCCGCCGTGATCCAGCGAGGGCGGCACGAGGGCGGTGAGGCCGACCTCCCTGCCGCGATCGACGACGCCGACCCGGGGGCTGTAGGAAATGCGGGAGACGCGAGAGATGTGGGAGACGTGAGGGACGTGAGGGACGTGAGAGACACGGAAGACGTGAGGGACGTGAGGGACGTGAGAGACACGGAAGACGTGAGAGACACGGAAGACGTGAGAGACACGGGAGACGTGGTGGACACGGGAGATGTGAGGGACACGGGAGATGTAGGAGACTCGGGGGCGCCTGAACCCTGGAGGCCTGGACGAGAGCGTCGGCCGAAGCCGACAGATGACGAGTATCCCGATGACTGGTCGATCTAAGGCCGGCCCCGACACCGCGTGCGCCCGCCAGGAGGTTACTTCCATGCCGCCGAGGCCCGATGCAGGCGCCGATCCGGTGCTGGTGATCGACATTGGTAACACCCAGACGGTCCTGGGGGTGTTCAATGGGGAACGCCTGACCGGTTTCTGGCGTTTGAGTTCCACGGTGCGCCGGACCGCCGACGAGCTGGCCGTATTCGTCCAGGCCATGTGCGGCGATTGGATGCGGGATCTAGCACGTTCTCGCCAGGTCATCATTGGTTCGGTCGTGCCCATGCTGACCGACGAGTTCGAACGTATGGGCGAGCTTCTCTTCGGCGCCCGGCCGTTCATGGTCCACAATGAGCTCAGGACCGGAGTCACACTGGCGATTCCCGATCCCAGCTCGCTCGGCGCAGACCGGATCGCTAACGCTGCTGCCGTTGCCGGTGGACGACTTCCGGCAATCGTTGTTGATCTCGGCACGGCCACGACGTTCGACGTGATCGGGCGCGGGCGGCGGTACCGCGGCGGCGCGATCGCTCCGGGTGTTCGCACCTCGGCCGATGAGCTGTTCCACCGCGCGGCGAAGCTTCCCAAGGTCGAAATCCGCCGCCCCCGGTCGCCGATCGGCCGCACGACCGAGCAGAGCATCCAAAGCGGGGTGTTCTACGGTGCCGTGGGTAGCATCGACGGCATCGTCCGGCAGCTCGAACGCCAGCTGGGCGAGCCAGCCCGGGTGATTGGTACGGGGGGACTTGCGCCTCTGATCGCTGAGGCTTCCGAGACCATCACCGAGGTCGATGAAGCTCTCACCTTGCGTGGGCTGGCGCGAATTGCACGGCTAAACCGTCCCGGCCGCAGGCGCTGATAAGGCGTTCGTCGCTGCGTTGGCCGGCGCCGGCAGCGTTCGTGCGGGCTGTCCCGTCCCGGGGCCGGCCTCGAGTTGGGCTACCGCTTCGCGTCGGGACGCCGGCGGAGAAATCGAGCATCGCCTCGCAACGGGCGCCTCACACGTGTCTAGCAATGGGCGCCTCGCACGTGTCTAGCAACGGGCGCCTCGCACGTGCCCAGGATCATGGGCGGTTGAAGGAACCTGTTGGGGGAGGGACTGTGCACCAGCTCCTAGGGGGCTTCACGCGTGGGGGATGCCTCCTCGCCGTGGTGGTCGGTTTCGTCGGCGTTTTTCTTGGCCAATGGATCGCGACGCAACTCGAGCTTGCTCCGGTCTTGGTCCTCCATATCGAAGGGAAGCCGTTCCCGGTCGTATGGGCGATCATCGGAGCGGCATTGCTCTCGGCTGTCCTGGGAGTTGTCACCCCACGGAGAGGATAGGAGGAGAGCAGCGCGTCCTCTCCCGCCATTCCACCCGCTCGCCTGATCACGCTCCTCCGCTGTGGTGCTACTGGTGTGGTGCTACTATTGTGGTGCTACTGGTGTGGTGCTAGTGGGTCATTTCCTTCGCACTATCTTCCCCATACCATCGCGCTCATCTGGCTTCGCCACGCCCGCCACGCCCGCCACGTCGCCGCGTCGCTACGGCGGTACGTGCCGGTTCGCCGCTTCGCCGCGTCGCTACGGCGGTACGTTGCCGTTTCGCCACTTCGCCGCGTCGCTACGGCGGTACGTTGCCGTTTCGCCACTTCGCCGCGTCGCTACGGCGCTACGTTGTCGTTTCGCCACTTCGTGGCGTCGCTACGCCAATGGCGTCATCCGGCCCGTCATCCGGCCCCGTAGTTGCTAAGGGAGAGGTCATCCAGAAAGTCTATGCTGTCTGTGTGATGCCGTATCTCTGTTGGAGGAGTTTATGTATAACGATTTCGTTTCCCATGAGCCAAGCGTCGGTCACGATTCACCCGTGATGCGTGACCAAGGTGGAGGATGCAACGCGAGAGATGTGTCGGCCCCAGCCGGGACTTGCGGCGTGGGAGGATTGAGCGGCGCTCCTGGAACATTTGAGTGGGCGGTCTGTCGATGCCTGCCGCTCGCGAGTGAAGAGAAGCACACGGGCGACGTCTGCGTCGTGCGTGATGGTACTCGGGGTGCTCGGGGAAACGGACAGGCCAGGTTCTGCGATGGTCTGTCGGCTGGGGAGGTTGACGCCGCTCTTCACGAAGCTGCACGGGAATACGAGGAGGCTGAGGGAAACACTCTATTGTGGTTCTACGAGATGGACAGCCGCAGACTCTACGCCGATTTCGACTATCCCACAATGAAAGAGTACGCGGTCAACAGACTCGGTTTCACGAAGAACCGCGCTGCCCGGTTCGCGCGCCTGTCGCGGTGCCTGCGATCCTTGCCGCGACTGCGACGTGTCATGGCGAAGAAAGAGCTCGAATGGACCAAGATCGAGGTACTCGTTCGAGTGGCAACTCGGGAGAGCGAACGCAACTGGATTCGACGCGCTGCCAATACTGGAAGACGGGAACTCCGGCGGCAGGTGGCGCAGGCAATGAAGCGGGGGAACCTCCGAGCCAAGTCGGGAGCGGTCCAGGGTGTGCTCGGTTCAGAGAGCATGGCTGCCCAACAGGATGATCACAAAGAAGGCGAAATTCAATCAGGGGAAGTACATGGCGATACTTTCCCGAACTCGGCACCCCTTGTTTCGCAGGGCAAACAGAATGCGCGCTGCCCTGGTAGGGGCACTGGACAAGCTTCGAACGAAACGAGCGGGGGAAATGACTCGAGGGGCGAGTCAAGCGGCCATGACACGGAAGGGACGCCCGGCGAGCAAGGCGGGTCGGGCGAGAGAGGCGAGTCGGGCGAGGATGGCGGGTTGGGTAAGAAGGAGATCGAATCGCCGATTGTCGTGGACACGGCGGGTCTGAGGCCGCTGGCCGAAATACCCATGACGGATGCAGACGAGGAGATTCCGGATGCGCCGGTTACTCTACGTCTTCGCTTCAGTTCATTAGAGTTCGCTCGTTACGAGGCAATACGAGAGAAGCTCCACAAGGCTCGGATTGTGCCCACAGCCTGCTCGATGGCAGAGATGGTTCTCGATGCACTGGATGCTCTTCTTGAAGCTGGGGAAGCTGAGGCTGCTGTTCGTGATGGCAAGCGGAATGCATCGAGCATGGAGACACCACCTGATCCGGCGTCGGCACGCCGAACCTCTGGTGCTTCGGATACGGACGGAACCCCACGTGCCGCCGCGGTGGGCGGAGCTTCTCGCAACGTGGCGGTGGGCGGAGCTTCTGGTTCACCGGTCGCAAGGGGTGTTCCTGGTGACTGCCCCCACAGTAAGCGGTCGGATGCGGACGCTAAGTCCACCTTCGGCTCAACCTCCGGCGCTTTCGACAATCCGGCCGATATTGACCGAACTGGATTCCGGCATCGTCGTCCAACACCTTATCAAATAATAATCTACGCCTGCGATCTTTGCCGAAAATCGCACGTTCAGACCGGTCAGGGGCCTAGAGCGCTAAGCCGAGCGGAGTATGACATGGCGTCTTGTGATGCAGTGATTGTGGAATCCGGGCAGCGAAAGCGATCGACGATTCCTCCGAGCACTCGCAGTGCAGTGTTCGAACGAGACGGGCATCAGTGTCGCGTGCGAGGCTGTGGGCGAACTCGCTATCTCGAAGTCCACCACTTGGTTCCTCGCTCGAAAGGTGGATCTAACCGGCGCGACAATCTGGTCACGCTATGCTCACGGTGTCACCGACACTGGCACGAGAAGGGGTGGGACAGCCGTGTTCTGAGGCCGGTGAATGGGGATCCGGCAGACCCATAAGCCGCGGCGAGCGGCGGGCGAGATGCGACGGTCATCTCACGACAGTGCAGCCGAGAGAGGCCAGGAGAAGCCGAGAGAGGCCAGGAGAAGCCGTGAGAGGCCAGGAGAAGCCCAAAGAACCCGGGGAGAAGCGATGGTTGTCCACCAATGATCCCGCCGTTGTCCATCCTCGACGGTCACCCCGTGGCGGTGTGGGTGACACCAACCGCAGTGGTCAATGGGCCAAGTGGTTCTAGCTTGGTGCAGCGTCGCCACCGCCGAGCCGCCACCGCAGCGTCGCCACCGCCGAGCCGCCACCGCAGCGTCGCCACCGCCGAGCCGCCAC
>CAZNJE010000084.1:1458-4646 GCA_964573295.1 uncultured bacterium | reverse complement strand
CGCAGCGTTGCCACCGCCGCGATGCAAGGCTGGAATTCCCCAGCGTGCTCGTGTTGGGGAGCACTCAGTATGCTGACCCTGGGCTCGTGCACCTCAGCTTCCGCGATCTGCGTTTGACCGCATTGCCTTCGAGCAAGCCTCTGTAGACTCTTTCTATGCGTTCAGCGATCGCTGCCCAGCTGTAGCCCTGAGCATGACGACGTCCGGCCCGGCCCATTGCCTCACGTAGTGCTGGATCGGTGGCCAGACGAACTAGCGCTTGTGTGCAGGCAGGCTCAGAGCCCGCTTCCACAAGCAGTCCGGCCCCCGAGCCGGCGACCGTCTCGCGGTACCCATCTATGTTAGAGACGATCACCGGCCTGCCGCTTGCCATTGCCTCCAGGATGTTGATTCCGAAGCTCTCTCCGTGTTCGGAAAGCGCAATGCACAGATCGCTGCGCCTGTAGTGGCCGGTGAGCTCCTCCCTCGACACGCGCCCCCAGAAATTCACCGCCAATCGTCGCCGGCGGGCGAACGACTTCAGACGTCCCGCGAGGGGGCCGTCGCCGACGATGTCCAGGGTCACCGGCGGCAAGCGACTGCCGGCGCTTTCCGCCCGGTATCGATCCAGTGCATCCAGCAGTACTGGGAGGCCCTTGCGGGGATCCAGGCGGCCAACGTAGAGCGCCCGAAGGGCGCCGTCCCACGTGGGGTGGGAACGTGTGGCCTCATCGCGAACAATGGGGTCGCGGCCGCTGGTCTTGGAAGTGTCCGGAGGCCTTGATGCCGATGCACCCGAGGCCGCATTGAATCGGATGAGTTCGATACCGTTCGGGACGACGACGTAGTCGCCGGGTAGATGAGCTCGTACGAACCGTGCTGCCTCGCTCGAGACCGCAATTCGAGCGTCGAGGCGCTCGGCGTAGGCTCTCAGCCAGCGCGCCCCCCAACGATAGCCCCAATGCGGTCGGGCACCACCGGTGTGGAAGGTCCCGACCTTGATTCCGGGCAGATGTTGAAGGGCCCACAGTGGCAAGAAGGGCTCGAGGGGAGACTGTAGGTGTACGATGTCGGGAAGGCCAGTCGGGCCTGTCGACGGAGCGGAGGTGAGCGGCGGCCCGAATCGCAGATTGGGGAGGGTGATACAGGCGCGGCTTCCGTGAGAGGGCACGCGCACGGTGAGGCCGGTGCGCAGAATCCGCACTCCCGGCGGATCGGGGTCGTCACCAGACTGGATGTCCAGAGGGCGGCCGGTTACAACCGTCACATGATGGCCCCGGGCTGCGAGGGCTGCCGACAAATGCCAGACATGCTCGGTGATGCCACCCTGATAGGGCAGGTAGGACTGCGATATCATCCAGATCCGTAGCGGCACGGGACCTCCAGATGTGGGCTTCCCGCTCTCAATGGGACGGCCCGAGACTCGGTTGCCCGCCGCGTACTCGCTGGGCTGGTTTGTCCACGGCAACGACCCGTTGCGGCCGGCTTGCCTGAGGAGGACCGAAGGAGAGACTTGCGCGCCCTGCGTCAGTCTCCTACCTTCTCGGGGTGTCCCTATGGGAAGCCATCATTGATCTTGGCCTGAGTCAAGAGCTTAGCCCGTTCGGAACGGTCGGAGAGGAGGCTTGCGCCACGTGACGGGGGAATCCGCGCCCAACCCACGGTCTGCACCCGAGACCCACGAGGAGCGAGAAATCGCTGCGATCGCGCTGGGTGGCAATCTGGGCCGGCGGGAAGAGTGGCTTGCGGAAGCGCGCCGCCGGATCGCCGATCGAATGGGCGAGGTGGTGAATGAATCCGCGATGTACGAGACCGATCCAATTGGCCCACCCGGCCAGGCGCCCTATTTGAACCAGGTGGTAGTGATCGAGACCACACAACCACCCGAGGTGCTGCTGGAGATCGCTCTTGCGATCGAGGCGGAACTGGGCCGCGAGCGCCGGGAGCGGTGGGGACCACGGACGATCGACCTCGACCTCTTGCTCTACGGGAACGTGGCGCTTGATGGTTGTGGTCTCACGTTGCCGCATCCGAGGCTGCATGAGCGGCCGTTCGTTCTGTTCCCACTGGCCGATGTGCTGCCCGACTGGGTTCATCCGCGACGCGGGACTTCCGTGCGCGAAATGCGCGACGCGGTGGGGAACGCCGGCGTGAGGCGCCTGGCGAATCCATCGGCAGGGCTTGAAGGATAAGCGCAGTGTCGGTGGCACAGGCGGAGCTCGCAACCCAGGCCGAATCGGTCACATATGTCCAGGGGGCGGCCTAGACACATTCCGCTGCAACCACTCAATCGGCGGCATCGGGCGTTGGTGTGCTGGCTGGGATCGCATGGATCTGCGGTGTGGGCAAGTTCCGAGCATCGAGCGGGATCAGTGAATTTGGTGAAATTTGGTGGGATTGGTGGGATTGGTGGGGTCGGGGAGTCCGAGAGGCGGACAGATGCAGTATATCGCAGTGGAAGGTGTCATCGGGGTCGGCAAGACCACGCTGACGAAGCGCTTGGCCGATTTCGTCGGCGGGTATCGCGTGCTCGAAGTCGTGGAGCAGAATCCCTTTCTGCCGGATTTCTACCGTGATCGACGCGCTTACGGATTCCAGACGCAGATCTTCTTCCTGTTGAGCCGCTACCGGCAGCAGAAGAAGATGCTGCAGCGAGACCTCTTCCATGGACCGGTGATCAGCGACTACATGTTCGAGAAGGACCGTATCTTCGCCAACATCAATCTCGACGACGCCGAGCTGGACATGTACAACCAGGTCTTCTCTCTGATGGAGCGGGATCTGCCGAAGCCAGATCGGATCATTTACCTCATGGCTACGGTGGACCAGCTCCTGGAGCGCATCGCCAAGCGGGGGCGCGAGTTCGAACGCAACATGGATCCCGCCTATCTAGAGACGCTGGCCGAAGCCTACAATTACTTCTTCGGACACTACAGCGGCGCACCGGTAATGGTCGTCAATACGGGGGAGGTCGATTTTTCCCGGGACCTCTCCCTGGTCTCGGATCTGTGGCGTGCCCTGACCGGCCAGCGCAATGGCCGTGCCATGTTCGTGCCGGGGGAGACGCTAGCTTGATGGTCAGAGCTCGGTGTCGACGGATTGGCGCTGAGTGGTTGGGGAACAGGCTGATGCGGGAGGCTCGAGGCGCACGGGTTGATGCGGGAGGCTCGAGGCGCACGGGTTGATGCGGGAGGCTCGAGGCGCACGGG
>CAZNJE010000084.1:0-1358 GCA_964573295.1 uncultured bacterium | reverse complement strand
TTGGCGCCGGAGACTCGAGGCGGGAGGAGCAATGAAACGCAATCATAAGGTGACCGCACCCGGACTTCGGATCTGGAAACGCAAAGGGCGGAGAATTCCGGTCCTGACCTGCTACGATGTCACCTTCGCCCGCTTGCTGGACGCGGCTGGCATTCCCGTACTGCTCGTTGGCGATAGTCTGGGTCAGGTGGTGCTCGGCTACGAGAGCACGCTGCCGGTGACCCTCGAGGAAATGATCCATCACACTCGTGCGGTGAAGCGGGGTGCGGTGCGCGCCATGGTTGTTGCCGATCTACCTTTCTTGAGCTACCAGGTTTCGCGCGAGGAGGCGCTCGCCTCAGCAGGCCGGCTCGTGAAAGAGGCTGGTGCCGACGCGATCAAGCTTGAAGGAGGGGAGCGGAGCACTGACGCGATCCGCGCCATCACAGCCTGCGGTATTCCCGTTATGGGGCACTTGGGTCTCACGCCGCAGTCAATTCTCGCTTTTGGCGGCTACAAGCTTCGCGGCCGCGCCCAGGCCGAGGCCGAGACCTTGAAGGCTGACGCCCGCCGGTTGGCCGAGGCCGGGTGCTTCTCGATCGTGCTCGAAATGATCCCTGCCCCGCTGGCGGCTGAGATTACCACAGAGCTGTCGATCCCAACGATCGGTATCGGTGCCGGGGTAGGATGCGACGGGCAGGTTCTGGTTCTCCACGATATGCTCGGGCTCTTCACTGAGTTTCAGCCGCGGTTCGTTCGCCGGTTCATGGATGGTGCCGGATTGATTGCCGGCGCGGTGCAAGCTTATGCCAAGGCGGTAGAAGCCGGCGAGTATCCTGGCCCCGAGCACAGCTATGGTCTCGAGGAGAAGGAGAAGGAGTAATGCGTGAACGCCAGGTGACGATGATGGCGGCGAAGAAGGCGGCAAACGGGGGGGGGACCATGGAGACGGCGTCAAAGAAGACGGCCGGGAAGAAGGCGACGGCGAAGAAGCGGACGGCGAAGAAGCGGACGGCGAAGAAGAAGACGACGGCGAAGAAGACGGCCGGGAAGAAGCGGACGGCGAAGAAGACGGCCGGGAAGAAGGCGACGGCGAGAAAGACGGCCGGGAAGAAGGCGACGGCGAAGAAGACGACGGCGAAGAAGGCGACGGCGAAGAAGGCGACGGCGAAGAAGACGGCCGGGAAGAAGGCGACGGCGAAGAAGGCGACGGTGAGGGGAAAGCCAACGGGCAAGAGAACCAGAATCAAGAAGACCCCGGAGTGGCAGATCGTAGCGATGAAGACTGAAGCCGAAGAGCCCGCTGCCGAGACGGCGTCCGAGACGGCGTCCGAGACGAGGGCCGAGACGGGGGCCGAGGCGGGGGTCGAGATGGCGTC
>CAZNJE010000083.1:0-16177 GCA_964573295.1 uncultured bacterium | reverse complement strand
GATGGCCGCTCTCAAACCTTGAGGATCTTCAGAATAAGTAGGAAGGTGAGGCTAGGGCGTGATCAGAAGACCGCGGCGAGAGCCCCCAACGTCAGCACCGCCGCACCCCCGATCAACGCGAGAATCCCCAGGACCGTGGCGGGCAGCAAGAGCATGACCAGGGCGCCGGCCAGCAGGGCTCCGCCCAGGGCGAACAGCAGCTTGATCGGCAGCAGAATCAAGCTGGCTACGAACCAGGTGACCTTGAGCGCGACGCCGATCAGGAACACGACGAGCGCTCCCACGATCAAGACCCCGAACAGCTCGAACATCGTCCACCTCCTCTATGCGAGCGGATGCGTGAGCGAACGGCTTGCTGGTGTTTGCCGGGCTTCACTACTCCGCTCAAACGCCTCTTCTCTGCTTCCTTCGCTCTGCTTCCTCTGCTTGTCTGCATCGCTCCACCGTGTCCATCTGCATGTCCATCTACAGTGTAGAGCTACGGGAATTCGCCGGGCAAGTTGCTTCCTCCTTGGCTGGAGCCGGCCGGAGGGATCGGCTAAACGACGAGGGAGGACCCAACTGGGTCCTCCCTCGGAGAGGCTTCCGGCGGCCAGCGGGCCCTCGGGGCAAAGGGCATGGTGAGGAGGCGGGAAACCCGCTGCGAGTGACGACGCGCGTCCCTCATGCCGCCGGAAAGGTTACAAGATGCTTAGCTCAAGCTTGTTGCGTTATCCTCCCCTTGTTGGAGCCACTTACCTGGAGCCTGGCGACCTCCTTCCCATTGCCGCTCGCAAGGCTCACACCCATCGTTGCCGCGCGCCTACGGTCCCTCTCACCCTCGCTCGTCACGGTCACCACGAGTCGCACTCGCTGGATAGGTCACGGGCTGTCGCTTGATCGGGTTGGCGGGCTGGACTCCTCAATCGAACAGGTCGGCGCCGTCTGGCGCGTGATCAAGATCTGCATCCCGGTCGGTCGATCGCCCCGGAGGTTCCGGAGGCTGGCCGACGATCGGGTCCTCGGGCTGGGTGGCCGAATCGGAACTGCATCCGAGTTGAACCGCTCCCAGCCCCGCTACAACGACCACCGTGAAGGCTCCCAACAGAATCGGTCTGACCCATCTGGCCTTCTGATACATCGCGATATGCTCCCTGCTGCCGGTCCTAGGTGTCGACCATGAAGCACGCCGGTTCTCCGGGGTTGTGTCCGGAGCGGCATCCGGGACTGCGGTGGATTCATTGCAGTGAGTGATGAGCCATGCCTTCGCCCCGGACTCGGCGGGTATGTGCACCGATCGTTCCAGGAGGGAGCCGGAGGGGGACTAGTCGCCAGCATGGGATTCAAGTAGTTGCTGGGTAGCTAGATAAACTTCTGACCCTCAGCTGACCCTCGGTGCGCGTAGGTGGGTGCGCCCATCCCTGGTGCCCGCGATCGTTGCATCTTGGCCGCCGAGGATTGCATTTGGCACATTCTCCAGCGTTCTGGCACCAATCGTGCTTCAAGAAAGGGAAGCTGGCCGCCGTCGGGCAATTGGGTTGGGCGGCTGGGGCCGGCTGGCAACACGAATCTAGTATGTTCGGCAGCGCCTTGGCCGGGGAGACGAGGCAAATTCTCATACAGACAGGAAGTTTCGGCCCTCCTGGCGCGGCCCTCCTGGCGCGGCCCTCCTGGCGCGGCCCTCCTGGCGCGGCGCTTCTGGCGCGGCGCTTCTGGCGCGGCGCTTCTGGCGCGGCCCTCCTGGCGCGGCCCTTCTGGTGCCGACCCTCCTGGCGCCTGAGATGTGCACGGGGAGCGCGTTTCGCGCGGTCAGACGAACCATCCAGTCAGCTCGTCCAGGGGTTATCCCCAATGGTGATGACACTGTCCGGTGACATGACCTGTTGCATACAGTGTGTCAGTTGCCGGTGGAAGGAGGTGACTGTGGATATCCGGGAGTGTCTGCGGCAGGCATCGGGACTGCGCGATCGGATCGAGCATCTGCTGGCGGTGGGACAAGACGAACCGGCGCGCCGACTGGTCGGGGAGTTCACGCGCAGCATCGTTCCTGGCCTGACGCGCGGTCAGGTCGAACTGCGAGCGTGGTTGACCCTGCTGACACGCATGATCGCACCCGAGGCGGGGGTGCCCGAAGGCTCTGGCGGTCAAGCATGGCTATGGCCGGAACTGGCCAAGTCCTGGGACCGGCAAATCCCGGCGGGTCCAAAGGGTCCGAAGGGTTCGAAGGGTCCGAAGGGTTCGAAGGGTCCGAAGGGTTCGAAGGGCGCGACGGCGGTGAACGGGGCGAACGGGGCGGATGGGGTGGACGGCGCTGCTGGGACGGACTGGACGGACCGGCTGGACGAGAGGCTCGTGCCGGAACGTCACCGGCGGGGAGCGGCGATCGGCTTCGTGACGCAGGACCCCTCGTTGTGCCGCATGCTCCAGCGCATCCGTCAAATGGCGCCCACCGATCTGCCGATTCTGATCGAGGGGGAGAGCGGCACCGGCAAGGAACTGCTGGCCCGCGCCGCACACCTATGGAGTCGCCGGCATGGCCAACCTTCGGTGGCGCTCAACTGCGGGGCGATGCCGCCGCAGCTGCAAGAAAGCGAGCTGTTCGGACACGCGCGGGGGGCCTACACCGGGGCCACGATGGAGAAGCCCGGGCTTTTCGAGGCGGCGCACCAAGGCACCCTCTTCCTCGATGAGGTGGGCGAGATGGACACGCGGGCCCAGGTGAAACTCCTGCGCGTGCTCGAGAACGGAGAGCTTCGCCGGCTGGGCGAGGTGCAGTCGAGACAGGTGGATGTGCGGATCGTGTCGGCGACCAACGCCGACCTGGCGACGGCCGTAGACGAGGGACGCTTCCGCAAGGACTTGCTCTACCGCCTGGGCGCGGTCCGCTTGCGGGTGCCTCCGTTGCGGAAGCGCCGGGGGGACATCCTCCCGTTGGCCGAGTACTTCTTGCACCGGGCTCTGCCGATGGCGCCTCCGCTCACACCGGCGGCCCGGCAGGCGCTGACCTGCCACTCCTGGCCCGGCAACGTGCGAGAGTTGCGCTTCGCCATGTTACGAGCGGTCGCCATGTGGCGGGAGGAACAAACCGCCGAGATAGGGGAAGAACTGCTCTTTCCGGAGGACATGTGCGTTCACGTGGGCGGCTGATGCGGATGCGCGTGAGCGGTCGATGCGGATGCGGGCAGGCGGTCGATGCGGATGCGGGCAGGCGGTCGATGCGGATGCGGGCACAGGGGCTGGGGCTGGTGCTGGTGCAGGTGGGCGGTTGATGCGGATGCACCCCGGGGGTTGATGCGTCTGACGCGCGAGGCGGGCCCAAGAGAGGGACGAAGTTGCGTTCTAGGAAAAAGAGAACCGCGCCAGCCGGAGCCAGCGCGGCCTCAGGACACATTCCATCTTTGGAGGACGGAGGTGTTCCGCCTATACGTACACGAGGTGGTCTCACCAGTTCCGGACACGAAATAGGCGTGCCGGCCATGGAAACGGAGCCGGCGCCGACCATGGGCACGACCGTGACGAGGCCCGTAGCGGAGCCGGCGCCGACCGTAGGCACGACCATGACGAGGCCCGTAGCGGAGCCGGCCTTAGGCCGACTCACCAGCCGGAATGCCCGCTTTCTGAGACAGCCAGGAGATGATCAGCGCTTCCTCTTCGTGCCAGGGCGCATCGTCTCCGTGCAAGAAGTCCAGATCAACTGTGAAGCCGGCTTGGTTCAGTTCGTCGGCGCGGCTACGCGCGTCGCCGGAGCGGGCTACGCGGCCGCGGCGGTTGTAGATCCACAGCATCGGAATGCGGTGGCTCTCGCCGGCTTCCTCCAGCACCAGGTCGGGGAAGACATCTCCGCCGATGGCGATGGCACCGGCGAAATACGCGCTGCGGCGAACAGCATGGAGAGCAGCGCAGAGGGAGGCGCCTTCCGCGCCGAGGAGATAGATCGAGCGACGATCGACCGCCAACTCGTTCAGAAGCTGGTCCATGACGCGATCGAGATAGTCGCTGGCAACACCCAAGCTTTCGTGGAAGGCGGGGTTGTTTCCGGTGTAGTGGAGCCAGGAGTATCCCACGGTGCGGGCTCCACCCAAGTCTACCAAGTGGGGGTAGAGGCCACGCGGAAAAGCGATGTGAGCTTGAAGCGTCGTCAAGCCACGCGCCTTCTGGGCGAACTGAAACTCGCTGAAGCGCGGCGGGTGCAGGCAGAGCACCAAAGGCGCGTCCTCGTCTCCCTTGCTCGACCGGATGATGAGCGTTTCAGGCTGTAGAGTCACGCTGGTCGTGATTCGCTCCACGCGCTCGGGTTCCAGGCCGAGTCGCAACGCATCGACAATCGTTGAACCGCGCTCTACCGGGTTCATGCTGACCTCCTGTAGCGTGGGGGCACGTTCCCTGTGCTCCCCCGGCCAATCGCGATCCGGCTAAAGGAACGCCGGATCGCGGTAAACGCCGAAGACGTTGCGGAAGACGTCGCTGACCTCGCCCAAGGTGACGCCGGATTCGACCGCCTCGATGATGTGCGGCACAAGATTCTCCTTGCCGGCTGCCGCCTGGGCCACCGCATCGAGGGTCTCGCGGGCGCGCTTGGTGTCGCGCGTCTCGCGCAGTTTCTGGATACGTTCGATCTGACGGTTCTCCACGTCCAGATCGATTTTGAGTGTGGGGAGTGGCTCCTCGCCTTCCTCGATGTACTTGTTGATGCCCACGATCACACGGTCGCCGCTCTCGACCTGCTTCTGGAACTCATAGGCCGACCGCGCGATCTCCTTCTGCGGGAAGCCTTGGTTGATCGCCGGGACGATCCCGCCCAGGTTGTCGATGTGCTCGATGTACTTCCAGGCGGCTTCTTCAACCTGATCGGTCATCTTCTCGACGAAATAGGCCCCGCCCAGCGGATCGACCACGTTCGGGATGTTCGTTTCATCGGCGATGACCTGTTGCGTTCGCAGCGCGATCTTGACGGCTTCCTCGGTGGGCAGCGCGTAGGTCTCGTCGAGCGAGTTGGTGTGTAGCGACTGCGTGCCTCCCAAGACGGCGGCCAGTGCCTGAAGCGCGACCCGCACGACGTTGTTGTAAGGCTGCTGGGCGGTCAGCGAGACCCCCGCGGTTTGCGCGTGCGTGCGTAGCAACCACGAGCGCGGGTTCTTGGCCCCGAAACGTTCCTTCATGACCTTGGCCCAGATGCGCCGCGCAGCGCGGAACTTGGCTATCTCTTCGAAGAAGTCGTTGTGCACGTCAAAGAAGAATGAGAGCCGTGGCGCGAACCGGTCCGGATCGAGTCCGGCGTCGATGCCGGCCTGGACGTAGCCGATGCCGTCGGCCAGGGTAAAGGCCAGCTCTTGGACAGCCGTCGCGCCCGCCTCACGGATGTGGTAGCCGGAAATCGAGATCGTATTCCACTTCGGCATGTGCTCGGTGCAGTAGACGAGCATGTCTTGGATGATGCGCATCGACGGCTCGGGCGGACAGATCCACTCTTTCTGAGCAATGAACTCTTTCAGGATGTCGTTCTGCAGTGTGCCGCGTAGCTCCTGGGTTGGTACGCCCTGTTGTTTCGCCACCGACACGTAGAAGGCCAGTGCCAGCACGGCTGTGGCGTTGATGGTCATCGAGGTGCTGACCTTGTCGAGCGGAATCCGATCGAACAGGATCGCCATGTCCTGAAACGTCGGGATCGAAACCCCTTCCCGGCCGACTTCGCCGGCGCTCATGCCGTGATCGGGGTCGTAGCCCATCAATGTGGGCATGTCGAAGGCCGTCGAGAGACCGGTCTGCCCGTGATTGAGCAAATAGTGGAATCGAGCGTTCGTGTCTTCCGGCGTGCCGAAGCCGGCAAACATACGCATTGTCCAGCGTCGGCCGCGGTACATGTCCTTGTGAACGCCGCGGGTGAACGGGTATTGGTCCGGGAGCGAGTCGTCTCCGGTTCCCGGCTCCTTCCACAGCGAGTTGCGACGTGACTCGGCCGTGTAGATCTCCTCGAGAGGGATGCCCGAGTAGGACTCGAAAGCCATCTCCTCGAGAGGCTTGGCCGTCTCGCCGATCCTGGTCGTCTCAACCCGGTGGCCGCATCCGCTGCGAGTGCTGGCTCCCTCGTCGCTCCTCTCGGTGGTTGCCTTGCCGTTGACCGGCGTGGACTCTGCCATACCATCTTCCTCCAAAGCCGGCAGGGCCGACACTGCGAATCGTCTCAGCTGCAGCAAGTGAGGTCCAACCGGGAGTCTGTTCGGGACGCCCGGACCCTACGGTAGGGTGCTTCGAAGGGTTCCCCAAGGGGGGCGGACCAGCACACAGGTTAGGAACCTACGCTCCGCACCTTAGCAAAGGCCGGCGAAACTGGCAAGCAGACCGGGGTTGGGGCGTTTGTGGGCGTAGGACCCGCCTCCACTCGGTGGCGAGGAGGAGCCCGTTCGGAGGCTCCCCGTGCATCAGCCGCTCTTGGTCTCGTCCAAGAATTCGCCGTCCAACGCGGCGATCGCTTCCTCGGTCTTGTCCTGGGGAATGAGGCAGGTCACCGATGAGAGCGAGGTCGAGATGATCTCGATGTTGATTCCCTTCGCCGATAGGGTTCTGAACATGCGTCCGGCGACGCCAGGCACCTTCGAGAGGTTCGAGCCGACGACCGACACGAGAGCGACATTTGGGTCGGCGACGACGTTGGATCCCATGACGTCCTTGTTGATCGTCTCGAGCGCGCTGATGACCTGCTGCTCCTGGGACGCGTCAACCGCCAGGCAGATGTCCGCCGTGCCGCCCGTGCCCCCGGTCGAGACCACGAGTTCCACGTTGAAACCCTGACCACCGAGGTTCCCAAAGATCTCGGCGGCGATGCCGGGACGGTCGGGCACGCCCTGGAGCACAACCTTGCTGATGTCCTTGTTGGCAACCACGCGAAGAGCATCCATTCCTGACCTCCTCCTTCGGGCCCCAGCCTTGCCCCTGGCCCCGCTCCTGGCCCTCGTCCTGGCCCTCGTCCTGGCCCTGGCCCTGGTCCCGGTTCCAGCCCTGGTCCTGACCTGGGTTTCCCTACCTCATTCGCGGCCCTGTTTCGGACCTCGTTGGTGAGCCAATCCCGGTTTCGCGCCTGGCAAGCTCGGGGTCTAATCCCTTCCGCCGGGCTGGATAGTCGATGATAGCCGCGTCTCGATTGCCACGCTACGAGAACCGTGAGCGTTCGGCAATCGGAATTCGCAGATCCACCGCCGGTGAATAGAAGCCAGCCCAGCGGCCGGCTACGGAGTCAGCCACGCAGGGAGTCAGACGATAGGCGCACGCAATCCGCTGGTCAGGCAGCCAAGCGGATCGTCAGAAGTCAGACTAACAGAAGGGTCGGACGATCAATTGGTACGTTCCAAATGAGATTATCCAGTGTATTTCTCAAAAATGGACCTTGAAATAGGGGCCAATGTAACTAAAGTGGATCCTTCAGGGAGTTCATTGGGACCTTTGCCCTCGATGCCTTCTATGTCCTCTGTGTTCTCTATGTCCTTTGCGAAGGACTGGTGGCCGTGAGCTCTCAGATGGAGGGGCCCGAAGGAGCGGATGGAGATGACACCCGAAATCGAGGCCAGGACCGAGTGGCAAGACCTCTTGCCCCTCGACCGCGAGCGCCCGGAGCCGCTATACCGGCAGCTGTCCGGGCGGATTCGGGATGCGATGCTCTCCGGGCGGCTTCGGCCCGGCGATCGGCTGCCCTCGACGCGTCAGCTCTCGCTCTTTCTAGGTGTTCACCGAAACACGGTCGTGGCAGCCTATCGGGAGCTCGAGCAGATCGGACTCCTACGTTCCACGGTCGGGGCCGGCACGTTCGTGCTCGATCAACAGGTTTCTCCTCACACGGTCCCCGCCAGCGGCGATGCCGTAGGGCGGCCCGAGGCCGAGGACCACCGGCCCATCACCTGGAGGTCGCTGTTCCGCGACCCCACCCGATTCGAACTCGATCCTCGGGAAACACTGGCACCGCCGGGATTGCGGGTAGCCGAGGACGCCATCCAGCTGACCGGGGCGGTGCCCGACAGCCGGGAGTTTCCCATGGAAGCCTTCCGGATCGCGGCGACCGAGGTGCTGGCGGGCGATGATCCCAACATGCTCGAGTACGGGCCGCCCGAGGGCGACGCTTCGCTGCGGGCCTGGCTGGCTGGATGGTTGGGGGAGAGCGGCGTCGCGGATCTTGACCCGGGCCGCATCTTCATCACCAGCGGCTCGCAGCAAGGGATCGATCTGCTGTCGAAACTGCTGCTGTCCGTGCGCGACCGCGTGGCAGTCGAAGAGCCTACCTATTCCGGCGCGCACTTGACCCTCCGACACGCCGGCGTGCGAATGGTGGGGATTCCGCTCGATGAGAACGGCCTGCAGACCTCGGTGCTGGAAGAGGCCTGCGACCGCGACCGCGTGCGTCTGCTCTACACGATGCCCTTCTTCCAAAACCCCACCGGCATCAGCCTCAGCGCCCAGCGACGGGAGCGCTTGCTGGCGCTGGCACGTGCTCGCGCTCTTCCGATCGTGGAGGACCATTACGACACGGCGCTCTACTACGGTTCCGAGCGGCCGCGGCCCTTGCTGGCCGATGACCCCAACGGCCGGGTGATCTTACTGGGGACCTTCTCGAAGATTCTCTTTCCGGGTTTGCGTCTGGGCTGGATGGTCGTGCCCGACCCGCTAAGGGACGTCATGCGAAGCTTGCGGTGGGCCACCGACCTGAGCTCGGGCATGTTGACGCAGCACATCATGGATCGCTTCTGTCGTTCGGGTCAGCTCGACCGGCACCTCGATCACTTGCGCAGACTCTACGGCCAGCGGCTGCGCGCCATGCTGGCAGCGCTCGAGGAGCACTTTCCCGAGGGCGTCCGCTGGACACGTCCCACGGGCGGTATGACGCTGTGGGTGGAACTGCCCGGCCGGCTCGATGCCGCCGAGCTGCTGCGTGAAGCGGCCCCACGCGGAGTCTTGTTTGCGCCGGGACCGGCGTTCTATCCCAACGGAGGCGGACACAGTGGGCTACGCCTGACGTTCAATCGCGAAACTCCCGAACGCATCCGCACGGGCGTTCGGATTCTTGGAGAGTTGATCCGTCGGAGGATGCGCTCTCCTGAAACGAGGAGCGCCTCCCCCGACGGGGCGGTACCTTTGCCGTAGGGCCTCCAAGAGGGGCCGTTGGAGCTGCCGTTGGGGCAGCAAGTGGAGCTGCTGCAGGAGGCAGCAAGGAGGTTTGTGATGGAAATCGGATCTCTACGGGTCAAGACCGGTCTGGCAGAGATGCTCAAGGGCGGCGTCATCATGGACGTCACCAACGCAGCCCAGGCCAAGATCGCGCAGGAGGCCGGTGCCGTCGCCGTCATGGCTCTGGAACGTGTGCCCGCTGACATCCGCCGCGACGGCGGTGTCGCCCGCATGGCCGATCCCACGAAGATCAAAGAGATCATGGATGCGGTTTCGATTCCAGTCATGGCCAAGGCACGCATCGGTCACTTCGCCGAAGCACAGATCTTGGAGGCGTTGGGTGTGGACTTCGTGGATGAGAGCGAAGTGCTAACCCCCGCCGACGAGCATTACCACATCGATAAGTTCGCCTTCAAAGTACCCTTCGTTTGTGGATGCCGGAATCTGGGCGAGGCCTTGCGCCGGATCGGCGAAGGGGCGGCCATGATGCGCACGAAGGGCGAGGCCGGCTCGGGCGACATCGTCGAAGCCGTACGCCACATGCGCGCGGTCACCGATGGAATCCGTGAGCTCACGCAGCTGCGGCCCGAGCAGCTGATGACCAAAGCCAAGGACCTCGGAGCGCCGTATGAACTCGTGCGCTGGGTGGCGGAGAACGGCAAGCTGCCGGTGCCGAACTTCTCGGCCGGCGGGATTGCCACCCCGGCCGACGCATCGCTCATGATGCAGCTTGGCGCCGAGTCGGTCTTCGTTGGCAGCGGCATTTTCAAGTCCAGCGATCCCGCACCGCGCGCCTCGGCCATCGTCAAGGCGGTGACCTACTACCAGGACTTCGACATGTTGGCCAAGCTATCTGAAGGTTTGGGCGAGGCGATGCCGGGCATCGATGTCTCGAAGCTGTCGGAGGAAGAACTGCTGCAAACCCGCGGCTGGTAAACGGCAGGCGAAGGTTGTGGTAGCGGACGCGGATGCGGATGCGGATGCGGACGCCTCCGGTCCGAAGGCCCGCCGGATGCTGTTCCCGGCGGGCCGCATGTAGCTGGCCGATTGCCGGGAAGCTGGCCGGTTGCCGGGAAGCCGGCCGGTTGCCCCGAAGTCGGTCGGTTTCCCCGAAGCCGGTCGGTTTCCCCGAAGCCGGTCGCACGATGGCGGAGGAGCTGGTCGGATGATTCACGGGAGGCGGTTCCCTGATCCATGCGGGGTGGAGAGGGCGGGACCATTTGATGATGAGGAGAAGGCACAATATGCAGAAGAAGCCCCTCATAGGTGTGCTGGCGGTCCAGGGCGATTTCGCGGCGCATCGGGCAGCCTTCGCCCGGTTGGGGTGCGAGACGGTCGAGGTCCGCAAACCGGCGGATCTGGAGGCTGCCGATGGCCTCATCCTGCCCGGCGGCGAGACGACCACTTTGATCAAGATTCTGCGGGAGACCGGGCTCTGGGAGGGGATCTTGAGCTTCGCCGGAAAGGGCCGTCCGCTCTTCGGCACCTGCGCGGGCCTGATTTTGCTTGCGCGCGAGGTGACCGATCCGCCCCAGTCCTCCCTGGGATTGCTGGATGTCACCGTTCAGCGAAATGCCTACGGACGCCAGGTGGATTCGTTCGAGGTGCCGGGCGTTCTGCGGGTGCCGGCGGAGCTGCGGGCCTGGATGCGTCGCAACGGCGTGCCGCCTGAAACATCCGGTGGCGATGCTGCCGACGAAGCTGTCGGAGGGATCGCCTGCGCTGGGGCGCCCGACAAGGTCGCCGGAACCGGAGCCGCTGATGAGGTTGCCCGCGCCGGGGCGGCCGACAAGGTCGCCGGAACCGGAGCCGCCGATGAGGTTGCCGGGGCCGAGGTGGCCACCGAGTTCGTTTTCATCCGGGCGCCCAAGATCATGAGCACCGGTGAAGAGGTCGAGGTTCTGGCCCGCTATGACGGGAGCCCCATTCTCGTGCGGCAGGGAAACATACTGGGCGCGAGCTTCCACCCCGAACTGGCGGCCCAGGGCGCGGTAGAGCGTCTCTTCCTTGCCATGCTCGCCCGGGCCGGCGCCGCGCTCGCTAGCGATGCTGCCCCCGCGCGCGATGTCGTTCCCGCGCGCGATGTCGTTCCCGCGCGCGATGTCGTTCCCGCGGCCGATGTCGCCCCCGCGCGCGATGTCGTTCCCACGGCCGATGTCGCCCCCGCGGGCGGCAACGGACGGGGCTGAGGACGGGGGCGATGCGCATTGGCGTTGGGGAACTCAGGAGCCGGGCCCAGGCGCTATGGGAGCGCATGGGCGCCTGCGACCTCTGCCCCCGTTACTGCGGCGCCGATCGTCTCCGTGGCGAGCGAGGTTTCTGCGGCGCCGTGGCAACCGTGCCGCTTTCGGCGGCGGTCGCTCATCACGGAGAAGAACCGCCGGTGAGTGGTACTGGCGGGGCGGGCAATCTCTTTTTTGGCGGCTGCAACCTCCGCTGCACCTACTGCCAGAATCATCAGATCAGCGCCTTCGAGATTCCGATGGCCGAGTACGATTCAGCCGGCATCGCCGGCCATATGCTCGATCTGCAGCGCCAAGGAGTACACAACATCGGCTGGGTGACGCCGACCCATCTTCTCCCGCTCCTGATGGTGGCCTGGGCGATCGCGTGGGAGCGGGGGATGCGGCTACCGCTCATCTATAATACGGGCACCTACGAACTCCCCGAGGTCCTGCGCGGTCTCGACGGGGTGGTCGACGTCTACCTTCCCGACGTGAAGTACGCCGATGGCGACACCGCGACCGCACTGTCGCACGCCCCAGACTACTGGCCGGTTGCACAAGCGGCGCTCGAGGAGATGGTCCGCCAGTGTGGGACCCTGGTATGCGACGATGATGGGCTGGCCCGGCGCGGCGTCATTGTCCGCCATCTGGTGTTGCCCAACGAGCTCGCCGGCACCGAGGAGATCCTGCGCTATCTTGCCCAACTCCGTCCGCGGCCTGCCCTCTCGCTGCTGGCGCAATTCCACCCCGAGGCTGGATGCGACCATCCACTCCTACAGCGGCCAGCCTCCGAGGCTGAGTACGCGCGGGCACGACGGTGGGCCGACCAGTACGGGCCTTTCGAGGGCTGGGAGCAGGCGCCCTCGTCGCCGTCCTTCTACCGTCCCGACTTCACCAATCGCCAACCATTTGTCAAATAGCCGGTTGCGCTATCGGCTGGAATGAGGCATGCCCCCCGCCCGCCTTGAACCTGCCTCAAGCCCTCTCGCCGGGATGCCGAATGGAAGGAAAGGAGAGGGCATGTGCGTTCGCCCGCTCGTCTCGGGCGCAGGCACACAGCAACAAGGGGGGGGAACGCCGTGAAACGATGCCTGCATGTGGTCGTCGCCGAGTCCGAAGACTCCCGTTTCATCCGGGGTCTGGTGCCCCGGCGCCGGCGAATTCGTCACGTGGCCGGTGAGCAGGAGTGCTTGGATGTGGCTTACGCCGGGGTTGGCGACATCATGTTGCTCGATATCGAGGACCGGGCCTTCGCCGAGCCCGAGTTCGTCAGTCGGGTGCGGTTCGTTTCGCGCAGCGCGTTTCCCATCCTGGGCATCGCGTCGAGTTCGATGGCGGAGCCCGAGCGCTGGTTGCGCGCCGGAATGGCCGAGATTCTCTATCGCGAGACCCTGACACCATTCTTGCTCGACCGGGCGGTGCGCCACTGGGTCAAGCACCACCGGCTCAAGTACCGCCTGTTCGAGGCCAACCGGCGGGCCTTGACCTGGTGGAAGGACCTCGTATCGGTTCTGGACGAGGTACGCCTTCGCCTGGAGAAGAGCGGCGATTCGATGGAGGCCTATCTGTCACTGCTGGACGCGGCCGAACAACAGCACCCTTCGCTGCGGCGCAAGACGATCCGCAATGCCCGCCAGCAGCTCAGTGAACTCGATCAGCTGGGACAGGAACTCGACGTTGCGGCGCGAACCATCCAGCTCGAGGGCATCGAGCGAAGCAAGGACCAGCCGCGTAGCGCGCAGAAGACGCTGTTCTCGGCCGAGTCGCTGGTGGAGTCGGCGGTCGAAGAAGAGCGCTCGCGATCGCTCGACCCGCCATCCTCGCGCGGGTCGGAACACCGCAAGTTCGGCACCTAGCTAGTTCGGCACCTGGCTGGATTGGCATCTAGCTAGTTCGGCACCTGGCTAGTTTGGTACCTGTTTGGTACCTGGGCGTAGTCGGGGGCCAGGCTCTCTCTGTAACCTACCAGGGCTCGTGCGTCGGCCTGCAGCGCAACCCGCTGCAGGCTTTATCTATACCCGCGCCTGTGGCATGCTAGAGCGTTCAAGGGGCTGGCGAGACGAGGTGACCGGTTGGGCACGCTTGCGTCGAGCGGGTCTAGCGGGTCTAGCGGGTCTAGCGGGTCTAGCGGGTCGAGCGGGTTGGGCGAGTTGCGCCGGTCGAGCGAATCAGCGAGTTGGGAGGTTCGGGAGGATCGGGAGGTTCGGAAGGCCCGGCTACCCTGGCAAGGGAGCTTGGGGGAAGGAGTGTGTGACGATGAATCGGGTCCGGCCGCAAACTGCTTTGATGATCCCCCTCTTGGGGATGGCGCTGTGCGTCTTGGCGGCGTCGGGTTGCGGGGGTGGTGATGAAGAACGGATCCCGGAGGTGGGGCCGATCACGCAGTCATGGTTGGAGAAGACGCAGACCCAGCCTGGCAACATCCTGCTCCTGACGCTGGACACGACGCGCGCGGATAGGATCGGCTGCTACGGGTACGATTTGGTCACCACTCCCTATCTCGACCAGTTGGCGACCGAGGGCGTGACCTTCCTGCACGCGATCAGCCCGGTGCCGATTACCCTGCCCTCCCACGCCTCCATCCTGACCGGTCTCAATCCCAACGAGCATGGGATTCGCAACAATGGCACCTTCGTGCTGGGTGAGGAGTACGTCACCGTCACCGAGGTTCTGGCGTCGCACGGGTTCACGACTGGCGCCACGCTCGGCGCCTTTCCGGTCAGCGCCCAGTTCGGCCTGGCGCAGGGCTTCGAAGACTACGACGACGACTTCACCTTGGCCCACCGGGAAACGGCCTGGGGATGGGAGGAACGGCCGGCGGACATCGTCACCGACAAAACACTGGCCTGGCTCGAGCAGCATCGCGACGAGCGCTTCTTCCATTGGGCCCACTACTTCGATCCGCATGCGCCCTACGAGGCTCCGCCGGAGTTCCGGCAGAAGTTCAGCAATCCCTACGACGCCGAGGTGGCTTACATGGATGATGAGGTGGGCCGGCTCCTCGAGGGGATGGAAGAACTCGGACTGCGGGAGAACACCTGGATCGTGATCGTAGGGGATCATGGCGAATCCCTATGGGATCACGACGAACCCACTCACAGCATCTTCATCTACGACGCGACCCAACGTGTGCCCTGTCTTCTGATCCCGCCGGCCACCTACGGCGGACTGAGCGACGATGCGGTCCGTGGCCGCGTAGTCGAAGATGTGGTGGCCTTGCGCGACCTGGCCCCGACAATGCTCAACGCCGTTGGCCTGTCCTCGGACTTGCTCCCGGCAACGGGCTCGAGCCTGTTACCCCTGCTGGCCGGCGGGTGGGACGGCCCCGGGGTGACCTACATGGAGTCGCTGGCGCCCTACCTCGACCATGGCTGGTGTGAACTGCGCGGCGTACGCACGAACGAATGGACCTACATCAAGGCTCCGCGGGCCGAACTCTATGACCTGCGTACCGACCCCCACCAGCTCAACAACATCGCCACCGAGAAACCAGGTGTCACGGCGCGCCTCGCCGCCTGGTGCGATTACTTCATTGAGACCGGTACCCAAGATCTGGCGATACAGCTCCCTGACGATGAGACGCTCGAGCGGCTTCGCAGCCTTGGCTACGTCGCCAATCCCCATCAGTCGGGCGCCTCGATCAACGAGAAGGATCCGAAGGACCTCACCGGCGTCTTGCGACGCATCAGTCTGGCCCGCGAAGCGCTGCAGACGCAGCGGATGGAGGAAGCGCGCCGCCAGTATGAGGAGGCCTTGGAGATCGATCCGGAGAACACGTCGGTGCAGCGCGAACTCGGTACGGTGTATCAGTACCTTGGCGATGGGGAAAAGGCGCTGGCGCTCTTCGACAAGATTCTGAACCTGTACCCGGAGGACTGGAATACCCACCTGATGCGGGTGCAAGCGCTGAGCCTGACCGGTGCTCACGAGGAGGCCGAGAGTGCCCTGAAAGTCTACCTGGAATCGGCGCCGGATCCGGAAGATGGCGTTGATCTCTACGCCCGTCTGCTGGCCCAGACCGGCCGGCTCGAGGAAGCACGCACCTACCTCGAGGATCACGGACGCGAGTCCGGCAACCGAGCACAGGATCTCGAGACGCTCGCCGACCTCGAATGGATCGCTGGCAACCAAGAGCGCGCCTACAATTTGGCGGGTGAGGTCCTGGCACTGGACTCGTTGCGAGCGGGCGCGTGGGGCCTGATCGGAGAATGGTACGCTCTGCGCGCGAATGAGGCGGCCGACGCCGGCAACTTGGAGGAGGCCGACCGGCTCCTCGAAGAAGCTCGTCCTCGGCTGGAGCGGGCGCTGTCGCTCGATCCCAGCGAACCGCGGGCGGCGTTTCGCATGGGCTGGTTTGCCGCGCGCAATGGGGATGCGCGGCGTGCCCTGCAGCTCTACGAGTTGGCGCTGGGTCGGGCACCGCATCAGCCCGAGACGCACTTCAACATGGGCAATCTTTTGCAGCGGATGAACCGGCCGGCCGAGGCGCTCGCGCACTACGATCAGGCTGTCGAGTTGGGGATGGAGGCGGTCAACCTCTACGTCAACCGGGGCGTGGTGCTTGCCATGATGCAGCGGCGCGAGGACGCGGCCGCGGCCTGGCGGCATGCTCTTACCCTCGGTCCCGATCAGGCAACACGCGAGGGTCTCGAGCGAAACCTGCAGCGGCTCGGATACTAATCGCCTCTGACAAGCGTCCGGGATGCTGAGGGTGGACTACCGGCGGCCTGGATGCAGGGCGCCAGGTCTGGGCCCTAGGTCTGGGCTCTAGGTCTGGGCCCTAGGTCTGGGGGGGTAGGTCTGGGGGGCTAGGTCTGGGGGGC
>CAZNJE010000082.1:0-16179 GCA_964573295.1 uncultured bacterium | reverse complement strand
CAGACCAGGGATACCTTTGCCTGTGGCTGCGTCCTTCATGGGTCGCACCATACCGGTGCTGCTCAGGAAAAAAAGGGAAATCTGCGCTCAGGCAAAACTACCCTGAAATCGGGTGAGACGTTACAACTGCTCAAGAAACGGACACATCTGCGAACGTGCTCCTGATTGTAGCCGTTTGTACCCTCAAGTACCTAGCCTTTGATTGCTCCAACCGGATTCGGAATCAAGCAGGATCCGGAGTTCGCGTCTCGCCTTCCACAGCAACTTGTCCACCCCTCCCTTGGAGAGATCGATCACCTTGCCAATCTCTGCTGAGCCTAATCCGTCGAGTCTCAAGTGAATGGCAAGTTGCTCTCTATGAGGCAGTTTTCGAACTGCGTCGCACAACTCACGCATCTCAAGGTCTCGCTCCGCCGTTGACGGCGTTTCCAGCATGTAGGCCACATCCGACAAAGACATTGTCTTAGCCGCTTGAGACGCTTCCTTGCTTCTCGACCAGTCAATGAGTGAGCGACTGGCAACAACGACCACGTAGACGGAGAGCGGTACACCCCGGTCTGGGTCGAACAAACGAAGTTTACGCTTGTCATCTCGAAGGAAGCTCACCATGATTCGTTGGACCAGATCGGGGACGTCTTCGGAGTTCCTCACCCGACGTACGCAAACGGACTCCACAATGGGGTAGAGTCTCTCGGTAAGCAACTCGGTCGCCTGACGGCTACCTTCCATGCATTGTTTCCACAGTTCGTTCCATTCGAGAGTCATCACGTTCGGATCAGATCCAGTACGAGAGGGATCCTGCATGCCTCCTCCACCCAGCTCATGACTGCCCCAAAAAACGATCGCAGTCATCCTTGCAACGTCCCTGTCAACGTTCTTCGATTATCAATACGCCAATTCTGCCCTACTCCCTTTAGCAAACTGAGATATCTTGCCGGGATTCAGATCAACCGATCGAAGGAGCAGTAACGTTCCGCAAGAGAAGGCCTCGGGACCAGGGCAGTACCTCAGCGTGCCTCCGCGAAGCTGACGGGTAGGATCATGCCACACACGCAAGCTGTCCCTGGCCGACGGTGGCTGGCAGCGACACTTCGAGATTGACTCGGCGGGCCTATCTGGTTCGCCCTGGGCCAAAAATCGGCTGCGACGTCGTTTCTTCGAGCTGTTTCATAGTCCAGCCGGCACCCCGTGCGCTCGTCGAGTGCACAATGGTGCAGGACGACCTTCAGGTGGTGGTCGCTGTCGCGATCCTCGTCCGCGCGCAAAATGAGCCAAGCAAGTAGGTCTGGTCCCCCTCATGGGCAGTGGCAAGCTGCTGGATGGTCACCTTGGCTTGGGGTTTCTCCTGAGAAGGTCCGCCGTCACCTTCTTGGTTTCCCGTGGGCGGGACTTCGTGAACAGTCGCGTCGCCTCGTCGTCCAGCTCGCTTGCCGAGGGAGGGACTCGAACCCTCACGGACCCAACGGGTCCAGCGGATTTTAAGTCCGCTGCGTCTACCAATTCCGCCACCCCGGCATGGGCACTCTGCCGTGCCCGAGAATCCAAGGCATAGTACCACCCCGACGCCAACAATGGCACCGATCGCCTCCGACAATGGCACCGATCGCCTTGAGAGCGTGTCCGTTCCCAATCCGAGTCTCGAATCCTGGGTTTCCGATCCCAAGCCCTGCCCCCGCACCCTAGAACCGCTTAGAACCACCGGCACCTGGAGCTTCTTGGCGCTTGATGTCTCGGGCCGGTCCTTGAAGCAGGCAGAAGCAGTCAGCAGCAGTCAGCAGCAGTCAGCAGCAGTCAGAAGCAGACAGAAGCAGGCAGAAGCAGGCAGAAGCAGGCAGCAGTCGTCTGGGCGATGATTCGGCGGTCGCGTCATGGCCTTGGCCGCTGGGCCCGGGGCCAGTCCCTACCCGCCCGAGTCACCCGCGCTTCGCGCTTCGTGATAGCCCGACCCTACGCCAAGCCGCCGACTCGGAAGGCCCGGTCCACTTCGCTCGCCGCCGCCGCCTGCATCGACGGCAACAGGTGGCTGTAGGTATCTAGGGTGAAGCCCACCGTGGTGTGCCCCAACCGCTCAGAGACGATCTTCGGGTGCACGCCCAGACGCAGCAGCAGGCTCGCATGGCTGTGGCGAAGATCATGAAAGCGGATCCGGGGAAGGCCGGCGAGCTTGAGCTGCCGCGCGAACTCGGCGCTGAAGGAGTCGGGCGGCCAGGGCCGGCCGTCTCGCAACGTAATGACGAGATCATCCCTGGCTATCGGCGAGCCCGCCGTCGTCTCCGCGGTCTCCCCCGACTGTGATGGCGCCAGCCCCTTCCCCACCGATGTTGCCCCGGCCGCCTTCCCCCGGTGCGCCAGCAAGGCCGCCGTCACGAACGCGGGAAGATCGACCTGCCGCCTGCCCCGACTCGTCTTCGGCGGACGCACCTGCAGCCCCCCTTTCGTTTGGCTGAGCGAACGCGCGACCCGCAGCACGCCCCGCTCCAGATCCAGATCACCCCACCTCAACCCCAGGATCTCTCCCCGGCGCATCCCGGTGCCGGCGGCAATCACGGTCGGCAGGTATACGCTGCGTCCTTCGAGCGTTCCGAGGAGGCGCGCCATCTCCCCCTCCTCCAGAATGCGGATCTCCCGCCGCGGCCGCACTGGGGGATCGACCATCAGGGCGGGGTTGCGGATCAGGAGGCCCCAGCGCAGGGCACGCTGCAACGCGCAGCGCAAGACCCGGTGATGGTGATGAACCGTCGAGGGCGAGAGTCCGCCGCGCCCGTCCAGTCGTCCCGAGGCCAGGGCCCGGGCATAGTAGGATTGGATGTCGCCGGCCGAGAGCGCCTCGAGCGGCAGCTCGCCGAGCGCCGGCACCAGATGGCGTTCAACGATCGTCAGATACCGCTCGTAGGTCCTCCGGCCCACCCTCGGCAAGGCATACTCTGCCAACCACTTCTGTAGAAAATCCCTCAGGGTCATGCCCTTACGATAGCCAGCGGCGTGCCCGGGGAGCGCCGGGGGCCGATGGGGGCCGATGGGGGCCGATGGCGGCGTGGCAAGAACAGCAACAAGAGCGACAAGAAAAGACCAAAAAAAGCGCCCCCCTCTCTTGAATTTTCCCGGCTCCGTTGTTCCCCAGGTGACGGAGGAACGGATGCTCGAGTTCATCCTCAAAGGGCAATGTCGTCCCCGGACGTTCACGTAGAAGAGGACCATGTCCCAGACTACGTCCCAGGAATGCCGCAATCGACCGAGACAGAAGCGGACAGAAGCGGTTCTACAGTGCGCGACTTTTCCCCGGCAGCGACTGTTGATTGTGGGACGACGGGCGCAACTCCCCCACCGCGCCTCGACTGCCCTGGTTGAATTCGGGCTCTGCCGTCGCCCTGGCCCTATCCGTACGTCCGCTGCGAGAGTGCCGATCGAGCTGATCCTGCTTATCGGCCGGCACACACGATCGCAGCCTGGCGCCCACGCGATAGGGCGCGCAACGTTTGGAGCCTGTGGAAGGGCCCCGGAGTCTGGCTGGCGCCGGGGCCCTCTTCACTGCCCGCGATTCCAGAGCGAATCCAGAGCGAGGCGCCTACGGGTCGCATGAGACAGCCGATTGGAGCGCCGTGACACCGGGGCCAGAGATGACCAGAGATGACCAGAGATGACCAGAGATGATCAGAGATGATCGGCCATCGAAGGGGAAGGTCATTGCCATGCCGAGGCGGCTCGACATCCAGAATCTGCGAGCCTATGGAGTACTGTGACTGAGTGCTGTGACTGGAGTGTGACTGGAGTACTGTGACCGGCAGAGCCAACTGGAGCGTTCCGCCTTCCCCTTAGCACTTCAGCTCTACGTGTCACGTTCGCCACGCGGAGTCGGTAGCGGCCCTCGCGGCAGCCTCCCCCCCCAACGCTTCTTCACGACTCGGTCGTTCTAATACGCACTAATACAAAAAGATAGGCCCGTCGCACCTGTGCTCTGCCGGTCTACAGCGCGCGATTGTGGAATGGATCCACACTGGGAGAACAACGCCGCCGGAACTTTTCAAGAAGGAATCCGAAAAAAACCGGAAGAAAATCACGAATCCCAATGACCGACGCCCAATGGCAGACGCCCAATGGCAGACGCCCAATGACCGACGCCCAATGGCCGGCGCCCAATGGCCGGCGCCCAATGGCCGACACCCAACGACCGACGCCCACTGATCGACGCCACGACCGACGCCCACTGACCGACGCCACGACCGACGCCCACTGACCGACGCCACGACCACCACGACCACCAATTGCCCCTGGGCCCAAGGAACCGGGTGCGGTACACCAATTGCTCCTGGATCCGCGGCCCGACTCCTGGCAGATTCATCCACGGAAAGTCGATCCGAGATGAACTTTCTTCTTGAATGCTGCCCGCCTCGGTTGTTCTCAGGGTGAAGGACGATCGAGCAGCTACTGTGCGCAGGGCCTGCTCCGCGGGCTCGACGACCACCGAGGAGAGAGACGATGAGCGAGACATATCCACAGATCCTGCACTACGAATGCGTGGAGCCCGAGCTGGGGGATCAGCTCTGGAAGCTCGCAACACCCGACCTCGATCCGCATCTCGAGCACCAGCTCCGAGAACATCTGACCATTTGTGACGCCTGCCGTCTCGAACAGAGGTTCGAGGACCTGGTGGCCGGGGCCCTTCGCTCGGGCGAGGTCACCGTCGGCGAACGCTCCCCGGAGGCACGCGAGCGCGTGGGCGTCCCAGGCCGGGTGCTGGCCCCCATCCGGCGCCTGGCGTCGGGCCTGCTCTGGGGAGGAGCGGGTTTGGTTACCGTTTCGGTCTTGCTCATCTTCCTCCTGGCCCCCACCCCGCTTCAACAGCCCCCGATGGCACGCTCCGGCGGGTCCGAAGCGCACTTCTTGCGGCCGCTCGAGTCGGAGGTCGTCGGATCCCCCTTGCCCGAGTTCTCCTGGACACCGGTGGACGACGCCACATCCTACCTGCTGACGCTCGAGGCCATTCGCGGCAGCTACCGGTGGATGGCTGAGACGAAGGATGCGCGGGCAACGCCCCCGCAGGAGCACCAGCTGCCGGCGAACTCACGCTTCCGAGCCTCCGTCGAGACCGTGCCCCGAGACCTGTTGCCGCTGGGCGGGATGAGCGTCACCTTCCGCACCGGTGGATCGCTCGAATACATCTCCTACCGGATGGCCGCGGCCCCGACCGGCCTGCAAGTGACGGCCGTGGGCGGGTGGCTGATCGCAATGGCGGGCCTCGCCTGGCGCGTCTGGATCCGGCGCCGGGCCGAAGCGGCCCGCGGCTAGCTTCCCCGGCCGTTGCACGACGCTGCACCTGGGCCGGCCCACTGGGCCGGCCTCTTCTCTTCTCCCCACCACCGTTTTCTGCCCCCAGCTTCTTGAATCGAGACCCCTGCGGCTGTTCCCCCACTAGAAGCGGTTCCCTTCCACCCCTGCCATGGAGGTGTCTCATGACTCACCGGCTGGCTTGCCTGAACCTGGTTCGTCTCATCGTCCTCGGATCGGTCCTCATCCTCTTGTTGGCGTCCTGCTCGGTCGATGATTCCCCGTCCGGCATCCTCGCCCCCGGCGCCGATGGCCCGGCCTTCCCGCTCGATGACCCGCCCGAGCCGGCCACCGACCTCGGCACTGTCTGGATGCTGGCGGATTCGGCCTCGTACGAAACCCGGGTCTGGGAGGATGTCGACATCTCGCGCGACACGACCCTGACCTACACCTCCTCGACCTGGGCATCCCCCCACAACACCTTCTCGCTCTTGATCCCCGCGCAGACCGGCGTCTCCACGGGCGAGCAGGACGACATCACCCTCAAGGTACCCACCTACGCCAGCATCGATACGGCACACTTCCACGTGACCTTCGAGCTCTACCGTACCCGCGCCAGCAAGACTTTTAGCCCCGCGGCCGAGTTCACGGCCGACTTCCCGTCGAAGATCTCGGTTTCTGGCGGCGGCAGCCATGACTACATCGCCTACTGCATCACCAAGACCAGCGGAACACCGATCACCTACGACAGCACCGACGAGCAACTCGTCACATCCTCGGCCACCGACAGCCGGGCAGGGATTGCAATCGAGATGGGCCACTTCTCGCGTTGGACGTTCGAAGACAAGCAAGATTAGTGGGGGATCCGGCGGGATTGATCCGAACTCGGGTGACACGAGAAGCCTGGCTCACGCCGCGGCGGGGCGTGATCACAGTCAGCCCTGCCGAACCGTGGGCTGTCTCAGCCAGGACCGGATGGCCCGGTAGGCAGCCCAGTAGTAGGGATGCTTCCACTCGGGGCGATGCTCGCGCGTCTCGATCTGGGCGCGGCGCAGGGCTTCGGAGGGATCTGTCCCGTTCAGCCAGTGCCCATAGAAGCGCAGCGCGAGAAAGCGCGCGGCCTCATCGTCGACCCGCTGTGTGGAAGCAATGACCGTTTCGGCGCCCGCCGCCAAGAACGCATGGGCGAAGTCGGATTGCTTCCCGCGCATGCTCGACCGCGCCGCGGCCTCGCAGCATGACAAGAACACTAGCTGTGCGGAAAGCGACAGGTCCCTTAGCGCCTGAAGCGTGACCGGCACGGCCTCACCGTCTTCTCCGGCGAGACGGATCGATGCTTGGTCTCGAGAGGATTGGTAGACCACGGCATGGGTGGCGAGGTGGATCACATCGGTCTTCTGTTCCACCAGTCCGCGAACCACTTGCCAGCGAGCCTGATCGCCCACGAGAACGTGGGCGGCGCCCTCTGGCCAAAGCTTGCCAATGGCCGTGACTTCCGCTTCGGCGTGGCGCAGACGGGGCCCCGCACCTGTCGCGTCACTCTCAGAGACTGTGCCGTTGTGCCCAATGCCGAGAAACGCGGACCCGGCGCGACCGACCGAGACAGGCGCATCCGATGCAGCGGGGGGCGGCGAAGAGGTCAGCAGGGAGGTCAACTGCGTCACCGGGCCGTGATCGCAAAGGAACGAGGGATCCGCATCCGGGGTCCACCCGCCAATCACACTGACCACCCATGGGAACTGATAGAGCAGTTCATCGGGAATCACGTACAAGGTCGTGTGAAGCGGCCAGTACTCCGTCACAGGCCCCAGCAGCAGGCGGCTCAATGACCGGAGAGCAACCAGATCGGGGGGGCGTCCCGGTGTCCGCATGTCCTGAAGAATCGGAGTCAACTGCTCGAGGAGTTCCTGCCGACCCGGCAGAGCTTCTAGCTCCGCAACCCCAGACCCCGCGACCCCAGACTCCGCAACCCCAGGCCCCGCGATCCCAGGCTCCGCGATCCCAGGCCCCGCGATCCACCGGTAGGAGGTCTTCTCTCCCACGAGATAAGCCACCAGAGTGCAGTGGCCGGAGACCGCGCCGGCCGCTTCTGACCGCACGAGGTCCTCCACCCTCGAGCGCGCGGGGTGTTCGGTTGCGATCTCCTCTACAGTGCCGGGACCGGAGGCTGTCAATCCACCGGCCGGAACCCACCAGTAGCGCTCCATCAGAGACAGGGTCTGCGCGAAGACGTCCCGCCCGGGAACAAGAGACGGATGCCGTCGATACAGCCCGATAAGCAGCTCGAGCGCATCACGCCGAGGCTTATCTCCCGCGGCACTGCCCCGATACTCGGGCCGGCGATCGAGCCCAGACAGCGCCTCGATGCACATCTGTGCGGCTGCTTCGGGACGTCCTCGCTCCGCGAGCCAGTGGGCGTACTCGACTCGCAGTCGGGCGGCCAGATCGGGAGGCGAGTGAGGGGTAAGAAGATCGGTGCCCGTGCTCAGCTCTCGTTCGGCCTCCTGCATCTCTCCAGCCAGTCGCAGGGCCGCCCCCCGCAGGACGTGTGTCTCCAATCGCGTGCGGAACCGCGTTCCGAAACGCTTTCCCGACTCCACGGGCGGGATCGCCTTGCGCGCCTCTTCGTAGCGTCCCGTCGCGAGCAGTGCCCGGGCCAGGTCGGACCAACTCGTATCGAGCCAATCGTCGTTGTCTACCTCGCGGGCGATCGAGACGCAGCGATCGAATGCCTCCGCGGCCCCCTCGAAGTCCTCGCGCGCTGCCGCCAACCGGCCAACGCTGCGCTCGTACTCCCATGCCCACTCCGCTCCGGGACGCCGGTCGATGGCCGCCCGGGCGCGCTCGAGCGCCTCAGCCGCCCGCCGGTACTCACCCTGATGGCGGTACAGATCAGCACTGGCAATCTCGATTTGGGCTTCCAGGTTCTCATTGGGACTTCGGTTGAGGATGTCGCCGTCGTATTCGCCCAGCCACCGAAGCGCCTCGTAGGCCAGGTCGATCTGCCCCATCTTGACGGCCTCGCGCAGCGCCTCGACCTGCAGGTGCAGCATGTCGGCGGTCTGCCCGCTCTCGGCCAGAAGCGCGTTGGCTTCTCTCAAGCGCTCCTCGGCGAGCTCGTACTCGCCGAAGTGCGTAAGGTAGACCGCCGCCCGCTGCATCATCGCTCCCTGGATGCGCGAGGAACCGTACGCCTCCGCCGCAATCAGTGACCGCTCCATGTAGAGGCGCGCCGAGTCGGGTTGGCTCAGGTACAGATGGTCGTTGGCGATATTCATGAGCACACCGGGCAGGTTGTGGCCCCGGCCCGACGCCTCCAGGAGATCGAGGATCCGGTGATCGTACGCAAGCGCGGCGGCGAAGTCCCCGGTGGTCGTCATGAGGCTGGCCAGCCGGTCCAGGGTCATTTGGAGTGCGCCGGGGAATCCGTGTTCCCGGCAGAGGGCCACATTCTCTTCGTAGAGCTCCCGAGCGGCCCGATACTCCCGGCGGGCCGCCAGAATCGTGGCCAAGTCTTCTCGCGCACTTGCCTCCTGGCCCGCGTCGCCGGCGACCCGGGCAAGCTCCCAGCTCGTAACAGCCGCATGGGTTGCATCATCGAGGCGGTCGGCTTGGGTCAGACTGGAAGTGAGGTTGCCCCAGACATAGGCTTCGAATTGAGGGCCTCCCACACGCCGCATGAGCAGCAGATGGTCCAGTATTGTCGCGACGCCCTCGAGGGGGCGTCCCGCTCGCCGCAAATTGCGGCCGATCTCGAGCATCAAGAACGCGCGTTGGAGAGAATCCAGGTCAGCCCAGGCCGCGCGTGCCCGTGCGTAGTGTCTCGCAGCCGTCCGCACGTGGCTGCTCCAGACACCCGCCAGGAAGGCTCCCGCGCCTCGGGTCGTGTCGGTCAGCGCCGGGTGCGCTTTGATGCGTTCGAGCTCGTCTTGCCGGCGCAAGTCGCGGTGGTTGAGGGCGGCGGTGCGAATCCACAAGAAGTTCTGCGGATCAGCTGCCCACCACACCAGAAGGGAGTCCTCGGCCGCTTCACGCGCGCCGGGACGCGAGAAGTCCTGATCGAGCCGCTCGTAGCGCTCGATCTGCTTCTTGAACCGGCTCGGGCGGTCAGGCTGATCCAGCGTCGCACGGGCGGCCAGGACGGCCGGGGCCAGATCGGAAGACAGGGGGATGCCGGTCAGGTCGTAGAGGTCCGAGCGAACCAGCACGGAGGAAGCTTCGCCTCCATTGCCCCGCTGGGCCGAGTCTGGAGCGCACCCGGCCACCAGGGACAGGACGAACCCGACCCAGAGCAAGGTGATCGCTCGCCCGCATCGGCCGCCATCCACCTTCTCCGTACTCCCGCCCGTTTGGGAAGAAGGACCTCTCACGCTCCTGTGTCCTCTCGTACCAAAGAAGCTGTTTGCGCGCTGTTCGTCTCTCCAGGAGGTCAACGCTATGCCCGGATCCCGCGATCTGCGTAGACAAGTTTGGCCAACTCCAGTACACTGCCAGTCTTACGGGCCAGACGGAAGGCCGAATCCCGCGACCTTCTGAATCACTGTTCGACGAGCCTAGTACGTAGGTGGGCATGAGGCAACCGTCCGAGAACGAATGCGAGCGGGGCCCTGGCCCCGCATCCGACCTGGCAGAGCTGGTTGCCGAGTTCGTGCGCGGCGACGGGCGGGCCGAACGGGATCTCTATGCCCTGCTCACCACGGAGGCGGATCGCGCCGCCCGGCGCTACTTCCAGGATTACGATCTGGAGTTCGGCAGTATCGTGGCTGACTCGGTCAGCGTGGTCATGCTCCAGATAAAGGAACGGGGCGGCTTCGCCGGCAGGCTCATCCCCTTCACCGTGACGGTGGCTCGCAATCGCTGCCGGAACGTGATCGAAGCGCGCCGACGATATCCGCATGTCGAGTTCTCCTCTGGCACCGATCCGAGCCTGGTTACGGAACGTAACCCGCTCGACTCGCTGGAGAGGGTCGAACAGCTGCATCACCTGCAGCCGGTGCTCAACGGCTTGGGCCGGTTCTGCCAGTTTCTCCTCCGCGCCCACTATGTCGAGGGCCGTTCGATGAAGGATCTTCTGAAAGAGTCCTCCTACAAAACCCTCCAAGGCCTCTACGACCGCCGCAAGCGTTGTTTGGCGGAGGCGCTGAGACGATTCGTGGAACGGTTGGGGGATCAGTAGTGGGTTCTTCAGACCGCGCGTGCTTCACCGCCCGTTCGGCCGACCCGCAGCGGATGAAACGAGTTGCAGGCCACGACCGGCGAGGCAAGCAGGCCTGCTTCCATTTTCCACCGGCTTTGGTCAACCCGCATGCGGCATGGGCGGCCTCCAGGCTCCGCTGTCCACGGGCGGCGGTCAGGCTCCAGCGTCCACGGTCGGCGGTCAGGCTCCAGCGTCCACGGCCGATCGTCAGCTTTCCTCCTTCCGTGGACAGCACTCGTGGGAAAAGCCGATCTTGGCACGGTTGAGGACCTATAACCCATTCGATATCAGTAAGTTAAGTTTTTTGCCCCGGGGCAAAAATGGAGATACAATGTTGCGACACGGACCGCGACACAGGCGACTAGGGTCGGTCACAGTGCCTGCATGTGGCGTGAGTTTCTGTCCAGTCCTCACCGCCCGTTCGCGCGACCCGCATCGGATGAAAGCGACTTTCTGTCTAGCCCTTTTAGACTCATCTTGTCGATATTAGCCCAATTGGGCTCTCTTGGGTCGCTGCTGCTCGGCTGCGGAAGCCGACGGTCTTGGCCATCGACGCCATCGACGCCATCGACGCCATCGACGCCATCGACGCCATCGACGAACAGATCAGACTTGACATCGTCCTCTTGTTGCCCGATTATGGCTAATAATGAATCAATTAGCCTCAGAAGGCGGCCGCTACTACCTCGCAGTGATCGGTGACCTACGCCGCTCGCGCCAGACACCAGATCGCTCGATGGTGCAGGAGAGGTTGACAGAAGCTCTGGACGAGCTCAATCGAGCCTTCGCAAGCCGCCTCGCCTCGGCACTGGTCATCACCGTCGGTGACGAATTCCAGGGGCTCTTGCACCGTCCCGAGTCGGTGGTCGACCTGCTGGCCCGGTACGAAGAGGCCATGGACTTCCCCCCCACTCGCTTCGGCCTCGGCTGGGGCCCGCTCAGCACCCGGCTCAAACCCGAAGCGATCGGCATGGATGGCCCCTGCTTCCACGCGGCCCGCGAAGCCCTCATTATCAGCAAGGCGCAGGACCGCTGGGTCACCGTTCGGGGATTCGGCGAATGCGGGGTGCGGCAGAAGCGAAAGACTCAGGAAACCGAGCAGGAGACGAAGCAGCCGGAGGAACAACAAGCGCAGCGGGAGCATCAGGACCAGCCCGAGCAAGAGAGCCAAGAGGGCGCAACAGATGACCGAATCCTGAACGGGATCTTCGCCGTCCTCGGCGGCATCCGGGAGCGATGGACCCCAACACAGGGCAAGACGGTGGCGCTCATGCGCCGCGCGGCCACCCAGAAGGACGTCGCCCACCAGCGGGGTGTCGCCACCTCGACCATTCACAAGGCTCTGAAGGGGGCGATGTATGGCCCGTTGATCGAGGTCGAGACCTCACTACGCCTGCTGCTCGAGCGGGCCGGGAGAGAGTGATGCCGGGCTGGACCTTCGCCCTCGACACTCCATCCGAGCTCCTGCTGGCACTGCTTCTGGCCGGCCATGTTTTCTCGGACTTCCTGCTGCAAACCGGGAAGGTCGCAGAGTGCAAGCGAGAGCGGCCCTCCCACCTGTTCCTGCATGGCGGGCTCACCCTCTTCACCCACCTGGCCCTGGTCCTCCCCTTCTGGAATCCGGCCGTCGGCCTGGGCGTGTTCATCCTCAGCGCGGCGCACACCGGCATCGACGCCATCAAAGCCGCGATCGAACGGCGCGCGGGAGCCTCTCTGGGACTCTTCCTGGCCGACCAAGCGATCCACGTCTTGCTGGTGGTCGCCCTCTGGGTGGGACTCATGCAGCTCGCATGGGGGCCGGCCGGGGCGAATCTGCTCAGCCGGATCGGCATCGGATCCGCCTCGGCCATGCTGATTCCGTTCGACCCCGATTGGATGCCCCTGGCGGGCACCTGGATCGTGGTGGCAGCCGGCCTGGCCTTCAACGGCAAGGGCGGGACAGCGATCGTCCGTCTCGTCCTGGAGCGCTATCCCCAGGTCGTCCCGCGTGATCCGGAAGGCTACAAGATGGGCCGCACGATCGGTGTGTTGGAGCGGTTGCTGCTCTTCATCCTCGTCTTGCTCGGCCAGTGGGGCGCCCTGGGACTCGTGCTGGCGGCCAAATCCATCGCGCGATTCAAGGAGCTCAGCGCGCAGCCCTTCGCCGACTACTACCTGATCGGCACGTTGACGAGCATCCTCGTGGCGATCACGACGGCGGTAGTTGTCCGGATTCTCGTCGTGGGTTGAGCTGTCGCCCGGGCTTCAGGGTTCTGATCTCGAGCCCTGATCTCGAGCCCTGATCTTGGGCCATGATCTCTAGCCCTGACCTCTAGCCCTGACCTCTAGCACTGATCTCTAGCACTGATCTCCAGGCTCGCTCACTTCAGGCTCACAGGCACCACTCAACGCGGTTTCTAGGCTCCCAGAATCCACATCTCGTTTTGCGGCTCGCTGAGCCACTGCGCACCTTCCGGGGTGACCACGATCATCTCCTCCAGGCCGAGGTAGCCGCGGCCGTCAAGATTCTCAATGCCGAGCTCGAGGGTGAATACGTTGCCGGCTTCCACTCGGTTGTACGGGGCGCGCCCATAGCGTTCCCACTTGGGCCCCAGCACCGTCGCGCCGTCGTGTGCCGCCCGGCCTACTTGATGGCCGGTTGCGTGCTGGTACTCGTCATAGCCTGCTGCGACCAGATACTGCCGCGCCGCCGCATCGACCGTCCACGCCTCCACGCCAGGGCGCACCGCCTCAAAAGCCGCCGCGATGGCGCCCTGGACGGCACCGAATCCACGCTGGACCTCAGGGGGAATCTCGGCCGACGGGTTCTGGGCTGACGGGTTCTGGGCTGACGGGTTCTGGGCCGACGCTTCCGGTACCCACCAGCAGCGCTGCAGGTCGGCGCAGTACTCCTCTTCTCGAACGCCGAAGTCGAGGTGGAAGATGCCGCCTGGATGAACGGTCAGCTCATCCGAGGGCCGACCGTGCCCTACCATCGAGTCGGGCCCGGTCGTGACGATGGGGCAACCGTCCCATTCCCAAGCGGACTCCAAGCGCCGGCGGAGGATCTCTTCATGCATGAAGTCCGACACGGCCCGCTCGGTCCAACCCGGCTTCACAGTTTGCGCCACATGCCGGAAGATCTCGCCGGTCGTGGTGATCGCCTGGCGAATACGATCAATCTCACCGGGCGTCTTGCGTCCGCGCAATGCTCCGATCACTCCTTCGGCGCTGCATAGCCGGTCACGCCATGGGGTCCCCTCGAGATGCCCGCACAGAATCTCGAACATGCCGTGGGTCAGCCCGTCGGCCTTCACATCATTCTTCGAGTAGTTGATGGCGACCTTTTGGGGGTCGATACGAGAGAGCGCCTCGAGCAATGGATCCCGGATGCTCTGAACGTAGCCGGTCACCTCCGTCCAGACGCCCGTGGAGCGGACCGCCCCGTCGTCGAACTTGCCGACGATGGCGATGCGGTCTCCCGCGCGAGTGATCAGCAACGCACTCTGCCAGGTCAGCGCCTGCCCGAGTATCAAGGGCAGTACCGGGTCGCCCGACTCGGTGGTTTCCCGCACGAAGGTGAGCCAGCAGTCGATTCCGAGCTCCTCGAGAATCGCGCCGGCTTGCTCAGACTTCTCCCGGACGATCGAATGGACGATCGAACGGTCGATCGGACGGTCGATCGCACTCATGGTCTCCCCCCTTCCGGCCGGAGTCAGGCCTCGATCTACACGCGCAGGCCCGGCAAGCGCTGGCCTCACACGCAATGGCCCCTGCAGGTGCTGGCCTCACGCGCAATGGCCCCTGCAGGTGTTGGCCTCCCGCGCAATGGCCCCTGCAGGTGTTGGCCTCCCGCGCAATGGCCCCTCGAGGATGCCGGAGGGTACGGGCGGAAACAAGCGGCCGCTTCCGTCTACCGGAACAATCGTACGAACTAGCGTAACAACCGTACCGAGCGCGTAGCGACATCCTCACCCACCCGCGCGCGGATGAAGTAGACCCCAGGGCCGACCTCGCGCCCTTGTGCGTCGCGGCCGTCCCAGCGAAACTCCTGTCGGCTGGCGGAAACCTCACCCTCACGAGCCCTGCGGACGATCCGCCCGGCCACATCAGTGATCTCCACCGTCAGGAGGCCGGCCCGGCCCACCTCCACGGCGAATTGCGCGCTGCCGCCGGTGGGATTGGGAACCGGCGGTTCGATGAAGAGCCGATTCGTTCCTTGTTCGGTGCCCTGAAGCCCGCCGGGCCCTCCGCCGGGCCCTCCGCCGCTACCTTCTTCGGAGCCGCCGGCATCGGCCGTCTCGGGCACGATCTTGAAGACCTCGCCGTTGGTGCCGTCTCCGCGATCGATCACGTAGAGCTCCCCGAAGCCATCTTCTCCAAAGCTGGCGATGAAGTCGATCGAGAGCCCGCCGCCGGGACTGAGTTCGGCCGTGCGGTCCTGGACGTCGACCGCTTCGCCGCCTTCTTCACGAAACGACCAGATCTCGCCCGTGCAGAAGTCGCCGAAGAAATAATGGCCGTGCAGCTCCGGCAACGCCGCCCCTCGGTAGATGTAGCCGCCGGTCACCGAACAGCGCCCGGACTCGTGGTCGTATTCGTAGATCGGATAGGTCAAGGTGCCGTCGTCGCAGTCGGTGGGCGGATTGTAGCAGTGACTGCCTTCCATCAACCGCCAGCCGTAGTTCTCACCTCCGGAGCTCGCGGCAGGCTGGAAGTCGATCTCTTCCCAGGACGACTGGCCCACATCACCGATCCACAGGTCGCTCGTCTCGCGGTCGAAGCTGTACCGCCAGGGATTGCGTAACCCATAGGCCCAGATTTCATCGAGCGCGTCGGGGGTGCCCACGAACGGGTTGTCGGGCGGAATCGCGTAGGGCGAACCCCCGTCGACGTCGATGCGCAGCATCTTCCCCAGCAGCGTTGTCAGATCCTGTGCCCGATTGCCTGGATCGCCCGCGCTGCCGCCGTCGCCCAGGCCGATGTAGAGGTAGCCCTCCGGCCCGAAGGCCAGCATTCCACCGTTGTGGTTCTCGAAGGGTTGATCGACGGTGAGCACGATCTCGGCCGAAGCCGGATCCGCCACGTCCGGGTCAGCCGATACCTCGTAGCGAGCCACCACGCTGTTGCTCTCGTTGTTCGTGTAGTAGACGAAGAACTGGCCGTTGTTGTCGTAGTCGGGGTGGAAGGCAAGGCCCAGGAGGCCCCGCTCGTCGAACCCGCCAATGTCCACGACCAGGTCATCGATGTCGAGAAAGGGCGTCTCGAGCAGTTCGCCGCCTTCGAGAATCCGAATCACCCCGCGCTGCTCCACGATGAACAGCCGCAAGTCCCACGGCGGGGCGGTCACCAGGTTGGGGCGCTCGAGACCGTCGGCCACGAGAGTGGTTCGAGCCGCGTGCGCGGCCGGCGCCAGGACCCCAGCCGCGGTCGCCAGCAAGAAGAGCATTCCGATCGGGATCTTGTATCTAGGCATATCGACTCCTTTCGCGTTTCGGCCATCTGCCGCTGGTCTTGCTACCCAGCCAAACACAACTTGCTCGGACTTGTGACCCGGCGAATCCCCTAAATTGATTCATACAAGTATGTTGCAGACTCGATCATCGGACAGTCGTGGCGTGGAAACGCCGGCGCAACCGCTCGATAGGGATCGCGGCCACGCGGTGTAAGCCCCGAACGGGGGGGACGGCGGGCGGCGGGCCGGGGCGACGGCGGGCGGCGGGCCGGGGAGACGGGGG
>CAZNJE010000081.1:0-16897 GCA_964573295.1 uncultured bacterium | reverse complement strand
GTGGGACATGTTTCGGACCTGTTATCCGGACAGATGTGGCGGTCTGCGACACCTAAGCTGGCCTGTTGCAACTACATCACTGATCCGGGGGAACTCCGTAGCTTCGCCCTCGAGCACGGGTTCGATGGCATCGACTGGAGTTTCCACCGGCATACCCTGCCGGAAACCGCAAGTCAGAGGCGTCGCGTCCAGGACGTGATCAAGAGCATGAACCCCTTGCTGATACGCTATCACATCGCGTTCGACAAGACGGATCTGGGCCACGCCGATCCAGACGAGGCCAAGGACGCGATGTGCACTTTCCGCAAGGTCTGCCGGGTGGTGGCGGACCTGGAGGGCGAGATCGTCACCGTGCATGTCGGTCTCGGCCACAACTCAACCCTCGGGCTTTCCTGGGAGCGCACTCTGGACAGCCTCGCGCATCTGGTGAAGTATGCCCACAGCCTTGGCCTGAAGCTATGCCTCGAGAATCTCGCGTGGGGCTGGAGTAGCCGGCCGGAGCTGTTCGAGAAAATGGTTCGCAAGGCCAATCCCTGGACGACCCTCGACATAGGGCATGCGCGAGTCAGTCCGTCGGTGATGAGTCAGGAATACAGCATCGCTGACTTCGTGACGCCGCAGGCCGAGCGGTTTCTCAATGCGCACATCTACCACGAGGAGAACGAGCACGGCCACATCCCACCGAGCGAAGTGGAGGACCTGCGCGACCGCTTGTGCATGTTGCTCAGGCTGCCGAACTGCGACTGGTGGGTGCTGGAGCTGCGCAAGACCCAACCGCTGCTGGAGACTCTCGAGGTCGTTCGCGAATTCCTTACCAACCGCGACTGCAACGATCAGGAACAGGATGCCCGCGGCCTCTGACCATCCTGCGACCCCTGGACGAATGTGTGGGTTTGACAGTGAGCTCGGAAACTCACGCTCAGCACTGAGGACCGCCGAGGGCTGGAGACCGCCGAGGGCAGGGGTCATCGAGGGCCAGGATCGCTGAGGAGAAGGTCCCCCGGCGGAAGGGAGTGCACCCGGAGGAGAGAGCACCAGCAAAGAGAAGTGCCTGGGAAGAAGGGCCCTAACGAGAAGGAGTCCCAGCGTTGTGGGGACCGAGATAGAGGAACCTCATGGAAACAGTCGCCACACTGACCACATCTGGAGCGCTGGTCCTTGCGGTTGTGGCCGCAACGATGGCTCTTTTCATCTCGCAGAAGCTGCGTGTCGACCTGGTGGCTCTGTGTTCGTTGGGTGTGCTTCTGCTTCTAGGGTTGGTGGACCATACACAAGCCCTCTACGGGTTTTCGAATCCGGCCACGGTGACCGTGGCAGCCATATTCGTTCTGAGCGCGGGCCTGGTGCGCACCGGGATCGTCGAGCAATTGGGCCGCCAGCTCGATCGCATGGCCGGCAAGACGCACGGTCGGCTCCTGATCGTTCTGTGCGGCGCCATCGCGGTGCTCTCGGCGTTCGTTGTCAACACGGCCACGGTTGCGATCTTCATCCCGGTTGCCATTACCCTGGCGCGCTCGCGCAAGATTCCCGCCTCGCAGGTTCTAATTCCGATTTCCTTCGCTAGCCAGTTCGGCGGCGTGTGCACACTCATCGGAACATCGACCAACATCCTGGTGAGCTCGCTCGCGGTCAGCAACGGTCTCGAGGCCTTCAGCCTTTTCGAGTTCGCACCGCTCGGACTCGTCATGTCTGGGGTTGGGATCGTGTACCTGCTCGTCGTGGCGCCGCGCTTTCTGCCGAAGCGAAAGGGCGAAGCGCAGGCTGTGGACAAGTACCGCCTCGCCGACTACCTCGCCGAATTCACCGTACGCGAGGATTCGCCGTTGGTGGGCGAGACCTGGAACGTGGCCGCGCCCGAAGAGTCGCGCCGGATCGAGGTAATCAAACTGTTGCGCAACGATACCCCGATCTGGCGTCCGCGCCGGGCCGGTATCGAGGCCGGGGATGTCTTGTTGCTTCACGGTGGCGCCGACCATCTCATGAAGCTCAAGGATCAGCTCGGCCTGGATACCCGTGCGGAAGAGGGGATCGTGGACGAGGTGATTGCGTCGGGACCGATGCGGCTCGTGGAAGTGCTCGTGCCGCCCACGTCACGGCTGATCGGTCGTACTCTGGGTTCTGTGGGCGTAGGGCGGCGATACGGTAGCGTGGTGCTGGCCCTTCAGCGTCGCGGGCGAATCGTGCGGGACCGGCTCGAGCGGGTCAAGCTGGCCCCTGGTGATACGCTCCTGGTCCAGGCCGACGAAGAAGGCATGGAGAGCATGCTCCGCTCGCGAGACATGATTGTCACCAGCGAACTCAGCGAGCTGAACGTGCGTCATGGGCGTCGCTGGATCGCCGTAAGCGTTCTGCTTGCGGTGGTGGCGGTCGCGGCCCTGGGGTTCTTGCCCATCTTCGCCGCAGCCTTGCTGGGCGCGCTGGCAATGGTCCTCACCGGCTGCCTGGAGCCTGAAGAGGCCTATCAGGCGGTGGATTGGAAGGTGATCTTGCTCCTGGCGGGGATTCTGCCCATGGGGCTCGCGTTGCAGAGCAGCGGGGCGGCCACCTGGCTTGTGCAGAATGCGCTGGGACCGGTGATCGCGATGGGACCGGTCGCGGTATTGGCCGGACTCTATATCCTCACCGCATCGCTGACCGAAACGATGTCAAACAACGCCGCTGCGGTTCTTCTGGCACCGATCGCTCTCTCGATCGCGGCGGCACTCGGTGTGGATCCCCGCCCATTCCTGGTGGCGATCACCTTTGCCGCCTCTACCAGCTTTGCGACCCCGATCGGGTACCAGACGAATACGATGATCTACGCCCCCGGCGGGTACCGGTTCTCCGACTATGCGCGTGTGGGTCTGCCTTTGAACCTACTCTTCTGGGGCCTGGCCGTTCTGCTGATCCCGGTCGTGTGGCCGTTCTAGCGGCGTGGCCGATCGGGGGCCGAGAGCATTGTAGGAGAACCTCGATGCTGGTGCCTCGATGCTGGTGCTTCGATATTGGTGCCTCGATACTGATGCGAGGTTGCTGCTCCGTCGCAAGGGTTGTGGTACGAGAAGTCCCGTTGTCCTTTGTAACTCCTTGTTGAATAGCCTGTTAGTTTGCATCTTCTGGAAAACTGATCCCGGATCCACAATTGCTTTTGAAGTAAACACTTAGATCTGCGTAGCCGGTGTTTCGCTCAACAAAGCCTGTCCACTTCGGGGATGCACGGCCCGCGGGACGAATGGCCTGTGGGATGCACGGCCCGTGGATTGAGTTCACATGTGTGACATGCTACTATGTAGCACGCTAAGTATTTGACGATGTTTCCTGTTGGGGGCAAGGCTTGGTGGAAATGCTCCGCGCGTGACAGGACTCGGTCAGCACGCTCCGCCGGGGGCATGACTGGGCCAAGGCGCCTCATGAGACAGTGTGGGAAGGAAGAATGGAGTTCGATCGCAATCATCTGCTCGGCCACTGGTGCGCCAGGTCGGCCTTCGTGCTGAAGGCTTGCGTGGAAGCGCGCCTCGCTCCCTGGGATCTCACCGCCCCGGCCGCGGGGATTCTCGTCCATGTGGCGAAGCTGGGCCCGACGAATCTGGTCGAGATTGCACGTGAGGTCCAGCATTCCCACCCGTCCGTGCTGCGCCAGATCGACGAGCTCGAGCGAAAGGGGCTGGTCGTCCGCCGCCCTAATCCCGACGACCGGCGGGTCAAGATCGTCGAGGTGACCGAGCGTGCGCGGGACATTCTTCCGGACATCGAGCTGGCCGTGGGATCCGTCCACCGGGAGGTCGTTGAGGCCCTCGATCCCGAGGACTTGAACTGCACGCTGCGAACACTGCGCTGGATCGCTCTGTGCTTTGGAGAGCGGGATGACGCTGCCGCTGGCTGACTCCGCAGCCCTAGCGGATGAACCCGTGACACGCCGCGGGCATGAACGAGCATGAACGGGTATGAACGAGCACGAACGGCCACGAACGAGCATGAACGGGTATGAACGGCCACGAACGGGCACGAACAAGTACGAACGAGCATGAAGGGGCATGAGCGACAGGAGGCTCGGGGGCATGAAGGGGCGTGAGCGACAGGGGAGGATTGGGGCGTATGAAGAACGCGAAGACGAGGAGTGAAGATGAATTTGCCGGGGCCCCATCGGGAACGACTGGTGTCCTCACCGGCTCTCCAGTCGGCATTCCCGCGGGCAGGGCGTGAGGCAGGCCCGCGCGATCTTCTTCCAGGGTTCCCATCGATCCGGTTTCCCACGTTTGCGATCGCGCTAGGCATCGCGTTGTTGGTGCTGGGGTCAATGTCCTGTACGGGATGGCGCGCGCCGCGACCGGTGACGGTGACACTGCCCGATGTGTATCTGCGGTCCGACAGCACCGGGGTCTACGATGCCGCTCCTTGGTGGCTGTCGCTGGGGGATGCACTTCTTTGCGAGATCATTGACGAGGCCATTGACGAGAATCTGACCCTCGAGCAGGCGGTGGCCAGACTCGACCAGTACCGGGCCCTGCAGCGAACGGCGAGGTCCACGTGGTTCCCCACCGTGGCGGCACAAGCCACCGCTGCCGAGAGCGAACCGGTGGAGGAAAGCTCCGGTGCCGGCGTGGTCCTACCAGGTGGGCTCGATCTGTCCGATGTCCTGCGGGAGTCGATGCAGCAGCCCACCTACAGCGTGAATCTCGCGGCCTCCTATGAGATCGACGTCTGGGGGCGTCTAGCCGCGGGGCGTGCGGCCGCCACGGCAGACTTGCGCGCGAGCGAGAATGATCTGGAGGCGGTGGCGATCGCCCTGGCGGCGCAGGCCGCTCGTGCCTACTACACCGTGGTGGAACTGCAGCTTCAAGACGAACTGCTTGGCCGCACGATCGCCTCCTTTGAAGATTCTCACGAGCTCGTGGCGACGCGCTACGAGCGCGGCGTGGCTTCGCTGCTTGATGTCTACCAGGCCGAGACCAGTCTCGCTGGCGCCCGCGCGCAGCGAGTGCTCGTGCGCGGTCAACTCGCTCAGGCCGGGCACGCCTTGGCAGTGTTACTGGGGAGGGTGCCGCAGCGCGATCTCCTGGAGTGCTTGCGTTCGGAAGCAGCTGGCAAGGACCGGCATCCCGATTCGCTCTCGACGGGTCGAGCTGATAGCGAGCGGTTTCCAGACAGGCTCCCCCGGGATCGGGCTGATGGCGAGGCGCAGGCAGGTTCGTTTTCCCACGACCAGGACCGTGCGGGCCAGCTTCCAGACTCGCTTCCCAGGATTCCTGCCGGGCTGCCGAGCGAACTCCTGCAGCGCCGCCCGGATGTTCGCGCGGCCTACTGGCGTCTGCGAGCCGCCGACCGCCGGGGGGCCGAGGCCGCCGCGCAGCGGCTTCCTACATTGAGCCTCACTGGCTCTCTGGGCGGCAGCAGTGACGAGCTTGGGGAGACCCTTGACCCGCAGAACATGGTCTGGAGTGCCATCGGCAACCTGGTTCTGCCGGTGTTCGAGGGCGGACGGCGCAAGGCGAACCAGGACCGGGCCGAGGCTGCGTGGCGGGGTCAGGTGGCCGCTTACAAAGAGGCCGTTTTGCAAGCCCTTCGGGAGGTCGAGGATGCACTCGTCGCCGAATCGATGCAGCGGGACTACCTCCGGGAGCTGACGGTACAGGACGCCGCGGCGCGCAATATGCTCCTGGTGGCCACCGACCGGTATCTGAAGGGCTTGGTCGACTACCTCACGGTCACCAGCGCCCAGACCGCCTACTTCAATGCCCAACGGAACCGCATCTCGGCGCGCCGAGCTCTGGTGTTCGCCCGTATTGGATTGCTCACCGCCCTGGGTGGAGATTGGGCCGAAGCCCTCTACACCGAGGACAGTACCGAGGACAGTGCCGAGGACAGTGGGAAGAAGGAGTGATAGCCATGGCGGATCCGGCAGCCGGCTCTGTCCGGCGACTCCGGCGCACGATCGTGCCGGTGCTGATCATTCTGGGTGGACTGGCGATCCTGCTCGCATTCAAGGCCACCCGCAGGCCTCCCGAGAAGGGCCAAGCCCGCGTGGTAGGTGCCCTGGTTGAGACGATCGAAGTGCAACCGGGCCGGCGGCATGTCATGATCGAAACACACGGAACGGTGACGCCGCGCTACGAGGTGGCCCTGGTTCCCCAGGTTCAGGGCAAGGTAGCCTGGGTGCACTCCGATCTCGTGACCGGTGCTGTCTTCAGCGAGGGCGACACGCTGGTGCGCATAGAGGATGCAGACTATGCGCTCGCCGTGCAACGCGCCCGGGCGCAGGTTGCGCAGGCCCAACTGGCCATCGAGATCGAACGCGCCCAGGCCGATGTCGCTCATCGGGAATGGATTCTGATGAACCGTTCGCGTGAACGGCTGCTGGGGGTTCGCTCCGAAGACCTTGAGCGATTCCAGCCCGACTCGCCCTCGACTCTGGCGGGCAAGCCCGTCGATCCAGCCGAGGTCGAACGGCACATCGGCCCGGCCGCCCGGCAATCCGCAGAGGCCTCTGTCGGGCCGGGCAAGCCGGCGGCCCCTTTGTCCACCCGACCGAATGAGCGGCCATTCGGGGAGCCGGATCCGCTCGTGCTGCGGGAACCTCAACTCAAACAGGCCGAGGCCAATCTCGAATCCGCGCGAGCCGCGCTCGCGACTGCCGAACTCAATCTGGGACGTACGGTCTTGCGGGCTCCGTTCGACTGCCGGATTCGCCGTCAGAATGTTGCGCCTGGTCAATTCATCGGGCCCGGCGCGACAATCGCACACTTGTACAATACCGATCTGGCTGAAATCGAGGTGGGCATCTCGCTAGCCAACCTCGAATGGGTCGAGATTCCAGGAGCTGAGGCCACGGTCATCCTGGAGACGGGACAGGACGAGCATCGCTGGGAAGGCCATGTCCATCGCTCGGTCGGGGTTTTGGACGAACTCGGACGGCTGGCCCGCGTGATCGTGCGCGTAAAGGATCCCTTCAGCTCGGATCGTTCCTCCCAAGCGGATCTCAACATGGGTAGCTTCGTCACCGTGGTGCTCCGCGGCCGGGAGGTGAAGAATGTGATCCCCATCCCCCGCCAGGCGCTGCACGAGAACGATACCGTCTGGATCATGAACGACAGTGATGAGTTGGACATCCGTAGCGTCCGCGTGACGCACATGAATGGCCAGGAGGCGCTCGTGGCCGGAGGGCTTCGAACGGGAGAACGCGTGGTTATCTCGCCGCTAGCAGGTCCCGTTCCCGGCATGCAGCTGCGAGCGGTCGGTGGCGGAAGCCAGCGGTAACGGAGAGACCGGAAGCAGTGGAGAAACCGATAGGGACAAGCAGTAGCAGACGAGCCGGGAGTGGGAACGCAGGAGTCGCGAGATGAGGGGGTCCACACCAGAGAGTGGAGCGGTACCAGGCGGTGGCCGCCAGGGGCTGTCTGTTCCCCGGGGCCCCATCGCCTATATGGCCAGCAATCATGTGGCGGCCAATATCCTCATGCTCGTCTTCTTGATCGGAGGCCTCATCATAGGCGGTTCGATCAAACAGGAGGTATTCCCCGAGTTCGATCTCGAGACCATCGAGGTCAGTGTGGTCTATCCCGGCGCCACGCCCGAGGAGATCGAGGACGCCATCATCCGGCCCATTGAGTTGGCCACCAGCAGTGTCGAGGATGTGAAGCGGGTCCAGTCGACGGCGCTCGAGAACGTGGGCACGGTAGCGTTGGAACTTCTGGAGGACGCCAACTCCGACAAGGTGCTACAGGATGTGAAGGCCGAGGTCGACCGCATTCGTACCTTCCCCGAGGAAGCCGAACGGCCGGTCGTCACCAAACTCACGAACCGGCGCCAGGCCATGACCCTGATCCTCTACGGCGACATGAGCGAACGCACCCTGCGGCAACAGGCTCAGCGGGTCAAAGACGATCTGTTGGCAATGCCCAACATCTCCCAGGTCGAGATTGCCGCGGCGCGACCCTACGAGATTTCCATCGAGATTCCAGAGGCCGAGTTGCGCAAGTACAACCTCACGCTCGATCAGGTCGCCGCCATCATCCGCCAGGCGTCGCTGGATCTGGCGGGTGGTTCTATCAAGGCCGAGGGGGGCGAGGTTCTGATTCGCACCACCGAGAAACGCACCACCGGCGCCCAGTTCGACTCTGTGGCGGTCTTCACGCATCCAAACGGCAAGCGCGTCCTGCTCGGGGACATCACGCAGGTCAACGACGGCTTCCAGGAGCAGGATCAGGATGTTCTCTTTAACGGATATCCGGCCCTCATGATCAACGTCTACCGGGTTGCCAATCAGACGCCGAAGGGTATCTCCGAGACTGTACGGGCCTACATCGACGAACGCATGGCGGAAGCTACTGATACCTGGAATTTGACCGTCTACCGTGACCGCGCCGAAATCCTGATCCAGCGCATCGACCTACTGGTCGAGAACGGCACACTGGGACTGGTGCTGGTCATCATCATCCTGGCATTGTTCCTCGAGGTCCGTCTGGCGATGTGGGTGGCCTTGGGCATCGCGATTTCCTTCCTCGGGGCCTTCGTGTTTCTCCCGGGCTTGGGCATCACGATCAACATGATTTCCCTGTTCGCGTTCATCACCATTCTCGGCATCGTGGTCGATGACGCCATCGTGGTCGGCGAGAACATCTACGTGCACATGCGTATGGGCAAGCCGCTACTGCAGGCCGCGATCGACGGCGCCCGGGAAGTCAAGCTGGCAGTGACCTTCGCGGCGTTGACCACCGTGGCGGCCTTCACCGTGCTGCTTTTCCTCGGCGGGTTCGTCGGCAAGTTCATGGGGTCGGTGCCGCGCATCGTGATCGCCGTGCTGGCAATCTCCTTGATCGAGTCCTTCTTCATCTTGCCCTCTCATTTGTCCGGCGGCCTGGTGGCCAGCCAGGCGCCGATCTGGGCGAAGCTGGAGAAAAGGCGGAGGTGTTTCGATCGATTCGTTCGCTGGATGCGAGAGCGCCTCTACGCGGGGACCCTGGCCTGGACCCAGCGGAATCGCTACACGACGGTGGCGCTAGGCATCGCCGTGTTGCTCGTTTCCGTGGGACTCTTTATGGGCGGCCTCATCAAGTTCGTCTTCATGCCGGAAATCGAGGCCGACGAGGTCAAGGTTTCGCTCCAGATGCCGCCTGGCACGCCCTTCGAGCTGACCCGGAAGATTGCCGAGTCGATCATGGCCGACGGCGTAACGCTCATGGAGAGCTATGATGCCAAGCGAAACGATGGGCGCAGCAACCTGAAGCACACATTCGTTCTCCTGGGCCAGCAGGTCGTGGAGGGGGGGCCGCACGGCGGCGGCACGACCTTTGGAGACAATCTGGCGCAGTTGCGTATCCTCTTGCAGGATCCGGAAGCTCGCACGGTCAGCACCGCCGAATTTGCCTCGGCCTGGAGAAAACGGGTGGGCGAGATCGCCGGTGTGGAACGTCTCGCGTTTCAGGCCGATCTGATCCGTAGCGGAACCGGGCTCGACATCTCGCTCTCGCACGCCGACTACAACGTGCTGCGCGAGGCGGTGATACGCCTGGAGGAGGCGCTTCGCTCCTACGAGAGTGTCGCCGAGGTCACCGACAGCCACAGCGAGGGTAAGCGCGAGTTCAAGCTGACCCTTCGTCCCGAAGCCGCCAGCCTCGGTATCACCGAGCGCGATCTGGCTTCACAGATTCGGGCGGCTTTCTACGGCGCCGAAGCGTTGCGTATCCAGCGAGGTCCGGACGAGGTCAAGGTGATGGTGCGCTATCCACTCGAAGAACGGCGATCGATGGCGGCGATCGAGAACATGCGCATTCGGACTCGCACGGGGGCGGAGATTCCCCTGATCCAGGCAGCCGACATCGAAGACGGGCGAGGGTTCAGCACGATCAAGCGGATCGACCGGCGCCGGGTGATCACCATTTCGGCCCAGGTCGACAAGGATCGCGCCAGTCCGACCGAAATCATCGGAGAGCTGCGTCAGGGTATCCTGCCTGAGCTCATGGCGGACTATCCGGGATTGACCTTTGATCTCGAAGGCCGCAGCCGCGATGAGCAGGAGAGCATGGCCGGGATGACGACCGCCTTCGGCTTTGGCTTGCTGATCATCTATGGCCTTCTGGCCATTCCGTTCCGCAGCTTCATGCAACCCCTGGTCGTGATGAGCGCGATCCCCTTTGGACTCGTCGGGGCCATGGTGGGCCACCTGCTCCTGGGGTACGACATCAGCATGATCTCGCTCTTCGGCCTGGTGGCGTTGACCGGGGTCGTGGTCAACGACTCACTCGTAATGATCGACTTCATCAATCGCGCGCGCGCCGAGGGCCGGTCGCTTCATGAGGCGATTTTGGAATCGGGGAAGCGCCGCTTCCGGCCGATCATCATGACATCCTTGACCACCTTCTTCGGACTGGTCCCGATGATCCTCGAGACCTCGCTTCAAGCGAGGTTCCTTGTGCCGATGGCGATCAGCCTAGGCTTTGGTGTGCTGTTTTCGACGGGGATCACCTTGATCCTGGTGCCGTCGCTCTATCTGATTCAAGAGGACATCGTTCGTCTGTTGAAGCATGGCGGCACGCAGTTTGCGCGCGAGGGCCTGACGGTGGGAAATCCAGTCGTGAAGGAAGAGGACTCGCTTCCGCACCGATCGTGACGAGCCGGCGGCGCTCTCCCATGCCTGGGCCACGGACGCGGCCCAGGCGGCTACCATCGTGAGCGTTGCCGGGATCCGGAGCATTCGGCTGCTTACCGGATCCCGCATCGGGCATCTAGACTCGCCGGGTCCCACCGGATCCCGCATTGCGCATCCCGACTAGCCGAGTCCCACCGCCTCCCGCAGCTCGAATCGACGATAGATGCGAGCATACTCGCCGGCGGATGCCATCAGCTCGTCATGATGCCCTTCTTCCACGATCTGGCCGTCATCGAGGACATAGACCGTGTCGGCTCGGCGCAAACTGTCAGGCCGGTGCGTTATCAGAATCGCGGTCATTCCCGGCATCACTTCGTGCAGCTTCTCCCAGAGTGCGGTTTCGGTCCGGGCGTCGAGCGCGGAGGTGCAGTCGTCCAGGATCAGAATCCGCGGCCGGGTCACCAGTGCGCGTGCCAGCGCCAAGCGCTGCTTCTGTCCACCGGAGATTGACATGCCGCGCGTTCCGATCGGGGTGTCCAGGCCCTGTGGGAAGCGATCCGCCTCGCGGTCAAACTGCGCGACCCGCAGGGCCCATCGCAGCCGGTCTTCCGAGATGCCTTGGCGCCCGAAGATCACGTTGTTACGAATCGTGTCGCTGAAGAGCACTGGCTCCTGCGGGACGTAGCCGACATGGCGGCGCAAGTCCTCGAGCGCGTACTCGCGGAGGTCCCGCCCGTCCAGACGGATGCAGCCGCTTGACGGATCGATCAGCCTCGGCAGTAGGTTGACCATCCAGCTCTTTCCGGATCCGACCCGTCCAACCAAGGCAACCGTCTTCCCGGCCGGCAACACGAAGCCTACGCCGTCTACGATTCTGCGCTCCGAATTCGGAAACTGCAGTGAGACGTTCTCGAATTCCAGGTGGCCGAGCAGGTTGCCGTTCAGCTCGGCCCGCCCCGCATCGACGACCAGCGGCTCGACCTCCTCGAGTTCCATCAAGCGGCCGATCGAGACGGCCGACTGGCGTGACTTCACCAGGAACTGACCGACGTCGAACATGGGGAAGACGAGCCAGGTCACATAGTAGATGAACGAGGCCAGATTCCCCATCGTGAGTTCGCTATGGAGCACACGATAGCCTCCCGCCAGCACGACGACCACGACGCCGAACTGCCAGATATAGTTGTACAGCGAGTCAATGACCGTCATGGCGCGTACCGAGTCGATCTCCGCCTCGCGCCGCCGGCGCGCCGCGCGATCGAACTTGTCCATCTGGGTTCGTTCGCGGACGTAGGCCTTGACGACTCGGATGCCCGAGAAACAGGCCTCGGTTACGTCATTGATCGCCGAGATGCGTTTCTGCAGATTGTCGTACCGGCGATCGAGGGATGACGCGCTGCGGAAGAAGATCACGATCAAGAGGGGCAAGGGCCCCGCCGTCCAGAGCGTGAGCGGCGCGTCGATGCTGATCATCATGGCCACGACGAAGGTGATGGCCAGCAATGCTTCGTACAGCCGGAAAATCCCTGAACAGGCGAACCAGCTCAGCTTGTCTTGCACGTCGTCGGTCATGCGGGTGACCAGATCGCCCGTGCGGAATCGGCCGAAGAAATCAGGTCCCTTGCTCGTCATGCGATCGAAGGCATCCTGCCGGAAGTGCCACTCGAGGCGAACGTTCATCCACGCCCGCCAGGACTGGAAGTAGGCATAGAGCACCGAAGCCACAAGCCCGAGCAGGATGAATGCGACGGCGAAGGATGCAGTCGGCTCCAGTCCCAGACCGCTGCCAAAGGCCACCACCCTTTGTGCGATGGCATTGTCGGGAACCTCTCCCGACTTGAGATAGTCGATCGTGAACCCGACCATGCGCGGACCCACGACGGCGAGCGCCGCCTGAATCGGCGTCAGCAGGACCAGGATCGCCACCACATGCGGATACTGGCGATAGAATCGCGCCAGCCACTTGATCTTAGACCACATGACACATGTCTCCGTTCTCAGTGCCTAGCTGAAGGTGGTAGAGCTTCGCGTAGTACCCGCCCCGCGCCAAAAGCCTCTCGTGCGTACCTTCCTCGAGGATACGGCCCTCTTTGAGGACCAGGATCCGGTCGGCGTCCAGGATCGTTGCCAGCCGGTGCGCGATGATGAGCGAGGTCCGGCCCGTCATCAGCTTGGCCAACGAAGCCTGGATCACGCGTTCGGTCTCAGGATCCACCGAGCTCGTAGCCTCATCCAGAATCAGCAGGTCCGGATTGATTGCCAGCGCGCGCGCGAACGAGAGCAACTGTCGTTCGCCGCGGCTGAAATTGGCTCCCTTCTCCGACACCTCAGTGCGGTATCCCAGCGGCAGTCGCTCGATGAAACGATCCGCATCGACCGTTCGGGCCGCAGCCTTGACCTGCTCGAGCGTGAGATCGCTCGACTCCAACGAGATGTTGCTGTACACGTCCCCGGGGAACAGGATGATGTCCTGAAGCACCAGGGCGCATCGTTGCCTGAGATCCGCCCGGCGCAGCTTCCGGATATCCACACCGTCGATCAGGATCCGGCCCCGCTGCGGATCATAGAGACGCAGCAACAGAGAGATGATCGTCGACTTGCCTCCCCCGGTGACACCCACCAGTGCCACCCGCTGGCCGGCCGGGATATCGAAGCTGACATCCTTGAGCACCCAGTCGTCATTGCCGGTGCCGGGTTCGATCGTGGCGTCGTGGTCGCCGATGGCGTTGCCTGTGCTCGCGGCTTGCGTATAGGAGAACCAGACGTTCTCGAACCGGATACCTTGGCGGATCGATGGCATGGCCACCGGTTCCTTCGGATCAGCGAGCTTAGGTTCCACGTCGAGCAAAGAGAAGATGCGTCGTGCTCCGGCGATTCCCTTCTGGAAGCTGCCAAGCTGGTCGGCCGTGCGAGCGATCGGTTCGAACTCCTTCCAGATCAAGAGCACGAACAGCACAATGACGCCCGCTGTGACGCCCCAGGTGGCCCCCAGGAGCAAGATCAGGCCGATCTTGATGTACTCGAAGAGGAAGAGCGTGTTGAAGAACACGCACACCGCTATGCCCACGAAGGCGTCCTCGCCGAACTTGCGTTCGTTGGCCCGGAAGACCATCCGCCGGGCATACTCACCGCGATGGAAAATCTGGATGATCGACATTCCGTGCAGGAGTTCCGCGAGCGTGGCGGTCACGTCGGCCATACGCTTGCGCACCTCCAGGAAGCGATGGGTCGTGAGGCGATGGAAGATGTAGATGAGTCCACTGATGAGTGGAAAAGCCCCCAATACGACCAGCGCCAGGTGCGTGTGTTTATACAGCATGACCGCCCAGATCCCGGCCACCAGGATCAGGTCGCCCACCACCAGCACCACGGTGTTGGTGAAGAGCAAGCGCAGCGACTCGGTGTCCGACTCCACGCGTGCCATCAGACGGCCGACCGGATTCTGGTCGAAGAATCCGATGTCCAGACATAGGATGTGATGGAAGAGCCGGCGGCGCAGGTCGAGCATGATGTCCTGGCCGATCGCTTCGAGTTTCACGCGCTGCCAGTACAGGAAGAGAAGCGCCAGTGCCTGGATGGCAAGGATCGCCGCGCCATACAGGAGCAGTGGTCTGAAACTGGACTCGCCAGCCTCACGCGACAGCTCGACTTGCAAGGGTCCGTCGATAGCCTGCTGAATCAGGTACGGCCAGGCGAGGGACAAGAAGGTTGCCCCCAGAAGGAGACCGAGACAGAGCCCCAGGCGCCACCGGTGTTTGGTGAGCAACGGCGCAAGGTGTCTTAGGGCGGTGCGCCAGCCCACCTCCTGGGATCCGGTCAGATTGTTTTCGTCTTCGAAGTAGGCCGAAGTCATGATCGAGTCCTCACGTGCCTCACGCGGTGTTCTTCCGCGCAGACTTACGGAAACGGAGTTGTGCGCTATGAGACCGTCAGGAGCCTTCGGGCTCCAGGTGATGCTTCCGTTGGGAGGCATCTGCTATGGCGATTGGGATCCGCGATTGGGATCCGCGATGAAGGTCGCGGATGGGTGGCGCACCCCGGGAGGTGAATGGAGTCCGATTGCGACGGCGAGCGTGCGACGGCGAGCCGGGTGAGTAGCGGGCTAGTGAAGTGGCGCGCCTCGATTACCCGCGAAGCAGCGTGCGGCCGCAGGGGAGTCCATCCGCCCTCGCCTGACGGCGAGCGGCACTGGTTGTATTCATCTAAGCATTCCTCTCATGGAACCCGTTCATGAAGCTCCCCCTTCTGTTACGCGATGTTGTGCGAGCGCCCGTTGTTACGCGATGTTTCGCGATGCTACGCGAGTGCCCGTGCGTGTGTTGCGGCGTTGCATCACCACGAGCACTGGCGGAGATGTCTGTCGAGCGGAGCTCTCTGTCTAGACACCTGCCATCGGTACGAGGCATCCACAAGAGAGTTGCCTTGAGAGAGGCGGAAGTTGCGAGGAAACCTCCAAGGTTCCCTTGAGTAACACGGTGGTCGGTGAGCGGACGATATTAGACGTTGTCTCAGATTGGCGAATATGGCATACTAAGGGGTGTGCATAGGTGGGAACGGTGTGCAGCGAGCGTGCCGAACGCGGCGTCGCAGGGGCAGGGTGACGAGGTAGTGTGTCGATGGGTCGAGCCATGATTCTGCAAGCGGCGCTTGCCGAGCGGTTGAACCGGCGAACCCGCGTACGGAGGGGGGGACCTCTCTGCGCAGCGAAGCCCAGCCGAGAGGGGATGTCTGAGAGATGGAAACCAAGACGGACACGCTCGCGAAGGAGGCCATTGCCATCTTTCGCGACTATTTGGCTCGCCAGGGGCTGAACTTCAGCCAGCCTCGGGCAATCATCATGAACCATGTGGTCCGCTTCGGACGGCATTTCGGCGCCGAGGAACTCGTCGATCGCTTGCGCAACGGCGAGGAGCGGGTAGCCCGCGGGACAGTCTACCGAACACTGGGTCTCATTGAGCACGCGGGCATTATCAGCAAGATCCATGGTCACGGCGGACACCGCTACGAGCTCATTATGGGCAACACAAAGCACGACCACCTGTTCTGCGAGGGGTGTGGCCGGACGTTCGAGTTTCGTGACGAGCGGGTGCCCGACGCCGTTAGGGATGCGAGCCGACAGCACCGGTTTGTGCCTCGAATCTACTCGGTAGAGGTTCTCGGCGTCTGCGACGAATGCGCCAACTCGAAGTAGTCCGGATCGACTTGTGAATTGCCCGACTGTTGAGCTGCCGGACTGCCGGACTGCCGGACTGCCTGACTGCTCTAAGGCTTCCCTGGCGCGGTCTCGGTGGAGTCCGGCCAGGAGGAAGCATCCATTTCTGAATAATCCAGCTCGGTGCCCAGGACGCTGTGCGGAATGCTGAAGATGATCAGGGTGACCAGGGCCGCTACGACCGCCCACCCTCGCGCGCGCTCTACTGCCGAGCGGCCCAGAAAGAAGGCCAGTAGCCAGGCTATGATTGCGATCAGGGTCTTGTTGTCCGTCAGATCGTAGCCCAACGGAAACCCGGTCCAGAACGCGCCAAAGGCGTACCATTGCATCAACGGGCCGAAGATCATGCCGCCCACGAACAAGAGCAGCACAGCTACCGTGGTGTGACGCCGCGGATCGCCGCCCCGCACCAGCCCTTCCAGCCCCGCGCGATTCGACCATACCATCGCCGCGAAAATGAACAGGACGTGCGTCAGAACAAGCCAGGACGGCACGGGCCCGCGATAGCGAAGCACGATGGCGTTCTCACCGGCCGGAAAGACCACGCTCCCGTCTTCGGGGTGCGCTCGATCACGCAGCTCGAGGTGGTAGGCGATCTTGCCGCCGGAAGGCTGAGTCGGGAGGGTGGCGACCAACGCGTCTCCCTCGCGCACCAGTGGCTTCGTGATCCAGGGCTCGTCGGTCGGGTAGCGGCGGAGGTGAAGCTGGCCTTCGATGTGGACCTCGCGCTCCAGCAATGTCGGCGGGAGTTCGAGGCGAACCGTGTGTTCGCGATCGTTTGACGCGGTTCGCTCGAAGCGGTAGCGGACAAGCTCTCCGGAGACCTCGACGGATCCGCGCACTGGACGCGTCGGGCCGATCGAACGCTGATAGACGGCGGCCGTGATCGTGATCAGGATCGCGATGATCCATAGGAGAGTCTTGCGACCGCGCCCGCCGGCTTCCCGCCGCCTGCCGTGGTCAACAGACCGCCCAGCATTCGCCGGAGAAGACGCCTTGTTGTTGGCCATCATCGTCTTCCGTCGTCCTCCATCTTGGTCCCTTGCATGCCAGGTTCACGCATTTCTGGGCTCACGCGTGGCAGGGCTTGGGCTCACGCGTGGCAGGGCTTGGGCTCACGC
>CAZNJE010000080.1:0-16970 GCA_964573295.1 uncultured bacterium | reverse complement strand
GCCCGCCCGAAGTAGCGTGGCCGACCGGCCCCGCGGTTCTTCAGCCGACCGATTCGGTGTTCGACCACGACGCGCTGCTTGAGCACTTTAGATGGCCCTTGTGACCCGAATAGAGCTTCCCGTTCGACTTGTGGCCATGGCGCATCTCGGGATCATGCACGCTGACCGTTCGTCCCGCAGTTACGCCTTGGCGTATCTGTGGCTGCCGCCCCGGACCTGCGCGCTCGATATCCTGGTCAATGACCTTCTTCAACAAGTCCACGTCCGCACTCGCATTTCCCGAGGCATCTGCCAGTCCCACCACGCGGTCGCACTCTTCCAGCAACCCGCGCAGAAATCCGCTCACCGCTGCTTCGTTGTTCCAGTCGACCACCTCGCTGCCCTTGATGCTTGCCGCGGCAAAGTGGCGCTCCACGCCCGCACGCTCTGCCTCGTTTTTCACGGCCGTTCCCCGCTTCTCCGCCACCTCTCGGACCACCGCCACGATCGCATCCGACAGCAGATTGAACGTGTCCTTCACCGCGCCGCGTCCACGCACCGGACTCGAGTCGAGCACCACCCGCAGCCGCGCCGGCAACAGACCCTCCTCCCGCGCCGCCCGGACACGCTGCCGCCCGGACACGCTTCTCGAACGCCACCCCTTCCTGCTCATGAAGCGTCAAGCGTGTTCGAAATCCCTGAAAGGTACTCTTGGCAAAGGGCGCCGCGACCGAGGCCAGATCCAAATCCAACGCCACCTTCCAGCGCAGATTGGACCGGCCACGCTCTACGACCTCCGCATCCGAGATACCCGCATAGAACTGTAACAACCGTGCGAGCGCCAACAGCGATGGTGAGGCCGATGGCCAGCCATTGTCCGCACAATAGGCCCCCGCGAACTCTTCATCGCGAAACAAGGCCCATCCCTCGGCGGCCACCTTCCCATAGAAACCCAACCCTGCCACCACCTTGCTACCCAGCTGCGTGGCGGCCCTGAAAAGCCCTGCTTGTTGATCACACTTCCCGAGCATCTGCGCGCCTTCGTGCGCTTCCCGTACGCTGGCTCCTCATGCGCTCCCGGTTCTCGATCGCCAATTCGGCGGCCAGCTGCTTGAACCGGTCCCAGGCTGCGACTGCCTGCTCGAACGCCTCCAACTCTGCTGCGGGCACATAGATCGAGCGCGTCTTGCCCTCCGGGCCCCGGAAGGTCAGGTAGGTGTGGGGACCGTGTTTCTCGCCGCGTTGGCAGCGACAGCCGGAATGGCCGCAGGTGCGGTAGCTTCGCGAAAAGCTCCCCTGGATCATCACGTCCGCCTCGCGCTGCAGTTGGGCGAGGCGGCGCTGGCGTGATCTGGATTTCATAAACGTCATAGTACGAGTAAGAAACCAGAAGTCAACCCCCCAGCGTCCCGAAAGTGTGCTGGGGCAGGAGGAGGGTTTTAGGCCGGGCCTCTAGGGGACTCGTCCTGCCACTTCTGGCGTGTCGCTTGCTATGCCACGATCAGCGTGGCTCACGATGGCGCGCCGTGGTTTTTGGCGGAGGTAAGACTCCGCCAAGAGAAGCTGAGCAAACAGCTCGACTACTACCAAGAGCAGCTCGGAGTCCCCTTTGCCTTCCAGATTGTCGTCGAAGCCGATTATGTGGATGCCGACTGCTTTGCCTCACGGCGCAATCCCATCATCGTGCCGGCCAGGACGTTTCTGTCCCAGCTGGTGTAGGTTCGTGTGTCACGGCTGCCGGCTCAGGCCGGGCCTTCGTCCTGGGAGTGAAGCCGCTGAAGCTCGTACACCGCGAATTCCGCGCGAGCCGAACTGTCGATCGGGCGATCTTGTTTGGCACACCAGTTGACAAGCTGGTCGACATTCACCGGCACGCGCTCAACCGACATACCCGCCCTCTCAAGCCTCCGAATGGTCTGCTCTGCGGTGGCAATCCACGCCTGATAGGATTCTTCGAGGACCTGCCGATCCGAGGCAAGCTCGACGGTGAGACCATGCGAAAGAGACCATTGACCAAGTCAGGGAAGAAGGCTTAGGAATGAAATCCCTGCGTCGCTGCGCTCCGGAGGGTGGCCGGAATCCCGTGGACCAGGTGGCCGCTTTGCCGTGGACTGGGTGGCCGCAATCGCGTGGACTGGGTGGCCGGAATCAGTGGAATACGCACGTACTCGTACGGGGAGGAGCGGTATAGTTCATCTAGGGAACTCAAATCGCTCGGATTGTTCCGCATCGCGCATCTCTCTTCCTGAAGTCTAGGTCTGGGCATCATGGATCGATCTCAACTCCCTCCTACACCCGCAGCAGGCTACGAGTCCACCTTGGATCGATCGGTTGACGCATCCGACCCCGAACTCGCGATCCGACCCCATCCGGACGCCCGATCCGTTGAGGTTAAGTGAATCTCTCCACCGCCGACCCTAGCAGCGGTGAGTACCCCTTCAGTATAGCATTCGGCAGCAGCCCTTGGGCTCTCGAGAATCGCGTTGACCACTCTATAGGGAACTTCCGCCGCGGGACTTGCCATCCGTTGCCGTGGGAGAAGAAGCTCTTATTGAGGTTGTCCGCAATGTCCTTGGCTCGCGTCTTCTCCTCCGGGCTAGTCATGTGCATCTGCAGCAAGCGCTCGCCTACAGCTGAGGACAGCTCGCTCGCTCGCTTCGCCGCACCGGCGTTGAGCGGGTCCACGACGGAGAACAACTTGTCGATGATTGTGGAGAGATGCACTTGCTCGGTGATGTGGACCTCATCGGTGAGGAATCGAAGAAATGCTCCGACATCTTCGAAGGAGAATCTGCGTCTAGACCGGTCAGGCAGCGTCACGGTGACCTGTGGGTCGATCGGGCCCAGCGATGCATACGGGTGCATGACAATCTCGTCCGCGCCCAGGGCGAAGATGGTGGCTGCACTAAACGCCATGTAGGGAACCAGGACCCCGACGGTGTCGAACCTCTCTCTCAGTAGCGACATCAGTTTCCACGCGGTCAGAGCATCCCCTCCAGCGCTGTGAATCAGAACATCAATGGATGCTTCACTCTCGATCACTTCTATCTGATCGATGAGGACTCGGATCGCATCGCTGGCCATCGTGCCAGGCACACCTTGTCTGGTGCTGGTCGCATAGACGATCAGAGGACGGTGGCGATGCTCCTCAATTGCGGCATACCTCTTCAGCCGCTGCTCGACGTTCATTGCTCCTCCGCCTTTGCGTTGGGTGCCCATCACCGCCTGTTCTGCGAAGAGCCCAGGGCCCGGTCGGTCAGATAGGGCCCCGTGCTGACCATCCAGCCCGACGCCCTATACCTCCTCTGCTCCCGTGCGTTCAGAGGCACCGAAGTCGAATCCGTAGATATCGGTGTACCAGACCGGCCCGCACGCAACCCCACCGTAGGTGATCTCCAGGGCGAGCATCTGGTTGTCGTAGCCGGCTTGCGCGAGCATCTTGGCGAACGCGTCGAGATCGGCGTCTTCAAGCTCGTGTTCCTCCATCCGCCGGCTGAAATCGTCGGACTGGTACATGTACTCGCCAACACAGCCCAGGTAGATGAAGGCTAGGTGCGGACACGGCTCGGGATCGCCGGTCTCCTCGGCATGGGCGAGGGGCGCATGCCCGCAGACGGGGCAGTGAATGACGGGTGGGGCCCAACCGAAGGGTTGCTTGAGAGAGGCGTGCTGGGGGAGCGACTTCTGCGTCATGTAGATCTCCTCGTGGCCATCAAGTGGCCAGTTTGCATGGATGCATGGATGCCGTCGTGTTGGCGATTCGGTTTCAGCTGTGGCAGAGGGCATGCCAAAAAGTGCCAGGAAGTGGTGGACCTAGCAAGTTGCGCATCAGCAGCGAGTTGACTCGAGTTGACTCGGAGGCGGCTGTATGTGGTCCCACTGTTGCTGGCGAGGATGTTCAACCCAGGTTGAATGCGACTGCGGCCAGCGTAGTCGTCATCCTCCAGCCGGCAGATTACGCTGGCTGTGGTTCCGATGAGCCGGCCGAGCTGGCGCTGGCTCAGCTTCGCCTGGATCCTGAGTGCGCGGATCTCCCGAGCGACGAGGGCGCCTTCCTGGGCATGTCTCAGTTCCTGCTGAGCCTGCTCGGAGGAGAAGTACCGGTGGTTGGTCGATGATCTCGATGGCACTCGTCGCTGATCGCCTACTGGGGGCCATGACGAATCCTCTTCAGAAGTGTGTGCGCTGGGTTCCTTCAGGAACCTGCGCTTATGTCGCCGCGCCTTCGTAATCTTCCGTTTCGCACTCTGCACTTCCCGCGTGCCCTTCGCGGAAGGGTCCCAAGCCAATCGAGAATCGGGACTGCTTGGTCCTCGTCCTGATAGAGACGTACGGAGACAAGTGGCACGACATGTGGCACACGAGAATACACCCACACATTCGCAAAACTGCGAACCATTGTCGATTCCAGACAAGCGTAGAGGTTGGCCAATCTTCGGGAAGCAATGGCAAGCTCGGGGCCACGCGGGGCCACGCGGGGCCACGACGGAGAACGACTGGGAAGGGGCGGGTGGCATCAATCTGGCTTTCCCTATGCGAGGCGACCGCAGAAAGTCGCGATACATGCACACACACATGCAAAATTGCGAGGCTTACATGGTACCGAATATGGCACCATGCTCGAAAGGCGAAGATGTCTCGGAGATCAAAGCTCTTGCAGCGAGCACTGGAGCATCCCTCGGCCCTTCGCTTCGAGGAGCTATGCAGCCTGGCCGGGCAATTGGGATTCGCCCATGTCCGCCCATGTCCGCACGCGAGGCAGCCATGCGATCTATGCGCGATCTGTGCGCACGAGGACATGAGAAGACCACTCAGCTTCCAGCGCGTCGGGGGCATGGCCAAGCCCTTTCAAGTCAGGCAGCTGCTTGCCGCTGCACGGGAGCTGGGCATCCTTGGAGAGGAGTAGGAAGGCCGATGGTTCGCTACAGCATACGTGTGGCGTGGAGTGACGAAGACGACATGTTCGTAGCCGTCTGTCCGGCATTGGGAGGAATCTCCGCGCTGGGCAAGACGGTTCAAGAAGCCGTCGTCGAGCTCGAGGCGGCGATGGCTCTGGCCGTCGAAACCTACGAATCCGAGGGCTGGCCCTTGCCGCCGCCGGACCCCGTCGTAGAGCACAGCGGGCAGTTCCGACTCCGATTGCCTCGCTCCCTGCATGCCTGGTTGGCGCAGGAAGCCGAGCGACAGGGGGTGTCCTTGAACAGCCTGATCGTCTCCATCCTCGCCCGCGCGCAAGGTGCTCACCAGACCGCGTTCGCAGTGACGGAAATGGCGGAGCCGTCGACAAAGGCCGGCAAACGAAAGGGCCGGGGGAGACGGGTGAGCGAGGAGTAGGACCAGGGATGATCGACGTCCCCGAGTGCTCAACGAACGCCAAGCGCATTTAGAGGGAAGACGTTGGCGAACTCGATACACAGTGTGTAGCGAATTTGGGATCTGACAACGAAAGGAGCGATCACACAGCGCCCGCCTTGCCGGCCCCCCCGCCCTCCGCGGACCCGTGCACCTCGTGCTCCCCGCGCATCCCGCCTCACTCAAACACGAGCGTGATGGTTGCATCCTCACCACCCGGCGTCTGGGCCATGATGAACACTTCCCGCACCTCGTGCGTGTACGGGTTGAATCGCTCGCCGCTGCCCTTCATAAACTCCCGCAGGCCGATGGTGATCGTCTCCCCGGGGCTCAGCCGGTGAATGTGTTTGACGAAATTCGACCGGAGGAAGCCGTAGTTCAGGTGGAGCGTCACGTCATGCCAGGCGAAATCATCGTCGTTGGTGAGCAAGAACTGGCTGGAGCTGATCTTCCCGCTGGCATGAAGGCGCACGATGTCAGGTGCCGCCTTCGCCGAGTCTCGCTTCTTGGAGTCGTCGGTGGAGGAGAACGAGGTGATTCCAACGATCACCGCCACGATGACCGCCACAATCAGACACCCAATGCCCTGTTCCCGGCTCTCGGCTGCCTTGCGCTCCTTCGCCCGGAAGCGCTCCTCCTCGCGAATGCGAGCCTTGTCGTCTTCGGTTAGCGTCATCGGTCGATGTTCCCCGCCCACCCGAAGCCGAAGTTGACGCCCTCGGGAGCCGTTTGATAGCCGACGATCATGTGGAAACTTCTCGATAGGAAGAAGAGCGCTCCGGTCGTGACGTCGAACTCTTCGCGGTCCTTCGGCGGATAGGCAATCCAGTACCGCCCGTTCTCACCCAGGATGTGATAGGGATCGAAGTGCTCCCGGTAGCAGTCGAAGGTCGCCCAACCGATGCCTGCGTAGACAAAGGCCCACGGCGCAACGCGCCGACCGTAGCCGATCTCGTAGGTGCGGCTGTAGATCACTTCATCGATCATCTTGTCACCCCAGCGCGCGACCTGTCCGTAGGAGATGTTCTCGTAATAGGCGTCGCTGTCGTAGCTGCTCCAACTGCCCTTGAAGGCCAGGAAGAGCCCGTGAGGCTTGCCGGCGAAGATGAGGTAGAGCCCTGCGGGTTGTCCGCCCGTGTTGCCGATGTAGCCGGCGGCATAGAAGGTCTCCCGGTACTGGATCCGCCCGGCGCCGGAGGCCGTCGCGGTGCCGAACGCGAGAGAAGCCAGGCATGCAATGAAGAGAATGCAGCGCCCCAGCGTCCTATGTTGGTTGCGGCCGGCATGGCGCGCGTATCGCGTACCCATCGCCACGGCCGCACGCTTGGGCTCACGGCTCATCACGGGTCTCCCTTGCTTCCTTCCCGGCCTCTACATCGGCCCCGAAGTCGAACCCGTAGACATCCGCCTGCCAAATCATCGGTCCGCCGATCTCGAGGTAGGTGACCTCGATCGCGAGCAAGCGGTTGTCATAGCCGGCCCGCTCGAGGAAGGGGCGGATCTCCACCTCCTCGAGTTCCGGGAGGCCCAGCTCGGTCCGCTTCTTCAGAAACGCGGGCGTCTCATACGCAAAGACGGCGAAGGCGGCGTGGTAGATGAAGACCAGGTGGGGACAGGCCTCCGGCTCCCGGCCATCGGGCGTTCGCAGCGGGGGCGGATGGCCGCAGACCGGGCAGTGGATGTAGGCGAGCCCTGCGCCAATCGGCATCTCGACGGATGCGTACTGGGGACGCGACTTCTTGGGCATGGGGTCTCCTCCGCGGGATTCCCCCGCGGGATTCCTTCGCGGGATTCCTTCGCGGGATTTCTTGTGGGGCCGCCCGAGGAACCTGGCACGCTGAGTTCTACGGGTGAGCGCCTGCTGCTCGCTGTCCATGCACGGGCTGTGCCGAACCGCGCTCTGCAGAGCAAGTCCAGGGCGGGGAACGCGTTGGCGAGGGCGCAGTCGATGCGTACGCAGCCGATGACGCACCAGACCTTCAACCGGCGTTGATCGTGCGGCCAACGCCGGTTGAAGGTTGTTTCCCGGCAAGCACTGCATGCAAGCACTGCATGCAAGCTCTGCATAGAAACACCGCAGGTCTGCAACTCCATTCACATAAGACGTTCCAGCACATCGTTCCAGCACCTCGGCCGGCAGGAGCATGCGGTGGCCCGCCTCTTGCCACTTGGCGGAGTGTCACTGGCGGATCCCGTCGGGGTGAGCCGTCTGGAGCGTCCTTTGCCGCTCCCGTGGGGCCAGCCCTTCCGAAGAGGAGGTATGCATGTCGACACTGCGACACACGGCGACTGCCGTCTTGGTTGTCCTTGCCGCCGCGGCCGCCACGCCGCACAACTCAGCAGCCCAGGTCCCCGATTCCGCGCCCCGCGCGGCCTTCCGCTTTGGCGTGGGATGGGGGCTGCAAGACCTCGGTGACCTGAACAAGGGCATCGAGGACGACGAGCGAATCTTTCACAGCTATGGCATCCCGGTCGACTGGGACACCTTCGGCGGCGCCCTGGAGATCAGCGGCGGTGCCGACGTGTGGGTCACCGACGCCATCTCCCTGGGCGCCACGGTCGGCCTGCAGCAGAGCAGCGTCCAGAATCTGTACTCGGACATCTCGGGCTCGGTGTCGGACAACATCGATCTGAAGCTCGTGGACGTGAGCGCCACGCTGACCTTCTGGGCGCCCGCGGCGCAGGGGCTTTTCGTGGGGGCCTCGCTCGGCAAGGCCTTCGGGTGGGCGGATTCGCGGACCAAGTTGCGCATCTACGGTGAGCCAAGCTCCAACATCGACCTGGACGGCGAGTTCTCGGGCGAGGGGCTCTCGGTGGGCGTCTTCCTCGGCTACCAGGGCAAAATGGGTAAGAACGGGCTCATCTACGGCATGGCCGGCTACCGGCACCGCAACCTGGGCGAGTTCGACGGCACCCTCTGCACGCCGTCGGGGGAGTGCGTGGATGCCAAGCCGTCGAACAACGCCGGTCAGGCAATGGACTTCGACTTCAGCGGACTCTACATCCGGGGAGGATTTGGGCTGGCGTTGGGGGGGAGGGGTAGGCACATCCAGTGAACCACGGCGGGCGAAAACCGTGCTGTCGGAACCGGTCTCGCGATTGCTGTCTTTCCAAGGAGGGGGGCAATTGTCGTCTCGCCTTGTCTTGACACCTTGTCTTGACAGCCTGAGCCAAGGGCTCGATGCGCAGTCACCCGCGCGACTGGCAGCCAGGCTCATCGAGAGCCTGGAGAACCTGTCACCAGAGGAAAACGCCAAGCTCTGGATCGATGAGGCCCCCCGCGGCCACATCAGTGCTACTGCTCCTGCTACTGCTCTTGCTACTGCTCCTCGATTGCCCTGAGGTCACCTTCCTCAATCTCCCGCGGGTAGAGCAGAGCGCGGATAGAGCGGCATCAAGCACCGCAGCAACGCTTGTACTTCTTCCCGCTGCCGCAGGGACAAGGCGCGTTGCGGCCGATCTTGGGCGCCTCGCGCCGGGCGGGTTCGGGGAAGGGTGCTCTGAGGGACCCGTTCGATTCGGAGGTGGCGGCCGCGGGTACAGCGCTGGAGACGCGTTCCTCCTGCCGCGCATTCTGCCGCTCCTTGTGTCGCCGTGTCTCTTCCTCGATGAGCGCCACGGCTTCCTCGGCCCGGCCGAGCTGCTCCAGCATCGGGACCAGCCGCTCGAGGGCGCCCGCGCGCGTGAAGCCGTCGTCGCCGGCCATCGAGAGAGCCTTGCGATAGGCCGCCTCCGCCTGATCCAGCTCCTTTCGCATCTGGTGAACCTCACCCGCGCGAATGACCGTCCACGGGTCATCGGGGAATCGCTCGAGATTCGACTGGGCCTGGGCGAGCGCCTCGTCATGACGGCCGGCCTCTCCGAGCCTCAGGGCCAGGTCGCCCAGGAAGTTGTCCGGCGAAGTGACCTCGGCGAAGCTGCGGGAGAAGCTGGTAAGTTCATCGATCATTCCCGCCTTGGCGAGCCGCCACGGCAGATCGTCGAGAAGCCAGTTCATGGGGTCCTCTTCGAACGGCAGCTCGTTTTGGACCTCGTCGAAGCGATCGGGCGTATCTCCGATCCAGGCGCGAAACTCCTTGGCGATCCGCAGGCTCTCGGCCATAGGAAGCGCCTCTGGCTGGCCGCTTCCCGCGGCTTCGTTGCGCGCTTCCATGAGGCGCCTCACGAGGCGCCTCACGAGGCCCACCACCTCGTGGGTCTGGGCGGATATGGGAATCGTCATCGTGTGAAGAGTGGTTTCTGGCACCGTGGCCTCCCCCTGGTTGCGGTGAGGATGGACGCTTGGTTTCGGAGCGCATGGGACGGCCTTCCATCGATCCGGCCGGCACAAGGCACGCAGCGTAGCACAGCTACCCACCGGCGGCACGCACCCATCCCCGAAAGCGAAGCGGCACTTGTTTCTACCCGAATGGGATGGAATAGTGGGAAGGTACCCTGTGTGAGCGGGGCGTGCTCCTGGGGCGTACACGCGGGGTGTGCATCCGGGGCGTCACGCGGGGCGAGCACCCGGGGCGGACGCGATGAACGCCACCCGCGCAATGGAGGAGGACTCATGCCCATCGGCAGCGCCAAATACCTCGAGGCCGAGGCCACCCTGCCCGATGAACTGAAGGATCTCTACCGCAAGCTCGTCCAGGACTACGAGGACCTGACCAACATGTACTACGGCCGCGGGTACGTGGCCTACAAGGTGCTGGCCGATCTGATTCTCATGGGCTGGCGGCCGTCGGGGCCGCCGGTGGCGGATCGGGAGAAGGGCCAGGACGGACCGTGATCCCGGTGCGTCGATCGTCACCGGCATCGAACCAGATGGCGGCTGACGCGGTCGTTTCCCCGCCCCGCGCGCAACCTTGAATCCACGAATCGATTGAAAGACCAAGAGATGCAAGATTTGGAAAACATGGTTTTCCATTTTTGGTTTGGAACAAGAATGCTGTAATGTTCCCAAGATCTGGTTCTGGGTAGCAGCGTTCCCGGGACCGTTTACCGTCTTGCACCTGATCGCCAAGACGCGTGCTGGTGGTTCTTGTCCCCGTCAGAAGGACAATTCGGCCGGGCGAGGACATACGGTGAGCGCTGGGAAGATAGGAACAGTGGCGTATCCGGATGTATCCGGAGGTATCCGCCGGCCGTGGGCTATGGCACACTTCAATTCCGGCTTCGAAACGTAACTCGCAATGGGATAGGCTGATCGCTGTTCGGCCCTCGCTGTGCGGCTGCGGGGTCTCGCGGTCATGGAACCGCACGGCAGGCCAAAGGACTGGCGAGGTGACACCATGCTGACCAAGCTCACCATCCGCAACTTCAAGCTCTTTGAAAAGGTGGAGATCGAGCTAGGCGATCGCGTCGTCCTCGTGGGGCCCAACAACTCGGGCAAGACCTCGGCTCTGCAGGCCCTTGCGCTGTGGGACACGGGGGTCAAGCGGTGGAGTGAGAAGCGCGGGGACGGTGCCGTGCCCGAGAAACGTCCCGGCGTGGCGATCAACCGGCGCGATCTGATCACTGTACCGGTGCCCGATGCCGCCCTGCTCTGGCGGGACAGGCACACCACGGCGTCGGAACGCGGCAGCAAGGCTCAGAAGGTCTCTATCGATGTGCTTGTGGAGGGGGTTTCGAACGGAAAGGCCTGGTGCTGCGGTCTGGAGTTTGACTATGCCAATGAGGAGTCGCTGGACTGCCGCTCGTTGCTCCTGCCGGAAGGGGGGCGGATGGAGGTTCCGGCGGTGGCGGCCGACTTGCGCATAGCATACTTGCCGCCGATGTCGGGCTTGAGCCCCAGCGAGACTCGTCTCGATGAGGGCGCCATCAACGTGCGGCTCGGCGAGGGGCGCACCGCGGAAGTTCTGCGCAATCTCTGCTATCAGGTGCGAAGCGGCCGGCAGGGCGAGGAGAAGTGGGCCGCGCTGGTTGAGCGCATGGAGGCTCTCTTTGGCGTCAGGCTCGAGGCGCCCGAGTACATCAAGGAACGCGGCGAGATCGTCCTGTCGTACACAACCCGAGGCAGAGTCCGTCTGGATGTATCATCCGGCGGCCGTGGTCTCCACCAGACGCTCTTGCTGCTCGCCCACATGACGGTGAATCCCGGCGCGGTGCTCCTCCTCGACGAGCCGGATGCCCACCTCGAGATCCTGAGGCAACGGCAAATCTACCAGATCCTGTCGGAGGCGGCTGTCGAGACCGGGAGTCAGATCATCGCCGCAAGCCACTCGGAGGTGCTGCTGAACGAGGCTGCGGATCGCGACGTCGTGATTGCGTTCGTGGGCGAACCCCACCGGATCGACGATCGCGGCAGCCACGTGCTCAAGGCGCTCAAGGAGATCGGCTTCGAGCAGTACTACCAGGCCGAGGAAGTCGGCTGGGTGCTTTATCTGGAGGGTGCCACCGACCTCGCGATCTTGCGCGCCTTCGCCCGGCGGCTGGAGCACCGCGCGCAGGCGGCCCTCGAGCGGCCCTTCGTGCGCTACGTGGCGAATCAGCCGCGTAAGGCGCAGGATCACTTCCATGGCTTGCGGGAAGCCAAGCCGGATCTGGTGGGGCTTGCGATCTACGATCGCCTGGAGTTGTCGCCTCCGCCGGATACCTATCTGCGGCACGAAGTTTGGCGGCGTCGGGAGCTGGAGAACTACCTGTGCCAGCGAGAGACGCTCCTAGCCTACGCCGAGCAAAAGGGCCGGGATCAGCAGGGCGAGCTCTTTGGTGCCTCCTGGCGGGCTGTGATGGAGGAAGCGATCCGAGAGATCGAAACCGCACTGGGGACCCTGGGGGAGCCCTCTCCATGGGGACCGGACATCAAGGCGAGCGACGAGTTCCTGGACCGGGTGTTCAAACGCTTCTGGGAGAAACTCCGACTCCCGAATCTGATGCGCACGTCGGACTACCATGTGCTCGCCGACCTTGTGCCCGTCGCCGCGCTGGATGAGGAGATCCGGGAGAAGCTCGATCTGATCGCGCAGACGGCCGAGGCCGCCCGGCCGCGGGGGAGTCAAGGGACGCAGGCTGCGGGAGGATAGCAGGAGCCACGCGGAGGACGAGGATCATGACCCAAGAGAAGCATGACAACCACCCGTTGATCTACGAGATCAAGCTGCGGAACATCCTGTCCTACGGGCCGACCACACCCGCGCTACCACTTGGCGACCTGAACGTTCTGATTGGCCCGAATGGATCGGGGAAGTCCAATCTCATCGAGGTTCTTAGCTTGCTGCGCGCGGCCCCGGGCGACCTGCGGGCAGCGGTCCGCCAGGGTGGTGGCGTCAGGGAGTGGATCTGGAAGGGGGGCGCCGAAAGCGCTGCGAGTATCGACGTCGTTGTCGCCAATCCCGAGGGCAAAATGCCGCTCCGGCACGTCCTCGCCTTCCGTTCGGACAACCAGACACTTGTGCTCCACGATGAGCGGATCGAGAACCGAGATCCGTATCCCGGCAAGGGGGAGCCGTACTTCTACTACCGCTACCAGCAGGGACGCCCGGCGGTCAACGTGGCTGATGGCGAGCGCGTTCTTGCACGCGAGTCGGTGGAACCGGACAAGTCCATCCTGGCGCAGCGGCGCGACCCTGACACCTACCCCGCGATCACATACATAGCGAGTGTCTATGACCGGATTCGCGTCTATCGTGAGTGGACGTTTGGTCGCAACGCTGTCTTCCGCGTGCCTCAGAAGGCCGACATGCGCAATGACCGACTCGAGGAGGACTTCGCCAATCTGGGGCTCTTCCTGAATCGGTTGCGTCGCACGCCGCGCGCGAAGCAGACGATCCTAGAGCGCCTGCGTGACCTGTACGAGGGACTCAGCGACTACGACATCAGCATCGAAGGCGGCACCGTTCAGGTGTTCTTCACAGAAGGGGAGTTCACGATTCCTGCCACGCGGCTGTCGGACGGGACGCTGCGCTACCTGTGTCTGCTGGCGATCCTGTGTGATCCCGATCCCCCGCCGCTGATTTGCATCGAGGAGCCGGAAATCGGGCTCCATCCCGACATCCTGCCCAAAATGGCCGACCTGTTGGTGGAGGCATCTGAGCGAACGCAACTTGTCGTCACCACGCACTCGGACATGTTGATCGATGCCTTGAGTGAGTATCAGGAGTCGGTCCTCGTGTGCGAGAAACACGATGGCCAGACCGTGGTACGCCGTCTGGATGCCGCGCACTTGGCCCCGTGGTTGGAGAAGTACCGCCTGGGCGAGCTATGGACACGCGGGGATCTGGGGGGCACGCGGTGGTGAGGGTGACCATCTACGTCGAGGGCGGTGGTCGCGGCAAGGACCAGCGGCCACGCTGCCGCGAGGCGTTCAGCAAGTTGTTCGCCAAGGCGGGCTTTCGCGGACGGATGCCGCGTGTCTTGCCTGGCGGGAGTCGCAACAGCACCTACGATGATTTCCTCACCTCGATCCGAGATTCCAAAGACAGCCACTTCCCGGTGCTCCTGGTAGACAGCGAGGATCCAGTGGGCGGCCCGCCGTGGGATCACGTGCGCAAAAGGGATGGCTGGGAGCGGCCCGCCGGAGCCGAGGATGACCAAGCTCAGCTCATGGTCACCTGCATGGAGACGTGGATCATCGCGGATCGGGAGGCGTTACGCCGCGTCTTCGGGTCCGAGCTGCAGCTGAGCGCGCTGCCACCAACCAACAACCTGGAGAGCCGATCGCGTGGCATGGTGCAAGATTCCCTGGAGAGAGCCACGGCTCCCTGCGGCCGGCGTAGGGAGTACCGGAAGGGGCGCCGCTCCTTCCAAGCACTGAGCGAGGTGAATCCGGAGGCCCTCACCGCTTGTCTGCCCCACTTCAGGCGGCTGATCGAGTGCATCGAGCGGCGGATGCGCCCGAATCCGCGATAGAAACGCAGGCCACGTACGCAACGCATGCCCCGGACGCCAGGGATGCGCCGGACCCGGCTACGGACCCAGCGGATGAGACGGAGGACGAACCACGCCCATCGGCAGCGCCAAGTATCTCTGGATCCAGTAATGGACTGTCAAACGAAGATATGCGAAAAACAGCAGACAGTGTCTGCTGTTTTTGGGCAGGAACACGAGCCTGATGAGTTTGTATTCGGACTATTCGGACTCGGTCTCCGACATGAGCAACCTCCAGGTGATCGACGTGAGCGGCACCCTGAGGTTCTGGCTGTCGTCGTCACGGGGCTGGTTCATGGGCGCCTCGGCGGGCATGGCGTTCGGCACGGTCGATTCCTCGACGCGCCTGCGGATCTATGGCGACGCCAGCTCCAACGTCCATCTCGTCAATCGACATGTTCAGGCGATCAAACCACCTTGACTATCGAGAGCGCGTTGCCGACGATTCCTGAAGATATCCCCCTATCCCTTCGGGGGTAGGGCGCGAGGCCAGGCGTTCATGCCTGACCTCTGCATTTCTTGTGCATGCTGACAACCGTCAACCTGCCTGTCGGGCCATCGTCTACGTGGATGGCTTCAATCTCTACTGCGGGTCTCTGAAAGGAACATCGCACAAGTGGCTCAACCTTGACCAGCTCTTTGGCCGTCTCTTCCCCGGCTTCGACATTGAACGAATCAAGTACTTCAGGGCACGGGTGAAGCAGCAGTTTGTGGCTGCCGCCCGGCGGGAAGCAAGCGCAACGGCCAAGACATCCGACGGATAGGCGAACTGCTCGGGAGCATCGCCGACTTGCTCGACGAGGCGCGGCGATCTCACCACGCGCATCGGGCGGGGCTTCTCGCCCGACAACCTCGAGAACATGCGCAGGTTCTATCTCGCCTTCGTGTCGGTCGAGACTTCCGAGACGGCGTCTCGGGAATCGGAAGACCGGAAATCCGAGACAGCATCTCGGAAATCGGGAGTGACGCGTGCATCCCGGAAATTGCAGACGGCGTCTGCAATATCTCCGGGCGTGGAGCCCGTCGCTGCGACACCCCCACCGGTGGGGGAGAGTTTGCAGGCGGCGTCTGCAGCAACCCGGCTCTCGCACGCGGCCGCCCGCTTCCGGCTTCCCTGGTCGGCCTACGCTCGGCTCCTCTCGGTCACGAGCGAAGAAGCCCGCCACTTCTACGAGGCCGAGGCCCTGCGCGGCGGTTGGTCGGTTCGCCAACTCGCCCGCCAGAGCGACAGCCAGTTCTACGAGCGGAATGCTCTGTCGAGGAACAAGGCCGCGGTGCTGAAGGAAGGCACACGGCCTCTGCCGGGCGACGTCTGCTTCGTCGGCCGCCGGAAGCGCCTGCGGATCGGGGACGAGTGGTTTCGCGTGGATCTGATCTTCTTCCATCGTAGCCTGCGCTGCCTGGTGCTGATTGATCTCAAGCTCGGTCGGTTCACCCACGCCGACGCCGGCCAGATGCACGTGTACCTCAACTATGCGGCCGAGCAGTGGACCCGGACCGACGAGAAGCTCCTCGCCGCGGAGATCACGGAGATGCGGCGGCGGTTGGAGGGGTGGGGGGAAGCGAGGAGGAGGGAAGCGATGATGATGCGACGGCACGGGCGGTGATCTTCGCGCAGATGGTGGACGATCCCTCGTCCCGTCCGGAGCTGTTCGATCCCGACTAGCTCCCCGCCTTGAGCGTCAGGGCAAGGCCATCCCGAACTTCGCAGCCACCCTGCCGCCGGCCGAATCGGACATGGCGGCGCAGGTCTTCAATGACCCGTACTTGTTCGACTGCCGCGGGACAGCCGACGCTTGCCGCGAACGAGAGATCGAGCAAGCGTTGGTGAATCACATCCAGCGCACCTCGGGACGCTGAGCCGAAGCGGCGGGGGAAGAAGCGGAGCGGGACGGATTCCAAGGAGGAGATAGGGCGATCGTAGGGGGCTCCGGTGAGAGTGCCTGGACACAGGCCGCCATATGTATCCTTTTCAAAAGGCTAAATATGGCAGCTATTGTCCTTCTGAGAAGGATAAATGAATGCAGGGCGTGCGCCGGCTGAAGATGGCTGAAGGGCTGGCCAGCCCACCGCATGCCTTCACGAGAAGGGAGGTGCGCTTGCCGCGCGTGGACCGCAAGGCCATGGCGGTTGTCGGCGTGCGCCGAAGCGGCAAGACGACTTTCCTCTGGCAGTGTCTCGCCGATCGACTCGCGGCCGGAGCGCCGCGCGACTCGATGCTCTTCCTGTGTTTCGAGGACGAGCGGCTGCCCAATCTGACGGCGCCCGTTCTGACCTGGCTGCTCGAGGAGTTCTACCGCCAGTACCCGTTACGTGGATGTCGTTGTGCTTCGCGATGTGATCGAACGGCACAAGGTCTCCAATCCGCTCGCTCTGCGCTGGATGCAGCGGCAACTCCTATCCAGTCCGGCCGGGCCCTTCAGCGTGCAGAAGTTCTGGGATGCGTTGCGGTCTCAGGGCGTGCCTGTGGGCAAGGACACGCTGCACGACTACCTGGAGCATCTGGAGGATTCGTTCCTGGTCAGGATCGTCTCGCTTCACACGGCATCCGAGCGGCAGCGGATGGTGAACCCGCGCAAGGCGTATCCCGTGGATCCGGGACTCATCCCGATCTACGACCGAAGCGGCCATCCTTGCCTGGGGCACGCGCTGGAGACAGTCGTGTGTCTCGAGCTGGAGCGGCGCGGCTACGAGATCGCCTACGTGCGCACCAAGAACGACTGCGAAGTCGACCCCAACGTTGCATTGCAACGCCACGTTTTCGCGGTCTAGGCTGCTGAAAGATG
>CAZNJE010000079.1:0-17293 GCA_964573295.1 uncultured bacterium | reverse complement strand
CGGTGAGCGCCGAAGGGATGGGTGTGCCCGCGACAGGACTGTCTGCCTTGCAGCGGGCAGTTGACTCTCCTGGAAGTGCCGGGACCTTGCGGCTATCATGGCCGCGACCTAACGTCGTCGACAGGGTCCGCCAACCACTCACGACACCGAGATGGGATGGTCGCGCTCGTGCTGGAGACTTCTGGACTGTGGAGCTAGCTCGCGAAATCCGTGGTTTGATGTATTCCGTCGGGGCGGTGGAAGTCCTTGGCATGCCCATTGACTGGCTTCTTCACCTGGCCGGTGGGCTCCTGATCGTGTTCTTCGGGTCCCGCTACTTCGGACTGGGACGAGTGGTCCGCTTGACGGCCAGCCTGCTTCTGGCCAAAGAGCTGTTCGACGTTCTCGGCAAGACCCGTGTGGAATACATCCGGCCTCCGACGCTCGACGTAGCCGTCGACCTGACGGCCGGGCTGTGCGGCATCGCGGCAGGCTACTACCTCGCGAAGCGACATCCGCCGCGCCGAGAGCGGGTTGCATCGTGAATCGTACCCTGTGGCCGGTGGGCGTCATGGCGGTGCTCGTACCGCTGGGACCCATCGTTGACTATCCGTTTCTCGGGCTCGGGCGGTGGATCTATGCCACCGAAGTTCTGCTGATTGCGTTGCTTGCCGCCTGGCTACTGCAGCTGGCAGCCGTAGGAGGCGCCCCCCCGAGACGGCGTGCGGCGAACGGATCGCCCCCCGATAGGCCAATGTGCCTGCCAATGCTCCTCTTGGCCGGCTATGCGGGAATCGGACTGCTGGCCTTGGCGGCGGGACAACTCGGGCACCTCCAGGAGCCGGTGACTTCGGCGCTCAGCCTACTTCGTCCAGTGCGGGTGCTTCTGCTGGTTGGCGCCGTTCTCTTCGCAATGCGGTCGGTGAGACCGGACGCGGCGGCTTACGCCCGCAGCGCGGCTTACGCCCGCAGTGCGGCCTGCGCTCACAGTGCGGCCTGCGCTCACAGTGCGGCCTGCGCTCGCAGTGCGGACTGTGCCCGCATTCTGCGCCTGTGGACGGCGGCGACGCTTCTCGCTCTGGGACTCATCGCCACCTACGGGATCCTGGAGAGGATAGCCGGGTGCGATGCCGCCAGTGAGCCGGGCTCCTTCTACCGCAGCTCCGTATCACTGGCGGTGCACATCGCCTTCTTCTCCCCGGTGGCGCTGTGTCTGTGGCTGGGGGACTCGGGTCGGCTCTGGCGCTGGGCCGGAGCCGCCGCCTGGGCGGCCGGCATGCTCTGCCTGCCGCTGACCGCCTCTCGCGGCGCTCTGGGAAGCGTGTTGTTGACCTCGATCCTGGCTGTGGCGCTTGTGGCTCGGGGCAGACGCGTCCCCCACCGTGGGCGGATCGTCGGGATTCTGGCCCTTGCCACGCTGGGTGCGCTCCTACTGGCTCTCCATCCCGAAATAGCCGGCGAGAGGTTCGCGCACAAGCTGCAGAACACCCTGGCCGGCGACCTGTTTTCCTCCCGGACGGCCGCGTGGCGGGATGCCTGGGCGGCGATCGGTGCTCACCCGCTCACCGGCGAGCATCCCGGAGCCTGGGCGCCGGCGCTCCCCCTGGAGATGGCAAGGAGACATGGAATCCCGGCAGCCTTGCTGGCGCTGTCGGCGATCGCCTCGGGTGCCTGGATAGCCGGACGTTACGCGTGGCGCCGAAACGCCGAGGCGGATCCGTGCACGGATCCAGACACCGAAAGCTGCGCCACTTCCTACGACGGCTGCAGCGGCGAGCCGTGCAACACTAGCCGGAACGGACATCCCGGCCCGAAGCAAGAACGGCGACTCCAACCGGCCTCGGTGGCGTGGGGGGTCGCGCTCGGGTTGACCGGTCTCCTGCTGGTGGGCCTGGCCGAGACCAGCCTCGGGGCCCGAACCACTCCGCTGGCGACACTGACGATTGCCCTTGTCGGCATCATCCCGGTCGCCGACGCCAGCGTAGAGGCCCGCGCCAAGGCCAGGGCCGACGCCGGTGTAGAGGCCCGCGCCAAGGCCAGGACCGGCGCCGACAATGAACCTGCGCGCTTGGGCTGATCCAGCTACCGCATCGTCACCATCCGCCGCACCGACCGGTAGCCGGCCTCGGTCGTCAGCTGCATCCAGTAGATCCCGGCCTGGACCGGACGGCCGCCGTCGTCGGCGCCGTCCCAGACGATCGTGTGTTCCTCGCCGCCCGGCAGCGGGCCGTCAACCAGCCCACGTATCCGCCGGCCGGCGACGTCATAGATGACCAGCTCCACGCCCCCGGTCTCGGCCAGGCTGAAGCGAATCGCCGCAGACCCCTGGAAGGGGTTCGGCCGCGCGGCGTAGAGATGCGTGACCGGCCCGCTCAAATGGGTCTCGGCATCCGTGCCGTTGCTGCCGTCTCCGGCCCCGCCGGCGTCGGCCGGGCTGCAGTCGAAGTACCATGGATCGAACGGCTCGGCCCCCTCGGTCATCCACGCCAGCGTGGAGGCGATGAAGTCGGTGCCGGCGGTCACGATGCAGGCGCTGTCGGCGCGGCACGGCTCGCCGCCGCAGCCGTCGTAGGAGATGTGCGACAGTGAAAACCCCGTGACGGCCGTACGCCAGTTCCTCCCCCCCTCGCCGACCTGGTCATTGACCACTTCGGCGAACTCCCACTCGCTGGAACCATCACTGTAGTTGAGATTGCCGAGGGCACCTTCCACCCCCGAGAGCCCGAGCAGATCGTAGGTGAACTGCGATGGATACGCATTGCCGAACAGCGTCCAGTCCAGGCTGCCCTGGTAGGCGTGCGGATCCGAGGGCAGGAGGTAGAGGCAATCCTGATCGATACCTGTGTACTCCCGGAAGGATGGGTCGGCGAGGGTCGCGCCGAAGACATCCATCAGCAGATCACGTCCCGATGGCGCATGGTGGTTCATGATCTCGGCGATGCCGTCGCCGGTGAAGAGCAGGCCGCGGCGCAGGTTGCCCAGGCCGCACTCGGTGGCCTGGGCCCAGTGATCGAAGAGGGCCCAATCCTTGTATTCCATGGCCCCAGCCGAGAAGGATCCGGTATCGAGGACGATGCACCGGTAGCCCAGGGCCTGGTCGTCGGTCATGCCGTTGTTGCCCCAGCCGCCGGGATTGAAGGTGGTGCCGCCGTAGCTGCGGCGCAGGGGCGCGAAGTAGTTCGAGGCGGTGTTCAGGTAGTCATAGCGATCGTGCACCACGCCGGCGGCCTCCAGCATCGGCTCCAGGTAGTACTGGGCCCCGCGATTGAACGCATCGACGTAGAGCACGGCGGGCCACTGGATCTCGTACGGGCTGCCCGGGGCTTCGACCATGCCGGGCAAGATCTCGAATTCGTCCGGCTGCGTGGGATAGAGATAACACTCTTGCGGCGTCGCGCCGCCATTGTACCAGTACGCTCGGTAGTAGTACTCGAGCTGGGTGCCGGGCGTCCAGAGGCTGTCGGGCAGGATCTCCTGCCGGCTGGACAGATCGGAGTAGGCCGGGTCGAATCCCGGATCCGATTCGTGGAAGTAGGTGACGAAGCGGTTCCGCCAAGCCCCTTGGGGCGTCTCCATCGAGTCCATGGTGACGCACACGAAGTCGGCTTCGGGGTCCCCCGAGAGCCGGGCCTTCCAGAGCGCGTACTCGGGAATCGCATCCTGCGCCGGCCCCTTTCGCGCCACGCGGAAGCACAGATCGCCGAGCCAGCGTGAATCCTCACTCGTGACGGTCGGACCCACGATCTGCGCCGAGTCCGCGTGCCAGTCGTTCGCCGGATCATCGATAACATTCGTCAGGCTCAGATCCCAGCTCACGTTGGCGTTGCCGACGTCGGCCGGATCGAGGTAGGTGGGATAGAGCTGGCCGAAGCCGTCGTGCCATTGATGGCCCGTCTGCAGTGCCACCGCCGGCGCATCGACCCGGTGGGTGAGCCCAACACGCACCTGGTCGATCAGCGGAGCGCCCATCGTCTCACCAGGAGAGGTGCACACCGAAGGCGGAATCCCGAAGAAGTCGCAACTGCTCTTGACCTCGTAGAAGAAGCGTATCTTCTCGTAGTCGTCCGGCAGTCCTCCCCCTGGTGACTGGTTCATGCTGGTCAGGTTGTGGTACACCCGACCGCAGAATGGAACATCCCACATGTAGAAGGTGGTCTGGCGATAGCGGGGAGACCACCGGGGTTCGGGATTCTCGGGCGTGGTATAGGGATAGTACCTGTACCCCGGACGGCCGTAGACACCGCTTTGGCTGGGCGTATAGAGATAGGCCTGCATGCTGGCCAAGGTGGTGTTGTAGATTCCGGGATCGAGGTTGGTGCGATCCACGATCCCCGACTCGGCCGCCTCGTACTGCACCTCGGGATGACCGGGGATCGGATAGGGACTGTTCTCCTCGTCGTTGAGTTCGATCACCCAGCCGGTCAGCGCGCACTCCTCGTGGAGCCCCATGTAGTCGAGCCAGGGTTCATAGGTCGCCTGATCGACCAGGCCCATGTAGTGGCCCGCGCCGGGGCGGCGGCCGAAGGTATAGCCGTCGGGGCCCTCTTCGAAGTCGGCGAAGTGATGCGCGCTCCCGACCGTCAGATCTACGTTGTCGGCCGCGAACGGACCGCAAGCGCAATCGTAGAGGCCGTCTTCATCCGACCAGGCGCCATCGGACTCGAAGCGGATCTCGAAGGCGACCGAGTCGGTCCAGGCCGGGAACATCGATCCGGAGACCCCGCCCGTATAATGGAGCGGAGCCTGGGGAGACCCGTAGATGCCGTCAAAGGCATCGAACTGGATCTGACCGTCCGGCCGGGCGATGCCCTGTGCATCGAAGCAGATCACGTAGAGGTAGGTGTAGTCGTACCCGGGTTCGCTGTCGGTGAAGTAGTCGAAGGAGACGCTCAGGTCTCCCGCTGCAAACCGCGGCGATCGGGCAAACTGGCGGAAGTCGTTGCCGTAGCCCATCCCGGTGACGTAGTCGCGGGCGAGGGCCTCGTCCTCGTGCACGCCGCACCAGATCATGCCGACCGTGGCTGGGAACATGGGTTGGCATGGGTCCTCCGTGAAGTCCTCGGCCGTGACGCGCCGGAAGAAGTCGCCATCGTTCTCGCTGAGGTCAACGCTTTCCCAACCTTGCAGATCACCCTGGCCCCCGGCCCCCTCGAAATCCCATAGGCCGCCTTCGACGGCGTGGCCGGTGCCATCGTCACCGCCAAACCAGACCGTGTCGCCCTGATCCCGCGAAAAGGCGGCCTGGCTGACTGAAAGCTCCGCTCGCTGCCCGGGCCCGGGCGCCGGATCGCGCGGTATACGGGATGCGGAACGACTGATCGCGTCGTTGGGGAAGATCAAGAAGGTGGTGAGCAGGGCCGCGAAAAACAGGAGGGTCGCCTTCACACTTCGCATGATTGCCTCCTCGCGATACTACCGGCGCCGCCGACGAGACTAACTACGCTGATTCTACCATAGGACGACCATAGAACGAGCACATGGTGGGTGGGGCAGAGGCGGTCGCCGATGGAGCCCTCTCATCGGTACGGCGCATGCCGGCCAAGTCGCTCAGTCGCCGTCACATCGCGGCCACAGATCGCTGATCGCCCTCGCCTCGCAGACCGGGCATCGTGCCCGGCTCACCGCGTGCGCGTTCGCCGTTCGCTCACAGGATGCGGATCCTGTCACGCGCGCTTGAAGCTGGCGTGGCCCGTCGCCGTGCCCCACCCCACCAATGCGGCGGATGGAGCGAGTGGAGAGAACCCGATGGTGGATGTGCTGGGGGCCGAGTCCCCGGTCGCCCCACCGGAGGTCGTGCCCGGATGATGTGTCGCCCTCCCTCACACGCTGCACCAGAAACCAATCGCATGGGTGGGCTGGTGGCCCGCTTTCGCGAGCCCAAAGGGGATACAGATGATCCCCTCCCCCCTCGGTGTGAGTTTAGGAATGTCTTGGACTGGTGACAAGGGATCAGCGGCTCCCAAGGTCTAGCGGCGCTTTCCTGCAGCCAGGCAATGTTGGTCGCAGGGGACTCAGTGCTGCCCATGAGCGACGATCTTGAGGGTGTCGCCCACCGGGCAGTCCACGAGCAAGACATCTCCGGGGTGCAGATCATGGCGTCGCACACCGATCTCCAGTGTCTCGAGAGCTTCCGCATGGGAGCGAATCGCCAGTGTGAGCACGACATCGGCCAGACGCGGATCGTCGACACCTCTGATGAGCAGGTAGGCGGGATTGTCACCGACGAGCAGCACCTGGGCTTGCCCATGCGCGAGGGTGTACTTCGTAATCTCACCCTGCGTGGCCACCCACAGGGACTCTTCATGCGCCGCGGCCGCCTGAAGGACCGCTCGAAACTCCCTCTCGGTGGGACCTCCCTCCACCACCGCATGGAAGTTCTGGATCAGCCACCCGCCTCGGGAGAAGGCGTGGTCGAGGTCGGCGATGAAGTTCTCTAGCCCGCGCCACGAACGTCCCGACAGCATCGCGTAGTCATCGGGAATTGGATCATTCCAGCCCCAGTAGCCACGGGCGCCGAGGTGATCCTCTAGCACAATCGACCGAACCTCGGGGTTGGACTGTCCTTCCGGGTAGACGAAGCTGACCACATCCTCCAGCCCGGGTATGTTCGCCAGCAGGTCGGCCCGGCCCCGGGCGATCTCCTCACGCGCTTGCTCGACGGGAATCTCGGTCAATCGCTCGTGGCCCCAGGTATGGTTCGATAGTTCGTGACCGCGTTCATGAAGTTCGATCCAGGGTTCCCAGTGCTCCCACACGGCCCGGGTGTTCAGATTGAAACTACCCCGCCAACCGTACTCTTCCAGGAAAGGCGCGGCATAGATGTAGCTGGTGCTGCGCACGTCATCGAAAGAAACGGTGAGCGCGGCGCCACACCCGCCTGCGTAGTCGCAGATACTGACCTCGAGTTCTCGCGACAGGGCGAAGGCGTCATAGCCTTCGCCAACGGGTGCTGTACCCGTATCATCCGCGCAGCCCGCAAGGCCAAGCAATGCACCTGCCGTGATGGCCATCCCGATCGCGGCGGCCACCAGCGGCCGTATCTCCTTTACACTTGAAGCATTGTGCGCCAGCCAAGCCGAGAGAGAGAGAGAGAGAGAGAGGGCGAGGGCGAGGGAGAGAACGACTGCGTGAATGAGCGTGTGTGTGCACGTGAGTGAGTGCGTGAGTGTACGTGTGTGCGTGCGTGTGCGTGTGCGTGTGTGCACGCCTGTAAGTCTCTCGCGTCAGCTTATAGATCTGCCTGAGTTGCGCACCCGTGCAACAGCGCACGAGTGCCTTCGTGCATGCGCACACAAAACGAACGGTATCACTGGCAAGAGCCATTGAACGCTCCGTCATGAAACGCATACCATGTCCCCCTACACGCACAAGCCGACGCATCGATGGCATGCTATCTCCGTAAAGACCATATGTCAAGCTCACTGGCAGCGCTGACGCTGAGAACGCCACCAATTCGCCATCGTCATGAGTTCAGCACTGCCTTTGATCAACCCCTTGAGAGGATGTCCTCCTGGATTGATGGGTTGCTCCAGCGTCTCGGGCCACAGATGCTCGATCCACGCCCTGTAGAACCTGAAGCCGGGCGCGGACCGTTCTCGCGCGGGCAGACCCAGCAGAAGAGCGTAGAGCGCCCGGTTGTTCAGCGGCGAGCACTCCTCGAGGGCGATGTCCTGCTCGCGCGGGTAGATCGCACCCCAGTTTCCCATCCGATGCTCCCAGTAGAAGAGATCCAGGAGGCCGATCCCCGACCGGCGGGCAAACGGCAGCGCGCTCACCATCCAACGGCGGATCCGAGGTGTCACGAAGGGATGCTCGGCTCCGAAGCCGGCCAAGATGCTGAGCATCCGAGCGCCGAGTCGTACGCCGGGTCGTATCCTACTGCGTCCGTAGAAACAGCGTGTTACCTCACCCCCGTTCCCGTTCAGGTTGATCGTCCGGCCATCGGCGTTGTGATCCAGGTGATGCTGAAGATTCGCAGTCTTGCCGAGCAGCCGAGGCCGAAACATCTCCCGCTTGAGCAACGCCACCAGCTCGGGGGTCGGCCGCGACGGCCGGATCGCCTCGAAGCGCAGCCCCAGCTCGCCGGCAAGGCCGCGCGCAATGGCCACATCGACCGGCTGGCGAGCGTCTTGCTCAGCAGAACGGTCGAACACGTAGTAGCGGATCCGCTCGCGGAAGGGCCGCGAGGCCGCCAGGAGCAGGCGCGAGTCCCAGCCCGCCGTCAGCGGCTGAATGGCATCATAGCGGCTCAACAGCGCCTGGTAGGTTCCCCGAAGCAGCCGTGTGCCGGCGAGGATCACCTCCCGCTGACTGATGCCGCTGCGTACCGTGAATGGGATTCGATCGATACGCCCGGACCGCAGGTCAAGACAGTGATTCGGCAACAAGCGGCGCAGCCGCATGTCAGGCCCCTCATCTCCGATCCAGGCTGATTCGCCGCCAAGGTGCTCGGGTGACGCCAGGAAGGCAGCTGTCTCCTCATCTAAACACGGCGACAAATCGTGGAAGTATAGGAACAGCTTCACCGAAGAAGTCAAGAAGGGGGTTGACCATGTGGAGAAAGACTCGTCGTCCGGCTCTCTGCTTTCGGCAATAGAGTAACCTCGCTCCCGCCTAGTTCCCCGCCAGAGAGAGAGAGAGAGAGAGTGTGTGTGTGTGTGTGTATGTGTCATCGCGTCTATCTGTGGACGGCGGTGGCGTGGGGAGCAGCGGAGGGTCGGGGTCGTACGATGCAGCGTTGCTTGCGTAGAAGACCCGCCGCAACCCGCACGCATCGGTGGTGCAGCAGATACTCTCCTCGGTCTGATAGAGGGCCACGAACCGGCCCGACATGGACTCAAGCGCCTCGAGCCACGTGGCGACCGTTTCGCCCGCGTGGGCCAAGCGGCCGGCAACCGCCTGGTTGTCGGCCTCGGGGTGATCGGGATCGAGGATCGCTCCCAGGATCATCACCTGCCGGTCTCGATGGACGGCTTCACTCACCGGGAGGACTTCGTGAGCATAGACGTGGTAGGCGCCGAATCGCGAGTGGCGGAAACCCTCGAGGCCGCCCGGTCGAGGATGAAGGCTCAGGCAGTACTGGTTACGGAACATCGAACGCCTCTCACTGAGGCCTGCGATAACCCCACACAGGCACGCCGAAGAAGAAGGAGGACCCCGGGAGCTACCGCTCCGTGCGCCCAACAGCGCCCCCCGCAGGCTACGCTGAGGGCGGACCGGCGTCAATCCGGACCGCCCTCGAGCAGTGTTGCTTGATCCTGGTCTGTGAATGCGCAGCCGCTCGCGCTTGGCGCGACCGGGCCATGTGCCCCTATCGGATCAACGTCAGCTTGCGCGTCTGCACCTCCTCACCCGCCGCCATCCGGCAGTAGTAGGTGCCGGCGGGCACTTGCGCGCCGTGGCCGTCCCGGCCGTCCCACTGTACGGCGTTCTCGCCCACCGGCATCTCACCGCTGGCGAGGGTGCGGACGAGCCGGCCCGTGGCGTCGTGCAGGGTCAGCTCGACGTCTGCGGCTGCCGGAAGGGCGAAGCGGATCGTGGCGCCGCCCGCCAGGCCACTGGCGCCGCCCATGACCGGATTGGGACGCATGGGCAGCAGCGTGGGCCGCAGCACCGCCCGGACTGCATCCGGCGCATCCGACATCGGTGGCGAGGAGTAGATCCGCACATCGTCGATGTACCAGCCCTCGGCCGCCACCGCGCCATCGGAGCTGAAGCTCCAGCGCAGGCGGACCGTGCCGGTGTAGCCGGTCAGATCCACCGCCACCTCTTGCCAATCATGGGCACCCGACCACACCGGCGTCTCCTGCGCAAAGGGACCCGGGGTGCCGCCGACACGGACGAGGTACGGATACCCGCCCTCGGGCGTCAGGCCGTCCCAGGTCTGACCGCCGTCGGCCGAGATCTCGAGCAGACCGCCGTCGTAGCAATACTCCGGATAGGCGGTGCTCACCTCCGCATCCATCCAGTGCCAGAAGGCCAGCTCGGAGCCAGCCGGCAGATCGAAGTCCGCGGTCTCGAGACAGGCATAGAGCAGGTTGCCGTAGTCGGCGCTTCCCGCACCGCCGCACTTCCAGCTCGTCGTGCCACCGGGCGTGTGGTTGCGGTAGGTCTCGACGTGCCACTCGTCGGCCCAGGTGCCGCCGGGTCCGGCGTAGTTGGTCCAGGAGGTCCCGCCGCCCTCGATGTCGTCGGCGAAGATCTGGCCCACGGAGAAGACCATCGGCACCATGGCCTGGTAGAGGCCGACGGTGCGCAGGTGAAGGTGAAGGTAGTGGGTGTAGACCTCGGGGCAATCCGGGGAGATGGCCACCGTGAACGGAGCTGTGATCAACTCCTCTCCCGGCGCGAGCATGCCCAGGTTCTGGGGCGTCTCTTCGGGCACGAAATACTCGGTGCCCGTACCGAGGTCGGCGGTCAGCGCCGGCGTGTCGCTGCTGCCGGTGTTCTGGATCCGCAGCGCCAATGCCACCGTCTCGCCCGGCTCGGCGATGCCGTCGCCGTCGCCGCCGACACTGTCGTCGAGGTCATCCACGCTCACCATGTAGGCCGGGGCATGGGCCTCGAGCCCCAGCGCCACCGACAGCGGTTCCTCGTTCAGTGTCACGGTAAAGCCCAGGTTCTCCAAGTCAGGCACGTGGGTGTGAACCTGGAAGAGGAAGGGGACCGTGTTCGTGCCGCTCATCCCGGCGGGGATCGAGCCGAAGGAGACCGCATCGATCATCAGATGGGCGTAGGTCGAGATCGTTTGCAGCGTACCGATCACCTCGCCGGCGTCCTCGGAACCCATGTTGTTCAAGGTAAGGGTCAGCTCGATCGTCTCCCCGAAGTCGATGACCCCGTCGCCATCACCCTGGGAGGCGCCTTCGTTGTCGTCGTCGATCGTATAGCTCTCGAGCGCGAGATAGACCCCTTCGAGGTTGCCCATCAGGTTCAGGATATCGCCCAGGTCCTCGGGTGTGCTGCTGTACTGGGGCGTCTCGTTCTCGAAGTCGTTGGCCTCGGCGTAGAGGAAGGCCTCACGCATCGAGACGACGCCGTCGTCGTTGGTGTCGGCATCCACCGGGTTACCGTAGGGGTCCTCCCAGTTGACCGCGCTGGTCCAGTGGAAGACGAACGTGTCGTACTGGTAGTCGGGCCCCATGGCCCAGGAGTACTCGTTGTAGGCCGCGGCACTGGCCCACACGCGGCCGTCGGCCACCAGATCATCGATCATCCCGCCGCTGAAGCACTGCTCGAAGGTGCCGATGATCGTCTCGCAGGGCAACATGTCGACGAGGGGAGCCAGCTCGTCATCCCGCAACTCCTCCCAGTTCCAGAGATTCAGGTATGCGTCCCAGCCGCTCTCCTGACCACCGTGATCGGTGGTATAGATGAAGAGCTGATCCGAGGGGCTGAGGATCGTGGCTAGCTCGCCAAAGACCATCTCGATGTACTCTTGGGTCGCCGGATACTGGATGTCATCGTCGCCGTCTCCATCCAGGTCGGGCGGCGAGTTCGTGCCGTCGGAGCGATCGGGCGCCGGATTGGTGCCGTCTGAGATGCAGACGTAGATGTTCTCGTCCGCATACCCGTAATAGTTGACCAGCGTCTTGTAGATGAAGGAGCTGTCGTTCCAGTAGCGGATGTGGTTGTTGCCCTGGCTGGCGCCGCCGCTGATGATGAACGCGTAGGCCTGGCCACGGCTGTCTGAGCCCACGGGCTCGGGCTTCTTGACCTCGGCCATGCGCCGGTCGAACCATTCGTGCAGGCGCGCGTTTTCCTCAGGGGTCGGGTTGTCCCGGCCGTTGGTGAGCTCGATCATCTCGAGCTGCCAGGCAGGGGGCACCATCGCCTTGTACTCTTCGACCGCTCCGGTGGCTGCGTCGACAAAGACATAGCGGCAGTCATGTTCCCAGTTCGCACGGGGATGCAGGTCGATGAAAAGGAAGTAGCCTTCGGCCGGCGCGGTGAACACGTCGCGCTTGTACGTCGATACCGTGGTCCCGGCCGATATCGTCTCGGGATAGACGAACAGGCGGATCCCCTCAGTCGTTCCGCCAAGCAGTGTCGTGGTGACGATTTGGGCCGCGTCGTCACGCGAATACGTGGTGGCGCGCGCCACGTCCATCGAAGCGCCGAGCAAGACGATCACCCCTAAGACCAGGCATAGCCCGGCCAGGCCTCTGCCGGTAGACATCCTTGCGTGCATCGAAGCCTCCCCTGTTGTGATGATGTGGTGCGTGATTGGAACTCGACGGTTCCTCGAGATGGCGTGGACAAACACGGCCGGACGTAGTCCTACCCTTGCAGGCCATGGCTACACGGCATGCCTCCGGCCGCCCACACGTGGGGAGGCCGGTTGCGGTAAGCTACGACTAGGTGTTCTTCAATATGCCCTTGCGCCTCGGGCGCGATTATACCACCCCGTCCTGGGGCTCGTCGCCAGGTGGTTGGGCTTTTTTGTGGGCGGTCTGCGCTTCGAGCTGCGCCCGCGTCAGTTCGTAGGCGCGGCCGCATTGCGGACAGTGGGCTTCGACCTGCGAGTCGTCTCCGAAGAGCTCATCGAGCCGGTCCGCGAACATCTTGCCCGTGACCACCGCCAGCCGTTCGGCACTGCAGCCGCAGGCGAACCGCACGGGCCGTTCCTCGATCTTCTGGGTCCTCTCTTCCTCCAGCAGCGCCAGGGCCTCTTGGCGGTTGAGACCATGCAGCCAGGCCTCGTCGATGTCCGGGAGCGCCATCAGCATGTAGAAGCGGTCATCCTGCAGTTCGAAGAAGCGAACCGTGAGCTGTTCGGATTGGATGTAGTAGTGCTCGAAGATGGAGAGAATGTCGAACCCGCTGACCGCCAGGATGCTGAGTTGCGGCTCCCCGGTACGTCGCACGGCCTGGACGATGAGCCGTGTTTCGGGCTCGGCCTTGACGTGGTCGGTGTAGTAGCGGCCGACGACCCGGCCGGCGGAGGCATCGCAGGTGACGAAGATGTTGAGCGGCGGCTCGGGGAAGTTGATGGTCCAGGCCGTGTTCTCGTCGGTGGGCCGGCAGGTGAGATACAGGGCGGCCGCCGCCAGGGCCTGACGCATCATAATCAGGATCAGGCCGTCTGGATCGCCCACCCACGCTCGGCTGTGCTCGAGGTAGGCACGAAAGAGCCGGCCGAAGTCGGCCTGCGCCAGCAACACATTGCGATCCTTGGAGATGAACCGCTCGACGACCGCATCTCTCTGGCTCATGTCCCCTGCCTCTCTCGCATCACCCACATCACCCCCATGCCCCCCCCCGTGGCCGCCCCGAGGCCGCCCGACTAGGCCGACCAGGCCGACCAGGCCGGCCAGGCCGGCGAGGGTGGTCCTTCCCGGCACCAGCTCGAAGTCACGATAGCCGAAGGAGCGGACCTTGCGCAATCGGCCTGCGATGCGCATGATGGTTCGAGTCTTGGGAATCATGGATCAGAAGGAAATCCGCTGGAGAGCACTTCCATGTGTCGACACACCTCATGTCCCGATCGCCCGGACTTGCCCGGCCGCATCCGGCTGCCGTGGCCGCCTTCCGCTCCGGCCGCGGTCACTTCGACGATCTCGGCGGCCGTGCCGTTCGTTGCGGCCGTGGCATGGCTCGGCATCGGCCTGCTGGGATGCCAGAGTGCCGAGGACGGCCCCACCGCCGAGAAATTCGTCGAGACCCGCGAGATCATGGGCACGCTGGCCACGATCACGGTGATCGCCGAAGGCGGCAGAGACGCCGTGAGCCCGATGGAAGCCGCGTTCGCCGCGCTCGATAGCGTCAACGCCCGGATGAGCGCTTACCAGACCGAGTCGGATATCGGGCGGCTCAACCGCGTCGGCGCCGCCGAACGGGTGGTGGTGGATCCGGCGACCTTCGAGGTCCTGCAGTACGCCCGCCAGTGCGGCGAGCTGTCCGGTGGCGCGTTCGACATCACCGTGGGGCCCCTGATCGGTCTGTGGCGGGAGGCGGCCGGGAGCGACCAACCGCCGACCGAGGAGGAACTTGCCACCGTCCTGACCCGCGTGGGATTGAAGCACCTCGGCACAGACCCCGACCGGCGGGAAGTGTGGTTCCTGCGAGATGGGATGCGGATCGATCTGGGTGGGATCGCCAAAGGGTATGGCATCGACCGGGCGGTCGCCGCGTTGCAGGCAGAGGGTATCGAGGCCGGTATCGTCGAGGTCGGCGGCGACTTGCGCTGCTTCGGCCGGATTCCACAGGGATTGATCGGGAAGCAGGCGGCATTGCCGGTACGCACCCTCCGGCGCAAGAGCACCGGGCCGGTGGGGGCCAGCCAGGAGGCCCACCCCCCCGAGGACTTCTTCCCCGGGCTGCGGCGCACCGATGCCGCGCCCTTGACTCCGCGGCGGCCATGGCCGCTGGGCATCCAGAGCCCGTTTGCCGAGGAGCTGCTGGGCAAGATCGTGCTCTCGGAGGGTGCCGTGGCAACATCCGGTCATTACAGACGTTACGCATCCGTAGCTGGACGGCGCTACTCCCACATCCTGGATCCTCGCACGGGCTGGCCCGTGAAAAGCCCGGCAAGCGTGACGGTCATCGCCGACGACGCCCTCACCGCCGATGCGTTGGCAACCACGATCTCCGTGCTCGGCACCCATGACGGAATGGTGCTGGCTGATTCGCTCCCGGGGGTGGAAGCGGCCATCGTCGAGGGCACACCCGAGCAGCCGATCATCCACCGTTCGGCGGGATTCCCGAAGATCAAGGCCGTGGTCGAGCCATAAGGGGCCGCCATGCACGAACTGTGACAATGGCATGATCCTCACCGAGTTCTAACGCATTTCTAATTTCCAAGTGTGAACCTCCGCGCGTTTCGTGATAATGCTTGAACCGCTCGAGAACTGTGGGGATGCCATGAGCAGCGCACACATTCTCCTCATCGAGGACGACGAGGACATCCAGCAACTCGTCGAGTACAACCTCCTGAAGGAGGGCTACCGGGTCAGTTGCACGGAGAATGGTGAAGACGGCCTCGACCTGGTTCGCAAGGAGAACCCCGATCTGGTCCTGCTGGATCTCATGTTGCCGGGCATCGACGGACTGCAAGTCTGTCGCACCCTCAAGCGCGATCCCCAGACGGCCAAGACCGCCATCATCATGTTGACGGCGAAGGGCGAGGAATCGGACGTCGTCACGGGGCTCGAGATGGGCGCCGACGACTACGTGCCGAAGCCCTTCAGTCCCAAAGTGCTGATGGCCAGGATTCGCGCGGTCCTGCGCCGGCGGGAACAACCGTCCCGTCAGAAGGACGCCATCCTGCGGATTCATGATCTGGTGATCGACCCCGGGCGCCACGAGGTCCATGTGGGCCAGAAACTGGTTCGGCTGACCTACACCGAGTTCAAGTTACTGCAGTTGTTGGCGGGACGGCCGGGCTGGGTCTTCACGCGGTATCAAATCGTCAACGCCATCCGCGGTCAGGACTATGTGGTCACCGACCGGGCAGTGGACGTGCAGGTCGTCGGGCTTCGGAAGAAACTGGGCAAAGCCGGCAGCTACATCGAGACCGTCCGGGGGGTCGGCTACCGGTTCAAGGACGAATCGTAGGCAGATTGCGGTGGGAAAGCGACGACTATTCTGGCACCTGTTTCCGTCGTATCTGGCGGTCATGCTCCTCGCGTTGCTCGCGGTGACGTGGATCACGACGCGGTCGGTTCGTCACTTTCATCTGGAGCAGACCATCGCGGATCTGGTGGCCCAGGCGGAACTCCTGCGCGATCAGGTCGAGCCCTATCTCGCCTCGGGCGATGACCCCGCGCTCAATGCCCTGGCCCAGCGCTTGGGCAAGCGCGCCGAAACCCGGATCACGGTCGTCCGTGAAGACGGCACCGTGCTCGCCGACTCCGACCACGCACTCGAGGAGATGCTGCCGCACACCGGCAGGGCCCGTCCGGAGCTGGCCGCGGCGTTCGAAGGCCAGCGGGGCCATGACACCCGCTACAGTCACACTCTTCAGCGGACGATGTTGTACGTGGCCATCCCCTTGATTTCACCCGCCAACGACGCCACCCGGCCTCGCCCGGACGGCGCCTTGCGCATGTCGATCCCGATGACGACCCTGGATGCGGCCGTGCAGTCGATCCGGTCGCAAATCGTCTTCGGCGCGGTGGTGGTGGCAGCCGTTTTCCTGTTGGTCGGCTGGACGCTGGCGCGGCGCATCAGCGAGCCGCTCGAGGGCCTGCGCTCGGCCGCGCAGGCCTATGCGCGGGGCGAGCTGCGGCAGACGCTACCGGTCTCGGACATCGAGGAGATCTCGAGCCTGGCAACCTCGATGAGTACGATGGCGGCTCAGATCGACGAGCGGCTGCAGACGATCACCCGGCAGCGCAACGAACGCGAGGCGATCCTGATCAGTATGGTCGAGGGCGTGCTGGCCGTCGACGCCGACGAGCGGATCGTGAGCCTGAACCAGGGATGTTCCCGCATGCTCGGCATTGATCCGGATTTCGCGCGTGGCAAGCGAATTCAGGAGACCATCCGCATCCCGGATCTGCAGGCCTTGGTGCTCAAGACTCTGTCTGAGCCGGGCAACGTCGAGGGCACGATCATCCTCCGAAACGGAGACGAACGGTTCCTACACATTCATGGCTCTACGTTGCGGGACTCGCGCGGAAAACCCATCGGCGCCGTGCTGGTGCTGAACGACATCACGCGTCTTCAGCGCCTCGAACGTATGCGCCGCGATTTCGTCGCCAATGTGTCCCATGAGCTCAAGACGCCGATCACATCGGTCAAGATGGCGGTGGAGGCGCTCGAGGACCTGCCGGTCGAGGCCGGAGAGCAGGCACGGCGGTTCCTGATGATCATCGCGCGCCAGGCCAGCCGCCTGGAAGCAATCGTGGAGGATTTGCTGCACCTGTCGCGTATCGAGCAGAGTGCCGAGGGTGATGCGATCGACTTCACGGATGCTGACCTGGATCACGTGCTGACGGCGGCCACCCAGGCCTGCGATCCAAAAGCGGCCCAGCGCCACATCTTGATCGAGCTCAGCAGCGACCCGGACCTGCGCGGCCGGCTCAATCCAACCCTGCTCGAGAACGCGGTCGTCAACCTGATCGACAACGCGGTCAAGTACAGTCCCGAGGGTACCACCGTCCAGGTGGTGGCCCGTCAGGAGGCCGGGGATTTCGTGATCGAGGTTCACGACCAGGGCCCCGGCATCGGCAGCGAGCACCTGGAGCGCATCTTCGAGCGGTTCTACCGCGTCGACAAGGGGCGCAGCCGGGAGATGGGGGGCACCGGGCTGGGGCTGTCGATCGTCAAGCACATCGCCCAGGCCCATGGCGGCAGCGTCCGCGCGGTAAGC
>CAZNJE010000078.1:0-17821 GCA_964573295.1 uncultured bacterium | reverse complement strand
TCCTCAAGCAGATCAAACGATTAGAAGAATCCAACCAAATCCTGACGCGAGACCGCTCGAATCTCACAACCTATTGAAAACAAACTTCTTGAATAAGGATCCCGGAATCCAAATCTGCAGAAATCAGGCAAGACGGCGACCCAAAACAAGGCTGCGGGTGGCTGCGGACGGCTGCGGACGACTGCGGACGGCTGCGGACGACTGCGGACGGCTGCGGACGGCTGCGGACGACTGCTCAGGTGGGCGGGGCGGAGCATGTACATGATGAGGCGCGCCAGACTGTCTGTCAGCATCCTCTTGCGGTAGCAAAGACGGCGGCCACCGGGGCGAAGGTCTTTCTGTGAATCTGCGTCGGACCCAGCAGCGCCAGCTGGCGAAGATGGTCTGGGGTTGGGTAGCCTTTGTGGCGGTCGAAACCGTAACCGGGGTAATCTAGGGCAAGCTCGATGAGTTGCCGGTCGCGGACGACCTTGGCAATGATACTTGCCGCCGCGATCGACGAACAGCAACCGTCTCCGCCAACCAAGGCTTGCTGGGCAACGGCGCAATCGGGTAGCTCGAAACCATCGACGAGGAGCGCGTCGGGTTGGACGGAGATGGAGGTCAAGGCATCCACGGCGCGCCGCATGGCGAGAAAGCTTGCCTCGCGTATGTTCAGGGCATCAATCTCATCGGGGCCGGCCTCACCGATGCCGATATGCGCACCACACGCTCGCAGCGCTTCGTAGAGCTCTTCCCGACGCAGAGCGGGCAATCTCTTGGAATCATCAATCCCGCCTGGTGCCCGCTTCGGCAGCACCACCGCGGCGGCCACCACCGGGCCGGCCAGACAGCCACGCCCCACCTCGTCGATTCCAGCGATCACGCGAAAGCCCCGCCGGCGCCAAGCGAGTTCGTGGCGCCGATCGGGGCGATGTCTGCGCAGCGGATTCTTCCGCCGAATGCCGGCCGTTCGCTCGTCCGGCTCAGCTGGCTCGGTTGGCTCGACCGACTCCGTTGGCTCGACCGACTCAGCTCGCACGATCGGCTCCGTTGGCTCGATCGACTCCGTTGGCTCGACCGACTCCGTTGGCTCGATCGACTCCGTTGGCTCGACCGGCTCGGTTCGCTCGACCGAATCGGCGAGTTCAACCGATTTGCCGGGTTCGCACGAATGGCCAATCTCGAAGGCGTCGGCGCTTGTCCGGTTCCCCGGCCGAGCGTTGCGGCGGCAGGTCACGGTGCCCGCCCTATTCGACGGTCTCGGTCTCCGGCGCCGGAGCGGGCGAAGGCGCAGGCGCAGCCGCAGCTGCCTTCTTGCGCGCACTCTTGCCCGCACGGTGCATCGAGAGCTCACGAATACGCGCGCTCTTGCCCTTGCGGCCCCGCAGGTAGGTCAGCTTCGCGCGGCGTATGCGACCCCGCCGCACCAGCTCGATCGACTGGATGCTGGGGGAGTGGATCGGGAAGATACGCTCGATTCCCACGCCGTCAGTGATCTTGCGGACGGTCACCGTCTCGCTGATACCGCTGCGATTGCGCATCATGACCGTACCCTGGAAGGCCTGCTGGCGCACCTTGTTGCCTTCCACAACCCGCACGCCCACGCGAATCGTGTCGCCCGGGCCGAATTCCGGGATGTCGCTCTTGAGCTGTTGCGCCTCGATATTGCGGATCACGTCCATTCCCCACCCCCATGGCTCGGGCCCCCGGGCCTTTCCCGCGGGCCTATCATGCCGAATCGGTTGATCGCATCCGTCACGCTGGGCTCGGCTACATGTGCCAAGCAAACGCGACGCGTCCATTCACTCCAAATCTCCAGCTCACCTACCGGCCCCGTGGCGCAAACCACGCTGGGCCGCCTATCTGGCTCACCACCAGCCCGTGGCGCAAAGCACGCTGGGCCGCCCATCTGGCTCACCACCGGTCCGTGGCCCAGAGCCCGGTGAACTGGCTGCTCAGCTGACTCCCACTCCGGAAGTCCAGCTGTCTAGCCTTCTTCTCGGTCGCGGCGGCTCGGATCTGGATGCCAGCCCCACTGCCGCAGGGCCGCCCGATCCGCCGCCGTCAGCGCCGCGTCCTCGAGCAATTCCGGCCGGCGCTTAAAGGTCAGCCGCAGCGCCTGTTCCCGCCGCCACCGGGCGATCGCCTCGTGATGACCCGACAGCAGCACCTCGGGAACCGCCGCCTCCCGGAATCGCTCGGGGCGCGTGTAGTAGGGGCAATCCAGAAGCCCGCTCTGGAAGCTGTCACCCAACGCGGAGTCCAGGTCCCCCAAGACCCCGGGAATCATCCGGAGAATGCCGTCGATGATGACCATCGCCGCCAGTTCCCCGCCCGAGATCACGTAGTCACCTAGCGACCACTCAGCGTCGACATATTCGCGAATGCGCTCGTCGACTGCCTTGTAGCGTCCGCAAATCAGAACCAAGTCACAGCCCTTGGCGCGCTCGGCCAGTAACGGCTGTGTGAGCTGTTCGCCCTTTGGCGACAGCAGGACCACTTCCCTGCCGCCCTCCGGCGGCGGCAAGGACTCGAGTGCCCGCACCACCGGCTGGGGCTTGAGCACCATCCCCGGTCCGCCTCCATAAGGCGTATCGTCGATGGTGCGATGCCGGTCCTCCGTGAAATCGCGCAAGTTCACGATGCGCAGCCGCGCAACGCCCCGATCGAGCGCCACCCGTATCATCCCCTCGGTGTCCAAGCTTCCGAACAGTGTCGGAAAGCCGGTGAGCACCGATATGGTGACCGGCGCAGATCCCGCGCTCACGGCGTGATCAGTCCTTCCATGTCCTTCAGGATCATCTCCCCAGCCTCAAGATCCACCTTGTCGATGGCATCCCGGATCGCCGGGATCAGATATTCCCGCCCGCCACCGCGCACGACATAGACGTCGTTACCGCCGGTGGCCAGGATTTCCTCCAGCCGCCCCAGGCGCTCCCCGCCGGCCAAAATCACTTCCAGACCGATCAACTCGAAGTGGTAATTGGCGTCCTCTTCGAGTGGCGGCAAGTCGCCGGCGCGAACCTGCAAACGTCCGCCCCGCCACGCCTCGATGTCCTCGATGCGTTCGCAGCCCTCGAAGCGAACCACGAACTTCTTTGGCATGGGACGGGTCTGCGCGACCACGACGGTGCGCCGGGTCCCGCGCAGCAAGAGCGAGACCTCGGCGCCCACCGCAAACCGAACGGGTGTGTCACCGAAACAGTGGACCACCACCTCGCCCTTCAAACCATGCGGCTTACCAACGGCCCCCACATCGATCCATCGATCGTCGGGGGGCCGGTTGTTCTTCGTGCTCGACCCCATCATCGCGGCGCCCTCGGCAGGAAACGCTCGTCTCCCGCGTTCGCGTTTGCGTCCGCATCCGCGTTCGCGTCCGCGATGCGCCTACTCCAAGATCTCCAGGACCGCGCGCTTGTTCTGCTTGGTGGCGGCGGCGGAGAGAACCGTGCGAATGGCCCGGATCGTGCGGCCGTGTTTGCCGATGATCTTGCCAAGGTCACCATCACCCACGCGCAGCTCGTACACGGTGGTCTTCTCACCGGCTACTTCAACCACCTCCACTTCATCGGGACGATCCACCAGCGCACGTGTCAAGAATTCGATCAGTTCCTTCAGATTCTCTTCGTTCATCTCGCTCGCCTCCTGTGTCTTCATCGTTGGCGCCGTTCGGGCCCCGCCTAGCGGGGGATTGGAAATTGCGAGGGCGCCGTCTACCAGATTGCAGGGTTCGCGTTGAGCACGCGCGTTCGAACTCGACGTCGTACCCAGACTACGTAGACCAGCCTACTCCTGGGGCGTTTCCGCCACCGACGTATCTGTGGGTGTCACCACCGGCTGCGCCGCCGGTTCCCCAGCTTGCGGCGCTTTCTTGGCCCGCTTGATCAGTGCACTGACAGCCTCGGTCGGCCTGGCACCCTTGGCCAGCCACGAGGCCACCTTGTCCTGATCGATCTGCAACACATCCGGATCGGGAATCGGATCATAGTATCCGACCTTCTCCAGGAAGGCGCCGTCCCGGGGCTTGCGCGAATCCGTCACCACGACACGATAGAAAGGCCGGTTACGGGCACCTGCCCTTTGCAGCCGGATCACAACCGCCACGCTATCTTCCTCCTCTTGCTAGGAAAGCTGGAAAGGCCCTGGCAATCGGCGCCCCTTGCGCATCTTGCCGAAGAGCCTACGCATCTGCTGGAAATCCCGTAGCAGGCGATTGACCTGCTGCACCGTCGTGCCGCTACCGCGCGCGATCCGCTTGCGACGCGACCCATTGATGATCTCCGGCCGGCGCCGCTCAAGCGGCGTCATGGAGAGCACAATGGCCTCCAGGCGCGAGACTTCCCGCTCATCGATTTCAAGGTTCCCAGGCAGTTTCGAGCCCAGGCCCGGGATCAGCTTGATCAGATCCTTCATCGGACCCATCTTGCGCACCTGGCGCATCTGGCTCAGGAACTGCTCGAATGTGAACTCGTTCTTCTCGAGGCTGCGGCGAAGCTTCTCGGCCTCTTGGAGATTGACGGCCTCCTCGGCCTTCTCCACCAGCGAGAGCACATCGCCCATGCCCATGATGCGCGAGGCCATTCCCGAGGGGTGAAACGTCTCGAGCGCTTCCACCCGCTCCCCGGTGCCGACGAATAGAATCGGCACCCCGGTGACCGCCCGCACGCTCAGAGCCGCGCCACCTCGCGCATCGCCATCCATCTTGGTCAGGATGACTCCGCCAAGTTCGAGCCGCTCGTGGAAGGCCTCGCTGACGGTTACCGCTTCCTGTCCCGTCAATCCATCCACCACGAGCAATATCTGATGGGGATCGATCGCATCCTTGATGCGTTCGATCTCCTTCATCATCGCCTCATCGACCTGCATCCGTCCAGCCGTATCGACCAGATAGTAATCGGCGCCGGCCGAGCGGGCTTCCTTGAGACCGCGGGCCGCTAGCGCCGCCGCGTCGGTCTCGCCCGGCTCGGCATACACGCGCACCGACAGCTCACCACCAAGGCGCTGCAACTGGTCGACCGCGGCCGGCCGGTGCACGTCGCACGCGGCCAGGACCGGAACCTTCTTGCGCTTGCGCAAGTGGCGCGCGATCTTGGCCGTGCAGGTCGTCTTCCCCGAACCCTGCAGCCCCACCATCAAGATCCGTGTGGGGATCTCCGATGACTCGGCGAGACGCGCGGTCTCGCTGCCCAGCAGCTCGGTCATCGTCTCGTAAACGATCTTGATCAGCTGCTGATCGGGCGTCAGGCTCTCGAGCACCTCGCGTCCCAAGGCCCGCTCCTCCACCTGCTTGATGAAGTCACGCGCGACCTTGAAGTTGACATCCGCCTCCAGCAGCACGCGCCGCATCTCGCGCAGCGATTCGCGGATGTTGTCGGGCGTCAGCTTGCCGCGCCCGCGAATTCGCCCGAAGACCTGCTCCAAGCGTCCTGCTAGAGACTCAAACATATATGCCAACCCCTCAAGGGGCGAAGTTTCGTTAGACTATGCAAAACAGGGAGTTTACCACCGCGGTTCCCCCGGATCAAGCCCTTAGAGCGTTCATGCGCGCTGCGCCTGCTCGACCGCCCGCCGAAGGCCGGCAACGGCCTCCCGCCGGTCGGGTTCACCGAAGACGGCCGTGCCGGCCACCAGAATGTCGGCGCCCGCCCCGGCGGCCAGACCCGCGGTCGAGGTGGCAATGCCGCCATCGACCTCGAGCCGGCAGTGCCAGCCATGGCGCGCGATGGTACGGCGGCACTCGCTGATTCGTGGAAGACACGATTCCATAAAGGCTTGTCCGCCGAAGCCCGGTTCGACGGTCATAATCAGCAGCAGATCCAGCTCGCTGCCCACCGCATCGAGCCAGGCCATGGGCTCGGTGTGCGGGCGGAAGGAGAGTCCAATACCCACCCCCCAGTCCCGGCAGATCTCCAGAGCGCGGCGGAAGCTCTTGAGACCGGCGGCCGACGGCGTGTGTCCCGATCCCTCTCGATCGAGGGCCTCGACGTGCAGTGTGAGCAGATCCGATCCGCTCCGGGCGAATGGTTCCAGGAACGTGAGCGGGGCTCGGATCATGAGGTGGGTGTCGAGGAAGAGACCGGTCGTTGCGCGAACGGTCTTGACGAGAGGCGGGCCGAAGGTGATGTTGGGGACGAAGTGTCCATCCATGACATCCAGATGAAGAATGGACACGCGGGCGTCCTCGGCTGAACGGATCTCGTCGGCGAGGTGAGCGAAATCCGCAGATAGCAACGAAGGCGCAACTTGCAATCCCGGTGGCAATTCGCGACGCGACATGCTCGAAACTATCCTCCCGTGGTGAGTTCGATCGCCCCACCCGTGCGGACGGGTTCGCCGGGGAGCGGGGATTGATCGGCAACAACATCCAGGTGGCGCCGCGCGCCCGGGCGAACCCGCCGGTGTACCGTCAGCCCCAGTGGCTCAAACACGGCGGTCACGCGTTCGACGTCCAGCCCGCGCACGTCGGGCATCAAGAAGGTGCGCGGCGGGTCGCCCACGCTCACCAACAGATCCACGGTATGGCGCCCGGCCATGAGGGCCCCAGGGCGGGGCGCGGAGGCCACCACGTGATCGGCCTCGACCTCGCCCACCGGAACCTCCCGCACGCGGCCCACCGTGAGTCCTTCGCGCGCCAGCACGAATCGAGCGTGCACGGCCGACTCCCCGGTGACCAGGGGCACTCGGAGTTCCTCGGCGCCGAGGCTGACCACCAGATCCACCTCGCGCCCACGCTTCACACGGTAATCGGGTGGGGGATTCTGCCGGAGGATGCGGCCGGGCGGAATGTGATCGTCGTGAGCATGCCGTACCCCCCCTGCAGTGAGATCGGCCGTGCGCAGAATGGGCCGGGCATCGGCCAGCGCCAGCCCGCGCACATCCGGCACGGTGGCGTCCTGCCCGTGGCGCACGAAGAGCGGCATGATGAGGAAGTGAAAGAGCAGAACGGCCGCCACGGCGCCAATCCCCATCAGGACAATCGCCAAGACGGGTCGGAGCAGCCGTCGCCAAAGCGGACGCCGTGGAGGCCGGCCGGCCGACTCGCGCGAGGGGCGGCGGCCGGAGGTTCTCGCGGGCCGGGCCGCTCGCTCCCCCTGAGGCCGGTTCGTGTCGGATGGTTTCGTCACACCGTCACCTCCCCCGTCTCAACACCGCCGCGAAGGCGCCTTCCATACCCATGGTGCCGGGTAGAATGCGCATCTGGCAATCATCGCCCCGGATGTCGCCCGGCACCCAGTCCGGAAGCGGCACCGGTTCGAATGCGGGGAATGCCTCGCGGAACCACGCCACGTTCGCTGAGGTCTCCTCGGGTTCCACCGAGCAGACACTGTAGAGCAGCTGTCCCCCTGGCATGACCAGACCGGCGGCGGCTCCCAGCAGGGCACGCTGCCGGAGCGCGGCGTCGAGCAGCTCGCCTGGACTGCGTAGCCAGCGCGCGTCGGGCCGTCGCTGCAACACCCCTAGCCCCGAGCAGGGGGCATCCAGCACGACCGCATCGAAGACCGCTTCGAAGGGGGGGCGCCTCCCATCGGCGACGACCAGTTCGATGTTCGCCAGCCCCAGGCGTTGCCGTGTATCGACGAGTCGGTGCACCTTGCGCGTCGTGACGTCGGTGGCCACTACGTGCCAGCCGGGATGCCGCTCGGCCACGTGGGACGTCTTTGTGCCGGGCGCCGCGCACACGTCCAGGACCGTGCCGTGATCCGTCAGCTCCATGAGGAGACCGACCAGTGTTTGACTCTCGTCCTGCGGAACCAGGCGTCCCTCGCTCATCAGGACGTGGTCGTGCACGGGGAATCGGCTCGCGATCCGGATCGTCTGCTCCGCCACCTGCCCGGACTCGTACTGGATCTGTTCGGCCTCGAGCCGCTCGAGCGCGAATGCCCGATCGGCCGGCGTCCCCGTGAGGCGTGCGTGCATCCTCGGCGAGGTATTGTTCCATTCGCAGATCCGGCGAACCGCCTCTTCTCCCCAGCGCGGCAGCCAGCGTTCGAGCAGCCAGACCGGATGGGACAGCTCGCCTGCCAGAGCCCGCAGCCGGTTCTCGCCCTCCCAATCTTGGGTCGACGGGGGACGGGATACCAACCCCCGCAGGATGCTGTTGACCAACCCCGCCTTGCCGGGACCGGCGGTACGCATCGTCAGGTCCACCGCCGAGTGGATGATCGCGTGGGCCGGGATCTGGGAGAGATGAAAGAGCTGCACGTAGCCCAGCCGGAGAATGTTGAGGGTCTGGACATCGAGCGAGCGAATGCCACGCTTCAGACGCCCATCAAGCACGTGATCGGCACGGCCGCGCCAGCGATGGGTCGTCTTGATCAGTGTGGTGACCAGGCGGCGGTCGCGTTCATCGAGCCGCGTGCGGGCCAGACGTGGCGCCAGCAATGGATCGGTGGGAATGCGTTTGACTTCCCCTCTCGTCAACACCTCGAGTGCCAGGGCGCGGGCATCAAGCATGCCGGGCCTCCGGTGGGCACTCGACCGGTTGGCCTGTCAGCCGTTGCCCCGGCTGAATCCTCTGACCACAGCAAAAGGCCACGCCGTCCTGGGGCCGGCAGTTCTCGGGCTGAACTCGGTGGAGCAACACGGCGCCCGGTTGGGCGGCGATCGTGGGGCGCGCCGAACCGCCGGCCTTCAGGATCGTACCGGGCGGAACGTCCCTGGGCATCTGGTCGGCCACTTCGACCGCCAGCAGCTTCACGCGCGCCCGGCGGCAGAAGGTGAACGTGCCGGGCCAGGGCGCCAGGGCGCGCACGAGCCGCTCGATCTGAACTGCGGGCAGGCGCCAGTCGATCCGGCCGTCCTCACGCATCAGCCGCGGGGCGTAGCTTGCAAGGGCCTCGTCCTGAGGCGTGGCGGGTAGATCGCCGTGATCCATCGCGCACAGGGTCTCCACCAACGCCTCGGCCCCGAGCCGGGCCAGCCGGGCGGCCAGCACGCCGCCGGTTTCACCGGGCTCGATCGGTGTGCTCTTCTGCAGCAAGATGGAACCGGCATCGACGCGCTCGTCCATGCGATAGATCGTCACCCCCGTCTGATCACTGCCGCGCAAGATCGCCCACGGAATCGGGGAGAGCCCCCGAAAACGAGGCAGGAGGGAGGGATGCAGGTTGATACATCCGAGCCGCGGCAGTTCCAGCAGGCGGCGGCGAAAGATCCGGCCGTAGGCGGCCGTGACGATCACGTCCGGGGCGACCTCGCGCAAGAAACCCATCTCGGTGCGGCACTGCAAGAGGTCGGGCTGCCGGACGGGCAGTCCCAGCTCCTCCGCGCACAGCGCCACCGGCGGGTGCACAACGTGCAGGCCGCGGCCCTGACGGCGGGGCGGCTGCGTATAGACCGCCACCGGCGCCAACCCTGCCTGGGTCAACTGACGCAAGCTGGGAACCGCGAATTCAGGCGTTCCCATGAAGACGATCTTCACGCGGCTTCTCCCCTTCTGCTTTCCATGAGCCCGCTCGAGCCCTGATCCAACCGGCGCGGAGCCTCGCGGCCGCGAGCACTCTCGCCCCAGACCCGCTGGTCCCGAGCCCGATCGCCCAAGAGCCGCTCGCACCGAATCCGCTGGCCCCGGGCCCCCAGGCTCTCCAGCCCCGACCCCTCAGGCCCCAGGTTCTCAGACGGTGCCCCCCCGCAGGGGGGGAAACACCGCTCACTGCGGATCAGGTACTCTGCGGATCAGGTATTCTTGCGCAGCACCTGCTGCACGTGGGTCCGCGAGACTTCCACCTTCGTGTTCTCGGCAATCTTCAGTACCAGGATCTGGATGTTGTTCTCCTCCTTCGTCCCAACGACCGACCCGATGATCCCGCCGGTGGTCAAGACCTCGTCACCGTTCCTGATGGAGGTCAGCATCTCGCCGTGCTGCTTCTGACGCTTCTGTTGCGGTCGGATGATGAGCAGATAGAAGATCGCGAAGATGAGCGCGAAGAAAATGAGCATGGTGAACGGGCTTCCCTGCTGTCCACCCTCGCCGGCCGGACCGCCGGTCATGAGAAGAAACCAAGTGGGCATGCATGCCTCCCTTTCCCGCTGTGCGGGGGGTTATCATGCCGGCCGGCTCATGGCCGGCCGGTCGCTCCATGGTCGCCCGCCTCCCGCGAGCGACCGTATCGCTGCCGAATCTCCTCGGCCACCGCAGAGAAGGTGCCGTTGGCAATCGCTTCCCGGACACGCTTCATCAAATCCTCCATGAAGGCCAGGCTATGGATCGTGGCCAGCCGCCCAGCCAGTTGCTCACCGACCTGGAAGAGATGCCGGATGTAGCTTCGCGAATACCGGCGGCACGCTCGGCAAGCGCAATGCTCGTCAATCGGACGGTCGTCCTCAGCGTACTCGGCGTTCTTGACGACCATCTTGCCGTCTCGCGTGAAGACCGTCCCCTTACGGGCGTTGCGTGTGGGCAACACGCAGTCGAACAGGTCGACCCCCCGCGCGATGGCGTCGATCATCTCCCAGGGAGACCCCACCCCCATCAGGTAGCGGGGCCGGTCGGCGGGCAGGGGCGCAAGGGCGGCGTCCATGGCCGGCCCGCCTGCGCCCAGCGGCTCCCCCACCGAAAAGCCGCCGAGAGCATAGCCGTCGAATGGCGAAGCCGCAAGGACGCTAGCACAACGCTCGCGGTGTGCTGCATACAATCCGCCTTGAACGATCCCGAAGAGAGCTCCATGCCAGTTGCCGGCTGCTTGCAGGCGCTCCCGGTGGCGCACAGAGGCTGCCGCCCAACCCAAGGTCGTCTCGAGGTCGGCCACTACCCGATCTTCCTCGGCCGGGTAGGGCGTGCATACGTCGAGCACCATGCGGATATCGCTACCCAGGTCCTGCTGAATCTCGAGCACCCGCTCGGGGGTGAAGACGTGGAGGGAACCATCGAGGTGGGAACGGAACTCGGCGCCGTCGGGTCGTATGCGGCAGAACTTCGCCAGGCTGTGAATCTGGAATCCCCCGCTATCGGTGAGAATGGCGCCCCGCCACCCCATGAACCGGTGCAGGCCACCGCGCCGGCGGATGAGGTCGGCCCCGGGCCGCAGGTGCAGATGATAGGTATTGCCCAGAATGAGCCGCGGCCCGATTTCCTCGATATCCTGGGCGTCGAGTGTCTTCACCGAGGCCCGCGTTCCCACCGGCATGAAGGCCGGCGTGGGCACTTCGACCTCGCCGATCTGCAACCGCCCAAGGCGTGGCTCTGCCGGCCCGCCCTTCAGCAGTTCGAAGCGTATCTGTCGGTCCTGTGGCGAGACGCTTTCCACGCGGTCCTCCTATCCAGCGATCATCGAATCAGCATCGCGTCTCCGTAGCTGTAGAATCGATAGCCCTCGCGTAGCGCCTCGGCATAGGCGGCCAGCACGCGGTCCCGACCGGCGAAGGCCGCCACCAGCATCAGAAGCGAGCTGCGCGGCAGATGGAAGTTCGTCACCAGCGCGTCGACGATTCGGGGCCGGTAGGGCGGATGGATGAAGAGTTCGGTCTCGCCCGAACCGGCCTCCACGCGGCCGGGTGCCGGCGCACAGGTCTCCAGAACACGCGTCGCGGTCGTGCCGACGGCCACCACCCGCCCGCCGGTGCTCCGCGTCCGCCGAATCCGTTCGGCCGCCTCAGGCACGAGCTGGTACCACTCCCGGTGCAAACGCCCCTTCCGCAGGGCCTCGGCGTCGAGCGGACGGAACGTCCCCGGGCCCACGTGCAGTGTGACCATGACGTGTTCGATGCCGGCCGCATCCAGGCGTGACAACAGCTGCGGCGTGAAGTGCAATCCTGCCGTCGGGGCCGCGACCGCACCGCTCGAACGGGCATACACCGTCTGATAGCGCTCGCGGTCGGCGGCCTCATCGGGCCGGCGGATGTAGGGCGGCAGCGGCACGTGGCCGTGCTCATCGAGCAGTCGATCGAGCGCGTCGCCCTCGGGAAGAGCAACCTCCCAGTGAGGGCTACCCAAAGCCCGCACCACGGACGCTTCGTGGCCGTCGGGAAGATCGATCATCAGGCCCGGGCGCAATCGCCCCGACGCACGTAGCATGGCCTCCCAGCGGCCGGCCTCCAGTCGCCGGATGAGGAACAGCTCGACCTGCCCGCCTCCCGGCCGCTTGCGCCCGAAGAGACGGGCGGGAATCACACGGGTGTCGTTCATCACCAGCAGGTCGCCGCGATCCAGTAGATCGGGTAGGTCGACGAAGCGATGGTGTTCAGTGGCGCCTCGCTCGCGGTCGAGCACGAGCAGGCGCGATTGGTCACGCGGCTCGACCGGTCGCTGGGCGACCGCCTCCGGGGGCAGGTCGTAGTCGTAGGCGGGAAGCTCGCACGGATCCATCATGAACGCGCCCTTTACAACAGGCGGTGCTGGCCCGGCTGCGGCGGCTCGACACCGAGGAATTCGTAGGCCCGTGTTGTGGCGGCCCGCCCGCGGCGAGTCCGCTGGATGAGCCCCTGCTGGATGAGGAACGGTTCGAGCAGGTCCTCGACCGTGTCGTCTTCCTCGCCCAGCACGGCCGCGATCGTGCTCAATCCCACCGGACCGCCCGCGAAGGTGTGCACGATCGTCTCGAGCAGCCGGCGGTCCATCTCATGCAGGCCGTGTTCGTCGATCTTGAGCAGTGCCAACGCGTCCTCGGCAACCTGGGCGGTGATCGTAGGGATCTCGTGGACCTCGGCGTAATCTCGTACGCGCCTCAAGAGACGGTTCGCCACGCGGGGCGTACCGCGCGAGCAACGGGCGATTCGCTCCTCACCGGCCGAATCCAGTGTGAGGCCCAGGAGCGCCGCCGAGCGCCGCAGGAGCCGGCACAGATCCTCCGGCGGGTAGAAGTCCAGGTGGGCCGTGAATCCGAACCGCCCGCGCAAGGGCGCGGTCAGGAGCCCAATGCGAGTGGTCGCCCCCACCAGGGTGAAAGGGGGCAAGTGCAGCTGCACCGATCGCGCCGCCGGGCCGCGGTCGAGCATGATGTCGAGCTGATAGTCCTCCATCGCCCCATAGAGGTACTCCTCCACGGCGCGGGGGGTGCGATGGATCTCGTCGATGAACAGCAATCCGCCGGGCTTGAGGCTGGTCAAGAGTCCGACGAGCTCGCTGGCCCGCTCCAGGACCGGGCCACTGGTGGTGATGATCTCGGCCTCGACTTCATGAGCCAACAGCTGCGCCAGGGTCGTCTTGCCCAGACCGGGAGGACCGTAGAAGAGCAGGTGTTCGATGGACTCACCACGCTTGCGGGCGGCCTGGACGAGGATCGACAGGTTCCGCTTGAGGTCGTCCTGGCCGATGAACTCCTCGAGACGACCCGGCCGCAGGGACCGATCGTGAAGTCGATCATCTCCCTGCGGCTTCGGATTCACCGGTTGGTCGATCAATACGCTACGCCTCGCCCTGGCCGGCGCCAACGCTGCGGCTGCGCTCCATCGACTGCAGGGCCAGGAACTGCTCGCCAAACTTGCTCAGGTGCTCTTCTTGAATATCGAAGCTGTCGTAGTGACGCTCCTCGTCGACCACGATATCCTCGAACATCTTCTTCGTGACGCTATCGCCATGCTGCGCGCATTGATTGGCGAACTGGTTGTAGAGGATGACTGCCTCTTCTTCGAGCTTCTTGGCGTGGGCCAGCATCGTGGCCACGTCTTGATTCGTTTCGACCTCCTGAGAAGGCTTCATGACCACATCGCCACCGAGGAAGAGAATGCGCTCGCCGAGGGTCTCGGCATGCCGCATCTCCGCCATGGCGACCTGCCGGAAGAGAGCCGCCAGCGGGTCATAGCCTTGGTCGTCACAGTGGAAGTGGTAGTACATGTACTGGTGAATGGCAGCCAACTCATCTCCGACGGCCTTGTTCAAAAGTTCGATGCTCTTCTCGTGCATGAATCCTCCGCAATTGAAAAGCCAACGCCTATCCCAAGCATCCTAGGGAGCGACCGGCGCGTTGGCAAGACGCCATTTCCCGTTCCTGCTGCAGAGCATGGGCCAGGCTGCTTGCGCCGGTGGCAGGCCGGTGACACGCCGGGGGCAGGCCGGCGGCACGCTGGTGGCACGCTGGTGGCAGGCCAATGGCACGCTGGTGGCAGGCCGGTGGCACGCCGGTGGCAGGCCGGTGGCTAGTGCCGCTGCCCGCCCGCGTTGCCGTCACCGCACGAGGATCAGACGCTGGGTCTGGCGATTCGCGGGGGTGGCCAACCGGGCGAAGTACGCGCCGGCCGGACAGGGCTGACCGTGATGATCGGTGCCGTCCCAGCGCACGCTGTGCGGGCCCAACGCCACGGTGCCCAAGGCGAACCGCCGAATCAAGCGTCCCGCCGGATCGAAGATCTCGAGTTCGACCTCAGCTGGCTGAGCGAGCTGGAAGTGCAGGCCTCCCCCTGGAGGGAGCGGATTCGGGCGCGCGCCGTGGAAGCGCATCACGCGTACATCAGCCACCGGGTCATCGGCATCCGCATAGGCGGCGCCCGTAAAGGCGAAGTCATCGATCGCGGCCTCGACGGTCGAGACGCCTCCCCAGTCGGAGGCGATGAACCGAACCCGCATGCTGTCACTCAGGTGGATCGCGTTGATGACGTCGATCTCGACCAAGGTCCACTCATTGCTCGTCAAGACGAAGTGGACGAGCGGGTGCCAGGAGGCGCCGTCGTTGTTGGTGGCCTCTACGCGGAGCGTATCGTCAAGGAAGATACCGGTGTCGTTGCTGTACCAGTACCAGAACGAGCAGACCGGATCGTTGTACCAGGATCCATCGAACAGAGGGCTAGTCAGCGTGGTCCGGCCGCCGTCCACATCGTTCTGATCCGGCCCTGAACCCGGCTCCCCGTTCGCCGTCAGAAAGCAGGTCACGCCATCCCCTGGAGTGTGGTCGTCCTCCGGCTGGACCGGGACCCCAAAATCATAGGTCCCCACCGGATCCCCTCGTTCCCAGATTCCCACGGTGGCCGTATCATCCGGGGCACCAATGATCCAACCTTGATCGATTTCGAAATCGTCGAACACCCCGTGCTCCATCACCAGGTCCAGTACGGCGGAGGAGTCGGCCTCGACCTGCACCACGCCTTCGGTCACCAGATTCCCGAAGCGCACAGCACGCAGAACATGCTCGATTCCGGTCGGAAAGTCTTCAAAGACATAGACTCCCGCTGCGTCGGTGTAGACTGAGGGCGCGGGCGTGTCGACCAGATCCACTCGCGCACCTTCGATCGGCTCGTTCGAGAAGGCGTCGGTGATGACGCCCGAGACGGTGCCGGTCGGCCACGCATCGAGCGCCGCATCCCAAGTGTAGACCGCCCCGGGTTCGAGAGACACAAACACGGTGTCGGGCAGGTATCCGAACGTACGCGCCTCCAGGCTGACAAGCCCCGGATTGGCGAGCAGCTCGTAGTAACCCTCGGAGTTGGTCTCGTCCTTCGTGTTCACCCCGAGCACGGTGACCGTAGCCCCCGGAAGCGAGTCCCCGGTGGCGGCATCGCTCACCATGCCGGAGATCGAGGCCAGTACATCTAGCGACTGGGCCAGCTGCAGCGCCTTGGGCACGTTGAGCACCCCGGCGCCATAGTTATTGTCCTTGCCGGGCGGGCCCCAGTCATCGGCAGCCAGCTGAAGAACCATCGCAACCTGGTCGGGCGTCAGTTCGGGTACGGCGTCAAGCAGGAGCGCCATCACCCCGGCGGCCTGCGGGCAGGCGGCCGAGGTCCCGGAGAAGGTCATGTAGCCGCCGCCGAGCCTCGTCGAGTAGACGTTATCCCCGAGCGTGAGAACGTCGGGTTTGATCAGACCGCCGGAAGAGTCCGAGTAAGGATAGTCCCGGTACTCCTCGGGCATCGCGTGGGGATAGGCCGGCCACACAGGAGCGATATCCTCCCAGGCGCACGGACCGCGGCTGGAGTAATCGGCCAGGATCTCGAGCGAGTCGATCGCGCCCACGGTGATTACCGCGCTGACCCCGCCGGTGACGTACTGGTCCGGGGACACCCAGGCCGAGGGGCAGACACCGGGAGCACCGACATTGAACGGCACCGGGGCGAGATGAAACTCGTCCCCCTCGTTGCCGGCCGAATTTGCGTGAAGCACGCCGGCCGCCAGTTCGTTGTCGGTCACCTGTCGCCATAGTGCGTAGTCAGGCTTGGGATTGAAGTACCACTTCTGGGACAACGACATCGAGATGATGTGGGCGCCATTGTCGGTGGCGTACTGCATGGCTTCGAAAATCAGGCTCCACTCACCGCCGGCTGCGCGCAGCGGCATGATGGTGGCCTCGGGCGCCACCCCGGTGGCGATTCCACTGGTGCCATCGCCGGCGACCAGGCCGGCGGCACGGGTACCGTGATCGTTGGTGCCACTGCCCATTGGGTCATTGGTTCCAGCGAGGAAGTTCCAGCCGAGGGTATCGTCCACGAACCCGTTGAAATCGTCATCGATCTCGTTCCAGGGAATCTCGTCATCATTGATCCACATGTGGTCGGCCAGATCGGGATGCGTGTAGTCGACGCCGGTGTCGATCACCGCCACCACGACACCGTTACCGTAATAGCCAGACGACCAGGCCTGCGGCACGCCGAGCCGGTCCAGGTGGTAGCCAACCTCGGTGCGGTCGGTCTCGGGAACATCCGCGGCGGTCAACATCCGGCGGCCGTTCTCTGGGATGAACTCGCTCGTCTGCTCATCGACATCCACGGCCTGGTTGGCCAGGATGCGATCGACCTCGGGATAGCCAGCCAGCTCGATGATAACCTCCGGAGTGGCCCGGCCGACGATCATGTTGGCGATCCACAGACCGCAGTATCGCGCCACCTGACCAGCGGCCTGTCGTCCGGCCAGGTAATCCAGAAGTGGCCCTTGGGTGGACGCGGCAATGTCCCTGAGCTCGTCGGTGGCATAGGCACGACCCGCATCGGCGCCCCGCTCACGGGCGATGCCGCGAGCCGAGAGCATCAAGGGAATCGGATCCGATTGCTCGGTCAGAACGGCGATGAAAGGAATCTGCCCCTCGTGCCCGGGATTGCCCAGATGCTCGATGAGATCGGCGGGGAGCTTGCGCAGCGCCGCTTCGCTGAGCAAGGCAGGGCTTGCATCCGCACGGGCAATCGGGACCAGGCTCACCAGACCCACCAGGCTCACCAGGCCCACCGGGCCCACCAGGCCCACCAGCCTCACCAGGCCCACCGGGCCCACCAGCCTCACCAGGCCCACCGGGCCCACCGGGCCCACCAGCCTCACCAGGCCCACCGGGCCCACCAGCCTCACCAGGCCCACCAGCCTCGCCAGGCCCACCAGCCTCACCAGGCCCACTCTCGCCATTGGGATCAGCGTAGCGAGGACGGCAAGTGGCCACAGCCATGAAGACATCCCGGCCTGGCGGCCGGGCAGGTTACGAGCCCGGGTGTGATTGCTGTGGCGTCGTTTCATGAGCCCTCCGTTAAGAACCGACAAGGAGCGACAGAGACCAACGCGGACCGATAAGCGCCAACGCGGACCGATAAGGCCGACGCCTCCTTCAGACGTCTCATCAAACAGACGCCCGCCAGAGGGCGTCTAGTATAGCACTATTTTTATGGACAAGGCTTCTCGCGGTCTGGATACCATTCTGCGCTTGCTTGACAAATTATACCGAGGAAGAGCATGTCACCGCAAGTTGGCTCAACTTCCTAAACCAACGGAAACAAGGGCGTTGCATCGATGATTCTGGCGCAAACTGGCCATTGCTATCCAATTGACGGTATGGGCTTTGGATCTGGGACCGGATACAGATGACGCATCACGAACGAGGAGCACGGAGCAGGAGATTCGCTGCGTGGGCGTTTCGCACCGGAGCAGAGACCCGATGTGAGGGGAAGGCTGAGGGCTGAGGGCTGAGGGCGGAGGGCTGAGGGCGGAGAGCGG
>CAZNJE010000077.1:0-17831 GCA_964573295.1 uncultured bacterium | reverse complement strand
GACCGGCTCGCATGCCCGCCCCCCCAGGTCCCGGGCAGCAAAACGGGATTCTTCGCACCACAATCAACGGACCACCGTTGTGCGATGGACTCGATCCAACTCCCCCCCACCCAACCAGATCCAATACGACCCCGCCTCCAGCAGCCGCCCACCGTCATCCCGCCCATCCCAGCGGACCGCATGCACACCAGGCTGCAGAACGCCACTCGAGAGCGTTCGCACTCGGCGGCCGTCAACCGAGATGATGGCCACATCAACCCTTGCCTCGCCGAACAGCTCGAAGCGAATCTCACTTTCGGAGACGAACGGGCTCGGCCGCGCCGATAGCAGTCGCGCTACGGGCCGAACTGACGCTCGCGGTATCGTGGGATCCGGCACGATCGTGGGATCCGGCACGGCAGACATCCCCTGTTCAGGGACGAAGACGAAGTCATGAAACACGACCTCTTGATTCGATGAGGGCGCGCCCTCGAGTTTCCACAGGTTCAGGTGCATGCGCGGTTGTTCGGGTCGGGGAATGTGAGGCCCGGCATAGGTCCAGGTATGGATCATCGTCTCGGGGGATTCGTCGAAAGGTCCTCCGCGCCAGACGCGATATTCTACCCGGTCGGACCACCAGCGCATCGCATGGCTCGTGATCTCCCCCTCCGCGAAGGTCGCCTCGAATCGCTCCCGATTCCCCGGCCAGTCGTAAGGCTGGGCGACAAACTGCCCGATCTCGTTCCCCGCGTAGCCCCACCGGCTGTACTCGATGTCGATCTCGTTGTAGGGATTCCACCACAGGTAGGATTCATCCCAGCAGGGACCATACTGCCAGAGGAAGATGCCGAGCACGGCCTGAATGTCCAGAAGGTCCAAACGTCCCACGGTGCTCACGATGTAGTCACCGTATCCGAGCGCATCCTCGAGAACGACTTCGGTGCTCGCCCAGTACCCACCTTGATCCGCAAGCGTGAGGTGCAGTTGACCCTGCCCATCCACCCAGACGCAATCGGGACTGTCGCTGAAGACATTCGGCCCGGGGCCATAGTAGCCCGGCCCCTTCACTCGCCAGGTGTAGTCGCCGAACTCCACGGTTCTCCCGCCCGGAAAGTCCATCCACTGCATTTCGTCCATGGTGGGCGGACTCGTGCTGAAGATCGTCACCTGGTCGAAGTAGACATCGGGAGAGGGATCACCAGGTCCTTCCAGAACACCGAGTAAGAAATGAATGGCGGCCGTACCCGCCGGTGCCGGATTGCTGAGCAGGTCGAAGCCGATGTACTCGTCTGCCGGCGCACTCGCATCGGCGACCGGGAACGAATCGTAGTCGATGAGGTCACCACCTGCGTCGCGCCACTCGATGTTGACGATAGCTGCACAGGCTCCGCTGAGGGGGTTCGCAGAAGGATGCTGGACATGGCCGGTCACGTCCCACTGTTCACCTGCCTGACAGTCCAGACGTTGCCAGTAGCCGGAAACCTCCCACCCCGTGCCTCCGGGCCCTCTGACTCGGGCCGCTTGGGCCCCGTGACTGGGCACATTCACCACGCCGGTTTGACCGAACTGCTCCCACCCTCCGAATACTGCTCCCCCTGACCCATCGATCTCGAAGCTCGGATTGGCGAGAATGCACTGGCCGCTTGCCTGGCCAAGGGCCCCCATGAGGCACGCAAGCACGAGGAGCGGGAGCGGAAGGGCCCGGGAAGACCGGGCAGCGGCGATGACCGCGCGAATGCTCTGCGTTGGCCTTGGACGCATGTCAGCCTCCCGCCTCAGTCGTGTAGGAGATCGCTTCCCGGGGCTTCTGCATCGGGAAGAAGGTCGCTCTCTGGAATCTCGACCTCGAGATGGTGGATGCGCCCCGTGCGCTCGAAGAGCTCTCTCGCCAAGTCGGCCCCGAGGGTCGTTCCCGCGCGCCGGTGCGACGAACCATCCGCGAAGACCACCTGAACTCCCGGCCTTCCCTTCGTCCGCCGATAGAGAACCGGCACCTGGCAGAACGTGAACGCCAGACCGCCCTCTGGAATGGGAACTGTTTGGCGATGCCCGTCCACGTCGTAGTAATGAAACTCCGCCGGGGATTCCAAGAACTCGCTGGGCGGGAGAAAGAGGGGGCGGAAACGAAGCGCCCCTGCCTCGACGCTCACCCCAAGCTCGCCCAGCCGAGTGAGGATCTCTTCCTTGACCTGGCCGGTCATGCCGGGCTGTTTCGCGCCTCCCGAGTAGGGCGTGTGTGAGTATGGATCGGTGGGAAACGCCCCGTATTCGGATGGCGTCTTCCGATAACCGAGTCCGGCCTGAACGCGGCCGTAGAGCCGGGCGAGACCCCGCAGGACATCCTGCCGCGTGTCCTGCCGGGTATCCTGGCGCGCAGCCTGCCGCGTATCCTGCGGCGTGTCCTGCCGCGTGTCCTGCCACGTATCCTGCCGCGTATCCTGCGGCGTGTCCTGCCGCGTGTCCTGCCACGTATCCTGGCGCGTATCCTGCGGCACAGCCTGCCGCGCAGCTTCGGCCAGGTTCTCCTGGACTGCCAGCAGCAGCTTGGCGACCATGTGCCAGTATATACACCCGATCCCTTCATAGCCGTACATGACGGCCGATCGACCGGTGTAGGATCGGTGCTCGAAGACCGTTTCGAACAGCTCCAGAACGGCCGCCCGGTCTTTGGTCACGACATCGGCCCACTCATCCTGCTTCGCCAACTCGGCGAGAATGGCTTCCACGTCGCGCGCATTTCGAATGTCGCCATGGAACCGGCCCGTGCCGGATGCGTCCCGCGCCCACAGAGATTCATTCCCGCGCGACTCCATCTCACCCATGAGTGGGATGGAGTCGATCGCTTCGTCCGGAATCCGGTTTCTGGCCATGAATCCCGGCCGTTCTCGCTGAGGATAGAGCATGAAGCTCTTCTGATCGGTTCGATAGAGCGCGCTCGAGAACATGCGCTCGAGGACCTGTAGCGCCTCGGCGGGCGCAATCGCACCGGAACTCAGCACCGCCACCTGACCTTCCAGCATCTCCTGAAGACGAACCACCTCGACGCCCCGGTCATCCGCCGTGAAGGACAGCTGATTGTAGGTGTGGTAAAGGCCATCCTCGCGCCGATTGGCACCAATCGAAGCATCCACCCATGCGAGGGCTGTCCGGCACATGCGCACGACCCGGCTGACGGAGAGCGGCTTTCGACCCGAGAGACCGCGCGAATACACCCCTGCCCGGTATTCGGAGAAGGCACGCCCCAGAGCATCCATGACCTGTTTGCGACAGAGCGCATCCCGGCAACCCCGCGTGGCGGTGAACGGGCCGCCCGCCGGCGAAGTCCCCGCCAAGACGGCCGAGACGCGCTCGAACCACTGGGCGACCTCGGCGGAAACCGGCAGCTCACCCGGTACAGCACTTGCCGCTCTCGCCGTGTGACCCATCTGCGCCGGGCAGGCTGGTCCGCAGGCCTCTTCCAGCTTGCTCACCAAGAAGGCCAAATAGCGCCGGAGATGGCAGAGCGTGACCACCGACACACTGCCGCCCGCCAGCGCGTTGTTGGCATCGTTCCACTCGGGTCGTTGCGTGTTCATCCAGATGCCCGCGCCCGGAATCAGGTTCGAGAGTCGCGCAAGTGCGGGCACGAGCAACTTCTCGAACAGATTCACGTGATAGACCGAGCCATCGGCGCTCGGAAGGAGCCGGCCATCGGTTCCTTTGGACTGAACGCGCGCGTCGATCTTCTTCGCGTGCTCGGTGTCGTAGTCGATCGTGATGCGGGGATTGCGAAGGATCTCCTCGTAGGGCTTGATCCTGTAGGGCACATCGGCGTAGCTGAAGATGTCCTCGCCCAGCATGGCGGAGAGGGCCGCCGGATCGTAGCGACCCAGCGCCTCCAGAAGCCGCTGCAAGTAGACGATCTGATGGTCGCCCCAATACCCGATGTTGCTCCAGGGGTCGGCCGGCGAGGGCACCTCCCATTCCACCCCCTCCTGGGTGATCCGGTAGGGATTGAAACCATCCACCGTCGATGCGCTGACGAAGCGGGCCACCATGTTCGGCAAGTAGCTTGGGAAGGAAGCGGCAAGGGCCTCCCAGTTCTGGAAAATGTCGCGCCAATTGCCCTCGTGATGAAGAACCCGTTGCCCGTGCCGATCCCGGACGCGGATTTCGAACTGGTTCCATGGCCGGCTCGGGTCGCCATGACGCCGGCCAAAGTAGAGAGGGAGATACTCATGCGCGAGGCGGGCGAAGTCGGGGTCAGCGGTGTCACGTGCTGCCTTGCGCAGCTCGCTCACCGTCATCCATTCCGGCCATGCCGCCAGCTGGCTGTGTCGACGATCCGCGGCCTCGCGATGGCGCAGTCGCACGATGCGCGCGAAATCCTCGACCGGGACATCGTTGTTGTGCAAGAACACACCACCGCGCATGCTGTTGAACAGCACGTTTGCGAAATGATGGCTCCATGATGCTGTCTGGCCGGTCAGCTGGAGACCGTCGGCGCTCGCGACGATGCGGTTGAGATTCGCGTCGGCCTCCTGGATATTGCGGTCGACGAGTTCCACTAGATTCGTTCGGGAGAGCAGTACCCGGCGCAGATCCTGAATGCGTAGGTGATCCAGTCCCGCGTCGGCCACGATATGCCAGCGCGCAGTCTCCCCGGGCGCCAGCTCGAGGGTGGCACTCACCAGGTAGTTGCCTCGCTTGCCCCTCGATACGAGTCGACCGGGGAAAGGGCGTCCGCCTTTGAACGCCTGAATCGACCCAAGTGACAGGTGCGGCCGGAACGAATCGAGTCCCCCGCACCAGACCGTGTTGGCACGCAGGATCTCGAGAGCTTCGGGCCGGTCGGTGATTCCCGCCGTGAGCGCGAAGATCCCGAGACCCGTGGCCGGATCGATTTCACTCTGCTTGTACGCATCCACCAAATTGCCGGCCTGCTGATAGAGGCCGAGGGGGGCGCCCCAAGGCAAAACGTTCCGCAACCCATCCAACAAAACGATCCGGGCGGTCGTCCGCCCTCGGTTCTCCAGAGTCGCCGTACGTACCCATCCGAACGTATCGCAACCGGCCCAGCGGTGGCGGAAGGTGAGACCGAACTCGGGCGCGGTTTCCTCGAAGATGATCTGGTTGCCACTAACATTTTTGTAGAGATTGCGGTCCACGTGTGGACGAGGGTCAGGGATAGGCGCCTCGCCGGCCTTCATGCGCGAACCGGTCGGCGCATTCTCCTCGAAAGGCGTCCAGAGGATCGGCGGCTGGCCCTTCCGCTCGACACGAAGCAGGGTGATGGGTCCGGTGTGACGGTGCGCATCGTAGAGCTGGTCGCTGGTGACGTAGGGGAAGAGACTACCGTCAGCATCGGCCCGTCCGGCGGTCAACCCGCCACTCGAGGCCACGAACATCCACAGGTCCGTATCGGTGGCCAGATTGATCAGGAACGGCTCGAGCCGGTCGTAGTCGCGGATTCGATACCAGAGCCCTCCCTCGAGAAGAACGAACTCCCCGGAACGTGCCCCGGCCGACCGTCCGGTCTCCGAAGCTGCCCACTCGACCGGGGCGGCCGAAGTCCGCGGTAGGCTGGCGTGGGAATCCTTATCGGTGATCTTACGCAAAACGACCTGTCCTTTGCATGCTCAAGAGTTTGAGCTCGAGCTACCGCTCGCGACCGCTCGTCGCGGACGCCCTGCGGATTCTGGTACAGACCAAAGGTTCGCGACTCGAACGTTTGATCCTTCCGCTCTGCTCCGGCGCGGAACCAGAAGACCCTAGTCGGTGAGGATCATCCGTCCGGACATTTCTTCTGACTCGGTCCGCAAGACATACCAGTACGTGCCACTGGGCGCACGACTGCCCTGCGCGGTCCTGCCGTTCCAGCTCACATGGTGGTTTCCCGCCGTGTGGTCGCCGTTGGCCAACGTCACGACATGACGCCCGGCGAGGTCGAGCACGGTGAGCGTGGCATGGCCGGGCCGCTCGAGCGAGAACCCGATGTGCGTCGTGCGACCAAATGGATTGGGAGCACTCTGATGCAGCGTCGCCAGAGGGGTGTGGCGCGCCTCGGGCACGTCCACCGTACCGATCCAGTCGAAGGCCAGGTTGTCGTAGAAGATTCCTGATCCTTCGTAGTTCGTCGCGACATTCGAGAAGCCGAACTGCAAGAGCTGGTTCTCGAGAGTCTCGTCGATGACGATCAACAGAGTGTCCGCCGCCCAGCTGTCCGGAATCGGCGTCATGTCGACTGTGATGAGGTTCGTGGTCAAATAGCCCTGAGCGGGGTCCAGAGTTTTGATGAAGGCTTGGGCGGTCGCCTGCCCCTCGATATTGCCGCGCTTGTGCTGGAATGCGAAGCGCCAGATGCCGCCGATGTCGTCGGCGACGATCAGCTGCTCGTGATAGACATTCGATTCGATCAGGTTGCCATTCCCGTGGTCCAGGTTCTCATAGTCGCTGAAGACGCTCAGGACTTGCTCCCCTTGCTCTTCACCGCCCTCTCCGAGAGCAATCTGGCAAAAGGCGAGGCTATGATTGGGTGCCGGGAAGGGACCGTAGCCATAGATGTAGGTACTGTCGGGTGTGAAGACATTCCCGTACACGAGCCACCCGTCATCCGCCAGCGCGCTTGGGTTTGACTGATCGAGCTCCTCGAAGCTCTGATAGTAGGGCTCGATTGCCAAGGTCGCCGAGGGGATGAGGCTCAGAATGAGGGCGGCCATCACCAAGGGGATCCTTCGGTTTCGCATCGTTGGCCTCCAGTTTGAAGTGGTTCGCCGACTCCGGTGAAGAGCGGGCAATCCATGAGGAACCTCGCCCACTCCCAATTGAGTGCTTTACAAGAACGATTCTATGATACACTATGTTCGGTGTCCGAACAAAGAGTTTTGAGGGATCCTCGCAGGTGAAGCCGTGCGGGGGAGAACCCTCTCGGTTCGGGTGACGACCGAACCCGTTCGGAGCAGCAGCCGGAGAGGTGCCCGGCAGAAGCCGGGCGCGTGCAGGAGTTGGGAGCGGCATGTCTATCTTCCGATTTCCAAAGGACTTCACGTGGGGGGTCGCCACCTCGGCCCAGCAGATTGAAGGGGCCTGGGATCGGGATGGCCGGGGCGAGTCGGTTTGGGACCGGTTCGCCATCGAACCCGGGACGATCGAGGATGGGTCCCGTCCCACCTCGAGCTGCCGGCACTACGACCGGTGGCAGCAGGATGTTGAACTCATTCAATGGCTTGAGGTTAGCGCTTACCGCTTTTCGGTGGGCTGGTCGCGGATCATGCCGACCGGACACGGCAAACCCAATCCGGCCGGCCTCGACTTCTACGACCGGCTCGTCGACGCGCTGCTCGCGGCGGGCATCGATCCTTTCCTCACGCTCAATCACTGGGACATGCCGCAGGGCCTCCAGGATCGCGGCGGTTGGCCGGCCCGGGACACGTGCGCGGCCTTCGGCGATTACGCCGTCGCCGTCGCCCGGCGGCTCGGCGACCGCGTGCGCCACTGGACGACCCACAACGAGCCCTGGTGCGTGGCGACGCTGGGCTATGAAGAGGGAGTCCATGCGCCCGGTCATCATGATCCACGAGCAGCCTTGCGAGCTGCCCACCACCTACTGCTCTCCCATGGGCAGGCCACCGACATCATCAGGCACATGGTGCCCGGCGCGGAGGTCGGGATCGTGCTGAACATATCCCCTGGCCGGCCCGCCACCACATCGAAGGCCGACGACGATGCTGTCCGCCAGTTCGATGGGTTCTTCCATCGCTGGTATCTCGATCCGCTCTTTCGGGGTCGGTATCCCGACGACGCGATCGCCGACCGCGTCCGTTGGGGTGATCTGGCGAACGGTGCGTTGCCATTCGTGCAGGCGGGAGACATGGATCAGATCCGCGCTCCGATCGACTACTTGGGGATCAACTACTACAGCCGGACTCTGATCGAAGCCGGCCCCGATGGCCGGCCCCGCGCCCTTGCCGCCGGGCCTCGAGAAGCACTGACCGAGATGGGCTGGGCCGTCGACCCCGAAGGCCTCCTCGTTGCGCTGGATCGCATTTACCGAGATTACGGCTCGCTCCCACTCTACATCACCGAGAACGGCGCCGCGTTTGTCGATCCTCCTCCTGCTCCTGAACGATCGACTGAGCACTCGACGGAACGATCGACTGAGCACTCGACGGAACGATCGACGGAGCACTCGACTGAGTGCTCGACTGAGCGCTCGACTGAGCGCTCGCCTAAGTGCATCGCGGGTGACAGCGCCTTATCGGATCAGACTGGGAAACCTCCCGGTCATTCGGCAGGAATGCCCAGCCAGGTCGATGCAGCGGGCAATCGCATCTCAGATCCGAGGAGAGTCGCCTACGTGCGCGACCATCTGGTTGCGGCCCATCGGGCACTCGAGCGCGGCATCAAGCTCCGCGGCTACTTCGTGTGGTCGCTGATGGACAATTTCGAGTGGAACAACGGGTTCACCAAGCGCTTTGGTTTGTTCGGCGTCGACTTCACCACTGGTGAGCGCACGCCCAAGGACAGCGCTTTCTGGTACCGGGACATTGTCGCGGCCCGGGCCGTAGAGGTTCGGGACGTCGACGATCAGGCCATAAACGCTGAAGATGCAGCCGCTCGGGATGCATACGCTCAGGATGCGCAGGCTCGGGATGCACGCGCTCGGGATGCAAACGCTCGGGCCCTCGGCGACAGATCCGCGGGCGAAGCCAAGCCATGACAAGCGAGGAGGATGCCTTGACACCGCACACCTTCACTGACGTCCAGTCATTGTTGCCGGGGCCGCAGACGTTTTTGCTCAGGGCGGCGATCTTGCTCGCCGCGGTCGCGACGGCCCTGTGCCTCAGGAGCCCCATGGCCGCCGCCGAAAGCAGACCTGCGACAACAGCGCCAACCATCGAAACCGTTCGGGTCGTGACCGACGATGACGGCCACCGGCTTCAGGTCGACGGCCGTGACTTCATGGTCTTCGGCATGAACTGGGGCTACATGCCGATCGGTCAGAACTACACCTACAGTCTCTGGAACCAACCGGATGATGTGATTGTCGAAGCGCTAGCTCGAGAGATGCCGTTGCTCAAAGACATGGGCGTCAACTGCATCCGCCATTACGTCGGCATTCCGGCGCGGTGGATCGAGTACATCTATGACGAGTACGGCATCTACACCATTCTGAACCCTTTGGTGGCACGCTACGGATATACGATCAATGGCGTTTGGACCCCGACGGTGGACTACTCCGACCCTGCCCTGCGGACGGCCCTCAAGGACGACATCCGGGCGCTGGCCGAGGAGTTCCGGAACATCCCGGGGCTGCTCATGTGGCTGCTCGGCAATGAAAACAACTACGGCCTGAGCTGGTCCTCCTTCGAGATCGAGGCGTTACCCGAGGGCGAACGCCAGGCTGCCCGTGCACGTTATCTGTATTCGCTATTCGATGAGCTCACCGTGATCCTGCAGGGTCTCGATCCTCACCATCCGGTAGCCATCGCCAACGGCGACATCCAATACATCGATCTCATCGCCGAGGAGTGCACCCATCTGGACATCATGGGCACGAATGTGTATCGGGGCATCTCGGTGCGAGATCTCTACGATGTGGTCGAGCGCAAGCTGAACGTGCCGGTGGTCTTCACCGAATTCGGCGCGGATGCCTGGAACGCTCGCGCAATGCGCGAGGACCAAGCCATGCAGGCTCACTATCTGGTGGGACAATGGCAGGAAATCTACGAGCAATCGGCCGGCAAGGGGCGGGTGGGCAATGCCATCGGCGGAATGATTTTTCAGTGGAGCGACGGCTGGTGGAAGTTCGGCCAGGAAAGCCGGCTCGACATCCATGACACGAACGCATCGTGGCCCAACGCGGGCTACCCGGAAGACTATGTCGAGGGCGAGAACAACATGAATGAGGAGTGGTGGGGCGTCACCGCCAAGGGCCGGCCCAACCAGCGCGGTCTCTATGACGTCTATCCCCGCGCGGCCTACTACGCTCTGCGCGATGCCTTCACCCTCGATCCCTATGCGCCCGACACCGATCTGGAGACGATCCGCACGCACTTCGCCGACATCCATCCCGTGGCCGCCGAGGTCGAGGCGCGCGGCAACCGTGCGGCGTTGCTGAGCGAGAGCAGCCGCCGGGTACAGCTCACCGGCGCGCGTTTGGAGTTCGAGACCTTCTCGACCGGCGGCGATCTCATTCGCACGCCTGAGCAGGAGGCCGCCGACTCCGGATCACCGAGCGCGCAGCGGCCGGCCTTCCGGGGTTTCGATCACCTTCAGTCGTTCTATCTCGACGCCGAGGTGAAGCCGGCCGATAACGTGATCGGACGGGTATCGGTCAACATCCTCGGGCATGTGCCCACGAATCCAATCGACGAGATCTTCTACGAGAACCGCGGTCAGACGCGAACGGTCGTCACCGATGGAGAGACGGTCGAGCTCGAGTCGCTCGACCGGGTGAAGGTCTACCAGGCCTCGCTCTCCTGGGACGATCGCTACTTCATGCTCGATGGCTTCTACCGCACGGGGCACCTGCACTGGGGGTTCGAGGGCGACTTCTTCGGTCTTTACCGCAACGCGTATTACGGCGAGAACATCGATATCTACAACGGCATGGCGCCGATCGGCGTCGAGGTCGCCGGCAAGCGCAGCCTCTCCGGTCTCAAGCTGGCCTTCGGTCCGCAGCTCTGGTGGGGCGCGAACCCGGCAGTGCTGCTGAAGTACCAGCGCAGGGTCGGGCCGTTCGACGCGACGATGGTCTATCACGAGGATATCGCGCCTCAGCAATCGGTGAGCACGTCAAACGCCATTCCCGTGCCCGAGACGCGCAAGCTCTCGTTGCAGGCGGTCACGCGTCGCGGTCCCTGGACGCTCGAGATGGGCACCCTCTGGTCCGGTGATCCCAAGGTAGACGATATGTTCCAGTTGGTCGACAAGGTCGGCGGCGAGTACCTCGTCTATCAGGATCGGATCAAGCCGGACGATGCCTGGGGCTTCAAGGGCAAGCTCACACTTGAGGCGGGGCGCTTCCGCTGGTACGCCCAAGGAGCCTACATGGGGCTGGTGGCGGACGCTGGCCCCACCGAGGTCATCACCTTCACCGGCTGGAACCTCAAGGACTCCGGGTCGGGCAACCAGCGGAATGCACTGACCGGCTTTACGATCAATACAGGAGACTTCCAAATCGGTCCAAACCTCCTTTGGCAAGAACCCATCGTGGATCCAATCCCCGCCGAGGCGCCGCCTCCCGCGCGGCCGCGCAACGTGCTCGACGACCCGTTTGCGGTCCAGGGCAATCGGGAGAGCGTCGGAGGGGAGCTCATCATCGCCTTCGACCCCACCCCGGCGAGCTGGATGTGGGCATGGGACAACGATCTTCGCGAGGACGCGCCACTGGCGGCCAGCCTGAGTTTCGTCTACCGCGACTACAGCGCTACGCGTGATGCCGCGATCTTCGTGGCCGAGGATGGGCAGACCATCTACGCCTTCCCCGGTGCGCCGCCAGCACACGAGCTGTGGGAGGTGCGGGCGCGAATCGTGTCGCGCTTGAACCCTTCGACGAGACTCGTGGCCAACGTCTATGTTGGCAAGGACGAGCCGCGCGGATATGACCCCACCGGCGAGAACCAGACACTCAATCGCGTCATCGAACGATTCGGTCTGATCGGACGAGTCACCCATGGCCCGCTGGCGCTCGAGAGTTTCGTGAAGGTCAACGATTGGGGCCCCTACGACTACCACCGCGACTTCAATCTGACCTACCCGCTCCAGCTCATGGGTGATGTGTCCTATTCGCTGGGCAGCCCGCTGTGGTTCGACGAACCGCAGACAAGGGTGGGCGTGCGGACTCTCTGGCGATCGCTCGATGAGCACTCGCCCAGATACAGTCCGACCGGTGGCGACCCGCTACCGGGCTATAAGAACGGCGAGGAGTGGGAAGTCAGGACCTACGTGCACACGGTTCTATAGCTGGGCCCTGTAGCTGGGCCCTATAGCTGGGGAGTTCTCGTGTTCGCCGGCCGGGGCGCAACGAGGTCCCGACGAAGGCTCGTTCGGGGGACTGGGGTAACGTGCGGGGACTGGGGTGACGTGCGGGGACTGGGGTGACGTGCGGGGGACTGGGTTAAGGTGCGGGATCGGACCGGGCGCGCAGGGGATTGCATAGGCACGCGCTGCGCGCGCTCTGCGGGCACGATCACGATCCGTACACGCGGACCCAGTCCACCAGCATCGTTTGCGGAAACTCGGTGGTGGCATCCGGGTCGCCCACGAAGTGCCCACCGACAGCGACATTGAGAAGAATGAAGAAGGGGTGGTCGAATACCCATCGCGCGCCGGAGGGAAGGTCGTCGGGAGTACGTCGTTGGTAGATCTGGCCGTCGACGAACCAGGCGATGGAGCGGTCATCCCATTCGACCGCGAAGACATGGAAGCCGGCGTCAAACCCATCACCCGGCAAGGTGAATCGCCCGGTGATGGCGCCACCACCCGAATACCCCGGCCCATGCAAGCTGCCATGAACGACGTTCGGTTCTTGGCCCCGGTATTCCATGATGTCGATCTCGCCACACGCCGGCCAGCCGACCGTTTCGAAGTTGTCACCCAGCAACCAGAAGGCCGGCCAGAGGCCCTGCCCGACGGGGAGCTTGATTCGCGCTTCGAAACGTCCGCGCGCATGTGAAAACCGGCCCTGGGTCTTGATCCGGCCGGAGGTGTAGGCGGCGCCCTCGTACGCCTCCTCGCGGGCGGTAATGACCAGATGTCCGTTACCATTCAGCGAAACATTCTCGGGGCGGTCGGTGTCGTACTCGATCTGATCGTTGCCCCAGCCGGTTCCAACATCGAACGCCCACTTGGTGGGGTCGGGTGCCTCGCCCGAGACGCCCTCGAACTCGTCTTCCCAGATCAACCGAATCTCCTCGGGCGCCGTGCTCGAAGATCCGCATCCTCCAAGGTGAAGCAACGCCGCAAAGCCGAAGGCCGACCCGAACGCCCATCCAGGCGACCGGCCCGAGAACCCCGACCCGAGCGACCGGCCCGAAAACCCCGACCCAGGCGACCGGCCCCAGAGCACTCGGCCGAGCGCGAGGGGCCGCACTCTCGCGAAGCACCCGGTCATGACGTCGGCACCTTCGCGTCCGTATCGGTGGGTCTGTCACCGCTGGCAAGCAGGCGGCCGTCGGCCAGGGCCTCCTTCAGGATCATCGTGGCCGCCCCCACCGCGATCGACTGCGTGCCCAGCGTGCTCGTGACCAGCGTGGCCGCGGTCACCTGGCTCACCAGCGTCCGCTGGCGCACCGTCTCACGAATCGGCCCCAGGATCATCTCGCCCAAGCCGGCGAGGTCTCCGCCGAAGACCACCATGGCCGGATTCATGAGATTCAACAGACCTGCGACGGCGATCCCCAGATACTCCGCAGCCTCTGTCGCGACCTGCCGTGCCACGGGATCGCCATCGAGTGCGGCCTTCTCGATGTCACCAATCGTCAGAACCTGACCGGCCAGTACGCTACGGGCTTCGCTCGCGTCTTCCCCCAGGAGTTCGGCAGTGCGCTCGACGAGCGCCGGCGTCCCGATCAACGTCACCAGGCAACCGCGGAGTCCACAAAGGCAGCGCTTGCCATGCGGGGTGATCGCCAGGTGGCCGATCTCGCCCGCGACCCCGGTGGCCCCCCGGTAGATCTCGCCGCCGATCACGAATCCGCAACCGATACCGGTGGCGACCTTGATGTAGGCCAGATCATCGACGTCGCGGCCGGCACCCCACCAGTGTTCGCAGAGCGCGCCGAGGTTGGCATCATTGTCGACCATCAAAGGAGCACCCAGTCGCGCGCTGAGACCTTCCAGGCCAAGGCGTCCTTCCCACTTGGGCAAGACGACCTCGGTCAGCCCGCCATCGGGCTTGGCAGGATCGACCGGCGCGGGCACCGCAATACCAATACCCAGTAGCGGCCGCCCTCGGGCGGCTTCCTCCAGACAGACGTCACATAGCTCGCCGATCAGGCTCCGGGTGCCGAGCGGATCGGTTCGCACCGGGTGGAGACGCGTGTGCCAGGCGAGCACACGGCCGCGCAGGTCGGTGAGCGCCACGCCGACGTGCGCGGCGCCCATTTCCACGCCGAGAATCACCGCCGCGTCGTCCCGAAACTCGAGGATGATCGGACGACGCCCCCCGCTTGACTTCCCCGTGCCCACTTCGGCAATGAGCCCGGTCGGCAGCAGCTCGGCCACGACTTCAGAGACGGTTGAGCGGGACAGGTTCTCCTCGCGGACGATCTGTGCGCGTGACATGCGTTTGCGTTGCCATATCAGTCGCAGAATCGCATCCGCCAAGGGGCGCGGACGATCCGGATCCTCTCTACGGATGCCCTTCCATGTCACGTGATGATTCATCAAGGCGCCGGCCCCCCTTGCTGGCCATTCCGGCCAGTGGCGCGGGCCGCCGGTGGAACCGGCGGCCAATCTCCTGCTATCGCTGTTCAAGGGCCCAGTTTACCGATGGAAGAGGACGTTGTCCAAGAAGACGATCCTCGCGTCGCTGGTCGAGATGACGATCTGGGCCAGATTCGCTCGACTGTCGAGCGTGAAATCGGAGAGCGGGATATCCAGAATCGACCACTCCCCGGACACGAAAGCCGGCGTGGATGTTGCGTGGAAGGTCAGCTCCGATTCATCGATCGGCGGATCGTAGACGCCGTCCTCCCCGAAGTCGACCAGCTTGACCCGGAAGACCGTCCCCGCAGGCGCCCAGACGTCGACGCGCAGATGGGTCATATCGGACGCGTCGATGAGCGCCGTGGTGAACTCGATGCCGGCATAGATGAGATTCGTGTAGAGCTTGGTGACGTCGGATTCCACGACATAGTCCTCGACCGGACCGCTCTGGCTCCAGTCCGCCCGCCAGGTGTCCACCGGCGCAACGTCGTAGGCGTCACTGAAGAGAGCCAGCACATCCTCGGCCGGATACGTGGGAACGGGAGCGGCATCCTCGGGCGGGGCCAGAACGGTCAACTCGATCGACCCCGACACATCCACGGTGTCGAGCCGGGCCGTGATCGAGGCCACGCCCCCACCGATCGCCGTGATGACACCGCCCGCGGCCGTCGCGACCGTCTCGTCCGAGCTGGTGTAGTCGAAGTAGTTCGGGGAGTGATCGATCCGGACGTCCTCGCCATTGACCGAGAAGGTCACGCGCGTGTCCTCGGGTGTCACCGTGGCGGCCGGGAAGGTCTCGATCGTCTGAGATCGCATCGAGGGGCGGGGGCTGGTGATCGTCCCGACCTCGGCGAATCGCACCTCGTCGAACCACAGGGTGAACCCTTCGTTGTTCTCGTGGCCTTCCGCGAAGAAGAAGAGCCCCCGCTCGAGTTCCAGCCGCGACGGATCGGGGATCGGGATCACGACCAGCGACCAATCGGTCGTCACGGGAATGGCCGATCGCTGGGCTTCGTAGAGCGAGGTTCCGGTGTTGTCGTTGCCGAGGCCGGCGACGTCGAGCGTGGCATTCACGCTCGATTTGGCATAAAACACCAAGGCATCATAGCTTGAGAGATCCCGGTAGTCGGCGGAGGTGAAGGCGCCCCCTGCGTAGCTCCCGCCGGTCGAGCCGGGCCCCGGGACCGTCACCCTGAGTGAGGCGGTGCCTACCCGGGCCTCGTCGGTATCGATGCTGACCGCGTCGGTCTGCGAGCCGGCGAACGCCTGGTAGTCGACTCCGTCGCCGAACGCGTCGCTGAAGACCACCGGGTCGTCATTGCCAGGCGCGAGCGGCAGTGTCGACAGATCTCTGTCACTGCAACCGGCTAGAAAAACGGAGGCTAGAGCGACCATGGTCAAGAGCTTCGCGGCCATATTGTGCGGAAAGGACTTGGGTGACATCAGAACATCTCCTCCCGATTACTTTGTACGGGGTCCGATCAAAGTATCCCGCGGATGCCACCGCTTGTCAAGGGTTTCGGGCGAGTTCCGTCGCGATTGACCTCATCACGCGGCTGGGCGCTAACGCCCATGGCAGCATCGAATTGTTGTTGACCTCGACCCGTGCTTGCTATACTTTGTTCGGACAGCGCACAAAGTTGCTTGGCACGTCGATCGTGGCCAGCTGGGAGACGTACTCATGAACGAGTCGGCCGTTCAGCGCAAGACCGCCCCAGAGGATCGGGTCAAGTTGACCCACCGGATCGCCTACGGGGCCGGGGCCTTCGTCAATAACATCCTCGCGGCCGCCAGCGGCGGCATGATGATCGTCTTGAACCTGGGGCTGGGCATGAATCCCGCCCTGGTCGGCTTGCTGGGCGCCTTGCCTCGCCTCACCGATGCCTTCACCGATCCCCTCATGGGTTTCATCTCCGACAACACCAAGACCCGCTGGGGCCGCCGCCGTCCCTACATCTTCGTCGGAGCGATTGCCGCCGGGCTCATCTTCGCTCTTCTATGGCAGCTTCCGCGTGGCCAGAGCGACACCTTCTACTTCGTCTACTTCCTCGTCGGTTCGATTCTCTTCTATGCGGCCTACACCGTCTTTGCGACCCCCTGGGTTGCGCTGGGTTATGAGCTCACGCCCGACTACAATGAGCGAACGCGGCTCATGGGTACGCAGAACTTCCTGGGTCAGCTCGCCTACGTCATCTCACCCTGGTTCCTGTGGTTCATGACCAACGAATCGCTCTTTCCCGACCAGGTGAGCGGTGCGGCCTGGCTGGCCGTCCTGGTCGCGATCGTGGCGGCCGGCCTGGGATTGCTGCCGGCCATCATTCTGCGCGAGCGGATGAAGACGATCGCCATCGCCGAGTCCAAGAGCGGGGACATCTCCAGCGACGAGAACGGCAACGGGGACGGGGACGGGGACGGGGACGGGGACGAAGCAAGCGTGGCGGCAGAGGGAACCGGCGGTGCAGCCAAACTGGCGAGCGTCGCTGAGTTCTTCCGCGGATTCGGTATCACCTTATCCTCCAAGCCGTTCCTCAAGCTGTGCGTGGCCACCTTCTTGGTCTTCAACGGCTTCATGCTGATCTCATCCTTCCAGTTCTATGTCATCATCTACTACGTCTGCGGGGGCGACCAGGCCATGGGGGCCAAGTATGCCGGATACGCCGGAACCGTGAGTGCGGTGTGCACCTTCGTTGTCGTGATCGCGGCGACCTGGCTCGGAACCCGGCTTGGGAAGAGACGCGCGTTCTTCCTCACCACGGGCATCTCGATGCTCGGGTATGCGCTGAAGTGGATCTGCTACAACCCATCGTATCCTTTGCTCGTCGTGCTGCCGGCCCCGCTGCTGGCCTTCGGGCTCGGGGGCCTGTTCACGCTGATGCCTTCGATGGTCGCCGACGTGGTCGATACCGATGAGCTCAAGACACGCCAGCGGCGAGAGGGGATGTTCGGATCAATCTTCTGGTGGACGGTCAAGCTCGGGATGGCGGCCGCACTGGCCGGCGGAGGCTACCTGCTCAACGTCACCGGATTCGATGTGGCACTGGGCGGCAATCAAACCGCTCAGGCCATCTTCCTCATGCGGCTGTTCGACGCTGGCATCCCCATCGTGACCTCCGCGGTGGCAATCTGGGCGGTGGTCAGCTACCCGATCACCGAAGCGAAGGCCAACGAGGTTCGCGCCGAACTCGAACGCCGGCGTGGCAAGGCCGGCTTGCCGGAAGCGGCCCTGGAACCATCCGCGGGATAACGCCAGAATCACCGGCGGCTGGGCCCGGCGCGGCCCTGGCTAAGTGCGGCCAGGGTGGTGGCGGGGCCAGCCAGGGACGTGCCGGGACTAGACGTCCGGTGCATTCACATGTTCTGCATTAAATGAACCCAGACCTGGGGTCTTGAGAGTGCAATGTTCTCCATCGCTCTGAAGCCGATTGGATGAGCCTACCGAC
>CAZNJE010000076.1:8300-18177 GCA_964573295.1 uncultured bacterium | reverse complement strand
CAACGGACCGCTGCGCTCGCGGGGCGCCAGCGGAAGGACTTTGACGGGGACCTGCTTGCCCCCCTCAGCCGCTTGCAGAGCGGCGCTGGCCCTGGTACCGTGCCTCCGCACGACACCGCGGCCGGATTCGCCGTCTCCGGCCGCCTGACGCGCGATGCGACGCTTCACTGGGGTCAGACGAGGAATATGGGCAGAGAACCGATCACCGTGGCGCACTTCGTGACGCCATACCTGTTCCAAACCGGATCTTGGATCCACACCCAGCTCACCCACGCCGAGGCAACGCGTCCGGTCGTGGTGACCCACGGCCTGGAGAACCCAGATCGCTTCCCCCTCGAACCCATCTACCACGTGAACGCCGGCCTCGGCACCTGGCAGCGTCTCGGGTACCGCCTGCGCTACTACCTGGGGCAGTATAGTCCCGCTTTGTGCGAAGCGGCATTCGAGCGCGAGAAGCCCCGCCTGATCCACGCCCACATGGGATGGGAGGGTGTGCGCACCCTGCCGATCGCGCGCCGCTACCACCTACCACTCGTCACCACCTTTTACGGGCGCGATGCAGGCTACATGCCTCACCGCTATCCGTGGTGGCGCCGCTGGTACCGCCACCTGTTCCAGGAGGGGGCGCTCTTCTTCGTCGAAGGGCCCCACCTCGGCCGGACCCTGGAGGCTCTCGGCTGCCCGCCCAGCAAGATCCGGGTCGTGCACCTGGGGATCGATCTCGATCGCATCCCCTGTTGCGCGAGGCCGCTCCGACCCGGGGTGCCGATTGAGATCCTGGTCAGCTCCAGTTTGCGACCGAAGAAGGGCGTGCGCGCCGCAGTGCGTGCCTTCGGGAACCTGGCCCGGCGCTATCCGCACGCACGCTTGCGCATTCTGGGCGATGGCCCCCAGCGACGTCCCATCGAGGAGAGTATCCGGCGCCGTCATCTAGGGGACCGAGTCGTCATGGAGGGCTACGTCTCCTACGACCGGCATCTCGAAGCCCTTCAGGAAGCCCACCTGTTCCTCGCGCCCAGCCGCACGGCGCCCGACGGCGACTCGGAGGGCGGGGCACCCGTGGCCCTGATCGAGGCCCAAGCCGCCGGGGTGCCGATCATCTCCACGCGGCACGCCGACATCCCCGAGGTGGTCGAGGACACCATCAGCGGCCTGCTCTCCCCCGAGTTCGACGACGATGCCCTGGCCCGTAATCTGGAATGGATGCTCGAGCACCCGTCGACCTGGCAGAGGATGGGGCGGGCCGGCCGGGCGCGTATGGAGCGGGAGTTCGACGCGCGGCGGCAGGCCGAGCTCGCCGAATCGCTGTACGTGAAAATCCTGAGCTGATCCGCCTTCGCACCCGGCCGGCGCGGACCGGCCCAGGAAAGGGCCGGCGGCTCACTGCTCGTGCGGCATGAAGACGTGGGTGGCCACGAAGTACTTGTCCATAGGGTAGTTCAGGAAATTGCTCACCCGCGAGGTGTAGATGCAGGCGAACTCCTCGATCTGATTCGCGAAGTGGGAGATCTCCCGTCCGGTGCGGAAGACCGGCCCCCAGTAGCAATTGAACGCCGTCTCCAGTGCCTCCTCGGTGTGGCCCAGCTGCGCGCCCGCCTCGTGGATGGCCTGTCCAACCTCCTCCAGCGCGTGGCGCAAGGATCCCATCGAGGCCTGCCGGATCCCACAGCGCTTCAGCAGCGAAGAGCGTTGCCGCGCCGGTACCTGCCCGGCCAGCACCCGTTCGAGCAGGTCACGCTTGGCGGCCAGCCGATCGATCCCGCGCTCCTGCTGCAAGATCGAATCGAGCAGTTCGCGCCCCGCGTCAAGATGCTCGAGTTCTTCCTCGAGCGCTTGAACGATGAGCGCTGTCCGCCAGCCGCTGAGGCGCTTCGAGCGCAGGATATCCCCGTACGTGTGATCGCCGAAGTAGAGGATGCGGTCGCCCCGCACGCGCAGGGTCTTCTCCAGGGCATGGACGCAGCCTCCCGTGAAGGCGAAGCGGCGGCGACTGCGGTGCGGCAAGCCGAGCACCGTGGGACTGACCGGCCGTAGCTGGCCGATGCGCCCGAAGAAGCCGGGCTTGTGCGCTCGCACGACGACCAGATCGAAGTAGTCTGTCCAGTGCGGCCGTTCGGGGTTCTTGCCCGACAGCAGACGGTCCATGATCAGCGCCGTGTAGTCGGCCTCGGAATTGGTCAGCAAGAACAGGCGGATGCCGCTGAGCCGCATCCGGTCCAGCGTCTCGGCCAGCAGCGGATCGGACCGCAAGTAGCGCATGGGGGTCTGGGCGATGACGCTCTTGATGCTGCCGTCGGCGTGGGCCAGATCCATGGCGTGACGCACGTCGTCGTAGAGCTTCCGGTAATCGGGCTTCTCCTGAGTCCGATCGGCATGGTCCACGAGCTGCGCGTAGAGACTGATCTCGGGGAGCGAAAAGAGCGAATCGACCGAGACGAAGTTGCCCGCGCCGATCCGGATGCGCCGCCGGGCGTAGAGGCGCTTGCGCATCTCGGGCGGAATCTTACGGGAACCATGATAGGCCGTCACAGCGTAGTGATGCCGGTCGATCTTCAGTATGTTTCCCCGCCGCCGGTCGACGATGAGACCGCGGATGACGAACTCCCGGTCATAGGCGAACCGTAGGATGGCGCGCGGGTACCCGGACGCCACCAGCTTCAGTGCTGCGTGCTTGAACGCGAGGCGCTCGAACGGTTGCGACTTGTAACGCGCCAGGGTGTGATCCATGTCGAACCCGATCGCCTGGATGTTGCCCAGACGCAGGTTGCGGTTCACGTAGATCCGCTGCGCCGGCGGCACGTCGCTCAGATCGAACCGCTGTCCGGAAGGGCGCGCCATGGCCTAGCCGCCCTCCCCGCCGGGCGACGCCCTTCCCGACGGCGCTGTTGGGAGCGATGCGAGCAGGAAGCGCCGGGCATTGGTCCAGGCCACCGCATCGATGGCCTCTTCATCCAGGCCCTGCGCAGCGAGCGCCCGGCGGAGTTTCGGCAGGGCCTCCACCCCGAGCATGTCGAGCGGCGTGCGCGTGATGCCGTCGAAGTCGGTGCCGATCGCGACGTGGCGCACGCCGGCGACCCGGATCGCGTGTGCGATGTGGGCCGCCACATCTCGGCTCGTGGCGTCCTGGGCCTCCCCCCGCAGGAACGCCGGATGCAGCGTGATCCCCACCAGCCCGTCGTGAGCCGCGACCAGGGCCAGATCCTCATCGCTGAGATTACGCGGGTGCTCGCACAGCGCGGCACAGCAGGTGTGGCTCACCAGGACCGGCCCAGGGGCGGCATCCAGCGCCTCGCGCAACGTGCACGGGCCGGCATGCGCCAGATCCAGGATGATCCCGTGCCTGGCCAGGCGCTCGAGCAGGCGGTGTCCGGCCGGCGTGAGGCCCTGGTCGGGAGAGCGCGGGTGACGGCAACCGGCACCGAACTGATTGCCGTGATTCCAGGTCAGGGTCATCAGGCGCACGCCGGCTTCGGCGAAGCGGTCGGCGAGCTCCAGCGACCCCCGCAAGGGGTGAAGCCCCTCGAGCCCCAACAGCCGGCCGTGCCAGCCGCGGCCGGCCCGCGCCGGACCCAGCGGTGCCGGTGGTCCTTCCGCCGTCTGTTGACGGCGCAACAGGTCCTCGAAATCCAGTCTCGTACGCACCGGGACGATGGCGCCTGCCGAGGCGGCTACCACGCGCTCGCCGGCAGCGCACTGAGCCAGAGCGTCGGCGGTCTGGGCCGGCCCCTCTTCCTCCGGCTCGACGAAGACGGCCCACACCGATAGGCGCACATCGGTCGCCAGCAGCCGCGGCAGATCGGCCTGCAGTCCCGATCCGGCCGAGAGCGGATCGGCGCGGAGCTTCGTCATGTTCCACAGGATGTCGGTGTGGAGGTCAATCCAGGCCATGGCCGTCACGTCCGTTTCCGGGCCGCGGGCTTCCCACGCGCCCGCCCCGGGCCCGTGGAGCACAACGCAAGATCATCCACATGGCTTCGAAGGCGTCCTTGAGCCGGATCTTCTTTCCCTCGCTGGCGGCACGGCCTTCGTAGCCGATCGGTACCTCGACGAAGCGGGCCCCGCGGCCGGCGGCCTGGGCAGTGATCTCGGGCTCGATATTGAAGCTATCGGCCGAGAGCTCCAGCGAACGGGCGAGGTCGCCGCGAAGCGCTTTGTAACAGGTTTCCATGTCGGTCAGAGACAGGCCGGTCGTCAGGTTCGACAGGAGGGTCAACAGGCGGTTGGCCATGTAGTGCAGCATCCCCGCACTCCCCCGCCCCTGCGCGAGGAACCGGGAGCCGTAGACCACGTCGGCCTCATCGGCCTCGATCGGACCGATGAGCTTGACGAGCTCGTTGGGATCGTATTCGAGATCCGCGTCCTGGATCATGACCACCTCGCCGGTGGTGTGCGGGAGGGCGGTCCGGATGGCCGCTCCCTTCCCCCGGTTGTGCTCGTGCAGGAGAATTCGCAAATCGGGATCCCGCAGCGAGGCCAGATACTCGCGAGTGCCGTCGCTGGATCCGTCATCGACGATCAGGATCTCCTTCTCGAGCGAGACGGCCCGGACGCGGCGGATGATCTCCGCGATCGTGGCGCGTTCGTTGAACGCGGGGATGATGACCGATACCCTCACGTGCGATATCCTCTCGCTTGTGCGCCTCAGCCAGCGTCTCCTTGACGCCTCCTCCTCGTTACCCGCGCTCTCTTCCCATCGGCCGGCCGAGGACCTATGCCAAGGGACACCCGGGGCGGCCGGTTGTGGCCCCCGCGCTCACGGCCCCACCCACTCGAGGGGCCGGGGCACGAAGGTGAGGATGAAGAGGGCCACCATGAACAGTCCCAGCAGGGTGCGCTTCTGGTCCAGCGGCCGGGGATCGACCGGTGGTGGATGCCCGGTCCGGATGAAGAAGAGAAGCAGCAAGATCAGGGGCCACCAGCCACGGTGCACGAACAGGGTGAGCGCGATCAGAAACAGCAGGAAAACCCTCCCGACCCAACGAGCCCGGTCGCCCAGCAGCGCGTAGAGAATGTGTCCTCCGTCCAGCTGGCCGATGGGCAGCAGATTCAGCCCTGTCACGAAGAGCCCGGCCCAGCCGGCCATGGCCACCGGGTGGAGCAGGATTTCCATGTCGGTCCCGAGATCCGGGAGCGCCAGCGACGCGATCCACCGGAAGAGAAGTGACTCGCCCAGCCGGAAGCCGCCCTGGGCGTCGAGCTCGCCGACCGGGACCATGGTCGACTGCTGCAGGCCCCAGTAGAGCAGCGGCACGGCCACCACCAGTCCGGCGAGCGGCCCGGCGGCGCCGATATCGAAGATGCTCTGCCGCGAGCGCAGCTGTCCGCGCATACGAATCACGGCGCCCATGGTGCCGAAGGGAAGCGCCGGGATCGGGATGAAATAGGGCAGGGTCGCCGGCACCCGGTAGCGCAGGCAGAGCACGAAATGGCCCATCTCATGGAAGAGCAGAATGCTGATGATGGCGGCCGAATAGCCCAAGGCGCCGCCCCATGTTCCGGCGAAGTAGAATCCCACGAACGTGGTGCTCGCCACGGTCGCCGCGAAGAGGATCAGATGCAGGCGGAGCCGGCGGAGCCGCGAGGCGGGCGGCTCGGCGGCCCCAGGCGCGGCCGCGCTGTGCCACGGGGCACCATACATCGGTGACTCCCGGCGCGGGATGCGGCCCTCGTCGCCTGCCTCGCCAACGACCTCCCATTCGGAGGCGTCGATCGCGCGCTTGGGTGTGGACTCATCGGCCATGTGTCTTTCCTAGACGCCCCCTCCGACGGCAGCTTCCTCGCCCACGAGGGTTTGAAGACCTTCGAACTGCTCCGGTACGCCCACCATGATCAGGATGTCTTCCGCGAGAAACCGTTCCTCGGGACTCGGATTCGGCAGGAAGCGGCCGTCGCGCTGGATTGCCAGCACCACGACCCCGAACCGGTCGCGCAATCTCGAGCTCACCAGGGTCTCACCCACCAGGCGAGCGCTCTGTTCCAGACGCACGGCCTGCAGCGTGGGTTTCCCTTTCTCGTAACGGAGCAGGTGGTCCATGAACTCCACGATGTAGGGGCGCATCATCGAGGAGACCAGGCGCCGCGCGCCGATCTCGTCGGTGGAGATAATGTTGCTGATGCCGGCCCGCTGGAACATCTTGCGCACGCGATCCGAGCTGCTGCGGGCGACGACGTTCAGTGTCGGACGAATCGACAGCGCGGTGATACCGATGTAGAGATTCTCAGCGTCGTCTTGGATCGTGGTCGCGAGGCCCGAAGCCCGCTCAATGCCCGCTTCGTCGAGCACTTCCTGGAGCGTGGCATCGCCCTCGACGACGAGAAACCCCTTCTCGCGAGCCTCGACTACCTTCTCGTGAGCGGACTCGATGATGACGAAGTCGGCATCGGTGCGCTTCAACTCATCGACGACCGTCTTGCCCAGCCGCCCATAGCCGCAGACGATGTAGTGGCCCGAGAGTTTCTCGATCGTCTTCTTCATCTTCATCACCCCCAGGATCTGCCGGAGCCGGCCTTCGATGAGAAAGCTCGCAACGGCGCTGAAGGCATAGAGCGCCGCCCCCACGCCCGCCAGCATGATCACCATGGCCACGACCCGTCCGGGCACGCTCTGGGGCGCCTCGTCGCCGTAGCCCACCGTGGTCACCGTCTCGATCGTGAAGTAGAGGGCCGTCACCGGATCGACCTTCTCGACCAGCGAATAGGTGATCGTGCCGAAGGCGAGAAGGCCGCCAAGCAGCAGAATCGTCCTCCACAGGGTGTTCACGCCTTCCCTCCTCCCGGTCAACCCGGTTCCCTTCGGCCGCGGCGAGCGTATCGGAACTCGAGGGGGCGGACAAGCTCGAGCCTGGCGGTGACTCCGCCCTACCGTTCGGGCGCCGAGTGCGCTATGGTGTCTTCTTGCTTTTTGGGGAGGGAAGGAGGCAGGCATGACACGCGCAGAAGAGATCTTTGACGTTCTGAGAGAGGTCCGTTACCCGGGGCTCAGCCAGGACATCGTCGGACTCGGCTATGTCAACGAGGTAAGCCGTACCGGCGACGATCGCTGGCGCATCGTGCTGGAGATCAAGACGTCCGAAGCCGAGGCGGTCGCCGCCATGGAGCGGGACGCCCGGCACGCCTTGGACGAGGCCGGGGTAGCCTACGAACTCGAGGTCCGCCGTCCCGAACCGCAACAGCCGCCGACCGGGGCCGAACCTGCTCCGCCTGAGGGCCCAAGAGCCCAGGCGGGGACCGCCCAGGTGGAGTTCCAAGACTTCTTGCCCGCTGTGCGCTACAAGATCGCCGTCGCCAGCGGTAAGGGCGGCGTTGGCAAGTCCACCGTCGCGGTCAACCTGGCGCTGGGTCTGGCGCGGCTGGGTGCGAAGGTGGGGCTGCTGGATGCGGACATCTACGGTCCGAGTATTCCGACCATGCTCGGCGTGAGCGACCAGCGGCCCGAGATGGCCGGCGAGAAGCTCGCCCCCATCGAGGTGCACGGCATGAAGGTGGTCTCCTTGGGCTTCCTGACCGAGGGAATCACGCCGGTCATCTGGAGGGGCCCGATGGCCGGGCGGGCGATCGAGCAGCTCATGAGCGATGTGGACTGGTCGGGCGTGGACTTCATGATCCTCGACCTGCCGCCCGGCACCGGCGACATCCAGATATCCCTGGCCCAGAAGGGGAACCTGACCTCGGCGGTGATCGTGACGACGCCGCAAGATGTGGCGATGATCGATGCGATCAAAGGTGTCGGCATGTTCAAGAAGGTGGGTGTGGCGGTGATGGGCATCGTCGAGAACATGAGCTACTTCGAGTGCCCGCACTGCCACGAGCGAAGCGAGATCTACCCGCGGGGAGTGCTCGGCAAGGAGATGGAACGTATCGGCGCGGCCACGCTGGGCCGGATTCCGATCGATCCGCGTGTGGCCGACGGCGGCGATTCCGGCCAGCCGATCGTGATCGCGGCGCCCGAGTCCGCCGCGGCCCAGGCCTTCACCCAACTGGCGGCCACCATCAAGGGCACGATGGAGACGAAGGAGACGATGGAGACAAAGGGTTGATGTGGTCGGACGCGCTTGTGCCGGACTTGCTTCGGCGGGACTCGCTTCGGCCGGCCGCTGCCGGTGCGACCCGGAATCCGCGCGAGCCGGGGACCCGTGGTCGCAACCGGGATCCGCGCGAGCCGCGGCCCCCTGGTCCTGACGGGGATTCGCATCCTCCCGCGGCTCCGCGTCCGGGAACGCGTGACCCGGTCGTCTCCGGCGCCGAGGAGGAGGCCGGCCCCCTCGCGGTGACCCTGGATCCGATCGAGGTCGATCCGACCCGGCCGGAGCCGCCGCTGGTCTGGACCGATCTCTTCGGCAACGAGAACCCGGTCGAGGTGGAGCTCGGATGCGGGAAGGGGATGTTTCTGGCCGGAGCCGCCGCCCTCAACCCCGAGCACAATTTCCTGGGCAACGAGCGAGCCCGCAAGTACTACCGGCGGGCCGTCCAGCGCCTCTCGCGGGCGGGGTTGCCCAATGTGCGGATGATGGGCGGCGATGGCGTCGACTTGCTGGCGCGCTGGATCGCAGCGGGAAACGTGGCGGTACTGCACATCTACTTCCCCGACCCCTGGCCCAAGAAGCGCCATCACAAACGCCGCATCTTCCGCCCAGAGGTTCTGGAGCTTGCGCACCGGGCGCTGGTCCCGGGCGGGGAGTTCCGCCTGGCAACCGATCATGCGCTCTACCGCGAGGTCATCGAGGCGCTGTTCGACGCGCACCTCCACCTCTTCGCGCCGTTGCCGTGGGATCAGACCGGCCCGGCTCAGCTGCCCAGCAACTACTCGCTCAAGTGGCAGCGAGCCGGTCGCCCGCTGTGGTGGGCCCGTTTCTCGGCGGTTCCCCGAACGTCACCGGGATGCTAGGCTCCCGCTCCGGCGATGCTTTCGGTCATCGCCCGGGCGCTAGGCCCCGCGCCCCGGTGGTCCTCCCGGACGCCGGGCTACAGGTTTCGCTCCGGGAGGCCGATGCATGCACTGTGACGCGTATCGTATCGTGTCATGCATGCGTGTGGATGCAGGGATGGCCCGCGGCGCGTTTGGGCCCGCGTGGCTGATCAGGGAAAGGAGACCAGGCGAACATGAAGTGGCAGCTCGACCCCGAGGAGCAGCGGCGGCTGGCCGAGGAGCGTCCGCTCCGCGGCGAGGATGAGGACGAGGACGAAGAGGAGGAGGATGAAGAAGGCCGCGGAGAAGAGGACGAGAAGCTGCAGGAGAAGTTGCTCAAGACGCGAACCATCCTGATCAGTGAACCCGTGAGCGACGACCTCGCCCGCAAGGTCTATCAGCAACTCTTGATTCTCGAGGCGGAGTCGCACGAGAAGCCCATCACGGTCATCATCAACTCTCCCGGTGGCGAGGCCGATTCCGGCTTCGGCATCTATGACATGCTGCGCTTCATCGAAGTGCCCATTCGGACCTTGGTGGCCGGCTTATGCGCGAGCGCGGCGGTCATGATCTTCCTGGGCGGTGACAAGGGCCAGCGCTTCAGTCTCCCGAACTCACGATTCCTGCTTCACCAGCCCTCCTCTCAGAGCGTGGGCCAGGCCTCCGACCTGCAGATCGCTTCGGAGGAGATCCTTCGGCTGCGCAAGCGCTATAACAGCATCGTGGCCGATGTGACCGGCAAGTCGGTCGAGAAGGTCGACGAGGATGCCGATCGCGACTTTTGGATGTCCTCTGATCAGGCGGCCGACTACAAGCTCGTCGACGGCATCATCACCAAGCGCAGCGAGATGAGCGACGACTAGACTCAGATCTCGACTCAGATCTAGTCAGATCTAGACTCAGAACGCTTGTCAAACGGATCGAACAGGGGGCCGCCCGGCGGCCCCTTTTGCTTCGCTCGCGGCCTACTGC
>CAZNJE010000076.1:0-8290 GCA_964573295.1 uncultured bacterium | reverse complement strand
AGCCCACCATCCCCGCCGTGGGCCTGCGACTCCAGGGCCGCCTTCGGGGGCGATCCCCCTGCCTGCCCGTGACCGAATTCCCGCTAAAGCCGCCCCCGCTCGTGGACGATGCATGAAACAGGATCATTGGCTGGGATACGCCACCTCCCGTGGCGCATCGCAGCCACGCGGGGAACCGCGGCGGTTCGAGTAGAGGGGCCCTGCATGGCCCCCGGCCGAGAAGGGACATCGGCCGCGGTTCACGACCATGCCGGGAGGAAACCATGGACGGCATCTGCAACCCCACCCTGTCACGCTTCACCTCTTCGATCCGGCTCTTTGCCGTCGCGGCCATCGCACTCTTGATCACCGGGTGCGGCATGAGCAGCGATACGCCCTCGACGCCAGACGATCCGGGAAGCGAGGGCCACTTCACGATTCGAGACTTGCGTATCAGTGAAGTCACCGACACGACCGCCTGCGTTACCTGGTCGACCGACCGGGCCAGCGTGGGCACCTTCCAGTTCGATACCCAGTCGGAGCTGCTCACCACGCAGACGATGGTGACCTCGCTCCAGTACGACCATCAGATCGACCTCGCGCAGCTGCTCCCGGATACGCGCTACTACTACCGCGTCACGGCCCTCAGTGCGCAGGGCGACACCGCCACGCAGCGGGGCACGCCGTTTCAAACCCTGCGGGATGCCGACCTCGACGACACGACCGCTCCGGTCATCACCGACGTCTACGTCGCCGGCGTGACCTCGAGCTCGGCCGAGATTCGCTGGACGACCGATGACCCCACCCGCGGAGCGGTCTACTACGACCCCGACGGCGCGGCGCCGTTCGATTCCACGGCCAACGAGTATGAGGATGAGCCGACGAAGTACACCCACCGGCACAGGCTGGTTCTCACCGGTTTGCGCGACGGCACCAGCTACGGGTTCGCCGTCGGCGTGACCAACAAGGCCGGCTTGCAGGCCTACTCGAACAACCTGCAGTTCGCCACCCTCGCCAAGCCGACGATCACCTTCTGCCCGCAGACGGTGACCGCGATTCCCGGACAGAACGCCGAGGTCACGCTGTGCATCCACGCCGCGTCGAACCTGCACGCGATGAGCGCGGTCTTTCTCTGGGAGCGCAACAAGCTCACCGTCCCCGGCCGCACCTCCGCGGTGGAAAGCACCGCCGAGTTCATCCGGGACCAGCATGGTCACATGTTCATGGTCAGTGAGCTGCCTGATGACGTGTTGCTCCCAGCGGAGTGGGACGGCGTTCTGATTGAGGCGACCTGGGAGGTTGAATACGACCAATCCGGCCACGTGGCGCTCGGAACCTCAGCCGACGGTGATCTCGAGGTCTGCACGATCACCATCCGCCTGGACGCCGAATCCACGCAAGGTGTTGTGCGCGTTTACGATATCACGACCTTGTACGACCACCATCATCTGCCGGTGCAGTTCGCCACCGAGCCCGGTTTGGTGGTAAGTCCCTGAGGACCCATTGAGCCTTCGCCGGTCCGTGCGGGGACCGGCAGGCTCTGTGCCTTTTCTGACTCAAGAGGGGTCAAGAACGAAATGGGCCACTCCGATAGGTAACGACGGAAGCGATCGGCCGACTCCGGTCGGTGGCCTTTCTGGCCAAACGGTTCAAGGAAGGACGTCGGCTGCGGTTCGAAACTGGGGGGCCAATATGGAAAGGGCCTCAAGCACACTGCGAACCAGCGGCGGACATGAAGCGGAGGGAGACGAAACGATGTTCAAGAACAGGGTCTTGTTGCTTTGTGTGCTCCTGGCGGCCACAGCGCTAACGTTCCCAAGGCCCGCCAGCGCCGCAGATTCGTATGAGGTGGTGGCCGAGTACAATGGTCCCCACTTCTGGGTCGCCAACGCACCCACGGTTGCACAGCTGGTGGACGATCCTCAGGTCGAAACGCAGGAGTTCATCACCCCGTATGACGTCGCCGTCAGTATCGAGGCTGGTGGACGCATCATGAACTACGTCCTTGATAGCGGAAACAAGCGCATCCAGGGATTCGAGACCAATCTCGATATCATGCACTACACCGACGCCGACCTCACCTGGCAGGTGGGCGGTGTCGCCGGCGCCGGTGACTGGGACACCGACGAAATCTACGTGACCGAGTACGCGGCCGGCGCCACCAACTGGATGGTGCCCCGCAGCGACGTAGTCAAAATCGACGGCGTGACCTGGCAGTGGGTAGCCGACCTGACCGGCTTCACCGCCAGCGATCAGGTCTACACGATCGACTACGATGTCGCCAACGGTCCGGTGATCAGCTTCCCGGCCAACTCGCTGACCGCGACCAGCGAGATCGAGCTCACCTACGGTCTGACCGACTACAAGGGCGGCGGCACGGCGGCCTTCGCGGTGGGTGACATTGACTGGGGCAACGCTGACGGCGCGGCGGTCACCGAGGTGCGCCTGGACGAGGCCTCGCCCAGCGCGGTCTCGCTGCAGGACATGCGCGCGATCTTCACGATCGCCAACGAGACCACCGCGACCACTGACGAACTGTGGGTCATCGACGCCTCCGACAGCAGTGTCGGCGCCGACGAGTACCTGAAGGTCTACACCGTGACCCAGGGTGCCGGCGTCGAGGCGGCTCTCGAGTCCTACGACGACCTGCTCAGCAATCCGACCGACGTCTACGTCGCCTCCGGTCCGTCGGCCACGGCCGCGGCGACTGAGGCGGATGGCACGATCGATCACATCGATGGCATCGTGGTAACCGATGAGAATCAGGTGACCGGCCACACCTACTCGATCGACATGACGGGCGCCTTGGTCGATATAATCGACGTGACCACCGGGCGTGTTCTCGTCGACGACGGCGACAAGGCCGACTTCGTCACCGGCACGAACACCTGCTTCGTGGTGCCGGGCGTCGGATTCGACTTCGACACCGCTGTCGCGAACGACACCGATGACGTCTTCACGACGACGCGGCAGGTGCCCGCCCGCTACGCCTTCGTGTGCGACTCGGGCAACGACCGGATCAAGGTCCTGGCCGTGGGCGATATCTCGACCACGACCGGCGACGACTTGCCGGGTGACGCGCACACCGCGGTGGTGCAGCCCGCCGGCGCTGGGACGATCGGCGCCAACGCGAACGAGGACTACTACTTCGCGACGCCGGCCACCGTGCCCGAGAACTGGCAGACCGGCACGTTGACGCGTCCGCTCAAGGAAAACTCGGTCACGTTGACCGAGGATCCCGCGGGCACGCCGGTGACCTGGACGAAGGTGGACGACCTCTCACTGGCCGGCCCTTCGGATAAGGTCTACACGGTCGACTCGTGGGAAGGCATCCTGACCTTCGGTGACGGCACGCACGGCGCGCTGCCGACGGCCGCGACCGACTTCAGCCTGACCTATACCACGACCCCGGACATCGTGCGCTACGGAAGTCGGGGTGCCGGCAATGGTCAGTTCATCGATCCAACCGGCGTGTGTGCGCGCTGGAGCGCCAGTCTGGGCGCCTTCAACGTGTACGTCACCGACAGCGGCAACGACCGGGTTCAGAAGTTCCACTTCTATCCGGAAGACGCCGCCCTCGGCATCCCGCCGCGGATGGAGTATGTCTGTGAGTGGTCGACCGGCAGCAACTCGGCCGACTATCTCAGCAATCCGGGCGACATCGACGTCGACACCGACGGCACCGATTTCTTCGTGGCCGCCGTCGACACCGACAACGACCGGGTCGTGATGTGGAAGGACACCAAGTTCAACTCCTTCAGCACCACCGCGCCGACCTACGAAACCCAGTTCGGCGCGACCGGCAACCGGCTCGGGGCCTTCGACCTGATCACCGGTATCGACATGATCAAGAACGGCACCGAGCTCGAGCTCTACGTGGCCGACGCGGGCCGCGGCCGTGTCACCAAGTATGTGAAGGCCCCCACGCCGACGGTGACCCTGTTCTTCACGCCGGGGACCAACAGCGAGCTGCCGAAGAGCTTCCCGCCCACGGCCAGCTATGCCTTCACGTTCACGACGACCAACGCCCCGGCGGGCGCCTACGTGGACCTCTACTACGACACCGCCAGCACCTTCGATGCCTCGACGGCGAAGTACTGCTTCACCTCGGGCAACGTGACAACGGCCAGCAGCCCCACGACGTGGAGCTTCCAGAACACGCCCGCGGGCACGCCGGCCGACGGCACCTACTACCTGTATGCGATCCTGCGCGACTCCTCGGGCTCGCAGCTGGCGACCGATCAGACCCTGAGCACCGAACTGCTCACGATCGATAGCCGGCTCACCCCGGGCATCCAGGCGCGGGACTTCTTCGACAACGATCCCACGCAGCTGATGGCGCCCAATGAGCAGCAGGCCATCGCCCTGCAGCTGGCCTACCCGGACAGCGTGATCGGATGCTCGTTCGTGGGTACGTTCCCCACGGCGATGTATCAAGTCGAGGGCATCGAGCCCGGCCCGGGCTGGCTCGGCACCGAGTACACCAACCACATCTGGAACGCCACGTGGGACAACGACGCCGGCACCTATGCGGTCTACACCGCCGTGACGGGTGTGCCGACCGGTCTTACCGGTTCCGGTCCGTATGACATGGCCTACATCACGGTCAAGGCGAAGGAGGCGCTCACCGACTCGACGACCCGTGTCCTGTCGGGGACCTTCGACGTCGACCAGACCAACAGCGGTGTGACCGACTACAGCAACGAGCCGGTCGACAGCTGGGTGGCGCGTGACCTGAACTGCAAGCTCGCCTACGTGGGTGATATCGCTCACTCCGTGACGGGCACCGACTCGGTCGTGCCTTACCAGCAGCCGAACCCGGACGGCTACATCAACTTCGCCGACCAGATGGCCCTGACGGTGGGTTGGAACGGGGATGCGACCAGCTTCACCCGTGATCCGATCGCCGACATGGGTCCCTTCAGCGGCACGGCGCCCAACCTGGTGCCGACCCGTGACCAGAAGTTCGATGTCTGGGACCTCCAGGCATTCACCGGCAACTGGTCGTGGTTCTCTGCCAACGGCTACCTGTCGCCCAGCATGAACGGGGCGTCCCCGATCGCTGGCTTCATGCCGTTGGGCGAGGCCGTCGAAGGCCAGGCCACGGTAAGCTTGGACGCCGACTTCGGCGATCCGCTTCCGGGCGAGATGGTGACGGTCGATGTGGAGGTCGAGAATGTGGTGAGCTTGACCGGTGCAATGGTCCGCGTGACCTACGATCCGGCCGAGCTGACGCTGGTCAGCGTGGAGCGGGGCGACTTCCTCGCTCAGGGCGAGGGCAACCTGATGCTGAACACCACACGCCGCGAAGGCACCTGCGAGCTGTCGATGACGCGCTTCTCGCAGACCGAACCGGGCGTGAGCGGTGACGGCGTTCTGGCGAGCCTCACGTTCCGCATCCAGACGCCTCCGACCACCGATCTGAACTACGTCTACGACCTGCGCAACTCGCGCAACCTGGTGCTGAGCCGCGGCTCCAGCGAGTTCGATGCCTTCTCCGACGGTGTCGACCGTGGCGCGGTCCTGTGCCAGAACTACCCCAACCCGCTCAACCCGAGCACCAGCATCGTGTTCACGCTGCCGAGCAAGCAGGCGGTCGACCTGGCGGTCTATGACCTGACCGGTCGCCGGGTTTGCACCCTGGTCAGCGGACCGCAGGATGCCGGCGTCCACACCGTTGAGTGGGATGGTCACGACCAGAGTGGCAATGACGTCTCCAGCGGCGTGTACTTCTACAAGCTGCGGGCCGGTGACGACACCATGACCCGCAAGCTTTTGGTCACGCAGTAGAGACTCCGACGAGTTCCGGCGCCGCCGCCGCGGCGGACGCCGGAGCCCAGCTGATCGCTTCTACGAGGTCCGGGACCGGCCGCTGAGGCCGGGTCCGGACCTCGTTTGCCCACCGGTGGCACGAAATTTCCCGCAGCAGGCCCATTCTTGCCCCCTATCCCCTACTCTATCCCCTACCCGTACGGTGTATTCGGCCGGGTTATCACACTCGAGGAGCTGATCCCCCGAGGGCGCCGGCCTCGTAACATATGGTATAAGTTCAGTTATCGGCTACCTGTCAGCTTCCGCATTCCAGGCATCCCCCCCCCTCTCCGCCGCCGGTCACGACGGCACGCTGGTTGCAGGCTATCCATCCGGAGGATCCGTGCAGATGCCGGATCACAAGGATCTCCGGTCTCCGAAGGATGGTGGAGCCATGAAGACGATTCGTCCCGAAGCCGGAAGGTGCCCGTCGCGTCGCGTCACCACCGCGAGTCAAACACGACGGCGCCTGGCTGACGGGTCCCGACCCGGTTCGGGCCTGCGATCCGCTTCGGCCACGCGGTCCGCGGCCGTTTCGATCACCCGGTCGGTGGCCGATACCATTACGATTGTCTTGCTCGTCCTGCTGCTCACATGGCTCTCGTCGGCCACCTTGCCGGCCTCGGTGGCCCAGGCCGCAGAAGCACTGACCTACGGCGATATCCCGGATCCCCTTGGCGGCGACCTCTGGCGGGTTTCCTCCGCCGCGGGACCGCCCATCCGCGAGTTTTCGATCACGGCGCGCGTGACCGGTCGCGAGCATGCGGGAGAGTCTTTCTCGAGTCTCGTCGCGACGCTACAGTACACGCTGCATCCGCTGGTCACGTTCGGCGCCAGTGCCGGCCACTTCGCGCTGGATCGCGGCGTGGGCGCCACCGGCAAGCCGCTCAACAAACGCGGCCCGGGCGACACGAGAGTCTTCCTCAAGCTGCGGGCGCCTTCCTCGGCCTCGATGCCGTTGTCGGTGGGCCTACGCTCGAGCCTGCGCGTTCCCACCGGCTACGACCAAGAGGCCGATGGCTTGTTGCCGTTCACCTCTCGCTCGGTGGACGCCGAGTTCCTGGCCCTGATCGCGTACGAAACCCCCGAAGTGGGTGTCTACTTCAATCCGGGCATCTCTTTGCCCGGCGAGGACTGGCACAATGAGCTTCTCGGCGGCCTTGGCGTGGACATACGAGACGGGCTGCCCCTCGGCTTTCGCGCCAAGGGCGAGTACTTCACCCGATTCGACCTTCCCGAGGAGAGGCTCCGCCACGAGGTGTTCGGGTCCCTGGCTCACGACATCCCATTCGGACTGAGCCTGGAATTCGGCATCCATCGCGAGCTCCTGGCCGGCGACGAGGCCGCCTCGCAGTGGATGCTGAGCCTCGGGATGGGCCGGCCCGACTGGAGAGCTGCCCTTCCCCCGATTGGACGGCACACCGACCGCGGCATCCGTGTCGCGGTGGCGCCGGTGAAGACGCGCGTAGCCGACCCGCACGGGGCCGCGACGCGGCTACAGGGCACCGTGGTGCGCGCGGTCGGAGGGTGGGCCGGATTCGAGGGAACGATCACGGCCGACGCCGACTACACGGCTCATCTTGAGATCTTGCAGCTCGACGAGGGCAACGGCCGAGGCCTCAGTATTCCGAAGATCCTGGCGACACCGCATGTGAGTCTACGCCTGCTGGCGGAGGTTTCGATCGAGGGACCTCAGGGCCTGATTCTCGATCGCTTGCCGGTGACGATCGAAGAGAAGCGGGGCACGGGGATGCGCCTGCTTCCCTCCGGCAAGGACGATGACAGCTGGGTCCCGACGACCCAGTCCCGATCGGCCCTGCGAGAAGAAGGTGTTCGTGCCCTGGCGGAGAAAGCGGCTGAAGAAATCGTGCAGGCCGTGGCTCGTGCACGGCGGAGGAACTAGCCATGCGTCTGGCATGCCGGCGTCTTCTGTTTGCGGCCCTGGTCTTGGCCGCGATCGGTTGCAAGGCGACCAAACCGGACGATCCGCGGGATGACACCAGCGGCGTCAGACTGACCGTCGACGTGGTTCCCCTGATCATTCCGGCCGATTCGGTCAGCACGGCCACCGTCTGGGTGACCGTGCTCCAGGACGGCGATCCGGTCGCCGACAGCACCAAGGTCAGCATGGTGGCGACCACCGGTACCGTCGATTCCTGTTCCTACACGACCGACGGTCTCGCGGTGGCCACGTATCGTGCCTCCAAGGAGAGCGGGATCACCTCGATCATCGCCCAGGCCATGGGCACTCGGGACACAATGAACATCACGCTCTACTGAGCGTTTCGCCGCGCGGCTGTGCGAGCCCGCGTGGTGTACCACGCCAAGGCTCCGGCCCGCGCCCCAAGATTGCTCCGCACACCTCCCAAGGTGCACAGAAGAAGGGCTGCCCCGCCGAACCTCCCGGGGCGGCCCTTCGATATCTGATACGCAGCACGCCCCCGTAGTATCGCGTCAGAACTCAGTTGTGCCGTAGGTCAGGTCGCCATGACCGGGACAC
>CAZNJE010000075.1:0-18184 GCA_964573295.1 uncultured bacterium | reverse complement strand
GGCGTGGGCGACGCGGCCAATCACATTCGGTTGTGGTCGTCCTTTCTCGGGACCGGCGGCTGGGGCACCGCCGACGCCAGGGATTCCACCGACGCTAAGCACCGTCGATGCCGGGGGCTCCATCAACGCTAGGGGGCCGCCGACGCTAGGCACCGTTGACGCCGTGACACCGTGGGCCGGCAAGCATACCGGATGCGGGAACTTTCAATACATGCCCTGTGGTTCTCAGAATTTCGACATACCGTCTCTAAGCTCTTTCTTGATTAGGAAATGGGCTACCCTCGGGCTACGCTCGAACTAGGGACGGCAGCAGACGACCCCCGAACAGTCACTTGCGATCCAACTGGCCATTAAGCAATTGGTTACGGGCATCAGATGGTAGCTGCGGTACCATGACCCAGCTATGCGCGAATCGTCAGAAGGTCTGCTGCGAGCTGGGGGCTTCGAGCATGGCGCTTTGGGTTGGGGTTTCGCGTGTAGATGATTCACGTGTAGATGATTCGCCCATGGGAGAGTGCCTCTTGATCATCCGCCCATTCCGCAGACAAGACGAAGTTGCCTGGTTGCGCTGCCGCATGGGGGCTTTTCTGGACAGTGCTTACTGGGATGATCTCCAGCGATCGAAGCCGTGTTACCAGAACCAGGCGCTCGAGTTGGTCGCTGAGGTCGACAAGCAGATCGTGGGGATTATCGACATCGAGAAGGAGGAGACACCCGGCGAACTGTGTTCGGAGCGAACTGGCAATCGCGCAATGATCTGGACCGTGGCTATCTTCCCAGAGCACCGGCGCCAGGGAATCGCCCGGGCTCTTCTGGATCGCGCGATCAGCTGGTGTCAAGACCAGGGGGTCACCCATCTGGAAGCCTGGACCCGCGACGACTGCTGGGTGAGGAAATGGTACGAAGAATGCGGGTTCGTGTCCTTCTACTCCTACTGGCACATTTGGCTGGATCGGGAGGAATCGAGAACTCTCATCCAATCCACGGAGCCGAAACTCCGGGTGGTATCGACATTTGCCCACGTCGTGGAAGGCTCGCCGGATGAGCTTTCGATCAAACCTCAGAGAGTCCATGAATGCGTTGGCTACGAGCTGATGGTTCCCGCTCAGTAGCGGTGAGCCATGGTGTGGGTGACCCGATGGTGCTGACCCGAGGTGCTGACCCGATGGTGCTCACCCGATGGTGCTGACCCGAGGTGCTGACCCGATGGTGCTCACCCGATGGTGCTCACCCGATGGTGCTGACCCGAGGTGCTGACCCGATGGTGCTCACCCGATGGTGCTCACCCGATGGTGCTGACCCGATGACGGTGATGATCCGGCTGCTGGCCAGGACTGGTCTACCGACAAGCGGCGATGGGAAGCGATGACCAGCCTTGGTCGGTTACGGGGCGGCATGGGCGCTAATGGCCAGTGATGAAAGGCTTTCGCCGGCTACGGCACGGCGATGAGCGGAGATGGGCGGCAATGACCAGTGATGAAAGGCTTTCGCCGGCTACGGCGCGGCGATGAGCGGCAAAGGGCGCCGATGGGCGCCGATGACCAGCTGCTGTCATGATCCGCTCAGGCGGGGTAGCTCGGATGCGCCGATCTTCGGCCAAAGCCAGTCTAAGATCTCGGCCACGAGCGGTTGTACTCGTGAGCGCTTCGAAACCGACGTAATGGCCTCCACTTCATAGTCGACCGGGCACGGCATCCAATCGTCGTCGCCGGTGGTGGTGAGGACCATGATGTGATCAGGCCTCACCTGTTGCTTCAGGAAGCTATCCACACGCCGGTCCAATCCTGCTGCAATGCAGGTATTGATGATTACGACCGCGTCATATTCGGCTCCGGGCTCGTGCTGGAGTTGCTCGATCCCTACGAAACGTACGTAGAGATCGCCACTTCTTTCACGTTCTTCGCGCAGGGCCAGGTCCAGGTAGGCGAGAACGGCATTCTTGAAGTCGGAGTGCCGGGAGGCAACGAGCACCCAACGGGAAGCCGTCGGAGTTCCGAGATAGTAGCCCTCGATGTCGCTCTGCGGCCATAGCCTGCGAGGCACGGCGCATCCGATATCCCACGCGCCCAACCACGAAACACAGGCCGCCACGCCCGCAACAAGCAGCCACCTCGCTCGGCCACACCCGCTCACGACACCAGATTCCCCGGAAGAACCGCCCGCGTCCGCGCAACCTGTTCAATCAGGGATAACTCCCTCTCCATACGGCTCTTCACCGAGCCACACGTATCGAGAATGAAGGGGCGCGCCCGGCGACCGATTCGCGCTCGACGTTCGAGATCGCCGATCAGTTCTGCTAGCACGCGCGGCAGGTCCGCTTCACGGTCCGGATCGATCAAGATCCCGGTCTCGTCATCGCGGATGACCTCCGATGTCGTGCCGACATCCAGCGCCACCACGCACCGCTCGCACGCCATCGCCTCGAATACCGGATTGCTGGCGTTCGTCCGATCCAGCAGCGAGAGGACGACATCGCTACAGCGGTACCAATCCGCCAACTCCGCGTTGGGTATCGGTCCGGGAAACCGGACCGCCTCCGTAACACCGACCCGCGAAGCAAGCTGCTCGAGGCGCGATCGCTCGGGACCGTTTCCTAACATCACGAGAAATGTCTCTGAGCAGCCGTATTCCTGGCGTAGAGCGGCGAGAGCGCGGATGGCGCGGTCGAGGCGCTTCTCTGAGGCCAGGCGTGTCACGGTCATCATGACGAATGCGCCCGGCGGAAGATCGAGTCGCCGCACCAGATGCTCCGGGCGAGGCCCGGGAGTGAAGATCCCCTCGGGCAAGCCGTTTCGCCAGAAGTGGATCGGGCGAAAGTCCACATCCAGCCGGCGCAGCACTTCCAGGATGGGGGATCCGTCATTGGTCAACACCATGGCCTGAACCGGCACACGAAAGCCGATCCGTTCCATGAAGTTCCCCCACCAGCGCATGCGCTTGTCGAGGCCGAGGCTGAGCGTGTTGCCGAAGTAGCGCCCCACGAGCGGCAAGTCCAGTCGGCGCGCGATCCGCCGGGCAAGCGGCGCAGTCATGATTCCGTAGGCGACCACGATGTCCGGCTGAAGATCTCGCGCGACGCGCATGACATGGCGCTCGGCATCGATCTGGAAGTAGGCATAGCGCCACGCCCGCTCGAACAGCCGGGCTGGAAGCGGAAGGTCGGGATTGGAGAAGACCTCGGGCGCTCGATACCGGTGGAAGAACACCCCAGCGAACCGGTGAACACCCTCGTCTCCGGGTGGGCAGGGATGGACCATATGGAGTTCGTGTCCGGCCGCAGCCAGAGCCACCGGTGATCGCATGAAAGCGGTGGCCCCGGCTCCTTTGCCCATGGACCATAGGGCCCGCCATGCCGCCAAGCCGAGGACGCGTAGGGGTTTCTCGGTGGGTTTCAGCCGCACACCAAGGATCTCGTCCTGCTCCTGCTGGATCTGATGCTCGTCCATGGTGCCGCCTTCCACATGGTCCGCTTGCTGCGCCGCCGGTCGCGGGCGCCGCGGGGCCAGTGCGCTGCCGGCCTCGCACGCCGTAGGCCCTGTGCACCGCCGGTCGGGCACGCCGTCAACCTAGTGCGCCGCAGGGCGCGCACGTCGCAGGCCCAGTGCGCGGCCGGGCTCATACTCTGCCAGGTCAGGCGAGATGGGCCTGGTACGACGCACGACGTCAGCTCAGTCAGCTCAGTACACCGTGGGCGGCGCACAGCGTGAAACGACCCTCGCTCCTGTTACACCCGCCGGGCATCCGTTTCGGCGGGGATCCGAGCCGCCCAGAAGGATCGTTTCTTCTTCTCGACGGAGCACCTGGATTCCCTGCACGGACCCAACGCTGCGAATGGTTTGCAGCGAATGTCCCATCACCGAGAGAGCTTCCCGCACGTCCTTCGCCAGGCCGCGCGGTTCGACTCGGAGATGATCCGGCCACCACTGGTGATGAATCCGCGGCGCAGCGATCGCTTCCTGTATGTCCATTCCATGATCGACCGCGTTCAGCAGCGTCTGCAGGACCGCGGTGATGATGCGCGGTCCGCCGGGAGACCCGATGACCATCTCGACCTCACCGTCCTTGACCACGATCGTCGGGGTCATCGAGCTAAGCGGCCGGGCAAACGCACGGACGGCATTGGCCTCTCCCTGGATCAGACCGTAGTAGTTGGCGCTACCCGGCAGCGCGGCAAAGTCATCCATCTCGTTGTTGAGCAGGAAACCGGCACCGGTGACCATCTGCCCAGACCCGAAACTGGTGTTCAGTGTGGTCGTCATCGAGACGGCATTGCCGAATCGGTCAACGATGCTGACGTGGGTGGTCTGCCGGCTCTCGACGCCACCGCCGTTGGGGTTGGGGCGCTGGATGCTCGCGCCGGGCGATCCGCCGGTCGCGTCGTAGAAGAGCTGTGCTCCAGGTGGCATTCCCGGTCCCGCCTCGAGACTGGGACTCGCCCGATAGGGAGAGATGCCGGCTCGCAAGCTATCCAGGTATCCGTGCGCCAGCAGTCCTTCCACGGGGACCGGCGTGTGGTCCGCATCTCCCAGAAACTCCGCGCGATCGGCGAAGGCACGGCGCATCGCTTCGGTCAGTAGATGGCAGGTTCGCGAGCTCGATGGACCGTACTCGTCCAGGGGATAGGGCTCCAGCATGGAGAGCATCTGCAAGATCGCGATACCTCCCGAGCTGGGTGGCGGCATGGTGAGGACTGTGCGCCCTTGGTAGGAACCCTCCAGCACCGGCCGCACGACCGGACGGTACCCACGCAGGTCTTCGGCCGTGATCAACCCGCCTTGCCGCTGCATCTCCTCCACGATGAGCCGCGCGGTTTCGCCTTCGTAGAAGTCCCTTGGGCCATAGAGAGCGATACGTCCAAGTGTTTCCGCCAGATCCGGCTGCTGAAAGGTGTCTCCCTGCTCGTAGAAGTCCCCCCCGCGCAAGAAGATGCGTTCGGCCTCGGGGTGCCGCCGCAGCCGCTCCTGCAGTTGCCGAAAATCGGATGCCATGAAGAAATCCAGGACGAACCCTTCCTGGGCCATCCGGACGGCCGGCTGCAAAAGGTCTCCCCAGGCATCCGTGCCGTGACGTTCATGCACAAGCGCCATACCGGCGACGGAGCCTGGAACACCAGCCGCCAACACCGTAGCGGTCGACAAATGGGGGTCCGGCTGCCCGTCGGAAGCCAGGAAGAGGTCGCGAGTCGCGGTAGCGGGGGCTGTTTCGCGGAAGTCGATGGCCTCGCTGGTCCCATCGTTCATGCGGACGATCATGAATCCCCCGCCGCCTAGATTCCCGGCCTGGGGATACGCGACCGCCAGCGCGAAGTGGATCGCCACGGCCGCATCTACCGCATTGCCCCCCTCCCGGAGGACTTGTGCTCCAATCAGCGATGCTTCCGGGCTTTCGGTAACGACCATTCCATCACCCGCGACCAAGGGCGCAGAGGCAGCCGCCCAGGCCGGGCTTTGTATGCCCACTAGGCCCATGCTCAGGAACGTCCAGACGGCCAGCCCCGCGACGGCAAGTAGACCAAGCACACCAACCCGCGCACTCCGGCGAGGATGCGGGAGCGACCACTTGATGTCGCCAAGAAGTTGACACGCTCCTCGACCACGAGGGGGGCTACTTGGGGTCACAGACGTTCTCATCAGACCCTCCGTCATCCAACGCGTCCTCATCAACACTCCCTCATCTGAATCGTGCCGAGGGGACACACCCCAATCCGGCATGCGTTGATCCGGCACGCCCTGATCAAGCATGCGCTGATCCGGCATGCCCCAATCTAACACGCGCCGATCGAACGATCCCGTGCGAAGCGCGATCTCGCCCAGCGCCGTCAGCCATCTCGGCCGCCCAAGCACGATCTCGCTATCACTGGTCCGATGCGCGGGTGCCCTGCCAAATGCCGCTCAGGCCCAGCGTCTCCCATACCGACTCTCCTGGAAATCGATACAGGATCGGAATCTCGGCGGCGAGGTAGACATGTACGCTTTCGGGCGCGGCCCCCATGGCGCGGTAGTGACCGTGCCAGGGATCCGCCACGGCCCAGATGTCGCCGGCATCGTCCACGGTCACGCCCTCAAGGGCGGGAATCGCGTACCGAAATCCACCCGGAACTGGCAGATCCAGCGTGAACCCGTGAACGCTGTGGATCCAGCCCGGGTTCTCGGTGTCCCAGCGGAGAACATTGATCCGGGCGCGATCGCGATCCAAGAGCAGGGACACGCTATCGGACAGGGCGGCGAGGCCCCCGATGGAGCGGACACCCCACCCAAGCGTCGGGAGCGTCATGACTTCATTGGCCAACCGATCATACGTGAACACCACACTACCGTGGACATTGAATGAACCCCGCTCATCGAACCCCTCCAGACCCATCAGGAGGTATCGCTCACCGGTAGTCAATCCCTTGAAGCCTCGATTGGGCTTCACGCTCCCTCTCCAGAATCGCGACCCGGGAATGGCCTCTCCCACGTACGATACGCGCCACCGCCCGTCCACAGAATCCGAGTCGGCTTTCGCAAGCCCATTCCGGCTTGCGTCCGCAGGAGAAGCTGGGGCCACCTTCGCCGCACGATCCGGATCCGGCGCCGTCTCCGTGCCACCGCTCGATTCCCACGCGAATTGGATCCTTAGGATTCTGGTCTGCTCGATGTAGTCGGGTCCATGCCCTTCGACGGACAGGAAAGCGTGGACCGTATCGGGGATGGCAGACGATCGATGGCCGTCGTGATCCAGGGCCAACGCTTCAAAGTCCCACTTCTCGTTCTCGTATAGAGCTTGCACGAAGCTACGATCCAAACCCACACGTTGCAGCAGAAGCGCTACGCTGCCAGTATCCCCGGCTTGGGTGACCCGACAGAAGTGAAGCTCGCCGACATCGTCGGCCAGGAAGAAGCAAGCCCGTCCGGCACCGTCACGGCCGAGGAAGGCGATCGCCGAGGTGTGGATCGTTCGCTTGCTCTGCTCATAGTCCTTGAGCCAAACAGGCCAGCCGTTACTCGGAGCCAAGTGCCCCGCCTCATAGACACGCGGCGGTCCCGAATCTAGCCGGGTTGACGGCTCCGGCAGTGGCTGGAACGACGGCGGCTGGGGCGACGGCTGGGGCGGCGACTGCGGCGACGACTTATCGACGGCCTGACTCAGCGCCGGAGACCTGAGTCCAGACGCTGCCAGCACGGCGAGCCCAATGACGAGGAAAGCCGCCGCAACGAGGAAAGCCGCCGCAATCGGGACAATTGGACTTCGTGGCGCCCCCCCCGAGTGTCTACTCCGGGGTCTCATAGCTCTCTTTGAGAAGCGTGCTATCACCGGCAGACTGAGGGTGGAGACCCTCCTCGCGCAGATAATCGATCGCGCGCTGTTTCAGATCAATGATCTGACCCGTCAGGTCTCCCAGGGTTCGGCCCGTGGGATCCAGTTCAAGGGCGCGGTCGATGTGCTCGAGTCCACTCTCGATGGTCGGAATGTGGTTGGTTTCCATGAAGCCCAAGCGTGCATGAGCTTGCGCGTTCAATGAATCGGCCCGCACGGCCTTTCGGTAGGCTTCGGTCGCCTCGTCGCGGAGATCTTGTTCGATCAAGAAACTCCCCATCGACAAATACACACGGCACGCCACGGCGCTGTTCGGCATGATCTGATCGGTAACCACCGCAGCATCAGACAGGATGCGTCCCCCCATACCGGTGTCGCCTAGCTGTAGTCGGAGAAGAGCCAGATTGAGGAGCGCCCGGGGGTTGCGCGGAAAGCGATCCACGCTCAATTCCATGAGGGCTGCCCCGCGCTCGACGTCCCTGCGTTGCAAGGCCATGAGTCCTTCATACAGCGGAACCTCGGGAGATCGGGGCGCTATCCGCTCGAGGTGGCTCATGAGGTCGTTCTGCGAACGCCAGTGCGCATTGACTGCTCGAGCGCGGGCGTAACTTGCGCCCATCAAGAGCACGAGCACAGCCATGACGACCCAGCGCCGAGCGGGAGAAACATCGTTGGCCCAGGCCCTCGGGCCCATCACACCCGGCGCATTCGTCTTCGGCGGGCTGGATTCCATGTCGCGCGATCGCATCCTCGTCATCCAGTGCTGTGCGCCGGCCAGCAGGAGGATCAATACGCCCGGCAAGAGCCAGACCACTTGTCGCGTGCTAGCCACGTGGCCATTCGATGACAGCAAGGGCAATGCGGCAGCAAGGGCTGTGAACGTCCAGAAACAGCCGAGCGCGGCGCGGGGAGCCCGGCGGGCGAAGACCAACACCCCAGCCAACAGAACCCCCATGATAGCGATCCCGCCGGCCACCCTGGCAATGGACTGGCGACCTACGCCGAATGTGCGAGGGTTTCCAATCTGGATCGGGGGAGCTCCCTCCGGTCGAGCGATCAGATGGGCATGGTTGGGCAGCACGTGTTGCCCGAAGAGCATCTCGGCATAATAGAGTGGCAACGCCAACGCGAGTTCGGTGCGTTCATCGTCCTCGAGAGCCGCCACGTAGTCCGGCGCGGGTTCCATCTTCATCTCGTGCGGCCACCCACGCACCACGCCCGTGCGGAATCCGTACCAGCTCAAGCCCACCGCCAGCACGATCATGAGAAGTGCGATCCACTGCATCCCTCGGAACGAGGGCGCGTGACCGGATCGGTTCTGGCCGGCGGCAGCTCGCGCACGGAGTCGCTTCGCCGCAGCCACTTGCTCGGCGGAGCCTTGCGTGGCGGAGCCTTGCGCCGCGGACCCCTGCGTGGCGGACCCCTGCCCAGCGGATCCCTGCGCGGAAGACCCTTGCGCCGCGGACCCTTGCACGTAAGACCTGGGCTTGTAGAAGAAGGCCAAGCCCAGTAGCCACACCGGAAGAAGAAGAGCGATCTCGTGCGAGAGCAGCGCCAGGAGAAGGAGGATGCCCAGCAGAACCCAAAGTGGCCCCCGCAGCTCCTTGACGCCTGTCCACCCTCGATCGCCGGCGGCAAGAAACGTGAAGGCGATCAACGCGGAAAAGGAAAACACCGCTGCCAAGAGCTCGCTTCGACCGGCCACGCGCAGGACCGAATCGGTCAAGCCGGCGTGCACCACGAACAGCAGTCCCCCGGCAATCGCCAGAGTCGGGGCCAATCGCAACCGCCGCAGCAGCCACGCAAGCAAGAACCCCGCCGCCATCATCAGGATCAGATTCGTGCGCACGACGGGAATGCGATGGCCGGGTGCCGCTTGCCAGTTCCACCGAAGGCTGAGGGTGCTGACAGGCCGCCAGATAGGTCGAAAGGTGTCGGCGTAGAAGGAGGCCGTGAGCCAGTCGGCGGAGGCATTGCGAACGGCGGCGTTCTCGGCGAAGACGGCCGTGTCATCGACGACCGGCCGCGAGTCGAGGCGTCCTCCGTAGAGCGTCAGCCCCACGATCAGGATCAACGCCGCTGCGAGCGCCCACCATCCCCGCGCAAGAAGATCACCGACCGAGAGGCCAGTCGGTGATGGTGTGCGTTTCTTCGATTGCGACAAGCCGAGCACTCTCTTCCAACTGCAAGGAATCTGTCTGGACGACCATCTAGACGACTGTCTGGACGACCCGTCTAGACGACTGCCTGGACGACCATCTAGACGAGACTCTGCCTGGACGACTGTCTAGAAGATCGTGTAGACCGTCCGGAAGCCGATCTTGGCCGAGTGAACTTCAGGCGTGGACCCCTGCCGCTTCGTCACCCGCAGCTCAGCAACATTGTCGAAGAAGCTGCCGCCGCGAACCACGCGATAGGTGCCCGTGAGCGGTCCCTGTGGATCGATGGGTTCCGAGCCCGACTCCAGATAGTCCACGAGTAGATCGTGCCAGGCATCGGCATCATACCAGTCCTTGACCCACTCAGCCACGTTGCCAGCTTGGTCGTACGTACCGAACGGACCGGCGGCATCCACGGTAGGGAAGGTCCCCATGTAGGTTCCGTCGTAGCTGCCAACGGGAGTCGATGCCCTGAGATTCCCGCTCGACTCGTACGGATCACCGCTGTACTTGTAATTGGCATACATTGGGTCGATGTAGTCGTTTGGTGTCCACGGATACAAGTAGGTCCCGTTGCCAGTGCTGTCGATGGCCGCTCCGCGTGCCGCGACCTCCCACTCGACCCCGGACGGCAGGCGCAAACCATAGAAGGTCGCGTACTCGTTGGCCCCCGCCCAGCTGACACCGGTGACCGGATGATCTTCGTATAGATCGTCGACGCCAAAGCCCGTCTCTTCATCCAGGAAACGGATATAGGTCAGCTCCTCGTCGAGCTTGATGAGGGCCTCGCCCGTCTCGATTAGCCGGATGGATTGATCTGAAGCATACGGGTCGTAGTCGATGAGACCCGCATCGCGGATGGCATTGAGATAACCTACGTAGAGCTCGTTGGTCACCTCCCGCGACTGGATCAAGTAGTCGTTGGACACCCGCACGTACAGCAGTGAGTCGGTAACCTCGGATAGGTCGTAACCGCTCACATCGCCGGCCGCGTCGAATACGCCCAGCGGGTAGATCCCACGTGGAATCGTAACGAAATCCTCGGGATTCGGCGGATTGGGCTCACCACCCTCGGGAGTCACCAGGAGCGACACGGTATCCCGACCCGAATTCAAGAAGTACGTGTTCCAGCCCTGGCAGATGACGTCATAATTGCCGGGCAAGGCATAGCGGTGTGTCACGATGTCGGACGCCTTCTGGCCATCGGCCGTATCGATGTCCCAGAGGCCGTCGCCGTCGAAATCCCAGCGGACCTTGATCAAGTAGTCGGGGTCGAGATCATCCGTAGTCGACGTGGGATCGAATGTGAACGGATCGGTCACGACGCCGCTCGGGAAGGGAGAGATGGAGAACCGGATCCGAGGAGGCCGCTTATCGCCCGTGACGACGCGAACAGGAATGTCGCGCGTCGTGCGGCCACGATTGCCGACCGCGTCGATCGCCCTTGCCCAGAGCAGACCCTCGGCCCCATTGTCAAAGGCTTGCACGTCCCAATGATACCGGTAGAGGCCGCCCTGTTCCGGATCATCGAGCGTGGTAATGTGCGTGGGTATCGTATCGTTGTGGAATGAACACCACAGCTCCACGGCTTCGATCGCTGTGTTGTCCTCCGCCCGGATCGTGATCTCGGTCCACTCATTAACATCGTAGGCCCGGAACTGGAAGTTGCGCGCCTCGACCATGGTCGTGTCGGTGGCTTCGAGATTGGCCGGGTCCAGGGTCACAAGCTGCAGGAATCCGACGACAGGCGCCTGCTCATCGGTCTCAACCGCTTCATCCTCCGAACAGCCCTGCCACAGGACCGACAGTCCGACGGACAGGACCAGGGTTAGAAGGAATGCGCACCGTGCGACGGTTCTGTTCTGCATAACCAGGCTCTCCCGACGTAATTGCGAATCATGGCATCACCCAGGCTTAGACCTGGGTGCAACAGATAGGTATAGTGCCCATTGCGACTTATCCAGTCGGAGTTTAGGTTCAGCGACGCTGGAGTGTCAATCATCGAGATGGCTGGCGGGACTGGATTCTTCAAGGGCCTAGATGAGAAGGAATCGCGCGCAACGCCGTGGACTTGCCGTCGACTTGCCAAGCCATGCTGGGTGCTCGACCGATCGCACAACCGGCTGCTCGATGAAATGCTCGACTGGATGCACCCACGGACTGCTCGGCCGAGTGCTCGACTGGATGCACCCACGGACTGCTCGGCCGAATGCTCGACTGGATGCACCCATCGACTGCTCGATGGAATGCGCCGTTCCAGATGCTAGTGATGCTTGCCGAGCACTCGTCTTGTCCCTCCGCGAGTTGCCGATGACCAACGGGCACTCGCCAAGCTCCACTGACTACAGACCAAGCTGTGCCGCGGCAACTTTGAAACCGGGTAAAAGGGCGGAGGCCTGGGGAAATGCTGTTGGTAGTGTGTGGACAATTCGCCGAATGGGGGCATGCCCGTGTGGGGACCCGGTGGAGTACCTGGGGAGAACTAGGGGGAATCACCCACGTGTCCCTACATGCGTCACTAAGCAAGCGGCACCAGCGAGGAGGCAGCACTTCAAGTGCCTTGGCCCACGACGTCTGACCCGCCCCTTTCGAGGCAATTCTTAGCCTACCCTTTTCATCCCTGACTCGCGCCTTACGCCCCCGCAGTGTGGAAAACTGTGGTCCATCACAAAACTAGACTCCGTAAGTGATTTATTCAAAAATACTTAACTCGATCACCCGACTATCCACATTTTCCACAGAGCGTGCAAGAATTCTAGCAGAAACCCGCGCCTGTCATGCGCACGACCATCATGCGCTGTCCCGGCCCATCGGGCTGGACGCATCCAACGCGGACGAAATGGTTGGTCCGGCCAGCATCTCGGCCCACAGAGTCTCCACCCGGTCAGCCGGGCCGGCGCGAATTCGGGGGTACCGGGCGACCAGACCAGTGGCGAGTGTCCACACGGTTAGCGGGGGATGCGGTGTAAGACGTTACGAACGCGCTCATTCTGTCAAGGCGGACTGAAGCAATGCATCATGCGCAGGTCGTTGAAGCTTCCATGCATAGGTTTTCATGTTGCCGTCCGCGGCGCCTGCGCATCATCCGGGGGGTGAGCCTGCATGTTGCCGTCCGCGGCGCCTGCGCATCATCCGGGGGGTGAGCCTGCATGTTGCCGTCCGCGGCGCCTGCGCATCATCCGGGGGGTGAGCCTGCACATCGTTCTCGGAGTGAGTCGAAGCATGGGTCAACCTCAACCCACCATGCGGACCTTTCAGGGTATGTCTGGTAGGAAACTCGGTTGCGCGCCGGACATCCGATGCCTCTAACGACGAGGGCCCGAGCTGGAACTCGCGGTTTGATAATGGCTTTTGCCGCCAGATGGGACGGCCCGCGTGCTCGTATCCCGCCCGGCATCCCCGCTCATGCTTCTTCCAACGCCACCGGCGCCGCCCGGGGACGATGTTCCAGACGCTGAACCCGGTACCTTGCTGCCGACACCTGAATCTGCAAACTCGCGAGCCGATGTCCGAGTCTGTCCTTCTGACTTGGGCGACTTCGGGCGCCCTTGACCAGCGTTCGGAGACCCATCCTCCGACTCTCCCATGTGAGAGCGCCCCTCGAAGACAACGCCTTCCTCGATCACGAGGGACTTGCAGTACAGATCGCCCCGGACGCGGGCTCCCTCCGCAAGGTGGATCTGTTCGTCCGCGCGGAGAGTACCGGAGACACGACCATGAATGACGATGTTCTGTCCTAGGAGCTGACCTTTCACTTCGGCCGGGCCCCCAATCAGCAGAGTCCCCCGTACATCCAGGTCGGCATCAATCCTGCCCTCGAGCCTCAGGTCACCATCTACTTGCATTTCTCCTTTCAGGCTGACCCCTGTTTGAAGCAAGGATTGCTCCTTGCGACGATCAGGTCGCGCGGGGGGAACGGGAGTTGTAACCTGTCTCGAGGCTTGCTTGCCAGAGGATTTCCCAAACATCTCAACCTCCATGTCAAGAAGAGGCTACCCCGGAAGCCCTTGCCAGTTAGTAATATACACATTCTAAACGGCGATGGATGTCTGAGCTGTTCCGGGTCTGCGATCCCATTCTGCCCTACACAGGATGGAGCCATCCCGAGCATAGCCCTCCCTGCTTTCCTTTTCCAGCATTGTGTGTCGATCGCATGGGGTGCATGGAGCACGTGGGGCACATGGGGCGCTGGCGCATCGGGCGTGTAGAGCGAACCGAGCGCGTTGAGCGAACCGAGCGCGTTGAGCGAACCGAGCGCGTTGAGCAAACCGAGCGCGTTGAGCAAACCGAGCGCGTTGAGCGAACCGAGCGCGTTGAGCGAACCGAGCGCGTTGAGCAAACCGAGGATGTAGATCGCTGCGACTCAGGCAATGCAGATGCGTACTGGCAACGGATACGCTGGATAGCGGGTCCAGGGGTCGACCGGGCAGGAGTGGTGGCCGAGGAGGCGGCGAAAAAGGGGGGGGGCGGACCTGCCTGCCGCCACGGTGAAGTTTCCCCGGCTGGCGATAATCCTCCGGAGCGGCCCCGCATCCCTTGTTTGCATCGGAGCTTCGAAGGCAGCCGACCCTGAGGGCAACGGGTCCCGAGGGCGATGGATCACGAGCGCAAGGATCCCTGAGGAAACTGGCCCCCGAGGGGAAAGGCCCTGTGGCAGCTGCCCCCGCCCCCGAGAGCGTTGCACCCTGAGGGCGATTGGCCCCGGGGGCGGCCGATGTCATGATGGCAATGAGACACAACAGGAGAGACAAGTAGGCGGAGGCAATCTTGCATGCGCCGCAAGTGACCATTCTACAGTGATATGGGACGTAACCAGCGGAATTATAGTGTTTTATGGCGGTGACAGGTGGTCGCGATCTACTTGGACGACAGATTGGCTCGAGAAGGAAGCCCGAAAAGGAGATTGTCTTGTGCTGCCTCCAGAGGAGGGAGCAGCGCACAATGCTCCTTTCAGTCAGAAGGGCCTACATCCGCAGACTGGGTCGGATTGGCGTTCGCGTGTTGCCATCTGGAAAACAGAAGTGCGGGATCCGCAGCCCGTCGCTGCCAGTGCACCTCGAAATGGAGATGCGGCGCCGAACTCTGCCCTGTGTTTCCCACCTCCGCAACCTTCATTCCAGCAGTAACATAGTCTCCGATAGCGTGGAGGATTTTCGAGTTGTGCCCATACATTGTTGACACGTCCGGTTCGTGCGCGATGACCAGGACCTGGCCGAAAATCTCATCATAGGCGATCTGGGTCACGATTCCGTTCCCTGCAGCTACCACATCCGTGCCGGTCTCGCCCGCCACATCGATCCCTGTGTGGAAGACGCCACCCAGGGAAATCGGTCCGTACGTCCTCGTGACGGGCCCTTCGAGAGGGGGTGTGGTGATGAGCCGGCCGAGATGCTCGAGATCTTGCTCCGAAAGACCGCTCCCGGGCTCGACCGGGGTATAGGTGGATGCCGATTGCTCTTCGCTCGCAGCGCGAACCGCAGCCAGGTGGGGGTCTTCTTCGGGTTCTTCGATACCGAGGATCCGCAAGAGATCCCGGCGAGTCTCATCGAGATATATGACCTTCGACTCGAGTTCTGCCATCCGCCCCACCTGCCGGCGAAGAAGGACGTTTTCGGCTCGCACGTTCTCCAACTCCCGAAGACCACTCAGCAACTTTCCCATCATGGCGACTGCTGCGATCACCACTAGCAGGAACACGCCCAAGCCTGTCAAAATCGCGTACACAGTCCGTTTGGACACCTGGAACTGAAGAACCCGGCCGCCCGCGTCTCCCGAGATGGTAATGGCGTACTCACCAGAGGGATGGTTTCTCTTCTTGGATGCCATATCCCTTCCTGTCTCGGATGGAACAGACCGAATCAAGTGAATGGACTCCCGGCAGCAGATTTCGGGGAACCGTGCTCCGAGCATCCGCCCAACTGGCATCTGCCCAACTAGAACTGGATTCCACAACTACCCCACCTAGGCGCACACATCATAAGGAACACAATCGGCCATGAGAAGCCAGAATCACGTGCTCGGTCGTGGCAGCATCAACGACGACGACGGCTACTTCAGCCACCTTGGCCATGACGGCTGCGACGACGGCTACGACGGCTACTTCAGCCACCATGGCCATGACGGCTGCGACGACGGCTACGACGGCTACTTCAGCCACCTTGGCCATGACGGCCACGATGACGTCATTGGTCACGACAAGAACATTCTCGCATTGGACCCGCACGCCGGTCTCTCAGGGGCTTTTCAGGGGTCTCTCGGGGGCTCTCAGGCCAAATCTCCGTCGGTGGATGTCGTCGATGCGTCTCACACACCCGCCGCCCAGGTCATCGACTCGCCTAAAGGACCACGACTTGCTGGCGACGCCACAAATCGTTTACAAAATCACGACTCGAGCACCGCAACTCGCCTCCGACATCACGACTCGAGCACCGCAACTCGCTTACGACACTACGATTCCGAACCGTTCGATCAGTCTCGACAGGTCTTCGTCATCATGATAGCGAATCTCGAGCTTTCCTCCTTGACGCGAGGGCCGAAGCTGAACTTCCGCGGAGAGCTGACGAGCGAGTTCCTCTTCCAAGCGCAAGATCTCATCTGTCTTGCGCTTGTTGCGGGACTGTCTGCGACGAGCGCCGCTCCCCTCATTCCCCGAGTTCGCCTTGACCCAGGACTCGGTGTCTCGCACAGACCACGACTCCTCAACGATCCGTTCGGCAATTGCCTCCCGTCTCTCCTCGGGAAGGGCAAGAAGGACCCGCGCGTGTCCCAAACTCAATGTTTCACGTGAAACATAGTCGAGGATGCGCCCGGAAAGGCTGAGCAATCGGAGAAGATTGGTGATCGTAGACCGATCCTTGCCCACACGGCGAGCAATCTGTTCATGCGTGAGTGTAAAATCGTTGGTAAGCCGCTCGTAGGCCCTAGCTTCATCCACTGGATTAAGATCTGCCCTCTGGATATTCTCGATCAGGGCCGATTCGAGGCTCTGCTGATCTTCCAAGTCACGAACGATCGCGGGGACTTCCGTCAAACCGGCCAGCTTGCAGCTACGCCAGCGCCGTTCACCTGCGATGATCTCGAACTTCTCTCCCCGTGGACGAACCAGAATCGGCTCAAGGAGACCGTTCGCTTCGATACTCTTGGCCAGGCCTTTCAGGGAGTCCACGTCCCACTGACTTCTCGGTTGGCGCGAATTCGGAATTAGATTCCCAATTGGCACAGAAACGAGCCGTCCGAACAACGGATCTATGCCAGAATCTTGTTCAAAATCGGAATTAATATCCGCATTTGCATCTCGATACGAATCCTGACCGATTCGACCCTCCTCAGCCCGCGCATGCCGACCATCGACAGCGTCATCGCCTGGAGGAGCATCAGGAATGAGCGCCCTCAAACCGCGCCCCAACGCTTTCCGTGCCATGGTTCGTGATTTCCTTTGCTAAGTTCATGTAACTTACAGCCCCTGAGCACTTTGAATCGTAAACGGCAACGGGAACGCCAAAGCTGGGAGCTTCGCCCAGCCTGACGTTTCTCGGGATCATAGTACGGAAAACCCTTTCTCCAAAAAACTTACGGGCTTCTTCCGCAACCTGCTGCGAGAGGCCAAGGCGACCATCATACATTGTCAGTAGCACGCCCTCGATCCGTAGGGGGGGATTGAGGTTCTCCTGGATCAGGCGAATCGTTTGCAGTAGCTGGCTCAATCCTTCCAGCGCATAGTATTCACATTGCATCGGGATCAGGACCGAATGGGCCATGACCACTCCATTGATCGTCAGCAATCCCAGAGAAGGAGGACAATCAAGCAAGATGAAGTTGTACTGGGAAACCAGCGCGCTCAGCTTGCGCTGCAGTAGAAACTCCCGTCTCGTCTCTCCAACCAGTTCTATCTCCGCTCCGAAAAGCCGAGGAGCCGACGGAAGCAAATCGAGATTCTGTATCGACAGGGATCGTATCGCGGCTTCCGCCGGAGACTCTCCAAGCAGAACCTCGTAGAGCGAGCGCTCCGGCTCTTCGGCACTGACCCCCAAGCCCGAGGTCGTATTCGCCTGGGGATCCATGTCGACCAAGAGCACTCGATGGCCGAGAAGAGCGAGGGACGTACTCAGATTCACGGCTGTCGTGGTCTTGCCGACACCGCCCTTCTGATTGGCAATAGCTATGACTTTTCCCACGATACACCTGGAGGTTGGTGACAATGGACGTCATCCCTGTCGAGCCAGGAGCGGCTGCTAGGGGAGCACGCATCGGGCGCGGCTCATCCCTTTTTCCGCGCTCGCCATCCCTCCGCTCTGGAGAACAGAATGGATAGCTTCATATAATTCAATGCCTTACGAGATCCAGACATGCTGATGTCGTTCATAAGATACCAATCCGCGTTCCCGTTGTCAATCCTGCAGATGATTGTATTCGGAAGATGCGTCTTCCTTAATTGCTTGAATATATACACTTACCTTTTCCTGTATCTTTCGTTCCGAGGATTCAATGTTCCACGTGAAACATCCCGGGGGATGACCTAGAAGTCTCTCATGGACGGCAACGCCAGATTACACGCGCCCACGCAAAACTCGCAACTTGTTGCTATTCAATTCATTATGGGATTTCGTGTACGAAAACTTCTTCTCTGCGGGAGATTGCCAAGCGTCAAACCCGGCTTCGCGAGCTGCAGCATCAGCTGCGCCGGTGGCGCCAGGGCAAGGTTCGCGGCGGGAAGCCGCCGACGCTGCAGG
>CAZNJE010000074.1:15498-18209 GCA_964573295.1 uncultured bacterium | reverse complement strand
AGAGATTTTGCGAATGGGAATCAGCTACAGCGTGGGAAAGAGTGAGAGGCTACAGAACTGGTCAGCCGACGAGTTCTCACGGCGACTAGCCGATGAGTTACGAGCCTGGGCGCCTACTTGCGGTAGCTGGTCAGGACGCGCCGGACCCCTTCGATCACATCGCTCACATCTTGATCGCTGAGACCCGAGGACAGCGGCAGCGACAAGGTGCGCTCTCCGACCCACTCAGTGTTGGGGAAATCACCTTCCTTGTAGCCGTAGGTCTCGCGGTAGTATGGGTGTAAGTGCAGCGCACGGTAGTGGACTCCGGTGCCAATGTGTTCGGCATGCAACGCCTGCAACACCTCATCACGGTTCTGACGCAGCTCCTCAAGACGCAGAAGGATCACGAAGAGGTGGCGCGCGTGGCGGTCACCGGCGGGTGGTTCGGCCGGGACGTCGCACGGCAGGTCCGCGAATGCCTCGCGATAGCGCTGCCAGATCTGCTCGCGGCGCACCAGGTTGGCCTCAACCCGCTCGAGCTGATGGATGCCCAGCGCAGCCTGCAGATCCATCATGTTGTACTTGAAACCCGGGAAGACGACCTCGTAGTGGCGGAACCCCTCATCGGAGTAGCGCTTCCAGGCGTCGCGCGATAGTCCATGGAGGCCAGCGACCTTGATCCAGTCGGCGATCTGCGCGTCATTGGTGGTGACCATACCGCCCTCGCCGGTAACGACATTCTTGGTGACATAGAAGCTGAAGGCGGTGCAGTCACTTAGCGGGCCGATCTTCTGGCCATGGTGGATCGTTTCGATAGCGTGGGCCGCGTCCTCGACGACCTTGAGACCGTGCTTGTGCGCAAGCGGTGTGATGATGCTGAGATTCGCGGCGCGACCGGCGAAATGGACAGGCAGGATGGCCCGGGTGCGCTCCGTGATTCTCGCCTCGATGGCGTGGGGGTCGATGCAGAGCGAGGATCGTTCACAGTCGACGAAGACGGGCCGGGCACCCAAGTGCGTGATGACGTTGGCGGTCGAAGCGAAGGTCATCGGGGTGGTAATGACCTCGTCGCCGGCGCGAACACCCACCGCGATCATGGCCAGATGCAATCCTGCCGTACAGGAGTTGAGCGCCATGGCGTAGCGGGCGCCCACGTACTCACGGAAGGCTTCCTCGAAGGCTGCGACTCGTGGGCCGGTTCCCAGCCAGCCCGAACGCAGCGTGGCCACGACCTCCTCGATTTCCTCCGCCCGGATGTCCGGACGTCCGAAGACTAGGTAGCCGTCGCGAATCGGTGTGCCGCCGTTGATCGCCAAAGTCGTGTTGGTCATGTCGTGCTCCTGATCCGACCGGCGAGGCGGTGGGGCCACCCCAGGCGGATCCAATAGGGAAACGTTGTCCGGACGCCGCCAAATGACTCTTTGAATCTCTCGACCGACGTGATACCCGCACTGGGCAGGAAATCGTATCGATGAAAGCCATCCTCGATCGCGTCACGGATGATCCGTTCTTGAACGAGGACATTGGGGCGCAGTCGCTTGGCTTCGTCGTCGAAGTAGCCGGCATGGTAGTGAACCTTCCCGTAAGCCCGGCAGACGAACGTGCCCCCAATCAATCGGCCCTCGAACCGAACGGCGTAGAGCCGCACGGCTTCTCCTCCAACGGACATCATCTCCTTATACAACTTCAGCGGGTAGATGATTCCTGGTCGCTGTGACCAGGTGGCCATCCGCCGCTGATAGAAGTTGTAGACCTGGCGAACGTCTTCGCTGGCGGTACTCGTTTCCACAGTCACGCCCTTGCGTGTCAACCGCCGAATGTCGTTGCGTTTCTGGGTTGTCAGCACCTTTTCCCAGTATGTGTCGGGCGAGTCGGGCAAATCAAGCAGATGGGTTGTCTCGGTCCGCGCACCGAGAGAACCGGCAGCGATGGCCGGTGAGTAACCAGCTCCGTGGCCTCCTCCTTGGGGGGGGGATTCATCAGCGGTGGACAGGGCGGCGGCGGACTCGTCAGCGGTGGACAGGGCGGCGGCGGACTCGTCAGCGGTGGATTTGGTGGGGGCGGATTCTGGAATGACGAACTCCGGAGCGAATGGATTCCCCATCAACCGGGCCGAGGTGATGCCGTTCGTGAGGCGTTTCCCGAGCGCCGCCCATGCTTCGATTGTGCTTGGGATCGGACCACCATATAGGAAGGGGAAGCTGCTGTGATAGGTGCGAAGTAGCCCGCCGGCTCGCTTCCAGCAGAAGAGCGGAATGGCATGGAGGCCTTGGCTGGTACGCAGGAGTCCGGAGTGGTCCTCGAGGGCGGGGAAACTGGCAGTGACGATGCGTGCCCAGGTGCGCGTGTGATAGAAGGTGCCGTGTTCCGATGTTGCCAGCGCCGCTTCGTACTGCTCCTCGTCCATGTCCAGCCACTCGGCCATTCCGATTGGTCCTCTTTTTGATGGATCTCGCCGCGTCGATCTAGCTGTCCGGGCAGATTCGCCTGTTCGGGCTCATCGGCCTGTTCGGGCTCATCGGCCTGTTCGGGCTCATCGGCCTGTTCGGGATCATCCCACTCCAACCATTACAGCTAGTCCAGCTTCTCCAGCAATGCCGGCTATCCCGTCTACTCCAGCTGTTCCGGCGGGTTGGGAACAGTGGAACGTGGTTTGGTCGTGTCTTTCGCCTGTCACTCGCTCTGCTGCCGGGGCCCCTTCTCGATACGCTGGTTGTTGGAGCTACCTC
>CAZNJE010000074.1:0-15398 GCA_964573295.1 uncultured bacterium | reverse complement strand
ATGGATCGGCATCCTGATTGCCGGAGTTTCTCTCATGGATCGGCATCCTGATTGCCGGAGTTTCTCTCATGGATCGGCATCCTGATTGCTGGAGTTCTTCTCATGGATCGGTATCCTGATTGCTGGAGTTCCTCTCATGGATCGGCATCCTGATTGCGGGAGTTCCCTCTCATGGATCGGCCGGCAGGTCCTTCAACTTGCCTGTTGCGGCGCAAACGCCCTAGGATGCCACGATAGGCTTGCCAATCCTCCTTGTCCGGACACAACACCTGACCGGGCGGCACACCGGAAACGCGCCAGAAGTAGAGCAACATCAACAGCGCTTGGCCGGCATAGGCCAGCGTGGATGCCCAGGCGGCGCCCACGATGCCATGCGTGCGGGTCCAAGCCAGGTTCAGCGCTACGTTGATGCCCAGTGCTCCCGCCATGATGAGGGTGGGGTAGAAGCGCCGATTTCGACCCGATAGATCAGCGCTCAGTAACTTGGCAACGGCCAGTGCCGCGATTCCGGGCAGCAGTATGCGCATGGGTGCTACGCTATTGTCGAAGGCGCTACCATAGACGATGCGCACGAGCGGTCCCGCGATCAGGTATAGCCCAATTGCAGCCAGCAACACCCACAGCAGCGTGTGACGCAATACCCTGGGTGTCAAGCGATCCGCGTCGGCGGTTGAAAGGCCGGAGACATGCGGGAAGAGCACGGCTTGCACGCTAGCTGAAATATGGGTGAGTTTCTCGGCAAGGAAGACGGCTATGAAGTAGTGACCCTGGGCGGCTACACCCAGCCAGCGCACGACGAGAATGGTATCGAGCCGATAGACGAAGGTCGTCAAGATCGTCGCGAGGAATCCCCGCACACCGTAGCTGAGGGAAGCCTTGAGCAGGGTGCCCGAGAAGACCGGCTTGAACGAGCGAACGAGCCGGCCACGTCGGATCCATGCGATTCCCAGACCAAGCATGACGACCTGGCTGATTAAGAATGCCCAGAGCGACCACCGAGGACCGGCATCCCAGCCCCAGAAGCCTGCTGCTAATAGCAGCGCCAGCAAGAGGTTGCCCGCCACATAGACCATGTTGAACTGGCTGATACGCCGTCGGGCCATGAAGATCGATAGCATCAGATAGCGGGCGCCGACGATGGGAATCAACACGGCTGCCAGGGTCAGATAGGGGTGGAGCTTCTCGCCCTCGCCACGAGTGGCCACCTCCAAGATTGGTGCGAAGGCAGGAATGAGCACAACGGACAATGCACCCAGCACGAGAAGCGAGTTGCCCAGCACGACCGCGCCCCGGTAGCGCCCCGATGATAGGAAGTAGGTATGGGCCGCATCGATTCCCAAGAGGCCCAGGATAGCGGCCGTGGTGGCATAGGTCGTCGCGGAGGCATAGATGCCCTGGCCTTCCGGTCCTAGACGGCGGGCGATCAGCATCGAGACAGGCAGGTTGGCCAAGACGAGCAGAATCCTGGATCCAAAGCTGAGCAGGCTCTCACGGAGAAAACTCACGTGCGCGCGTCCTCATTTTTCTGTCTTGGGAGCGAGCCTACGGCGGCCATCGTCGTGGGCGTCTGGCCAGGACGATGATGGCCCTCTGCACAAGTACTGAACTGACGCTGACTGAACCTCCCACTCGGGCGTCCGGCCAGGCCGGGGATGCCGGCGTCCGGCCAGGCCGGGGATGCCGGCGTCCGGCCAGGCCGGGGATGCCGGCGTCCGGCTGGGTCACTGGCCCACGGGCTCGGGCTTGCGCGCCGCCGGGGCGGGCCGGGCTGCGTTCGCGTCTCGTCCGCCGGGCTGCACCGGATGGATCAGAGCGAGGCTACCGAAAAGCGGTAGTCCTCGATCTTGGCTTCCGCGCGAAGTTCCTCCAGCCAGTCGGTGATGGCCTTGTTCTGCTTCTGGCGCATCAATAGATCTTCGGTGCGTTCGCGCTGTTCGGCGAAGGCAACCTCGTCGAAGGCCGAGACACTCTCGACGTCCACAACGACAGCATGCGTCCCGGTCGTGACGACGAATGGCACGAGGCCTTCGCCTTGAGCGAAGGCGGCGCCGGTGACCTGAGGCGCGGTACCCAGCCCGGAGACGAAACCGGTCAGCTTGACGCTATCGGCGCTGGCAAACACGGCCAGGGTGTCGCCGGCGGCCGCGTCTTCCAGCGGAGTGCCGGCCTGCGCCTGTTCCAGGATCGCTCGGGCCAACGCCTCTGCCTGCTCCTTGCGCTGCTGAGCGAGGTAGCGAGTGCGTACCTGGGCGCGCACCTCCTCGAACGGAGGCACCTGGGCTGGGATGACCTCGACCACATGGAGCAGATACCATGAGTCGATTGTCTCGATGGGCTTCGAAATCTCGCCGGCTTCGGCCGTCTTGGCGAACTCCGATGCGGCCGAAACACGCATCAGGCCCGGTACGAACGCATCGCGTTCGAAAGGCGATGTGCCGTCGATCGCGAGGCCGGCTGCTTCCGCCGCATCCACGAAACTCGTCACTGCGGCGCTATCGGCCAGATCGGTCATGCGGTCGCGGTAGCTGATGTTGGTGTCCATTGACATCCTCAATGGCACAAACACCTCTGACAGCTTGACCTTCTCTTGGCCGTCTTGAGTCTCGCGCGCATCCACCTGCACGATGTGGAATCCGTCCCGTGAGGTCAGCAATGGACCGGGTTCGCCCACCGGTTGAGAGAAGGCGGCTTCGGCCACTTCGGGTTGATCAATTTGCCCGCGGGTCAGGAAGGTCGCGGATTCCCCGCCGCGGCGGTTCGGTGGTGCCTCGGAATACATCAGCACGATCGTTTCAAAATCCTCGCCGCGCTGCAGCTCCCCAAGGGCCTCCTCGATCTCCACCCGCGCTTCGAGGCTGTCGGTTTGCGACAGCCGCTTGGGCAGCCGCACGTACTCGAGCGCGAGCTGCTCATCCTTGCGAAACCTGTCGGGATGGGCCTCGAGGTAGGCCTGGAGATCCGCGTCGGCGACCTCCGGGGAACCGCGCAGCAACTGCGAAAAGGGTACGGCCGCGTACTCGAAGCTGCAGGTCTGGTTCTCTTGCCGCCAGGCCTCGCGCACCTCCTCATCCGACACCTTGATCTGGGCAAACAGCAGCAGCCGCAGCTTCTCGGTGGCTACGAGATCCCGCAGCTCCCGTTCGAGAGGGAGGGTGTTGGTGCGCGGGTCGGCGATCCAGGCCTGGTATTTCTGGATGTCGAACTGGCCGTCAGTGATGAAGGCCGGGTTCGCCTGGAGATGCATGGGCGGATTGTTGGCCAGCGCGATAGCCACCTCCCGGTCGGTGGCGGTGATGTTGTGCCGCTGCGTTTCCTGTCGGATCAGCGCCTGGGTGACAAGGTTGTCCCAAACCTGCGCCTGGATACGAACTTCGGCGGCCTGGTCGGGGCGCTTTCCGGTCTGTTGCTCGTAGGTCATCCAGGCCTGCTGCGTGGCATTCTGGTATTCATTCCAGGAAATGCGCTGACCGTTCACCTTGCCGATTACGCCGGCTTCGCCGGGGCCGCCCCCGCGGCCGCGGCTGCTGAAGTCTGCGCCCCACGCCAAGAAGATCAAGCCCACGAAGGCGATGACCGTGATCCAGAGAACGACCTTCGTGTTCTCGCGCATGGTCTCAAAAAGCGCCATACCATCTTCTCCTCACCCGCCCTCGAGGGGCGGGCTCCTTGTTCAGCGAAGTATTCGATGTCGATCGACGTGCTCGATGTGAATCGACATCGAAACATTCTAGGATACCCTGACCTACAGGGGCAAGCTTTCGCTTCCCCCTGGGCGCAAGAGTCTGAGCGCGAGGCGCTTCCGCGGACGCATCCGGCAAGGCCCTCCTACCACCATCGGCGGGGGCTGTCCATCTTTGATCGCTGCCCGCCGGCCGCCTGGTGGCTTCCGGCCGGCTGGGGGTCGCTGGCGCCCGGTGGTTTCCGGCCGGCTGGGGGGCGCCGGCCGCCCGGTGGTTTCCGGCCGCCTGCGGGTTGCCGGCCGCCCGGTGGTTTCCGGCCGGCTGGAGGTCGCCGGCCGCCCGGTGGTTTCCGGCTCTGGCTCTAGCTTGACCCCGGACGGGACGGTCCCTAGACTCCGTCACGGGCTTTGGTGTGGCGATTCGCGTAACTATAGTCCACACCACATCCTGGGAGGACGATTGCATCCGCTGGTTCTGATCGGCATGGTCGTGTTGCTCTTTGGCTCGGCTTACTTCTCGGGGTCGGAGGCGGCCCTGTTCTCTCTGTCGCGCCTTCAGATCCACCGGTTGGCTTCCCGGCGTGATCGCGCCTCGCGACGGATTCAGGATCTGTTACACGATCCGTCCGAGACGTTGACCACGTTGCTGGTGGGCAACAACCTGGTCAACATCGCCCTGTCCTCGATCGCCACATACTTCTTCCTGGCGCTCTTCCGGGACGGGCATCAAGGAGAAGCAGTCGAGGTTGCCACTGTCGTCGTGACCCTGGCCGTGCTCTTCTTCGGCGAAATCACCCCAAAGACGCTGGCGGTTACCCACAATCTGGCCATGGCCCGCCTGGTGTCTGGATCCCTTCTGGCGACTGCATGGATCCTGACCCCCCTGAGCAAGGCCATGCACTGGCTCGCCCTCTGGGTCCTGCGCCTGATTCGAATCGAGGACCGGGAACGCGCCGGGTCGGGTAACTTGATCTCGCGCGCCGAGCTGCACGCCTTGCTCGAGGACGTCGACAGCGATTCCTCGATCATCACGCGGAACGAGAGCCGCATGGTGCAGAACATCCTGGGCTTCTCGAAGCGCACGGCCGAACAGATCATGACGCCCCGAGTGGACGTGATCGATCTCGACCTGGAAGCCCCGCGCGAGGAACTCATCGCCATGATGCGCGAGACGCGCCACTCGCGCTACCCGGCCTACCGCAACGACCCGGACGACGTGCTCGGGTTCGTACAGGCCAAGGACTACCTGCTCAATCCCGAACGCGACCTCACCGAAATGTTGCGCCCGATCGCCTTCATGCCCGAGTCGGCTACGGTGAGCCGTGTCTTCTCAGAGATGCAGCGGGTCCAGACCGCCATGGTGGTCGTGGTCAACGAATATGGAGAGATGGTCGGGATCATCACCCGTGAGGATGTGATCGAGGAGATCGTTGGCGACATCTATGACGAGTTCGATCTCGAGGAGGCGCCCATTCGCAAGCGGGGCGAAGGGATCTTCATCGTCAGCGGCCGCACGGATCTGGCGGACTTGAACGCCGATCTGGATCTCCATCTCCCCGACGAATCAGCCGTGACGCTCAACGGCTTCCTCTGCGAGGTTCACGGACGCATCCCGCCTGTGGGAGCCGTGATCGAGTGGGAGGGATTGCGCTTCCACGTTCTCGAGGTTGCGCGCCATCAGATTCGCAAGGTCTTGGTCGAGACGCAGGCTTCCTCATCACCCGGAGGGGAAGCATGAGTCTGTTGACCTTCATCATGGTGCAGATCCTGATCCTGTTTCTTGCGCTCACCGGGTCGGCCTTCTTCTCGGCCACCGAGATGGCGCTGATTTCATCGAACCGCTTGAGGGTGCGCCAGCGCGCGAAGAGTGGTGTGCCGGAAGCGATGCGTGCCAAGCGGTTACTGGATCGGCGCGAACACATTCTGGTCATGTTCCTGATTGGTCAGGCGGCATTCAATGTGCTCTCGGCTGCCGTGGCGACCGAACTCTTTGACCGTATTCTCGACTATGGTTTGGGTTACAGCTGGTTGGCGCCGGTGCTCTCGACCGCGTGCATCACGGTCATCGTGGTCGTGACCGCCGAGATCGTTCCCAAGGTGATCGGCAAGCGCGAAGGTGAGCAGTTGCTCATGCGGCACTCCCGCTTGCTCGAGTTCTTGCACTACCTGCTGCTTCCCTTGACATATGCCTTTGAGCTCTACATGCAGTGGCTGCTGCGTGGCCATCCGCGCGGGGGGCGATCGCTGCTCGTGACCCGCGAGGAACTCAAAGTACTCGTGCGCGAAGCCGAGAGCGCTGGCGAGGCCGGTCACCGTGAGAAACGCATGCTGGAGTCGCTGCTCCAGTTCCGCGAGACCGTAGCGCGTGAGGTCATGATTCCGATGAATCAGGTCATCATCATGAAGAAGGACACGACCGTCGAGGTCTTGCGTGCGATGGTCCGCCGCCATGGCTACACGCGTTTGCCGGTTTATGAGAAGCGCGACGACCGCGTCATCGGCGTGGTGAACGTATTCGATTTGCTCTACGATCCCGATCTCGAGGCCACCGAGAGCATCGCCAAGTACGTGCGCGAGGTGCCGATCGTGCCCGATACGAAGCGAATCGACCACCTTCTGGTCGAACTGCAGAAGACCCGCAACCCGATTGCGGTGGTGGTCGACGAGTTTGGCTCTTGCATCGGCATCGTGACCGTGGAGGACATCGTCGAGGAGATCATGGGCGAGATGGCCGACGAGCACGACCGGGAGCGCAGCTACCGCAAGATCCGCAAGTTGGCTCCAGGCGTCTTCATCGCCGAGGGCCTCGCCGATATCGACGATGTCAACCAGGAGCTGGGCATCCAGCTTCCCAAGGCCCGCTGTGACACGGTCGGCGGTGTGGTGATGAACCGCGCCGGCCGAGTTCCGCGCAAGGGCGAGCGTTTCTCACTCCACGGCGCGACCTTCGAGGTGCTCGATGCTGACGCCTACGGCGTGCAGGTCGTCAAGATCACACTGAGCTCGGAACGGTCATGAGCGCAGTCGACGGCTCAGGCCGCTGCCCCGCGATGGGGCCGGAGCCGCTGATCCGGGATGGGGTTCAGGCCGCTGACGTATCACCGATCCGGGCTGCCCATGTGGCCCGCGGTTCGGGTGGCCGGCGCGACGGGGGACCTGAGGCCCCAGCGCAGCGGGTGTTCCCGGCGATCGGCGTGGCCTGCGAACGGCGTGGCCTGCGAACGGCGTGGCCTGCGAACGGGCGTGGCCTGCGAACGGCGTGGCCTGCGAACGGGCGTGGCCTGCGAACGGGCGTGGCCTGCGAACGGATTACTGGCGAGGATTCTCGACCACCCGCTGACGTAGGGCCTCGAAGCGAGGGTCGTCTCGCAGCGCGTTGAGGTCGGGGTCCTGAGACAGCAGGTCGGGTCGCCGGTGACCGCGGGCGAGGGCCTCCTCGAGCGCATCGAGGGCTGAGCTGATCGCGCCGCGGCGGGCGCGCAGACACGCCAGGTTGTAGTGCAAGCGACCGCCCTCGTCGTTTGTGGATTGAATGCCGTCCTGGGCCGTGCGTTCAGCCGCGGCGCTGTCGTCCTGCTGCAGGTGCGACAGCACCATGGCCAGATAAATGGCTTCATCATCCCGCCCGTGATCGATCGCGCGCTGCAGGTGCCGTTCCATGGCCGGCCAGTCGCCTTCCATCTGGGCGACCTCGGCCCGCAGCAGCGCCGCGGCCGCGGGAAAGCGTCCGGCGCCACGTTCCAGCAGACGGTCGGCCACATCCGACATGTCGAGCAGCATCGTTGCCCGGACCTGACTGGAAAAGGACTCTTCCTCTTCCGCCAGTTGCTCAACACCGAGATCAGCCAATGCGCGCGCGGCCGTCTCCCATCGTTCCCAGATACTCTGTCGTTCGGCCGGCATACGGGCCTTGCCCTCGCGGAACGCAGTGAGGGCATCTTCGAAACGTCCCAAGTGTGCCAGCGTCAAGCCCCGCTTGCGTGCCAAGGCCAGGAAGGCGCCCTCATTGCCGGCAGCGGCTTCATAGGCATCCAGAGCTTCCCGGTAGCGGCCGAGCTGGTAGAGAGCGTCGCCGCGCCGCTGATGGGCAACCGTGTTGGAGGGCTTGATGTCCAGGTGCCGATCTAGGTAGACGAGCGCCTCGCGAGCGCGACCCACTTCCTCCAACGCGATGCCGAGTCCCAGGGTCGCCGTGGCATTGCGTGGCATGCGGGCCAGAACTGTCTCGAAGGATGTAATTGCCTCGGGGTAGCGAGACTCATCCATCGCTTCCTTGGCGCGCTCGTACTCGGCGTGGATGTCGATCAAATCCTTCGGGTCGGGCAGCGAGTCCAGATCGGCCTTCTCCTCGTGCCCGGCGGTCCAGACATAACCCAGGCTGCGCAGACGCTCCTCGACTTCCGGCGAGACACCACCTTCCTGGGGCACCTCATCCGATTGCCCGTATCGCAGGCGCTCGTTGCGCAGGCGTTTGGCGAGCCGGGCTGCGAGCTCGGGCACGCCCGGACCGGTCGGTACGTCTTGGGCGATTGCGTCGCGGGTGGCAGCGTCGCGGGTGGCAGCGTCGCGGGTGGCCGCGGATGGGCTCGACGGGTCCTGGTCGGTCGCCCCGCCGGTGGCCGCCCCGCGGGTGGCAGCGTCGCGGGTTGCGGCGATTCCCTCGGGGATTGCGAGCAGGTTGGTTCGTTCGCCCGGATCGGTCTGCAGGTCGTAGAACTCCGGACGGGGGGCGTCGATGTACTTCGCCCTGGCCGAGCGGTACGCGAAGAGCGGACTCCACTCGAAGTTGTAGTAGGGGAAGAGGGTCTCGGCATAGAGGCCTGTGCGCATCGGCAGCGCCTCGTCGTGGAGAATTGGTGCTAGCGAGAAACCATCGAACTCATCGGGCCCGGGTGGCTCCCTGTCGAGCAGATCCAGCACGGTGGGCAGGAGGTCGACCGTGCCGACCAGTTCATCGGAACGCTTGCTTTCATCATGGTGCGGCGGCTTCCACAAGAACGGAATGCGCAGGGTCTCTTCGTAGAGGAAAAGACCGTGCTCGCGTTCTCCGTGGTCACCTAGCCCTTCCCCGTGGTCCCCAAGCACCAACACGTGCGCATTCTCGAAACGGCCGGCGGCACGCAGCTTCTCCATCAGCTCACCGAAAGCTGCGTCCATGGAGCTGATCTCCGCGTCGTAGACCGTCCCGCGCGTCTGGCTGGCGAAAGGTTCAGGGGGATCCCAGGGCGTGTGGGGATCGAAATAGTGCACCCACAGAAACAGCGGCCGGTCCTCGAGTCGTTGCAGGTAAGCGAAGACTCGCGCGTTGGTCTCCGTGGCGAGACGTTCATCGATCAGATCGTCGTCGTAGACATCGAATCCCTGCGCGAGCCCGAACTGCCGGTGCAGTACATAGGCGCTCAGGAATGCGGCCGTCTGGTAGCCTTCCCCGGCGAGATGCTCGGTCAAGGTCATCTGAGCTGGGTCGAGATAGAAGGTCCCGTTGTTGTGAACGCCGTGACGCAGCGGCGTCTTGCCGGTGAGCATGGTGGCGTGGGAGGGCGAGGTGATGGGGACGGCAGTCACCGCGTTGTCGAACTGGATCGCACTGGCGGCAAACTCATCGAGGTAAGGCGTGCTGGCCAGCTCGTAGCCGTAGCAGCCCAGGCGGTCGGCGCGGGTGGTATCTAGGGTGACGAGGATGATGTCCGGCCGCTCAGGCGTCGACCCGCAGCCGCCCAGGAGGAGGGAGACCGTGACCATGGAAGCCACGCTGAGAGCAACCAGGGCACAGGTGAGGGCTGACCGGAAGACGCTGATGGTGCTGACATTCAGCGCACACCTATGAAATGAACGGTTTCCCGCGGCAATGATCGCCGACAAGGCTACTGGAAGAGCCCTCGGACGCGATACGTGACCATGCCGCCGTCCTCGCTTTGGAGCAGAAGCTCGACCTCTGCCTTGTCGATACAGACTACGCCGCAGCTTTCGCATCGCTCCACCTTGATGTTGTCAAACTCGTGCTCGACGAGGGGCTCGCCGCACTTCGGACACACCCACCAGTATTCCTCGTCCCCCAACTCGAGCTCCCGGTCCGCTCGCTCGCGGTCGAGTTCTCGCCGACGTTCAGCGCTGCCGGGCGCGGGGGCCAGGAAATCCTCGTCATCATCGTAACTCTCGAAGGCCAGCTCGTCATCCTCGATAGGCGGGGGTTCTTCCTCCCGAGGCGAAGGCTCGAAGGTCTCCTCGGGCGTCATGTCGTCCAGAGGACTCTCCATCTGGCTCACATATCCTTCGGACCGTTCCTCCGCAGGAGCCTGCTGCTTGAGCTGCGCGATCCGATCTCGGGCCTCCGCGAGTTGGGTCTGCGCCTCCAGGCGCTCCTCGTAGCTCTCGGCCAGTTCCTGTTGGGCCCGCTCGAGCTGCATCTCGAGCGCCGTGATCCGGGCCTGCACGGCGGCGACCTCGGCCCGGCTTACCTTGCCCGCCCCGGTCGCAGCGCCGGCGCGGCCGGCTTTCTTCTTGGACGAGGTCCTGGTCGCGGCCTTCTTCACGGGTGCCTTCCTGGACGTGGTCTTTCTCGTGGCGACCTTCCCGGGACTCCCCTTCTTGGGGGTGTCCGGCTTTCTGGTGGCTTTCTTCTTCGCCGTCATGGTCTTGGTGGCTCTCTTTCTTGCTGCGGCAGTCCTAGCGACCTTCTTCTTGGTGGTCTTCTTCTTGGCGGTCTTGCTGGTGGCCTTCTTGGTGTGCTTCGTCCCGGCGACCTTCTTCTTGGTGGTCTTGTTGGAACCGGCTTTTTTCTTCGGCAGCTTGCTTGCGCCCGCTTTGGATCGGGTGGTGCCGGTCGCCGTCCGTTTGTGCGCGGCCCCGCGGCTGGTCTTCTTCTTGCTCGTGCGCTTCCTCGACTGCTTGGCGGTCGCCATAGTGAGCACCTCCATTGGGACCCGACCCGTCAGCACGGGCGGATGTGATTGGTCCGGGCACGCATGGGGGCCACGCCCGACCTACCAGTTCACTTGCAGCAACGGCATGCGGAAGGACCAGCCGGGCACGGCGCCGATGGCTGGATCCCTGAGCTTCTCCGCTGCGAATCTATCAGCAGTGCAGCTCCGCAGATGGTGGTCGCCCGGGCGTGGTCGGTACTGGAACAGCTGCGCTTTCTCCGAGACCGTCCACTGGTCAGGATGAGTTGCGGCGAACAGGTCGGCCTCGCCCCGGCTTGCGTGGTAGATACCGAAACCGAAACCGGCGAAGGTACCGATGACGACCCCCCAGCGAACGGTCTCGGCCTTCTTGGAGTCGTCGTCGATGACGAGCGTCAGCGTCCCCCCCAGGATGAGGCCGGTGACCGCGCCCAGGAGAGTATCCTTGGTGACGACCAGAAGTGGGTCGGAAGCGCCGCGGCAGCGCGGGGCGGCCAGAAGCAGGATCAAGATCACGAGGCTCACCGAGCGAATCGGCGGGAGGCATCGAGGGCATCCGGAATCTCGAAGGTTTCGGATACATCGCAGGACTCGAAGGCCTCGCAGGACTCGAAGGCCTCGCAGGACTCGAAGGCCTCCTAGCCTGCGCGTGTCTCGCAGGTTTCCGAGACCGCGGAGGCGTTTAAAGCCCCGGAGGGATCCAAAGCATCGAGCGATGCTAGCTCGCTGACTATCGGGTCGGGAACGCACGGTGGACACTCCCTTCGTCATCCGTCATCCGGGATGATAGCGGCCACGGGCCTGCCGCCGAGGCCGGCCCGCGAGCGGGTATGGCTCAGGAGACCGGCGGGGACGATTCGTGCGCATTCTAGGGATGCCGCGATCGGGGGTCAACGAGAAGAGCCGATCCCGCCGGCTGCCTTCTCTATCTTTCTGTATGGAAGCATTTTAGAAGCATGGCATTGATCTGGGCGCGCCCAGACTGCACACTGAAGGGACCAATTCCTTCCAGTGGTAGCATCCACTCTGGACTTGAGCAGCAGGGAGGCTCGCTTGTCTTCACCGCCGTTCGTGCATCTGCACGTGCATACGCAGTATAGCCTGTTGGATGGGGCCTGCCGGCTCGATAAGCTGGCCGAGAAGGTAAGGAGCTGCGGCATGAACGCTGTGGCCCTCACCGATCACGGCAACCTGTTCGGGGTCGTGCCCTTCTACCAGACTATGCAGAAGGCCGGTATCAAGCCGATTCTGGGTCTGGAAGCCTACGTCGCGCCCTCTTCCCGCCACGACCGCGCGAAGCGAAACGGGCAAGTCGCTCATCATCTGCTCCTCTTGGCGCGCAATCTGAAAGGGTATGAGAATCTGGTCAAGCTCGCTTCGATTGGTTATCTGGAGGGCTTCTACTACAAGCCGCGCATCGACAAGGAGATCCTAACACGCCATGCAGACGGACTCATCGGTCTGTCGGCCTGCCTCAAGGGCGAGGTCAATCAGCTGGTTCGCGCTGGACGGTTCGAAGATGCCGAGCGCGAAGCGGCCTGGCATCGGGAACTCTTCGGTGGCGAGTTCTACCTCGAGTTGCAGGATCACGGATTGCCCGATGAAAAGCTCGCCAATGAGCGGCTCATCGAGCTGGCGCGACGGACGGGCCTGCCTCTGGTGGCCACCAACGACGTGCACTATCTGGAACGGTCTCATGCCAAGGCGCACGATGTGCTTGTCTGCATCCAGACGGGAAAGACCCGCGACGACGAGAAACGCCTGCGTTTCGGCACCGACCAGCTCTACTTCCGGACCGGACAGGAGATGGCCGAGATTTTTGGCAACGTGCCCGGAGCCCTCGAGAACACGGTCAAGATCGCCGAGGCTTGCAACGTCGAGCTCGAGTTCGGAAAGCTCAAGCTACCCGAATTTCCTCTGCCGGAGGGCTTTGCTGATCCGGCTGACTACCTGGAGCACTTGGCCTGGGAAGGGCTGCGTGAACGCTACGGCGACCACAGCGAGCCGGTGGCCGAGCGCCTGAAGTTCGAGCTGGCTATCATCCGCAAGATGGGCTACGGCGGGTACTTCCTGATCACGCGCGACTTCATCGAGTTTGCCCGCAGCCGCAAGATCCCGGTTGGCCCCGGCCGCGGATCCGCGGCGGGAAGCTTGGTTTCCTATGCGGTCGGCATTACGAACATCGATCCCATCAAATACAACCTTCTCTTCGAGCGCTTTCTCAATCCCGAGCGGGTGAGCATGCCCGATATCGACGTTGACTTCTCCGATCGTGGCCGCAGCGAAGTCATCCGCTATGTGGTGGATCGTTACGGTGCGGAGAATGTCTGCCAGATCATCACGTTCGGGACGATGGCGGCTCGTGCGGTGGTGCGCGACGTAGGACGCGTGCTGAGTATGACCTATGCCGATGTCGACCGCATCGCCAAGATGATCCCCGCCGAGCTGAAGATGACGCTCGGAAAGGCTCTCAAACAGTCTCCAGATCTCAAGCAGCTCGTGGAGGCCGATCCCCAGGTCGCTGAGCTGATCGAGATCGCCCAGGTGCTCGAAGGACTTACCCGTCACGCCTCGACCCATGCGGCGGGCGTGGTCATCACGCCGTCTCCCCTGACCGACCACGTTCCGCTCTACCGCGCGAAAGAAGGCGAAGTGACGACGCAGTTCGACATGGTCTCCTGCGATGCCATCGGACTCCTCAAGATGGACTTCCTGGGGTTGCGCACGCTCACGGTCGTGCAGGACACGCTTGGGCTGCTCGATCAGCGGGGAATCGAGGTCGACATCGAGGCCATTCCCTTCGATGACCCGAAGGTCTACGAGCTGATGTCGAAAGGCGAGACGGTTGGAGTCTTCCAGTTCGAGAGTTCGGGCATGGTCGAGTACCTGCGGAAGCTGCGCCCGGGTTGCCTGGAGGATCTGGTGGCCATGAACGCGCTCTACCGGCCGGGGCCACTGGGTTCGGGCATGGTCGACTCGTTCATCTCGCGCAAGCACGGGGACGAGGACATCCGCTACGAGCACGACAGCTTGGCCGGGATACTGGAGCCCACCTACGGAGTCATGGTCTATCAGGAGCAGGTCATGCAGATCGCCTCGACCATGGCCGGCTACAGCTTGGGCGAAGCCGACTTGCTCCGGCGCGCCATGGGGAAGAAGAAGGAAGAGGTGATGAAGGAACAGCATCGCATCTTCCTCGAGCGAGCCATCGAGCGCGGCGTCGAGAAGAAGACGGCCGAGGCGGTGTTCGAGCAGATGGCCTACTTCGCCGGATACGGTTTCAACCGCTCTCACAGCGCGGGGTATGCCGTTCTGGCCTATCAGACCGCATACCTGAAGGCCCATTACCCCGTCGAGTTCATGGCTGCCACTCTCTCCTCCGAGCTTAGCGACAGCGACCGCCTCCTGATCTTGCTCGGTGAATGCCGCCGCATGGGGATCGAGGTGCTGGCCCCTGACGTGAACCGGAGCCAGGAAGCCTTCGGCGTCGAGGACGGCAAGATCCGCTTCGGGTTGGGCGCGATCAAAGGGCTTGGCCACGCGGCGGTGGAGGCGCTGGTAGAGGCGCGTGAGAAGGAAGGGGCCTATCGGAGCCTGTTCCATCTGTGTGAGAGCGTTTGCAGTCAGGCGCTCAACAAGAAGGCGCTCGAGGGCATGATCTACGCTGGAGCACTGGACAGCCTAAGTGGCCAGCGCACGCAACACGCAGCGGTGTTGACCCTGGCGCTCGAGCGTGCCGCCGCCGCGCGCCGAGACCGACAACGCGGTCAGTCTTCGCTCTTTGGCGGAGACGTGGTTGCCACACAGGAGCCGCCGCTGCCTCCCGCGGAGACGGAGGATCCGGCCGAGATCCTGCGGCGGGAGAAGGAGGCATTGGGCTTCTATCTGGGCCACCATCCGCTGGACGCCTACCACCAGCTACTGAGCGCTTTGACGACGACACCGGCGCCGGCGGTCGAGCGCCAGGGCGACGGGACGACCGTAACGTTGGCCGGCATGCTCGCCCGTGTCCGTTTTGGGACCACCAAGCGCGGCAATCCCATGGCATCGTTCAATTTGGAAGACCTGCACGGCAGCGCCGACGTGCTCTGTTTCGGCGAGGCGCTCGAGAAGTGCCGTGTCCAGCTGGTGGTTGATGCACCGGTGGTCGTGAAGGGACGGGTCAGCGCACGAGACGGCCGGACGCCGGTGCTTTTCGCCGATCAGGTGTATCCGCTCGGCACCCTGCGCCAGGGGACCGACCTCGGCTTGCACCTATGGATTGAGTCCTCCGAGACCACTGAGCGGATCGAGGCGGTCAAGCGGATTTTGGCCAACGCGGCCGGCACCTTAGGTGCCACGGGTGCGGCGGGTGCGAGCGGCGCGGCGGGTGCCACGGGTGCGGCGGGTGCCACGGGCGCGGCGGGTGCCACGGGCGCGGCGGGTGCCACGGGCGCGGCGGGTGCCACGGGTGCGGCGGGTGCGAGCGGTGCGGCGAATGGTCCTCGAAGCGGCGGTGGGGCGCCTGTCTTCGTGCACGTTGATCCGGGCACGCCCGGGGGATTGCTCGTAGCCTTGCGCCAGCCAGGGGTGCCGGTGGAGGAATCCCTGCTATCGGAGCTCTTCGAACTACTGGGGCGCGACGCGGTTCGCCTCGCCTTTGGCCCCGGCGATCGGGTCCGCTCCACCGAACTCTTCCCGCGTCCGGCGTCCAATCGCGCGGTCGCTCCCGGGGCGGGCGGGTGTGGCTCGGCTGGTTCGGCAGGCTCGGCCCGTCTGGCAGGCTCGGCCCGTCTGGCAGGCTCGGCTGGTTCGGCAGGCTCGGCAGGCTCGGCTGG
>CAZNJE010000073.1:0-19150 GCA_964573295.1 uncultured bacterium | reverse complement strand
GAGAGAGACAGAAGGTGCCGGAGAAGAGGATTCCGTATCTTGTCCGGTGGGTCGATCCATCCAGACGGCTACGTGATCTATGGGAGCCCCACCGCTGGAGGTAAATCGGCCGCCCGCGTACAGAGTGCCGTTCATCTGACAGAGAGTCAGCGGAGCATCGCTGAATCCGCTGCCCAGCCCTGTCCAGCTCTCTCCATCCCAGCTCGCGATTCGATTGCAGCCGGCCTGCCCGCTGGTCAGAAACTCGCCCGCGGCCACTATCGTGCCGTCCCAACTGGTGAGTGCGCGCACAGCTCCATCGAGCCCCTCACCAAGGGCCTCCCATGAAATCCCGTCCCAGAGCGCGACCCGCGCAGCCTCCTTCCCACCCACCTGCTCGAATGTCCCCCCTGCCACGACCCCATCTTCGTGGACCGCAAGCGCTAGAACATCTCCGGAGCATCCGGCCGTCGAGCGGATTGCTCGCCATCGCTGCCCGTTCCAGTACGCGGTCTTGTCGGCATGCAGTCCCCCCGCCAAGGCGAAATCGCCTCCAATCAGGACACCGGTTCCATAGCCAGAGATGGTCATGACTCCTTCGCTGGTCCCCTCCCCAAGAGCCTGCCAGCTGCCGTCCCGGCATACAGCGATGTAGTTGGCCACAACCCCGCCAATCGACTGAAACCGCCCTCCGGCGTAGAGCTCATCCTGAAGCGCGTAGAGCGAACACACCCTGCTATCTGGTGAAGGAGAGAAGGGAATCCACTCCGACCCATCCCACTGGGCGAGATTGGGAACGGGTTCGTCGAAGAGGCCTCCTGCCAGGAGGTGCCCTTGGAAGACAGTCAAGGCTAACACGGCGGGCTCGAGGCCGTCTCCGAGGGGATGCCAACCTGCTCCATCCCACCGCGCCACACCAGATATGGCTTGACCGTCTACCTCCGTGAAGCTTCCTCCAGCCACGAGATGGCCGTCGAACACGGTGAGCGCTTCGACGTAGCTATTCATGCCGTTTTCGGACGACACCGGCGTCCATGACACCCCGTCCCATCGGGCCACGCCGCACGAGACAACCGGTGATTCGAAACAGAAACCTCCTGCCGCATAGAGGAACTCCCCCAGGGCGCACAGGGAGGTGACGCACCCCTGCAAGCCGTCTCCGAGTTGATGCCAGGTTGCCCCATCGTAGCGCGCTATGTTCTCGGTCTGGATTCCACCAACTTGGCTGAACGATCCTCCGACGACGAGATCATCGCCATGGACTTCCAGCGCGTTGACCGTTCCTCCAACACCTCCGACGGCCTCCCACTCGACTCCGTCCCAGCGAGCCATGCTTCCAACGGCCACACCGCCAATTCGCTGGAAGTCTCCTCCAACGTAGAGTTGACCCTCGTACTGGCAGGCAGCCCCGACCCAGTTTTCAGTGGGCAGGGCGAAGTTGCGGGACCAATTGGGATCACCGGATTCGTCCACGCCGGGTCCAAATGGAGGCTCGATCAGGAGCTCTGACCCAACGAACTCCGCCCGGATGTCTGACTTCAGTGGAACGGCATGGACAGGATGCCACGTTCCAATTGCAGCCACCGAGGAAGCAACCAGCACGACGATCATCTGGCAGACCATACCGTTCCCTCCATGTTCCTCCAGGACGTCAGCTGGCATTGCTCTTGTCCGCAGAGCCGGTAGCGTTCAGGTGGTCGTAGTGCTCGAGAATGATCCTCTTCGTCCTGTACTCACCAAAGTCCTTCTCGTCCTTTCGGCGGATGATTGGGAACGTGTCCATGACATACTCCACATCATCCCGACCGATTCCGTAGAGATGGAAGAAGGCAGCGTCTAGCTGACAACGAAGGTCGAATCGTCGTCCCTCATCCCATGGCGTGACTTCGCCTGTCCCTGCGAAGTCTGCCAAGAGTGGACTGAGAGAGTGCGAGGTGCATACTAGCTTGGCGACTTGCTCAGCAATCCAGTCTCCAACCATTGCCGGTGGGCTCCAAGTGGCTCTGCGCAAGAACATCTCAGGAGGAAGCACCGGTAGTTGCTCATATAGATAAAAATTCAGGGTGGTCCCACCTATCTTCTGACGGGCAGCAAAGTCGTGAACAAAGGACGACAGACATCCGATGAGACAGCACACCTCTCGGGCGGTCCTTCGGGTCGGCAGCATCAGGGGAATCTTGTTCCCCACCCCCACCCGCGGAAACACCGTCGCAATCACCGTCCGCTCATCCGTGCTCCTGCAGATGTCCCGCCACCCCAGCAGCCAATCCCGATCCCACTTCCCCGCCAGCCGCGCGTCCACCTCCGCGGCCGGCACCCAGTACCGCGGAAGCGGCGCGTAGTCGGGGTCCTTGAGCCGCTCCACCGGGACCTGCGGCAGCTGCGTGCTCTTTGAATCCTCCCCCACGTCGCGGTAGTCGCCGAAGCGGTGGTTGAAGTGGTGGATCATCTTCGCCTCATACAGCGGCAACCACCGCTCCTCCTTCCCGCCCTTCTCCCGCACGAACACGTTCCCCTCGAGCGCAAATCCCTCCCCCTCGAGCTGCTCGCGGGTGCGGAAGAGGTGGGAGTCGTTGCTCATGTGGAACATCGTTGCGAACTTGATCCCCCACGGGTTCTCCTCCGGCGGGCCCTCCTTGATCAGCACCGGCACGCGGCGGTAGATGCCCTTCGTGATCTCCGCGTCGCGCCGGGTGCGAAAGACCGGGCAGGTGCGGGTGTTGGGATTGAGGAGCGCGATGTCCTCGGGCGTCAGAACGAAGCGCCGCTCGGGATCGCGCAGGTCGGCCCTCTGGTGGGCGAAGAAGACGAATTCGGCCGCGGCACCGCTGGGCCGGTCGAGGCCGGCCAGGGTGAGGAGGCAGAACTTGTAGCTGCGGTGCACGCCGGGGAAGATCCCGTCGCGATTCTCGAAGTCGAACAGGCTCACCAGCGAGCCACGTTCCATCAGGTCCTGGAAGAAGTACTTGGTGGTATCATCGGTCGCGATCCCCGAGGGCACGATGCACCCCGTCCGGCCCCTCGACGCCGTGGTGGTGCGCATGAGTTCGGCGAAGATTGTGTAGGTATTGACATCACCGCGCCCGCAGAGCGGGTACCGCCCGCTCTGGCGCACGAAATGGCTGGCACCCTCGGCCTCCCGCTTGGCCTCCTGGAACTCTTGCCACAGCGCGGGATCCTCGGTCTCGAGGGCCGCGATCAGCCGCTTGCGCACGGCCGCGTTGGGGGCATTGGCGATCTCCATCCGGCCCCACGCGGCAAACCACTCCTTCTCCTGCAGCTTGATCCGCTCCCACGGCGGATTCCCCAGCACCACATCGAACCCGCCCGTCCAGCCGGCCGGAGCGGCGTCTTGGGGCCGGCCCTCGCGCTCGAGGAACACCTCGGGGAAGGCTAGGTGCCAGTGGAAGAAGCCGTAGCGCTCGCGCAGGCGCTCGAGTTCCTCGGCCGCCTCCGCTGAGATGGCATCGGGCGACTCCTGAAGCCGGCGAAGGGTGCCGGTCGTGATCGAGCGCAGCCCCCCGCGCTTCGCGCCGTCTTTCTTCCACACGAAGGCCGCGCACCACGCATCGGCCACGCGGCGGGCCTGGAGGTAGGCGTCCGAGCTGACCGCCTTGCCGTAGGCCTCGGCTTTCTGGCGCAAGGCATCCAGGTCCTCATCCTCGGCCTGGCGGATCGAGCGGAACACCCCCGCCAGTCGGCCCAGGTGGCTCTCCGGGGGCCGGTCGAAGAGGGTTTGCTGGCCCTGGCGCTCGGCCTTGTTCTCCTTCTTCAAGGAGGAGCAGACCTTCGTCTCATCCCCCTGGATGGGTTTGAAAGCGTCGTCGGGAATGCCGGCCTCGATCAGGACCGGCGTGGTGCCCAGCAGCGAGTTGCCGCACAGCATGTGGTGGTCCAGGAAAGAGAGCGGCCGGCCGGGCTCGATGGCCTCGATCCACAGGTTGATCTTGCAGAGCTCGACGGCCATCGGGTTGATGTCGACCCCGTAGATGCAGCGGCCGATCACATCGCGCAGGGCCCGGCGCATGGGCTCGGGGGCCGGCTCCTCTTCCCCCGTGCGCACCGCGGCCAGGCGCTTGGCCAGCCGCCGGGCGGCGGCCACCAGGAAGTGGCCCGAACCGCAGGCGGGGTCGCAGATGGTGAGATCCAAGAGCGCCTGCTCGGCCGTCTCGGTGGACTTGCCGGCCGCCTTGATGCGCTCATCGATCACAGGATCCAGCGCCGTCCCCAGGAGCGACTGGATCAGACTCGTGGGCGTGTAGTAAGAGCCGGTCGTCTTGCGGTCGCTGCCGGCGGTGACATCGAGCGTGAAGCGGCCGCAGTCATCGACCGCGGGGTGCTGTTCGAGGAGTGATTCGTAGACGCTGCCCAGCTCCTCGGCGCCCAAGTTACGGTAGTCGACCGGGCGGCGGCCGTGGCGGTCTTGCATGTAGGCCAGGTGGCGGATGGCATCTAAGAGATCGTAGTTGGCCAGGCCGGCGCCGCCGATCTCGGGCAGGGCCTCGGGGGCGAAGAGGTAGCCGCCCAGGGCGGGCAGACCCAGATCGGCCGAGGACTCGTGGAGGTGTTTCATCACGACCTTGAGGCCCTCGTAGAGGTCCCCGTGGGGCGTGCCGCGGCGAACGCCCGCCAGGCGGCGGTAGCGGCGCGTCGAGTAGTAGTCGTCGTAGATCGCGCGCGTGGCCTCATCGGCGCCGGGGGCCAGGAGGCGGTTGCGGTCCTCGGCCACGAAGAGAAACAGCAGCCGGTAGACCAGCCGCAGGAGCTGGTGGTAGTAGTCGCGAGGCGTAAGCTCCCCATTACGCACGCGGGCGCGCAGGTCGGCGTTGGCCGGATGGGCCAGGAATCCGCTGCCCAACGCCTCGATCGCCTGCTCGACCCCGTCGCGCAGGTGGTCTAAGACGCGCGTGCCTTCCTCGGCCGCCGTCTGAAACCACCTCTCCAGCCAGCAGTCTTCAGGGCGGGCGCCCTCGGGCACCTCGACCCGGGACTCGTGAGCCAAGAGCCACAGGAGCACGAAGTCGGCGTAGACCTGCCCCTCCATCATCGTCTGGAGGTCGAACTCCACGTACGCGGCCCGGCTCAGCGACACGTTGTCGCGCAGCAGGCGTAGCTGCAGACCGTTCGAGACGATGCCCCACAGGTGATCGTCCGAGCGGTTCAGAAACTCCTGCACCAGGCTGTGCGGGCTGACCCGGGAGGCACCGGCCACGCCGGCCGCTTTCTTGTCCAGTTCGAGGCGGAAGGAGACCAAGTGAATGGGCGTCTGGCCCCAGAAGTGGCTGATCGGATAGGTGCGCCCGCCCACCTCCATCGCCTTGCTCGTGGGGAGGCGTCCGTAGCCCAGTTCCTGGAAGAGGATCTGGAGCCAGCGTTCGCGGGTCAGGCTCGTGCCGGCGTCGGACTCGGGCAGATCGGCCATCGCGGCGGCGAACGGCTCCCAGGCCCCCAGCAGCCGGTTCCAGGCGCGGTTGGCCACCTCGCCCAAGCGCTCGCGCTTGGCCAGGTGGTAGTCGGCCGGGGTCACCCCTTTGAGGCCGTCGCCGCCGTGGGCCACGCGGCGGAGCAGGTCGGGGGGCAGCATCGCGCCCTCGACGCGGACGGAGGTGAAGTGATCGAGTCGTTTGGCCATGGGGTCTGTGTGTGCTCCTCTGTTACGAGACGAAGGCCGCGTGGGCCCGGTAATTTCCCTCGAGCTTGACGAATGGCAGATCGATCATGGCGACTCCTGCCCCCGGACGATGCGCAGGTAGTGCTCGAAAACGCCCAGTAAGGCTGACAGCTTCTCTGGATCGGTGAACAGCTTGAGCGGTAGGCCCGGGCGCTTGCGGATCGCCTCCTCGGGCAGGGCTACCCCAGGAATCTCGTTCAGTCTTTCCAGAAGGCGGAGGCGCACCTCTTCGCGATCGAACGGTGGCTTGAACTGATACCAGTAGAAGTACACCTGGAGGGTGCCGTAGGACCACACCGCAAAGAGCTGGTGCTCGGTGCTTTCGTGATCATAGACGGGGACAAAGGACCCGGCCGTGCTTCCCCGGCCGTACAAGACCCGGGTAGCGTTCCTGTGAGACCAGTCCAGGAGTTGCCGCGCGACCCCGACCTCCTCGGCGGAGTGCGTCAAGGCCAGATGCTCGAAGAAGCGCTCCTCGGTCCACTGGGGCCCCCCGCGGGAGCCGCCGGCCGTCTTCTTTCTGATCGCCTCCTCGGTCTGCCCCAGCACCGAGGGCACCAGCGTGCGCAGGCCGCCGGTCGCGAACTGCTTGATCTCGATCCCTAAGATCTCGGCCGGGTCCATTTGCTCGTTCAGAAACTCGATGATCCGGCGCAGCTCGGGCGGGATCTCATCGGCCACGAAGAGCAGCCTTAGCCGGCCGGCCTGGAGGTTGGTCTTCGCCTGCTGCCAGAACTCGTCGGCATCCTCCTCCTGGCCAAGGAAGTCGGCCAGGGCGGTGTCGGGATCGTCGCCGCGCTTCTCGCAGGTGGACTCGAAGCTGGCCTTCAGAAACTCCAGCGACCAGAACACCGCGGCATTGGCCGCGTAGTCGAGCATCTGCCCGACGACCTCCCGGCGGATGCGGGTGTCGGTGCTGCGCTTGACCTCGACCAGAGTGGGCACCGCATCCTGGTCGAGGAAGAGGTGATCGGCCGACCAGCGGCCGCCGCCACCTTCCTCACCGGGCACGCCCACCTCGCGCTTGATGAGCAGCCAGCGGCGGGGCGACGCCCGGTTGATCATCGCGCCGGCCAGCAGGTTGGGGTGATTCTCGAGCAGGCGCTGCAACAGGTCCTCGGACTCGTAGTGCTGCTCCCCCATCTCCAAGAGCTCGTCGTTTTCGCGCAGGAGGAAGATCGTTCGGTCCATCTCAATCTCCGGGTCGTTGGGGTTCAGAGCGGTTTCGTTCGAAGCGCGCGCGCTCCTCGATGAGCTTCCGCCGAAGCTGCGCTTCGCTGGGAAGGTAGAGCTGGTAGGTCGGGGCGTGGATCTGCCGATTGTCCTCAGGCAAGGTGATCCGCACCATGGCGTCGTTCTTATCCGAGCAAAGCACGATCCCCACGGTGGAGCGCTCCCACTCCTGCCGCTCGAAGCGGTCGAAATAGTGGACGTACATCTGCATCTGGCCCAGGTCCTGGTGGGTGAGCTTGCCCAACTTGAGATCGACCAGAACGAAGGCGCGCAGCAGACGGTTGTAGAAGACCAGGTCGACGTAGAAGTGATCGCTGTCGATCGAGATCCGCTTCTGCCGTGCCACGAAGCTGAATCCCTTCCCAAGCTCGAGCATGAACTCCTGAAGCTGGGCGATGATGGCACGCTCCAGATCGTGCTCGGTCCAGGTTGGGCGCTCGCTGAGGTCGAGGAACTCTAGCACCAGGGGATCCTTCAACAGATCGCGCGGCGACTCGACCGTCTGACCTCGGCTGGCGAGCTTCTCTGACCGGTCGGGGACGCCTGCCGATGCCAGGCGCTCGAAGAGCAGCGAACCGATCTGACGTTCCAACTCCCGCACCGACCAGTTGTTGCTGGCGGCCTCGATCTCGTAGAAGGCCCGGGCCCGAGCATCCTGGATGCGGATGAGGAGGAGGTAGTGGCTCCAGCTCAAGTTGGTGGGAAAGCCACTCTCCCATCCCCTCGTTTGCCGCAGCGACGGCTCTTGGGAATTCCCAAAAATAGCAGACACTGTCTGCTGTTTCTTGCAATTCCTTTCTGTACAGTGGGTTATCGCACTCGGATACGACAAGAAGAACTTCCGCATGTTCCTTAGATTCGTCGGACTGAAGCCTCTCTCGTATCGCTCCTGCAGGCGGATGGACAGCCTCGAAAGGATCTCTTCGCTGTACCCCGCCCGATGCCGCCCGGCTTGCTCCACTTCGACAATGCGCTCGCCGATCAGCCAATAGGCCTGCAGCATGGCTGTGTTCACGGTGCGAGCCACATGCCGTCTGGCCTGCTCGATGATGTCGACCACCTGCTCGTAGAGCCTCTGATCCGACGAAGGATGCGATGGGTTCAAGGGATGCCTCCGGAGATTGGGATGGGCGAGTTGCGGCTTGGCCATGGGACGCCCCTGACGGGTGCCCCTGTTCACTAGACAAGCCAATCTCATACCACCCTATCCCTCCGCCGGGACAAACACGTAGATCCCCAGCAGATCCGCCGGCAACTCCGGCCGCACCTCGTAGCGCACGCGCCCCTTCTGCGCGAGCTTGCGGACCCGCTTGTGCGAGTCCAGCAGGTGCTCGCCGCGCTCGGCCGCGATGCGGTCGAGCCCCGCGCGCAGGTCGGGAATCCGATCCAGGATCGCCTCGATCCGCTCGGCCTGCTCCTGGGCGCCCAGATTGCCGGCCGGGGCTGCCTGCAGGAGCGCGTCGATCTCCTCCTTCGTGAGCCACTCTGGGGTGGTTCCGTCGCGGTAGGCCAGGGGCTGCACCTCCTCGGCCAGTAACTCCCGCGTGCTCCCGTTGCGGCTGATCAGATGATAGCGGAAGCGCATCAGAAGCAGCGTCACGGGCTGCGCGACCGCGCCCGTCATCACGACACCGCAGCGGCGCGCCTTGGTCGACTCGTGGGCATCCATCGTGGCGTTCATGACGTAGTCGGCCAGGCCCTCGACCATCGGGTGGGTGCGCGAGAGGTAGACCACCCCGCGCGGCACCGGCAGCTTGAAGCGGGCCGTGATCTCGCCGGACTCGCCGTAGCGTCCGCAAGCCTCACGCATCGCTTGCGGCAGCTCGGTCAGGCCGAAGTAGGTGCTGCCGTTCTTGGCCGAGACATCGCCGCCGTGAAGCTTGACCGCATCGCGCAGGAAGCGCTCCACATCAGCGCCGGTGCCGATGGCCTGACGGATCTCGGCCAGCTCCTGGGCCACCGCGTCGACCTTGACGCCTTCCTGGGCGAACATCGTGCGCGAGCGCTTCTCGCGCGCGGTCACGTTGTCCCACTCCAGGTGCAGGTGATCGCGGTCCTCCTGGATGAAGCCCAGATTGATCTGGTCCACCGGGCCCTTGTTGCGCAGCAGGAGCCCTTCGAAGATCGCCTCGACCACCGCGTTGGTGTCCCCCGGCAGCGGCACCGAGATCCCGAGCGAGGAGCGGATCGTGCGATGCTTGCGCAAGAGGACCTCGAGCACCATGCCGTCGACCCCGTTGTCGCTGCCGTAGTAGGTCATCGTGCGCACGACCGGGCTACTCTGGCCGTAGCGGTCCACGCGGCCCTCGCGCTGCTCGTGGCGGGTGGGGTTCCAGGAAAGGTCGTAGTGGATCACCGCGTTGAAGTTCTCTTGCAGGTTGATCCCCTCGCTCAGGCAGTCGGTGCAGACCAGGACGCGCTGGTCGGCCTCCCCCATCGACGCAACGCGCTGCTCGCGCTCCTCAGGCGGCAGGGTGCCGGTGACGACCTCCACGCGGACTGCTTTGGGGAGGCGTTCGCGCAGCTGGGCGCCGACGTACTCGGCGGTCGGGATGAAGCGGCAGAAGACGATGGGCTGATAGTCGTCCTTGAGAAACGCTTTGAGGATTTTGACGAGCCCCAAGAGCTTGGTGTCGCCCTCGCCCTCCAAGGCTTCGGCCTCCCGGGCGAACTCGCGCAGACGGCGCCGGGTGGCGGCCGAGAGCCCGTTCGCGGCTTGCCCTTCGCGCTGGCCTGAGTCCGTGCGCGCGGCGGCCATCTCGAGTTCGGCGGTCTCGGGTCGCTCGGCAGCCATCTCGAGCTCCGCGGTCTCGGATCGTTCGGCAGCCATCTCGAGCTCGGCGGTCTCGGGTCGTTCGGCAGCCATCTCGAGCCCCCCGGCCTCGGCCGGCTCGGTCTCATCGGTCGCCACGCCCGCGCCGCGCGGGCCGCGAGCTGGGGTGACCTCGCCCTCGCCGGGGTCCGAGCCGGGGATGACATCGAGCGCATCGGCCGACTCGGTGTCCTCGAGGTCGAGCACCTGCCGGCGGCCCACCTCATCGGCCTCGCTGGTGGTGACCGTATCGGCCGCGGCGCTGCGGCTGCGAAGCGTGGCGGCGGCGGCCGCTGGGCTACTGGCCAGCGCGCGTAACAGGGCCAGCGCAGACCACCAGCGCACGCGCTGGCGATGACGGCCGCCGCTCTCATCGGCCACCGTCTCGCGGGCGTAGGCCAGGACGCGCTCCAAGAGCTTCCGGTACGCCGGCGAGAGGCGGTAGGTCTGTTCGGTATCCTCCCGGTCGGGGAAGACGGTTTCATCGTCCATGTAGTGGCGGATGTCGGCCCGGCGGCGCTGCACGAAATGGGCGGCCACCTCACGGCGGACCTTGGCGTTCTGTGGGCCGGTCAGATCCTGCGGTAGATCGGCAAAATCGGCGCGCAGGTAGGAGAGCAACGAGCGGAAGGCGGTCTCATTGCCGCTGTGGGGGGTGGCGGTGACCAGGATCATGTGGCGACCGGGGTCATCGGCCAGGGCTCGCACCAGGGTGTGGCGCTGGTGGCGGGCGCGGCCCTGGCGGTCGCCATAGGAGCAGCTGTGGGCTTCATCGACGATCACGAGCTCGGGGCAGTTGCGCACGAACTCGTCGCGGCGGCGGTCGGCCTTGATGTAGTCGATCGAGACGACCACCCGCGGGTAGCGCTCGAAAAGGGACTGGCCATAGTCGAGGCCGCGCTCCAAGCGGCGTACGGTGCCGGCCAGGACGAGCTCGCTGTCTAAGTGAAACTTCTCCTCCAGCTCCTTCTGCCACTGCTCGGCCAGCTGCGGCGGGCAGAGGACGGCCAGGCGTTGGCATTCTCCGCGGTCCAAGAGTTCGCGGGCCACCAGGCAGGCCTCGACGGTCTTGCCGATCCCCACGTCATCGGCGATCAACAGGCGCACCGGGTCGAGTTTGAGGCCCATCAAGAGCGGCACGAGCTGGTAGGGCCGCGGCTCGACGGCGATGCGGCCAAAGCTGCGGAAGGGTCCCGCGCTCCAGCGCACGCCCAGCCGCACCGCATCGCGCAGGAGCCGGCCGGAGCGGTAGTCGCCCACCTCGGTGGCTTTGGGCAAGGGGAAGCTGGCCGGCTCGATCGCTTCGAGGCTCGTCAGGATGCCGGTCACCTCGTCTTCGGTGCCCCCGAGCGGGCGCACGATCACGAGGCCCTCGCGGGTCTCGGGCAGGACCACCCACTCGCGGCCCCGCGCGCGTACCAGCGATCCCACGGCAAAGGTCGTCTTGGTCATGGTCGCGTCAAGCCTCCTTGGGCAGATAGACGATCGTGCACCGGCGCGCCTTGCGAATCAGGCGGTCGCCGGGCCCCGGCTCGGGCGGGTAAAAGATGTCCAACCCGCGGCCCAGGATGATCTGCCAAGCATCGGTCTCGATGTAGCGGTCGTGGATCGTCGGGTCGAACGAGAAGGCAAGGTGTAGATCCTCCCCCGACCAGAAGTCGCGCAGCCGCTCCAGGCGCTCGCGCACGCGGGCTTCCTCGTCGAGTCCGTAGCGCTCATCCTTCGGGTACATGGTGACCAGCTCCACCCGGCCGCCGGGCGGCAGGCCCACTTGGTTGGCGAACTCCTCGAGGTTACGCACCTGGTACTCGGCCCGGATGTAGGGGTCGACGATCCGCACCCACGGCGCGCCCCGCAGTTCATCGCGGAAGAGCTTCTCGTAGCTGACGGCGGCATCGCCATCGCGGATCTCTTCGATCCGGTAGCCTTCCCGGTCGGGCAACCGCAGGCTCTCGGGCGTGATGCGCTCGGCGCCGGCCAGCAGAGCTTCGATGTCGCGCGCCGCTTGCGTGGCGATCTGCGCGTCGTCGTGGTAGAAGAGCCGGCTCTGCTCGAGGCGGGGGGTCAGCTCCGGCAGGCCGTCGGGGTTGGCCAGGGCGATCGGCTCCTCGCCGCCGGCGCCCCAGGCCAGCTGCCAGTTGGTGCGCGGTGCGGCTTCGCCCGCGATCCGGTAGACCTCGATGCCGGCCTCGAGCAGGTCCATCAGAGCCTTGACGGCCAGGAAGTTGCCGGCGCTCATCGTGGTGAGGTCGGGGATCTCGCGCAGGCCCAGCGCCAGGCGCGTCTCGGGGTGCTTCTTGGCATGGCCGGCCAGGAAGTCGGCCCAGGCCTCGGCCCCGGCGATCTCCTCCCCGTCGATGCGCTCGGTCACCGCCAGGACCTGGCCGCCCGAGGCCTGGAGCTTGCGCTGCAGCCACAGGCTGGGCGTGCCGCCGCAATAGGGCCGGCTGCCGGGCCCGAACCGCTCGAGCTCGGCCAGCGCGCGGCGGTCGTTGATGGCCAGCAGGTAGTCCAGGAAGGGCATGATGGTGCGTTTGTCGAGCAGCGCATGTTCGAACTGGTTCGAGTAGCTGCGCAGGCACCGGTAGCAGGAGCGCTCGCAGGTGCAGCCGTCTAAGAGCCCGCGGGCGGTGCGCAGGACCTCCCCGATCCGATCGGCCACGACCCGCACGTAGCCGGCGCCCCCCGGGACCCGGTCGTAGAGGATGAGATCGCGTTCCTCGGTCTGATCCCGCACGATCGTGCGCAGGAAGCCGCCGATCTCGCGCTCCTCGGCGTGGGAGATCGTGTTGGCCGCATCGATCAGGGCCGCCTTGAGGCTGGCGTAGAAGGCGTCGACCGGGTCGGTGGCGTGACGACGGCGTTCGGTGGCGGCCGCATCGAGCTGCCGGTTGCGCAGGCTCTGGATGTAGCCCGCCGCGCCTTCGAAGCGCAGCACCAAAACGTCCGTGCGAAACTGATGGGTGAAGTCGAACCGCTTCGGCCGGCCGCCGCAGGTCTTGCGCCGGTTGTGAAGCAGCTTGTGATCCTCGAACTTCTTCTTGCTCGTCGGCGACTGCCAGAAGCCGCACTCGGTGCACAGCCGGAAGCCGCGGGCCCCGTCGTCGTAGAGGCCTTCATTGACGACCAGCACCTGGCCGTGGCGGTGATAGTGCATGAGCAGGCCCGGGATCTGGTTCGGATCGCCCGAGGCGGTATCCGAGAGCAGATAGGACCGGGTCTTGTAGTAGGCCCGGCGGCGGTACTCCTCATCGGCGCTGATGGCGTCGGCCCGCTCGGCCACGTAGGAGGTGGGCGTCAGGGAGGGCCGCTCCTCCTCGAGTTCACGGCCGCAGTGCTCGCACACCGAGGCGGCCTGGTCGGTCGTGATGACATCGCAGACCGGGCAGCGCTTGTAGCTGTGGTTGAGGTCGGGAACCGCCGAGCGGTGGAAGTCCAGGCCGAGCATCTGGTAGCGCCGGCCGTCCATGTAGACGTGGTTGCCCGGGGCATACTCGACCAGGGCGACCTCGGCGCTACGGAAGAGCGGCTGCTTGGCCTCCTCCTTGGCGACCAGACGTGCCGAGTCGGACGGGAAGGCGTAGGAGGGCAGGAAACCGCGCTCGGAGAGGTAGGAGAGCGGGTACTGGCGGTCGAGCTGGGAGATCAGATCGAGCAGCACGCCTCGCTGCTGCATGATCGCCTTGGCGCGCTTGGGATCGCGCGCTCCGATCTTCATCTCCTCCTTCGCTAGCTCGAAGCCCATCTCCTCCAACCGCCGGCGCTCATCCAGCCAGTAGCTGAGGGCGTGAGTGAGCTGATCGGCGTAGCCGTCCAGAACCTCCCCCACCGACGCCTCGGTGATCCAGGCCAGCTGCTCGCGCTTGCGCTCCTCCTGCCGGTCCTTGTTGAAGGCCTGCAGGACGGCCGTCACGATGTCGCTTCGGCGCCGGGTGAGTTCCTCCTTCAGGGGCGTCAGGTTCAGCGTATCGTCCTCGAGAAGCATCTCCCCCAGCGTGCGCTCGAAGGTGAAGTCCAGCTTCTCGAGGATCAGGGAGTTGATCTGGCGCTTCAGGATCCGCTCGTTCTCGATCGTGAACTTGGGCGGCTCGATCGCACCGGCGATCATCTCCTGGGGATGGTCGAAGAAGTAGGTGTCGTGCGCGCGCGACAGGGCGAAGGTGTTGATCAGCGCCACCCGGTCGCGCCGGCCGGCGCGGCCGCTGCGCTGGGCGTAGTTGGCCGGCCCCGGCGGCACGTTGCGCATCAGGACCGTGGGCAGGTCGCCGATGTCGACGCCCATCTCCATCGTGGGCGTGCAGACCAAGACGTCCGACCTCTTCTCCCGAAACGCCCGCTCGACCTCGATGCGCCGCTTGCTCGAGAGCTGCGCCGAGTGCTCGCCGGCGATCATGCGGAATGCCTCGCGGGTGCGGTAGGTCTCGCTGTAGTAGTTCTGTGCCGTCTGCGGTTCGAACCCGGCCAGCTTGCCCTCGCACCGCCAGCGCGGACACCGGCCGCGGGCATTGTGCGCGGCGACGAACCCGCATCGCTCGCAGCGGTAGACTCGCTCGGGCACACGTAGCATCAAGCGGCTGTAGTTGACCATGAAGACGTTCTGGCTGTGCTTGGCGTCTCCGATGTCGCAGCGGACGATGTAGGCCTCCTCGATGAGAAAATCGAGCGCGGCTTCGAGCGCATCCTTGGCTTGCTCCTTGCCCGTCACCTTCTCCGCGTAGTTCAAGAGCAACGTCAGCCCCCCGCTGCGCGAGAAGAAGCCGACCGTCTGGTATCCGGCGCCCGAAGCCGCACCCCCCTGCTCCATGAATCCCACCGGCAGGCTGGTGATGCCGAAGGGATGACGCCCTTTGAGAGGCACGAGCAGCGCGGGATGCGAGAGCGCGCGTCGCCAGCGCATCTCATCGAGGATCGTGGCCAGGAACTCGCCGAGCTCACCGGCCGACAGGCCCAGCCGCCGCTGAAGCCGTGTGTTCTCGGCGGCCGCGGCCTTGACGTTCGAGTCCGCACTCACGTAATCGAGCGCCAGCAGTCCCAGGCCTTCCAGGCTAATGCGTTTCGATCCCGGACGGGCGATCTCGGCCAGGATGCCGAGCTGGATATCCTCGTACTCCTGCTTCGTCTCGTCCGGGTTCTGCGGGGCCCGCACCTCGTAGACCGTCTGGCCGGAGGCGTCGCGGGTCTCCTTGGGACAGAAGATCTCGTAGCACCGGCGCAGCTCGTAGACCTTCTGGACGAGCTTCTCGAAGCTCACGCTCTCGGCGCCATCGCGCTGCTCCAGGCTCAAGGCCTCGTAGATGAGCTGGCGGCCCACGAACTGGCCGTGCTTGTTGTTCAGGTGAGCGGCCTGGAAGGCGGTGTCCTGGCGGTTGTCGCAGAAGACGAGCATCCGCCGCTGGGAAGAGGTCAGGTTCTGGAAAATCCCTTCGACGAGAATGTTGATGCTGATCATCGTCGCCGAGCGCAAGGAGGTGACCACCTCGAGGCCCACCCCGTACTGGCCCGAGCAGGCCGGGCACTTGTGCATCTTGCCGATGTAGGTCCGCATGGGCCGGGCGCCATTCGCCCCGCAAGCGCACGCGCCGGTCCCGCTCATGATCACCGTCGCGCAGTGGGGGCAGTAACGGGCGCCTTCGATCTCCTGGTTGTGTTCGGCCTCCTCGCTTGTCACGACGGCGTCTTCGGCGCCGGCGGCCTCTTCGTTGGTCTCGTCGCGAAGCTCCTGCGTGATGCGAACCGGCACCTGCTCCCCGCGCGGCTCATCGATCAGGACCAACGAGCTCGGCAGAGCCGCATACTTCTTGCGCTTGATGCCCTTGTGCTTGACGAAGTCCTTGAGCCCTTCCTCCGATCCAAGGTCGGCCGAATACCCGTGATAGAAGTCCTGCCCGCACTGCCGGCACACATCGACCGGCAAGCACTCGCTCCGGCACACCGAGCAGGTGTCCATGAACTCGCGGTAGAGCCGGCCGCACTCGGGGTTGGTGCAGCGGTACATGCCCTGCAGGCCGCGCCAGAAGACGTGGACCTTCGGGCGAATGAGCGGCTGGCCCTCCACACGCGCCCGCGCCCCCAGGAGCAGGTAGGCCTCGATCTCCCGGCGCAGGAAGGTCTCGTCGGCCCCGCGGCGGAGCGAGCTGTCCCGCAGCGCGGCGGCGACATCATCGAGCGAGCGTGGTTCGAGCAGCTGCTCCTCGATCGCCCGCAGCAGCGCGTTCTGCGACAAGAGCGCTCCCAGGAACTCGCTGAGTTTCCAGGTGCGGGCGTGGAACTCCTCGGAGGTATCGGCATCCGGCGTCGCCGGCGGCTCGGTGGCCTCGATTCGCGCACGGACCGAGGCGACCTTCTCGGGGGATGCAATGTGCGTGGCGCAGAACTCGGCAACTCGATCGAAATCGGTGACATCGTGAAGATCGCTGAGCTCCTGTTGCTCGATCGAGGGCGCCGCGGGCACGTAGAGCTCGCCCGGCGGGGCGGGCTGCTCGTAGATTTCGGTGGTGACCCGGTCAGGGTGAAACGTCTCGCCGAAGAGTTCGGTGGCGAACTCGGCCACCGGAGCGGTGCTCTCGCCCTTGACCGTGGCGCTGGTGCCGATGCAGAGCAGTTTGCCGTCGAGTTTGCCCACGTGCTCTTTGAGCCGGCGGATCAGACAGGCCACCTCGATGCCCCGGGCGCCGCTGTAGGTGTGCACCTCGTCGAGCACCAGGAAACGGAGGTCCTCGTCGAAGAGGATCCGGTCCTGCTTGCGCAGCAGCAGATACTCGAGCATCGAGTAGTTGGTCATCAAGATGTTGGGCTTGGTGGCCGGATCGCGGATGTCCTTGCGATACCAGAGGGCTTCGGGGCACAGGTCCTTGGGCCGCAGCTCCTTGTCGTCGCGGACCGCGCTCTGCTCGTCTTCGGGGGTATCGCCCGTGTAGCGCGCGAAGGTCACGCCGGTGCCGGCGAGATACTTGGCGAAGCGCTGGTACTGGTCGTTGGCCAGTGCGTTCATCGGATAGAGAATGAGCGCCTTGATCCCCGGCCCCGGCTTCTTGAGGCAGTAGTTCAGGATCGGAAAGAAGAAGGCCTCGGTCTTGCCCGATCCGGTACCGCTCGAGACGATGGTGTTCTCTCCGGCGAGGATCTGCTCGAGCGCCGTCTGCTGGTGGGTGAAGAGACGCCATTGCCCGAAGGGGACCGCGTTCGAGCCAGCAGTGGTGCTTCGGGCGCCGCCCAGATGGCCGTGGGAGGCCACATCCTCCCCCGCGGTCGAAGCCGCGGCTCCTGCCCCGACCCGGCCGGTGCCGGCGCTGAGAAGCTTCTCGTGGAGACCCAGTGCGTCCTTCTGCTCGGCCAGCGTCATCGCGGTCCGTTCATAGGGCCGCTGAAGCGACAGGTACGGTCCCCGCCAGAGCAGACCCTCCTCGTTCAGGAACTCGTGGATCTGGCCGCGCAGCTTCTCGTCGGCGACCGGGAAGGTCGTCTTCATGTAGCTGCGGTAGCCTTGCTTGACGTGTTCGGCGATCGAGATCGGTCTTAGCATCGCGAATCGGTCCCTCTCTGATGGCGCAGCGCCTTGAGCAGCCACTTCGTAAGCTGCGGATCCATGCGGAAGTCGCAGTCGGGATTCGAGCAGGCGATGCGGGTACGCACGCCGCGGCGCACGCCGACCGGGTGGCCGCAGTGCGGGCAGGAGAAGCCTGGCAGCAGGTCCTGGTCGCCGGCGCTCGTGCCGGCACCCGTGTCGGCGCCGGTGCCACCGCCCATGCCGGCGTCGGCACCGGTGTCAGCGCAGGCACCTGTGCGCGGGCCGGTAGGCTCGGCGACGGCGGCAGGCATCCCGGCGTCAGGGCCCGCCGGCTCGTGGTCCTGGTCACGACCGGATGTGGGCAGGAAATCGAGCCTGAGCCCCTCGAGGACCGTGTCTGCCAGGCCGGGTAGCGAAAAGCGCAGCATCGACTCGGTCGTGCTGTTGTGCGAAAGGATGTTCAGGCTGCCCGACCAGAGCAGGTCGCTGTCGAGGATCGCGATCTTCTCGTGCATCGCCGGGCGCACGTGAACCGCGGCGCCGAGACTGCTCAGCGCGCTCACGACCCGGGGGTGATCGGCCCGGAGGTCTCCGGAAAGCTCCTGTTCCGGCTTCGTGCAGATGTCCACGCGGCACCCTCGGCGGACGGCATCCTGCAGGTAGGCGTAATAGCCTGTGGCGCGGCGCACGGCAAGGAAGGGCGAGAGGATCAAAACGTGGTTTTGGGCCTGTAGCAGATCCTGGCGGAAGGCATCGTGGAAGCCTTCCTGGGTGAATGGACGTACGGATCCTTCTAGGCCAGCCCCCATCGTGTACACACCCTGGAATCGTTCCGAATATAGTAAGTTAGCTCATTCGACCATTAGAAGATGATGCCAGCCGGAGGGGGGAAATGCAAGGCTAGAACCAGACACGCACGCCGGATGAAAGGCTGCTGAAGGACACGCTCCCTATCCGACGGTCGTCACAACCGGCATAGACTTCCCAGCGTTGAATGATATAGCCGACGGCAATTCGCCACTGAACAATCCCGGTGCCGTGAATGCGACCGGCCGAGATTGCCGGCGAGATAATCAATTGTGAACCAGGAAAGATCTCGGCTTCATTCGAGAAGCTGTAGCCGACATCTGTCTGCTCACTGTCGAACATAACAACGGGACCGCCGCCAACGCGCAGTTGCACGCCCATGCCTTGAACGTTTGCCATCCGCCGACCAGACGCTTTGCGGCGCTGCCAACAGCAGCAATCCTGTCAAGAACACGGCTTTTCGCATCGGATCTCCTAACTCCGTCCCTGAGACATCATCTGCATCGATTCAACACAAGCGGTCCCTTCGCAATCGATGATGCATCGTGACTTGCGCAAAGGTGGACGGGTGCCCGTGGCGGATCGACTTCTCGCGCGCCGAGCGCGCCGAGGCGGTGTTGATCGCCTCGAGGGGCAGGGCGACTTCGATGAGCTTCTTTCTGGCGATGACTTCGGTCACTTCAGTGCCTCGATCCTGTCTCTGCCTGCTTCCAGTGGCCCGACCAAGCGAGCGCGCTTCGCGATTGCAGCCCCAGGCTTCACGATTCCTTTACGATTAGGCGGAGCGTCGATAGATTCCGGCCTCGTGTCGATAGATCCTCGATAGATCGTCCCGCCCCGCTCTTCCCATCAGTCTCCCTCTCCCCCCAGCAGCCACTCCGCCGCGGTCACCCACTTCACCCGCCCCGGCATCTCCACCGCCGGTGGGATCGACTCCAGCGTCAGCAGCACGGGCGTGGCTCGCGGGTGCTCCTTGGCTGCTGCTTCCAACGCGCGCAGTTCACGGTCGCGCGTGGCCGCATCGCTGATATCCAGGCACACCTGCATCAGGAGCGCCGGCAGCCCCGGCCCCTGCGCCAGAAAGTCGACCCTGCAGTTGCATGAAAACGGGGTGATTCGAGCAATTAGAACTTGAAAAGTG
>CAZNJE010000072.1:0-19858 GCA_964573295.1 uncultured bacterium | reverse complement strand
GCCCCCCTCGGGGGGGCTACCTCAAGCCACGCCCTATGGGCGTGGTTGATGACTCTTCTCTAACTTTTCTGCCTCTCATGGGCAGAGTTCGTGTGTGAGCTGTCGCTCTGCGGTGCGTTTACCCGCTGCTGAAGGCTGGCAGCAAAGGAGGAGAAAGTCATGCGAAACCGCTTGGGGCTAATTCTGTCGCTGTTGTGTCTTTGGGGTGTCGCGGGAGCCCAAGAGGTGTCTCCGTCGCCTCGATCGTCGGCCGCCGATAGCGACTCCACCAACGAACGCAAGTCCGGGGTCATCCTCGACGATGTCGTGGTGACCGGCACGCGCACTGAGAAACTGCTTTCAGAAGTTCCGGTACGCACCGAACTCGTGGGGCGCGATCAGATCGACGTCTCGGCGGCGCGCTCGGTGGCCGACGCGGTCGAGTTCACGCCCGGTGTCCGCGTCAACAACGCGTGCCAGAACTGCGGTTTTGCGACCCTCAGCCTGCTGGGCCTGGAAGGCAAGTACAGTCAGGTGCTCATCGATGGCTTGCCGTCGCTCTCGGGGCTGGCGCTCGTCTACGGACTGGAGCACATTCCGGCCGAGATGATCCATCGTATCGAAATCGTCAAGGGCGGGGGATCTTCCGTCTACGGCCCGGGCGCGGTTGGAGGGGTAGTCAACATCATCCCGCGCGATCCCCAGGAGAACACGGTTCGCGGGTACGGGCGCGCCGAGGACATGGACGGGGTGACCAACTGGTCGTCCGGCTTCCACGGGTCGATTGTCGCCGAGGACTGGAACAGCGGTTTGACCTTCTTCGGACAAGCGGACAAGTTGAGTCCCTACGACCGAAACGGCGACGGCTTCACCGAAGTGGCGCGGCGTGATCTAACCGCCTTCGGTGTGCGCGCCCTGCGCTACGTCGGAAGTCGCGGACATCTTACGCTGGACTATGGGAGGGTCTACGAAGACCGCAGAGGTGGTGATCAGCTCGAGAACCCGCCCTTCATGAGCGAGATCGCCGAGTGGGTGCGTACCACGCGCGACGCCGTCACGGTCTCCTGGCAAGATCGTCCCGGGACAGTCTGGGACTATCGCCTGTCAGTCTCGCATGCGGACACTCGGCGCGATACCTACTACGGCAGTGGTGGGGACGACGGCGCCTACGGCTCGACCCGCAATCCCCTCTGGGTGCTGGACGGCCAGGTCAATCACTATTTGGGCAATCACACGCTTTCTTGGGGTCTTCAGTACCAGTCCGATGCGCTCGAGGACGAGCATCCCGCCTATGACCGGCTGATCGATGAGCGCTATGAGAACACCGGTGGGTTCGTGCAGGACGACTGGCTCATCGCCCCGCCGCTGGCCCTGATCGTGGGGCTTCGTCTGGACAAGCACAGCGCGCTGTCCGATCCGGTGGTTTCGCCCCGCGCGGCGCTCAAATACACACCGGCCACGGATGTGAGCATCCGCGGCTCGGTGGCCACCGGCTTTCTAGCACCGCAAGTGTTCGATGAGGATCTGCACATCGAGATCGCCGGGGGCGCGGCCCAGGTCATTCGCAACGCGGACGACCTGAAGGAAGAGAGTTCGCGGTCCTACACCCTGGGTGTGGAGGTCACGCCGGCCTTGGGCGACGGGTTCCTGCTGGGCGAGGTGAACGCCTTCTACACGGAGCTCGAGGACGCCTTCGCGCTGACCGACGAACGCGACGATCCCCTAACGCCCGAGGATGAGTTCTACCGGATCAATGCTGGCGGGGCCGACGTCTATGGCGTCGAGGTGTCGACCGGATACATGCAAGGCCCCTTCGAAGGGCAGGTGGGCGTCGTGCTGCAACAAGCCGAGTACGATGAGCCGCAGGACTTCGACAGCACCGACTTCTTCTACATGTCCGAGACCTCCGGTGTGTTTCGCCTCTACTGGCGCGACCCGCGGACGGTGGATCTCTTCGTGGGCGCGCGTTACTACGGGAAGATGAAGGTGCCGCACTACGCCGGTTACATCGCCGAGGACCGGCTCGAGACCACCCCCAGCTTCCTGGCGATCGATGTCAGCCTCTCGCGCGCGATCCGTGTGGGGGATGACGCACTGACCCTTGGGCTGGGCTGCAAGAACATCACCGACGACTACCAGGACGACTTCGACCAGGGACCCGACCGTGACGCGGGCTATGTCTACGGTCCGCGCTTGCCCCGGACCTGGTACGTGTCGGCCAAGTACGGTTTCTGATCGCGGCGCGTGCCTTTGCCGCCGCTCCCAACCCGAAGGAGCAGACCATGATTCTCGACCGCGGAGGCCCGCCGCATCGCCACCTGGCCGGTGCGCGGGCGGGCCGGGCCTTCCGGACCGGGATGTGCGTGCTCAGTCTCGCCACCGCCAGCGCGCTGGCGCCCGGCTGGGCGCAGGAGGCCGAGACCGTACGCTCGACGGTGGGCGAGGCCCTCGAGATGCGCCGCGAGACACAGCAGCGGCGCGAAGCCTGGGAAGAGGAGCGTCAAGCGCTTGAGGGCCGCTACCGCACGGCGCGGTCGGACTTGGCCTACCTCGACCAACGGTTGGAGGTGTTGCAAGAACGATTGGCGGCACTTGAAGACCGCAATCGCGAGCTCGCCCGCCGCATCGAGGAGTCGGCGCGCCTGGAGGCCAGCTTGCAGGATACGATGACGGCCGCGCTGGAGCGACTGGGCCAGCGGGTGCGGGCTGATCTGCCGTTTCTGCCGGACGAGCGCGCGCGCCGTCTGGAGGATCTGAGCCGGGAGCTCACGAGCCCCACGGGAACCGGCGCCGAGAAGTTGCGGCGTCTGTTCGAAGGGCTTCACATCGAGGCGCAGTATGGGCACACCCTCGAGGTCTACCAGCAGCGGATCACGGTGGACGGCCAGCCGCTCCATACCGACGTCCTCCGCCTGGGACGTCTGGCGCTCTTCTGGCTGACGCCCGACGGCGACCGCGCTGGGTGGTACGATCCCGGCGAGGGGGCCTGGCAACCCTTGCCGACTCGGTATCGCCGAGCCGTGCGCGAGGCCTACGAGATGGCCGCGCGTATGCGCCCGGCTGGTGTGGTGGAGCTTCCGATCGGGGAGGTGGCTCCATGAAGTCCCCGGCGGCAACCCTGATTGCGCCGATCGGATGGATCGGCCTTCTGCTGCTGGTGGCTGGTTCTCTGCCCGCCGCGGGGCAGGACATCCGCGCCGCGGCCCGAAAGGCGCAGGCTGATCGGCAGCGCGCTGAGCAAGAGAGCCGGGACGCCGAGGCCCGTATCCTGGCCGATCGTGATTCATTGAGCGCGGTGGTGGCGGAACTCGAGGCGCAGGTAGCCGGTGCCGAGCGCGAGATCGTCCGCCTGGAGCGTGAGATTGCATCGGCCGATACCCAGCGTGAACAGTGGGAAGAGAATTGGGCCCGCCGCGAGCTCGACTTCCGCGAGGTGAGCGGCACCGTCCGCGTGGCGGCGCGGGATCTGGAGACGCTGCTGCGTGCCTCATCGCTATCGGCCGACCGGCCCGAGCGACTCGAGCCCCTGGAGCCGCTCTTGCGGCCGAACTACTTCCCGGACATCGACGACATCAGCGCAGTGGCAGATCTCTTTCTGGACGAGATGGTGCGCACCGGTCACGTGAGTCGCCGCGAGGCGGCCTTTGTGGCCCGCGACGGTGTGGCCGCCGAGGGCCGCCTGTACCAGTTTGGCCCCTTCACCAGCGTCTACCGTAGCGGTGAGGAACATGGGTTCCTGACCTACTCCCCCGAAAGCCAGAGACTCTATGCCCTCCGCGAGCTGCCGGACCGCGGCACGCGGCGGGCGCTGCAGCGCTACCTGGATGGAGCGTCGCCGGCCGTGCCGTTGGACCTCTCCGGCGGCACCGCGCTCCGCCAGGTGGCGCGCAGCCCCAGCTTGATCGAGCAGGTGCGTGCCGGGGGACCGATCGTGTGGCCGATTCTGCTGCTCGCACTCATCGCCCTGGGTCTGGTGGTTTACAAGGCCATCTTCCTCCACATCGTTCATGGGCGGGTGGACCGGGTGACCGGCCAGCTCAGCGCCCTCGCCGGCCGCGGCGACTGGGAGGCGTGCGACCAGCTCATGGAAGAGCATCGCGGCAGGCACTGGCCGGTGATCCGCGTTCTGCGCGCTGGTCTGGCCGTGCGCGGCCAGCCGCGCTCGGTGATCGAGAGCGTGCTCCAGGAGGCCATCCTTCACGAGCTTCCCCGTCTGCGGCGTGGGCTCGCGGCGCTGGCTGTCTTCGGCGCGGTGGCGCCGCTGCTGGGGCTGCTGGGCACGGTGACCGGGATGATCGACACCTTCCGGGTGATCACCATCTTCGGCACCAGCGACCCCAAGCTGATGTCGGGCGGGATCAGCGAAGCGCTGATCACCACTGAGCTGGGGCTGGTGGTCGCCATCCCCATCATGCTGTTGCACACCTTGCTTTCCCGGCGTGTGCACCATGTGATCGGTGACATGGAGGAAAGCGCGGTGCAGCTCACCAACCTGATGGAGCTGCGGCGCGCCGGCTCCTCAGGCGCGGAGAAGATCGGAATGGCTCATGGTTGATCTCTGGCTCGATGCCCTGGGGTACCTGGAACAGGGGGGCTGGGTCATGGGGCCGCTGGCCCTGACCTCCTTCATCATGTGGATCCTGATCGTGGAGCGCGGCTGGACCTACTACGCGCTGTCCGGCCCCGACATGGCCGCCCAGGAGGCTGTGGCGATCTTCCTCGGCGAGGCAGCACCGGGGGCGCCGCGGCCGGCGGAGGATCGGCGCACGAAGGATCGGCCCGCGCGGCGCCGCGATGGCCTGCGAGCGCGGCTCATCGGCGATTTCTTGGACCGGCGCGTCGGTCACCCCGTCATCGACCGGGAAGTGCTGCGCCAGTGCGCCCTGCGCCTGGAGCGCAAGCTGCAACGCTCGCTCGCCACGATCCGGGTCCTGGCGGTGGTTGCCCCGCTGCTGGGCTTGTTGGGCACCGTGCTGGGTATGATCGAGACCTTCCAGGTCATCGCCGTCAGCGGCACCGGTGACGCCCGCGCCCTCTCGAGCGGCATCTCGGTGGCGCTCGTGACAACCCAGGTAGGGCTGCTGGTCGCGGTGCCGGGTCTCTTTCTCGGCACCTATCTGCGCAGCAAATTCGCCACACTCGCCACGCGCCTGGCGGAGAACACCGCGCTGCTCGATCGCACGCTGGTCCTGTCCGGCGCCAGCGCCGGGGAGGAGCGGCCATGATCAACGTGCAGCAGACCATCCGAGGCGGGGATGAGAAGGTTGAGGTCAACATGGGGCCGCTGGTCGACATGGTCTTCTTGCTGCTCATCTTCTTCGTCGTGACGACCTCATTCGTGAAGGAAACCGGGATCGACGTGCACCGCTCCTCGGCCGCCACCGCCGAGCTCAAGGAACGAGGCAACATCCTGATCGGCGTATCGGAGGCCGGCGATGTCTACTTCGACGGCCAGAGGGTGGACGTGCGCAGCGTGCGCGGGTTGGTCGAGCGGGCGCTGGCCGAGGATCCCGAGAGCGGCGTGGTGGTCGTGGCCGATCGGACCAGCCACACGGGTGTGGTGGTCGAGGTGATGGATCAGAGCCGGCTCGCCGGCGCCGAGATGGTGAGCCTGGCGGCCAATCGGGAGGCGACCGAGTGATGGACTCCGGGGCGTGCCGGTGGGGCGTGGCGTTGGCCGCGGCCGCGGTCATCAACGGCGGGGTGTTCCTCAGCACGTTGCTGCTGGCGCACGAGCGGCGTCCGCCTCAGGACACCACCGCACCGGTGGCCGTGCAGCTGGTGAGCATCTCGCCCCCCACGCCGCCTGCGTCGGAGGCGACGCCCGAGCCCGCGCCGCCGAAGGAGGCGCCCCCGCGGCCCGACTTCATGCCCGACATCGCCCCGCCCGGTCTGGCCGGGGCCGGACGGGTCGATCTCGTGGTACAGGTGAGCCCCAGTTTCGGTGCGCCCTCCGGCCTCTACGGCGACCTGTCCTTCGAGGAGTCCGACCTCGATCGTCCGCCGCGCCCGGTCGCCAATTCGGCGCCGGCCTATCCCTATCTCGCTCGCCAGCGCGGCATCGAAGGTCATGTCACGGTGCGGATGCTCGTTGAGCGCGATGGCTCGGTCGGGGCGCTCGAGATCGTGGATGCCCGTCCCCAGGAGGTGTTCGAGGACGCCGTCCGGCGCACGGTGGCCGACTGGTCGTTCGAGCCGGGACAGATCGCGGGGGAGCCGGTCTCGGCCTGGGTGGAGATGACGATCCGCTTCGACCTGAATCAATGAGGACACCGCTGTGAACTGTGTGACTTCTGGGAATGCGCCGGCGCAACACCTCGCCGGCCGGAGGGCGCCGGCGGCGAGGAGGCGACGCTTGCTGAGGGCCCTGGCCGCCGGCGTGATCCTCGCGCTCGTACCTTCGCTTTCGGTGGCCGGGCTGGACCACGAAGGCCACGATCACGCCAGCGACGGCGAAGCGTTGCTCGACGCCGCCGAGGCGCCGCGGGCGGTCCGCCGCGCGCTGTTCAAGGCGCAGGCTCAGCGCGAGCGCGGGAATCCGGACGACGCGGCCGCCACGTTGCGCATGGCCCTGGAGAAAGGAAACGACCACTACCTCCTCCGCTACCAGCTTGGTAATCTACTGGGCAACGCCGGCGCGTTCGACTCGGCCGCCGTGCACCTGCGGGCCGCGGTGGGCGCCGAGCCCCGGCTCTATCCGGCCTGGCGCAATCTCGCCGAGGTGGCCTACACGCTGGAGGAGTACGCGCGGGCCGCGACGGCATTCCGCGAAGCCCATGAGCGCGATCCCGACCACGACCCGGAGGCGCTTTTCTATGCCGCCGCGGCCCACCTGATGGCGGGCCACCCCGGCGAAGCGCTGCCGTTGTGCCAGGAGCTGGTCTCGGGTGCCTGGGCCAATCTCCAGCTGCCATGGTTTCGGGCCTTGCTCTCGACCGCGCTGGCGCTGGATAAGCCCGAACAGGCCGACGACGCGATGCGGCGGGTGGTGATCGTGTTCCCGAGCAGCCGTGAAGCCTGGCGCCTGGCCAGCCAGCACGCCGTGGCCGCCGGCGACTACCTGCGGGCGGCGGCGCATTTGACGGTCGCGGGGTACCTGGGGGCGCTGAGTGCGGACGAACAGCGCCAGCTCGGCGACCTGCTGAGCGCGGGCGGGATCCCGGCGGCGGCGGCCGAGCGCTATGCGCAGGTGTGCGCCGGTGCGGAAGCGCCTTCCGCAACAGACTGGGAACGGCTGGTGGCCAGTCACCTTGCCGCCAAGGACCCCCGAGCGGCCCTGTCGGCCCTGGCAGCCGCGCTCGAGCAGCATCCGGTGGCCCGCCTGTGGCTTCTCAAGGGTGAGATCCTCTTCGATGCCGGCGACTACGCCGGCGCGAAGGAGGCGTTCGGGCGGGCCGCTCAGCTCGATCCCGATCTGGGACGCACGCACCTGATGCTTGGATACTGCGCGCTTGAATCGGATCAGGACCAGGACCCGGAATCGCACTTCGAGAGAGCGGCCCAGGATCCCCGGTATGCCGAGCAAGCGCGTGCGGCGCTGATGTGGTTGGATCAGCTCGCGGCGCGGGCGCCGGTCTCCGAGGACACCGCGCCGTAGCCGCTAACAGATTGGCCGCTTAGCGCACATCACGCAGGGCAGGTGCGTCACGAAGACGAGCTTCTTGACACTCCGGGACGCATCGCAGTTGATGACCGCGTTCTCTTCCGAAGGCAGGCATCCACACTGGCTGGGGTCTAGCGATCGCACTCGTTCGGCAGGCCGGCGTCCTTCCCGTTGTAGCCGACCGAGAGGACCTTCCGAAAGTCGGTCGAGGGAGCATGAGCATAGACACTATGGGGCGCCGGTACCGAAATCAGCGTATCGGGGAGTTCCTCAAGGAGCTGGACTTGACCGAAGGCTGCGCCACCGGGACTCTCAAGATGCTTTGTGCCATGAGGGAGAACGGCTCACCGGCACCGGAGTTCGAGACCGACGACGACCGTGCATCCTTCCACAACCCAAGGTGGAGTTTGCATGCCGATCATCCGAGCCCTGGACGAACGCGAGTGGGCCCGCAGCCGCTCGATACGCTTGCGGGCGCTGCGGGACTGTCACAATGCCTTCGGGGCGACCCTGGAACAGGAACTCATATCAGTACCCCTATCAGGCCCTAGCGACTTCATTGCCGGGTTGTGGGTGGATTATGGCCCAGCAAGAACCTGAGAACTCTTGCGCAAGGGCAAAGACGAGGCGGGGAGGGCATGGTACAGTCAATGCGCTGGTGGCGAAGCCATGCGACGTTTGCTTCGGTGCGCCAGCTTGATTGGCGGGTGTCGGATAATGTGGATGGATCCTCCTATCCACCCAGTGGCATCTGCTTTGCACCTTTGGTCGAGTGGCGTCATCTGGGGGGGCGAGCAGAGAATCGAGGCGGCGCAGGAGGGGGGAGGGTGCACCCACATTGCTCATGTAGCCAGTGGTCCAGACGTTCAGACGATGAGCAGTTCGGCCAGGGTCAGATGGCCGTACTCCCCGAAAAGTCCGTTTGAAGGCTGCAGTGCGGACTTGGCAACAGGTCAAGGGGGAGTGCGCATGGTTTGCGGAGGGCCGGAAACGGGTGAGAGCCGACGCGCTGCCCATTGTTGGTGAGAAATGCCCGCGATCCCGATGAGCGAACACACTGGTGCCTCGCCGCGATATCTTCTTGGGTCTGTCCTCGAACGCCCGCCTACGCCACAAGCCTGTAGTCGTGCTGAATGCCACCGAGGACCGGCAGCGCCACCAGCGTTCCCTCGGGCGGCGGCGGGTGCCGGAGTTCCGGATACGGGTCTGGGATCCCATGGATGACCTGCGACGGCCGCGCGCCGTCATGGACCAGGAAACGCGGCGACTCGTCCCAGCCTGTCGCCTCCCGGATCTGCTGCTTCACCCAGGGCAGCGTGGGATGGCTCGTTACGTTGACATGTACGATACGACGCGTTCCCACCTCCATCATCACGAACACATAGGCGATGGCAAAGAAGGCGGTGTATTGTGTCAGGAAGTCACAGGCCCACACCTCGCTGGCGTGGTTGCGAATGAAGGTGCGCCAGGTCTGGTCGCCACGGGGCCTGCGCCGCACCATGTAGACTCGGATGGTGCTGGGGGCGTGGTGGATGCCGAACTTGGCGGCGAGTTCCTCGGCGATCTTGTCCTCTCCCCAGCCAGCCAGCCAGCCTGGCTGGTCGGCGGAGATGCGTTTGATGAAGGCGATGTGGGTGCGTGGGATCCGTGGACGGCCGATCTTGCCAGAACGAGACTTGCGACGCCAGATCGCCTTGAATCCTCTGCGGTGCCAGCTGACGACAGTAGCAGCCTTCACGACGACAAGCGACCGCGCGGAGTCGGACCATAGACGGTGAAGGGCGACCCAAAACGCACGATCTTCGGCGCGAAGTCTGGGACGCTTCTGAGTTCGGATGTAAACAGTGAGTTGCTGACGCAGGGCGGCATTCTCTAGCGCCAGGCTTGCACCCGGCATCAGCGCGGCCCGCACGAGAGCGAGGAGGGCGGATAGGGTTGTCTTGATCATGGGTGAAATTGTACCATTGGAGGAGAGATGACCAATTGTGAGGGAGTTGCGGAGTTTTCGCGGAGGACGACCTTTCATCGCAAGTCGTGCCAGCAATCGTGCTACTGCTGGCGAATCTCCTAGGCGGAAACCAGGCACTGCTTCGGCCGCGGACAGTGACTGCCGTCCTCGGCAAGGCCACCGGCGTCAGCGTAATCGCATTCTTCCTCATGCCCGACAACAGGACTCGCCCATACTTGTTGCAGGTGGCCGGTTTCTGCTTGCTCGCTGCTTGCTCGCTGGGCTATCGAGAGACTATGAGAGAATCCTCCGACCGCTCTTTCGCAGGGCCCCATCGGGACGGTCACACAGATGACGATTCGTAACCTATTCCCCGTTCGCCGAGATGCAACGCCCTCTATCCGAGCAACTGCAGGAGTGACGCATGAACGCAAAGCTGAAGGTCTTTCTTGGCTCAGCACAGTTCCAGGATGAGTTTCTCGTGGAGAGAGAAGGACTTCCGGAGGTCTTCTCTCGACAACCCTTGGCGGCATGCTTTGCCCTGTAGAGAATAGAGGACACGGCATCACCGATGCCGGATCGACTCCCATTTCCGCAGTCATGTCAAGAGTTCCAACCTGCTGATCCTTCTGCTCGGAGAAGTTCTCCGCGATGCCGTCGTTGAGGAATACGATCTCGCGGAATCTACAGGCACTCCCGTGTTTGCGTTTGTCAAGGCTGTTGCCCAACCCAGCCCTCAAATGACAGCGTTCTTGCAGCGGGTACGGGACCGGGTCAACTACGTCGAGTACTCTGGCTCATACAGGTGCGCCGCACGTTCGGTTCTTTCGGGCCGGCGATTTGGCAACTGCCGGTGGGCGAACACGGCGGCACAGGGCTTGCCGACAACCTTAACCGGATAGCACATACCGGGTCGCGCGGCCCGAGCCCTGACGTTCCACCACGCCTTCACCCAGGAGATGGCGCAGATCTCTCAGGATTGTATCGCCGCTGACACTCAGGAGTTCGGCCAGATCTGACTTCGACAAAGGACCGCGCTCGGCGAGATGCTGACACAGACGGCTCTGCCTCCCTGTCAGGTCCACGGTGCCCGCCGGCGCAACGCGAGGGTAGAAACGGACGACAACGAAGTTCGTTGCCGAGATCTCCATCGGTGGGTTGCCGTTTTCGGCCAGCGCGCGCTCCATTCGGCGGATTCCGCTTCCGATCCGCTCGACGTACTTGACGCGGAACAGAAGGTCGGCAATGAGCCGGTTTCTGCGGACGCTGCGCTTCCCCAGATCTTCGAACCGCAGCCCAAACGGGAGGCTTCCAGGGCTCTCGACTTCCAGACGGTCCGCGAATATGTGCAGGTAGATATGAGAGATGTCGTAGTAGTAGTCGCGGTGCATCACGGCGTTGATCACCGCCTCCCGCACCGCGACCATTGGATACTCGTGGAGCTCCCGGCGGCGACCTTCGCCGGTGATTACCTCTCTGACATGAGTGTTGCGCCGCACAAAGGCGAGGGCGTCTTCAATCATGGCGATGGGATCGCCGAACAATTCCGACCGATCGAGGATGGAGAACCGGTCCGTTCCCTCATACCGAATTGCGGTGAGAAAGCTTTCTCGAAGGTGTCGCTGGGGCTCGCGGGCGAAGAAGAGAACACCCGCCTGGCGCATTCGCAACGTCGCGCCATCGGTTTGTGCCACGCCGAGGTTGGTGAGCAGGCTGTGCGGTTCGGCACGGTACCTGATTTCAGCGAGCTCGAGGAAACGGCGCAGCTTCTTGCGGTCGAAATCCCTCGGAAACTGAAAGTCCTCATGGATCGTCTCATCGAAGTGCTGAAGTCCGGCAGCCAAGACGATTTCGACGATCTGGTCACGGGTGAGCTTCTGCGTATTGGGACCGTTGCGCAAGAAAAACCATCTCGGCAACGGTGTGGTTTGTGGGCTCCCTCAGGGACGTGAACCTCGAGGACGCCTTACGCATGGCGCTGGAGACGAATGGCCACGGGAGGGTCGCAGTTCCTGGCGATGTCATGGACTCGGCTTCTCAACGTGTTCGTATCCTCGATACCGACGACTTGGCCGCGGTCGTCCACGCCGAGGAAGATGGACCCCCCGGTGGCGTTCGCGAAAGCAACAAGCTCCCGGTCGAGCCGCGCGGGACGCTCCTTGAACTCGATTCGTTGCCCTTCGCCCTCTTCGAGGATTAGGCTGAGATCTGTGTTCGATAGCTGTGCCATGACACAATGGATATCGGAAGCGGATCGCCGTGTCGATAGATTTTGCGCCGCATTTTCGACGCATTTGCGCCGCATATTCGGCGCATTCGGCGGGCTGATGAGCGACCTGGTTCGTCGTAATATGTATTATGATTTGGTTTTAGCTTCGTTCTCGTCAAGAGTCGAAGGCGAAGGGGCCAGTGGCGGTTCGGCGAACAAGGTGGATCCGCCAACGCGCAAAGAGGTCAGGATGCCATACAAGGCGGGTGAGCGGAGGACAGGTGCCTCGCAAGCGAACCAAGAACTACCTGCAGCATCCGGATGCCGATGGCTTCATTCGAGTGTTCGATGAGCTGCTGGACTGCCATCCCGATGTGCCATCCCGAGCTCTGGCCGGAGGCCAACGACATCGCCTGGGACCTATTGGAGCAGGCCAACACAGAAGTCGTGGCCGAGGTGTGGGTCCCGAAAGCGTCATCTGCGCGCTGGACGCTCGGGCGAGCGGGGATGAACCGGTCACTCTCGCGACAGGTTAGGCTGAGGAGCTGTGCCGGAGAGACATGGGCGAAGTGTGCGAATCGATCTGACGGCCGCGAAGCGTAGCGCAGGCACCGTGCGATTTGGGTCAGCGAGAGAAAGGAAGTGAGTGGTCCAGGAGTCCGGCCGCCTGCCGCTCGCAGTGATGGTGGAGTCCACCGAGGTGCCAATCTCGACGAGACGACCGCGGTCTTCAGAATGCACCTCGCGCTGATCGGGGCAATCCATCTCCAGCGATTGGTGCGTTCGCCAGCGGTGACAATAATCGAAATAACCCGTGAGGATGCGTCTCAGATGCCGCTCATTCAAGACGACCACGTGGTTGAGGCATTCCCGCCGAATGCTCCCAATCAGCCTTTCACAATAGGGATTCTGCCAGGGATTCTGCTAGGGACTCGGTGGCGCAGTGATCACCTGCTCAATGCCCATCTTCTTGACGCGGCGTTGGAAGAACGCCCCGTAGATCTTGTCTCGATCACGCAGGAGGTAGCGCGGCGCGCTGTCCCACGGGAACGCCTCCACGATCTGTTGAGCGGCCCACTCGGCCGTGGGGCTAGCGGTCACATTGAAGTGGAGAACCCGGCGTCGTTCGTGGGCGAGGATCAGGAAGACGAAGAGGATCTGATTCTTCACAATGGGCACGATGAAGAAGTCTACCGCTACGATGTCCCGCACGTGATTCCTCAGAAAGCTCCTCCAGGTCTGAGACGGCGGCATCCTATGCCGGACCATGTACTTGGCGACGGTGGACATGGACAGGGTGACCCCAATCTTCTCCAACTCGCCGACAATGGGAGGCGATCCCCAGAGCGGGTTGGCCACCGACATTTGACGGATCAGATCGCGAACTTCCTTCGCGACCTTGGGTCGTCCAGGCTTTCCCGAGCGCGACAGCCTCATCCAGTATTCCCGGAACTTCCGTCTGCGCCAGGCGATGACGGGTTCAGGCTGGACGACGACGAGCGCCTCCGCCATCCGGACCAGATGCGGGAGAGCCACGTCCAGAGGAATCGATCATTCTGACCGAGCTTTGGACGCTTCACTCCGCGATGCAACACGGCAAGTTGATGCCGCAGCGCCAGATTTTCCAGCTGCAGATCTGCTCGGGACTTTAGGGTAGCGGCCAGCCAGTCAAACAGTGAGACGAGCCATGTCATGGTATGATTGTCCTGTTGCGAGATGATCCGATGAACGTGGCTGTAGAGATTGGCGGATCGGGAATCCTGATGGCAAGGTCGTTCTCGCGGGACAATCTGGGCAGTCAGGCCCAGGTCCCTAAGCTCATAGTTGGCGCGGCGTTCGAGCTTACGATAGGGACAAGGGGCGCTCCTGGTCTAGTGCGTTCGCAAGACGATGTAGACGGTGATCGAAACGCCGATGCCCATCTTGATCACCGTCGACAGCATCTTCCCCAGCAAGGCTCCCCAGCCGGCCGGCATGCTGGAGTGGATCTTCCTCAGGTGGATGTATTCGAAGAGAACCGCACCCACCGCGGCGCCCAAGAAGGACCCAATGATCGACCCAATGATCGGAAAGATGGGTGTGGCCGCGATCGCGCCGACGATACCGCCCACGAAGGCGCCCAGCATGCCCCACTTCGAGGCCCCGTAGCGACGCGCCATGAGGCTGCCGAGCACCGACTCGATAAGCTCGCCGAGCACTACCAGGCCCGCCATGATCACGACGGCCCAGACTGAGATGAGCGAGAACTTCGTGACAAGCCCCACCATCACCGCGACCCCCAGGATGATAAAGTTACCCGAGAGACCGAGCGGAATGGCGATCAGGCCGCCCAACAGGATGATGTCGAGCAGTATCACGGCGGCCACGCGGGCCAGCGCATCCCACGGCATGCTGGTCCTCCTCCTGAACGGGATCCCGGCCCAGCCTCACCAGACGACCTCTGGCCGCGCGCCGAGCCACGTGTGTGTGCGCCGAGCCGGCTGGGTTCGCGCGCCGAGCCATGTGTGTGTGCGCGATGAGTCGGCTGGGTTCGCACGGCGAGTCTCGGGATGTTCGCACCTCGAGCAACCTGCACCTCAAGCGACTTGCACTTGCGTGAAACGGAATCTGGAGGATACGCTGTTCGGTCAGGCGATTCCAGATGGGATCGAGGGCTTTCTAGCGACCGAACGCCCGCCCGTCGGGCGAGGGAGGATCCATGCCAGCCCCACCGCGCAAGACCGCAGCTCGAAACAGCTCAGCTCGCAAGACCACCGCTCGCAGCGCCAAGGTTCGTAACGCCAAGGCTTCTAGCACCAAGGCTTCTAGCGCCAAGGCTCCTAGCGCCAAGGCTCGCAGCACCACGGCTGGCAAGACCGGCGCCCGCGCTTCCACGCGTCGTGGGGCGGTGAGCCCGGCCGATGCGCGAAACCGCACGTGGAACGTCTCGCTTGGCAAGTTGCCCCGTGGGTTGATGCGCGCCGCGGATGTCGCTGTGCGAGACGTGCTACGGGTGAAGAAGGGTGAGCGCGTGGTGATCGTCACGAACCCGGTGCCCGACGTGCTCAGCATTTCCGGGGCCCTGGCGGATTCGGTGAGCGCGCGTGGAGCCGACGCCTCGGTGCTGGTCCAACCGCATCGCACCTCGCTCGATTTCGCCTCCGACAGCGTGATCCACGCACTCCGCGCCGAGCCGGAGGTGATCATCTCGATCAGCAATGGCAAGCTCGGCAAGGACCGGTTCGGTCTCGAGAAACCCTATCGGTTCCCCGGCCACAAGGGCCGCTGGACGCACATCTTCAACGCCCTCATGGAGTCCGGTAAGTCACGCAGCTTCTGGTCGCCGTCGGTAACACTCGACAGCTTCATCCGTACCGTGCCGGTCGATTACGCCCGGATGCGGCGGGATGCCGGCAAGCTCAAGCGTTCTCTGGACGCTGCCGAGCGGGTGCGTGTGACCTCGCCCGGGGGCACCGACGTCGAGCTGGGTGTCTCGGGCCGCGTCGCCCTGCCAGATGACGGCAGCTTCTGGAAGCCAGGCAGTGGCGGCAACCTGCCCGCCGGAGAAACCTACATTTCTCCGGCGCTGTATGACGCCGAGGGCCGGATCGTCTTCGACGGATCGGTTTCGGTCGCCGATGGCGGCGATGCCTTCGTGCCGCGCAAGCCGGTGGCCGTGGAGATCGAACGCGGTCTGGTCGTTGGTGTGAGTGGCGGTGCCGGTGGTGAGCGGCTCGAGCACTCACTGCGGCTCGGTGAGGCGGCCGCCGAGGAGATGTCCGGCCGGCCCGGATGGTCGGTGCGGCGGGTGGCGGCTTACAAGAAGAACGCCCGGCACCTGGGCGAGCTGGGCATCGGCCTCAACCCGAAGGCACGGGTCACAGGCAAGATGCTCGAGGATGAGAAAATTGCCGGGACCTGTCACTTCGCCATCGGGGCGAACTACGATCGGGATGCGGAGGCGTTCATCCATCTGGACTGCATCGTCAAGTCGCCGACGATTGCGGTGATGTCGAAGAGTGGGCGGTGGAAGGAGATCATGCGGCGCGGCCGGATCCTGTAGCACGTGGTGAGAGTCTTCCCGGCGAACAGGACACAATTCACAGAGTGGGAAGAGGTTGCAGGTGCGGTGAACTTTCTTTTGGTGGCTTGCATCTCAACCTCCATCCCACGAATGTGTTACGCCGCAGAAACGGGAAACATGGAACCACTCGCTCCATCGCCGTCGCTGCCTGTAGCGAGGAAGCCACCGTGGAGGCCAGCGTGAGAATCGTCAGTTGGAATGTCAACTCCATCCGCGCCCGGATGCCGCGCGTGCTCGACTGGCTCGAGGAGTGGAAGCCCGACGTCCTGTGTGTGCAGGAGACGAAGGTCCTGGATGGGCACTTCCCGCGCGAGGAGTTCGAGGCGCGCGGATATCACCTCGAGGTCTTCGGGCAGAAGACCTACAACGGGGTCGCCCTGATCGGGCGGCAGGCGCCCGACGAGGTTGTGCGGGGGCTTCCCGATGACTCCGAGGATGCGGACAAACGACTCATAGGCGGGCGGTACGGCGAACTGTGGATCTGGAATGCCTACGTGCCGAATGGAACCGAGCTCGGTACGCCGAGGTTTGACTACAAGCTGGAGTGGTTCCGCCGGATGCGCGCCCTGCTCGAACGACGCCACCACCCCGGCGACCAGGTCATGATCTGTGGTGACTTCAATGTCGCTCCCGACGACCGGGACGTGTACGACCCCAAGAAGTGGCGCGGGCGCCTGCACTTCCATCCCGATGAGCACGCGGTTCTTGCGCACCTGATGGAGTGGGGGCTCGTCGACGCCTTGCGAACGCAGACGGAGGAGGGGGGCATCTACAGCTGGTGGGACTACCGGTCCGGCGCCTTCCACCGGGGCTGGGGCTTGCGGATCGACCTGGCCCTGGTCACAGCGGCTTTGGCAGCGCGGATCGATGCGGTCCGTATCGATCGGGAGGCCCGCAAGGGACCGAAGCCATCGGATCATGCCCCGGTCATCGTCGATCTGACGCCGTGAGGATCTCACACCGCGAGTGTCTGACACTGTGATCATCTGAGGGCGTGAGGGGCCTTTTCATGGGAGGTGGGCAATGGCCCGCTGGAAGACCTTGGACATCGATCGGCTGGCCGATGAGGAGAGCCGGGCGGTCGTCTACCGGCTGGGGGGCAAGCTCACCGGTACCAAGGAGTGCTACGATCTGCTCGAGACGATTCGTGACGATGTCCACGTCGGGCTCTTCCGCGTGATTCTGGATCTGGGTGACGTCAAGCGGGTTTCGAGTCCGGGGATCGGCATCATCGCCGCTAGTTACAGCTCGGTGACACACGCGGGCGGTACGCTCATGGTCGTGGCGGTGCCGCCCGAGGTGCGCAAGCTGCTCGAGATCGTCAAGCTCTGGCCGCTGCTGGTGGAGTACGATACTGAGGCTGGCGCACTTGCCGCCGCTCGCGCGGCCGCCCAGGATCCGACGACCCCGATCTAGTTCGTCCTTCGATCGCGAGCCCGGTGCCGGGCCTCGGCCGCGGTCCCGCTGCTGGACAGCCACCGCACAACCGATCCGGCCTTCGACGGCGCTCCCGCCGCTGGGTGCCTCGACCACGGTCCCGCCGCTGGCCAGCTGGCCAGCTGGCCAGCTACCGCACACCGGGTCCGGCCTTCGCCTGCGAACTTGGCCTACCCTTCGATCAGCTCGAACAAGCGCACCTTCACCTTGTCCAGCCCCACCCGTTCCTGTTCGAGCGTGTCGCGGTGACGGATCGTGACGCTCTGGTCTTCGCTCGTCTGCCCGTCGATCGTGATGCAGAACGGCGTGCCGATCTCGTCTTGGCGGGCGTAGCGGCGCCCGATGCTGCCGCCGGCATCATAGAGGATGTCGAAGTGCGGGCGCAGCTCACCGGCCAGCTTCTGGGCGGTTTCGGGCATGCCGTCCTTCTTCACCAGAGGGAAGATGGCGGCCTTGATGGGCGCCAGACGTGGGTGGAAGCCCAGGAAGACGCGCTTCTCGTCTTTGATCATCTCTTCCCGGTAGCCGTTGACCAGCATCGTCAGTAGCGTGCGATCGCACCCGGCCGAGGTCTCGACGATGTGGGGGATGTAGCGCTCGCGGGTCTCCTCATCGAAATACTCGAGCTTCTTGCCCGAGTACTCCTGATGGCGCGAGAGGTCGAACTTGCCCCGGTTGTGGATGCCCTCGAGCTCGTGCCAGGGATCCTTGCCGAAGCCGAACTTGTAGTCGATGTCGTAGGCGGCATCCGCGTAGTGGGCCAGCTCATCGGGGCCGTGTTCGTGGATGCGCAAGCGCTCCGGGTCGAGCCCGAGATCGAGGTACCACTGCATCCGGGCCTCTTTCCAGTGTTCGAGCCAGTCGCCTTCGGTACCCGGCTTGACGAAGAATTGCATCTCCATCTGCTCGAACTCGCGCGTGCGGAAGATGAAGTTCCCGGGCGTGATCTCATTGCGGAAAGCTTTGCCGATCTGGGCGATGCCGAAGGGCAGCTTCATGCGGGCCGAGACGCGCACGTTCTCATAGTTGACGTAGATGCCTTGGGCGGTCTCGGGACGTAGGAAGACGACGGCCGTGTCGTCCTCGACCGGACCCATGAAGGTCTTGAACATCAGGTTGAAGGTGCGTGGCTCGGTGAACTGACCCTTGGCGCCGCATTTCGGACAGGCGGCGGTGGGGTCGGCATAGTCGAAGTCCACCTCGTCAGCCCGAAAGCGCGTCTTGCAGGCCTTGCAGTCGATGAGGGGGTCGGTGAATTCGGTGGTGTGTCCGGAAGCTTCCCACACACGAGGATGCATGATGATGGCGGCGTCGAGCGGCACGATGTTCTCATGCATGCGGGTCATCGCCTTGAACCACTCGGCCTTGATGTTGTTCTTCAGACGCGTACCCAGCGGTCCGTAATCCCAGCAGGCGTTGATCCCGCCGTAGATGTCCGAACTGGGAAAGACGAAGCCCCGTCGTTTGCAGAGCGCCGTCAACTTGTCCATGATGTTTTCCGCTTTTGCCATCTTCTCCCTCGTGCAATCTGTGGTCTGTGGACGATTGAGCATGTACGCTACACTCTGCTTTATCGACCGATCAAGACGCTTTTAGAGTCAGCTTTTGGAGTCAGGAGGCTAGCGATGCTGGGGTTTGCGCGCGATTTGGCTCGCCAGGCCGGCGAACGGCTCATGGGGGCCTACGGCCGGCTGGCCAGTGGGCAGATCGACCACAAGGGCCGCCGAGACCTGGTCACCGCCGCCGACCGCGAGACCGAGGCCTTCCTCGCCGCCGAGATCGAGCGGGCGTTCCCGGATGATGCCATCCTGGGCGAGGAGTCGATCCGTCGGCCCGGCCGGAGCGGCCACGTCTGGATACTGGATCCGGTCGACGGGACCACCAACTTCGTGCATCAGCACCCCTTTTTCTGCATCAGCTTGGCTCGCGCGAGCGGCTACTCGGGCGCACCGAATGGTCCGGACGGGCTGGCACCTCACGAGACCGGCTACTTTCGTTCCGGCGAGCTGCCGCAGGTGGGTCTCGGCGTCATCTACGCGCCCGTGCTGGGCGAGCTCTACGCTGCCGAGCGCGGGCGTGGCGCCAAGCTGAACGAACGGCCGATCCGTGTGTCCGAGACGGGTGACCTCGCCCAGTCGCTGGTGGCCACCGGGTTTGCCTACCGTCGTAACGAACTGGCCGTGAACAACCTCGAGAACTTCGCCCGCCTGGCGCTGGAGGTGCGGGGCATACGCCGGTGCGGTGCCGCGGCCCTGGATCTGTGCTATGTGGCTGCCGGTCGGTTTGAGGCCTTCTGGGAACTTTATCTGAAGCCGTGGGATGTCGCCGCGGGCATGCTTCTGGTCGAAGAGGCGGGCGGGCGGGTGACCGGTATCGCGCCAGAGCGCCATCCCCTGGAGGGCGTGGAGGTCGTGGCAAGCAACGGGCGGGTTCATGAAGAGGTCCGGCGCCAACTGGTCGGGCCGGACCCGGCGTGGGTCGCGAGTGAACGCGAGGTTCTTTTCGCTAGGCGCTAGGCCCCAGGCCCCACGCCCTAAGGCCTAAGCCCTAGCCCTAGCCCTAGCCCTAGCCTGAGCTTCCTACTTGTCTTTCGGTCGGGCTCGGCGCAGTTCTGCAAGA
>CAZNJE010000071.1:0-20987 GCA_964573295.1 uncultured bacterium | reverse complement strand
AACGGCGTATGCCGACCACCCTCTTCCTTGCTCAACACGTAGACCTCGGCCTTGAACTTCTTGTGCGGCTTGATCGAACCCTTCGCCGCCATCACCATCCCGCGCTCCAGATCCTTCTTCTCGATCCCGCGCAGCAACAACCCAACATTGTCACCCGCCTGACCCGAATCCAGAAGCTTGCGGAACATCTCCACACCCGTCACCACGCACTCACGCGTATCGCGGATGCCCACCCGATCGATCTTGTCGCCCACCTTCACCACGCCTCGCTCGATGCGACCCGTGCCGACCGTCCCGCGACCCGTGATCGAGAACACGTCCTCAATCGGCATCAAAAACGGCTTGTCCAGGTCGCGCTCCGGCGTCGGAATCGTATCGTCGACCGCGTCCATCAGCTCCATGATGCACTTCGTCGCTTCATCGTCCTCCGGGTTCTCCATCGCCTTGAGCGCGCTGCCCCGCACCACCGGAATGTCATCGCCCGGAAACTCGTACTTGCTCAGAAGCTCCCGAACCTCCAGCTCCACCAGGTCCAAAAGCTCCGGATCGTCGACCATGTCGCACTTGTTCAAAAACACCACGATGTAGGGCACGTTCACCTGACGCGACAAGAGCACGTGCTCGCGCGTCTGCGGCATCGGACCGTCGTCGGCCCCCACCACCAAAATCGTCCCGTCCATCTGCGCCGCGCCCGTCACCATGTTCTTTACGTAGTCGGCGTGCCCCGGACAGTCCACGTGCGCGTAGTGGCGCTTCTCGGTCTGATACTCCACGTGCGCCGTGTTGATCGTCACCCCGCGCTCCTTCTCCTCCGGCGCGTTGTCGATCGAATCAAACGAACGAATCTCCGAAAGACCCTTCGCGGCCAAAACCATCGTGATCGCCGCCGTCAGCGTCGTCTTCCCGTGATCCACGTGACCAATCGTCCCAATGTTCACGTGGGGCTTGGTTCTTTCGAATTTCTCCTTGCTCATCTTCGAGCTCCCTCCTCAAAGCGCACTTCTTCCCGGCGTCCCAGCTTCCGAGGGCACAGGACCACACGGAACGGACATGTCCTGCCCTCTTTGGGCCGCAATGCCCGGGGACCGTTCGATGATTTATCCTGTTCTGCCGGTGGAGCCGCTCAGGGCTCAGCCAGGCTTTTCCGGACCCTGTCTAGGTGAGCGAGCCGCCTTCGCCGGCGTTCGCCCTCCCCCCTGGCTGCGGAGTCGTAGGCTTGGGTAGACGCAAGGTCCGATATGTGCCTATTCGATCCGGAAGTCCCTGATGGGAAGCCGTTGGCTCTCCTGGTGACTCCGCAGGTTGTCGCCGCTGCCGCAATAGCCGGCTACGCGGCCCGTTTGACGCTCTCCCCTAGAACCGATAGTGCGCGAAGGCTCGGTTGGCCTCGGCCATCCGGTGCGTATCCTCACGCTTCTTGATCGAGGAACCCTCGTTCTTCGATGCCGCCAACAACTCGCCGGCCAGCTTCTCTTCCATCGTGTGCTCCGGACGCTTCACGGAGAACCCGATGATCCACCGCAGCGCAAGCGCCGTACGGCGCTCGGGTTTGACCTCGACCGGAACCTGATAGGTCGCGCCACCCACGCGGCGCGACTTGACCTCGATGTTGGGCTTCACATTGTTGACGCCCTGCTTCAAAACGGACAATCCATCCTGGCCGGTCCTCTTGCCCAGGATGTCGATGCAATTGTACAGAATGCGCTCGGCGGTGCTCTTCTTGCCGGCCTTCATGACATAATTGATGAACTTCGTCACCAGTACGCTGTTGTGCTTCGGATCCGGCAGGATCTCCCGCTTCGTAATCTTCCCCCGCCTCGGCATCGAATCTAGCCTCCCAACAAGTAAGTCGATTCTCGCGTGATCTCGCGCCCTGGTCCCGCCAACAATCCGCCCCAGGAGGCCTGCGCCGGCGAGAGACCGCCAGCACCGTGCCGCCGAGACGGTCGGCGGCTCAGCTGGCCTTCTTGGGCCGCTTGGTTCCGTACTTCGAACGGCTCTGCCGGCGGTTGTCGACACCACTGGCATCCAGCGCTCCGCGGATGATGTGATAACGCACGCCGGGGAGGTCCTTCACACGGCCGCCGCGAATGAGCACGATCGAGTGCTCCTGCAGATTGTGACCCTCTCCCGGAATGTAGGCTGTGACCTCGATCCCGTTCGTCAGACGCACACGCGCCACCTTCCGCATGGCCGAGTTCGGCTTCTTCGGGGTCGTGGTATAGACGCGGGTGCACACCCCTCGCTTCTGGGGGCAGGCCTTCAGGGCCGGCGCACCGGTCTTCGCAATGACACGCTTGCGTCCGTTGCGGACCAGCTGGTTCAACGTGGGCACGCCCATCACTCCTTCGTCGATCAGACCTTGATCGCGTTTATCGCCTGATTTGGCCCAGCCTTAGCCGGGACAGCGACACCATGCATTTCGACGCACAAACGCAGATTCTACTCATCGGATCCTGCGTTGTCAACTATCGGATGAATCGCTTTCTTCGTCCGATTTCGGCTCGGCCTCCAGCGTCCCGACCCCGTTCATGAGCGAGAAGCCCAGCAGGAGGTCTTCCTCCTCATCCTCTTCGGGCTCCACGTCCAGGGGCACCGACCGGAGCTTGCGCAGCCCAGGCAAGCCGGTCCCTGCCGGGATAAGTTGCCCAATAGCAACGTTTTCCTTCAATCCGCGCAGCGGATCCACGCTCCCGTGGATGCTCGCTTCGGTCAGGATCCGCGTGGTCTCCTGGAACGAGGCGGCCGACACGAAGCTGTGCGTCGAGAGGCTCGCCTTCGTAATCCCGAGCAGCAAGGGCGTAAATCGCGCCGGAGAACCCCCCTCCTGCACCACCGATTCCTGCTCCTCACGAAGCACGATTTTGTCGACCATCTCGCCCTCGAGGAAGCGGGTGTCGCCCGGGTCCTCGATGCGCACCTTCTGGAGCATCTGGCGAACGATGATCTCGACGTGCTTGTCGTCGATCGGTACGCCCTGCTGGCGGTAGACCTCCTGGATCTGGTCGACCAGGTACTCCTGAACCTCTTTGATGCCGCGCACCCGCAGGATGTCGTGCGGATTGACGGCTCCGTCGGTCAGGGGCTGGCCGGCCTGCACGAAGTCGCCCTCCTGGACGTGCAGATGTTTGCCGTGCGGGATCAAATATTCCCGTTCATCCTCACCGTCCTCGGAAACCACGATGATCTTACGAAGCCCGCGCGTGAGCTTGCCGAGCTTGACCACCCCGTTGATTTCGCTGATCGTGGCCTGATCCTTCGGCCGGCGCGCCTCGAAGAGCTCGGAGACGCGGGGCAGACCGGCGGTGATGTCGCGCGTCTTGCCCGATGCCCGTCGCAGGGTCGCCAGTACATCGCCCGGCTTGACCTTCTGTCCATCACGCATGACGAGCCGCGCGCCGGTGGGTACCGCGAAGCGTTGCGACGTGCCGCCCTTCGAGGGAATGACGTCGATGTGCGGGTGGAGGCGCTTCTCGCGATCCTCCACGATCACGAGCTCGCGCTTACTGGTGGTCTCGTCGACCTGGTCGCGGAGTGTGACCTTCTCCTTGATGTCCACAAACCGCACCGTGCCGGCGATGGTGGAGATAATCGGCACGTTGTAGGTGTCCCACTCGAAGAGCACCTCGTTGCGCTTCACCTGAGCACCATCGGCGACCAGCATGGTCGTGCCGTAGCCGGGCTGGAAGCGGTCGATCACGCGCCCGTCGTCGTCCAGAAGCTCGATTTCGCCTCGGCGCGCGACGTTGACATTGGTGCCGTCGCGACGTTCGATGACGCGCATGTTCTTGTACCGGATCGTCGCTGAGCGGCGCGCCCGAACCGAGGACTGTTCAACGACCAACGAGGCGGTTCCGCCAATGTGGAAGGTCCGTAGCGTGAGCTGCGTCCCGGGCTCACCGATGCTCTGCGCGGCAATCACGCCGACCGCCTCGCCCATACTCACCAGGTTGCCCGAGGACAGGTCGCGCCCGTAGCATTTGGCACAGATGCCGCGGCGAGACTCGCAGGTGAGCACGCTGCGGATCATGGCCGAGTCGATCCCGGACTTCTCGATCCGGTCGGCGATCGGCTCGGTGATCACTTCGCCCGACTCGATGATCAACTCGTCGGTCTGGGGATCGTAGATGTCGTCGACGCATACGCGGCCCAGAATGCGGTCGTGCAACGGCTCGACGATCTGCTCGCCGTCCTTGAGCGCGCCCCGCTCGATGCCGCGAATCGTTCCGCAATCGGGGATGGTGACAATGACGTCTTGGGCCACGTCGACCAGACGCCGCGTGAGGTAGCCGGCATCCGCTGTCTTGAGCGCCGTGTCGGCCAGTCCCTTTCGTGCGCCGTGCGTCGAGATGAAGTACTCGAGAACCGTCAGACCTTCCTTGAAATTCCGGATGACCGGCTGCTCGATGACCTCACCGGCCCCACCGGTCAGGCGCTTCTGAGGCTTGGCCATCAGCCCGCGCATGCCGGCCAGCTGGCGGATCTGCTCGCGGCTGCCACGGGCGCCCGAGTCGGCCATCATCCAGATCGGGTTGAAACCCTGATCGATATCGGCCAGACCGGCCATGGTGACTTCCTCGACCTCGTTGCGCACCCGGGTCCAGGTCTCGACCACGCGATTCTGGCGCTCCCGCTCGGAGATCTTCTGGGAACGGTGTTCCTTGTTGATCCGGGCGACTTCCTTCTCGGCGGCCGCGATGATCTCCGGCTTCTGCCCAGGCACGACGATGTCGTCGATGCCCACCGTGATGCCGGCCAGGGTGGCGTACTTGAAGCCGATCTCCTTGAGCTTGTCGAGGAAGATCGCGGTCGTCTTCTTGCCGAGCGCGTGATAGCACCGGCTGACGAGCTGGCCGAGCAGCTTCTTGTTGAACGTGTCGTTGGCGTAGCCGAGTTCGTCGGGAATGACCTCGTTGAAGATGATGCGCCCGGCGGTGGTCTCTTGAATCTCCCGGTTGATGCGACACTTGATGAGTGCGTGCAACGCGATATGATCGTGATCGAGCGCGGTAAGGACTTCCTCGGGACTGCCGAAGATCTTGCCGTCGCCCAGGGCGCCCTCGCGGAACTTCGTCAGGTAGTGGCACCCCAGCACGATGTCCTGGCTGGGCGTGGCGATGGGCCGGCCGCTGGCGGGAAGCAGGATGTTGTTCGTCGACATCATCAGCTCGCGCGATTCGATCTGCGCCGCCCAAGACAGCGGTACATGCACGGCCATCTGGTCGCCGTCGAAGTCGGCGTTGAAGGCCGCGCAAACCAGCGGATGGATACGGATCGCCTTGCCCTCGACCAGCACCGGCTGAAACGCTTGGATCCCCAAACGGTGCAGCGTCGGCGCGCGGTTCAGAAGCACCGGATGATCCTGGATGATCTCGCTCAGCACCTCCCAGACCTCGGGATGCTCGCGCTCGACGAACCGCTTGGCGCTCTTGACGGTCATCTGATGCGGACCATCCTCGAGCTGACGGATGATGAACGGTTTGAACAGCTCGAGCGCCATCGTCTGGGGCAGCCCGCACTGGTTCATTTGCAGCTCGGGGCCCACAACGATCACGCTACGGCCCGAGTAATCGACCCGCTTGCCGAGCAGGTTCTGGCGGAAGCGGCCCTGCTTGCCCTTCAGCATGTCGCTCAAGGACTTCAGTGGGCGGTTGCCCTGGCCGCGGACCGCGCGCGTGCGCCGACCGTTGTCGAAGAGCGCATCGACGGCCTCCTGCAGCATACGCTTCTCGTTGCGCAGGATGACCTCCGGCGCCCGGATCTCCATCAGGCGCTTCAGCCGGTTGTTGCGGTTGATCACGCGCCGGTAGAGGTCGTTCAGGTCCGAGGTGGCGAAGCGGCCGCCCTCCAGCGGCACCAGCGGGCGCAGATCCGGTGGCAGCACCGGGACGGCCTCCAGAATCATCCAGTCGGGGAGGTTGCCGCTGTTGCGGAAGGCCTCGACGACCTTCAGCCGCTTCAGGATATCCTTCTTGCGCTGGACCGAGGTCTCGACCCGGGCCCGCTGGCGCAGGTCCTGCGAGAGATCCTCCAGATCCATCGACTGGAGCATGTCGCGGATCGCCTGGGCGCCCATCTTGGCGGTGAAGTTGTAAGAGGCGTCCTCGGCCAGCTCGTGGTACTGGTCCTCGGAGATGAGTTCCTTGAACTTGTACGGCGTGTTGCCCGGATCGATCATCACGTAGGATTCGTAGTAGAGGATCCGCTCGAGCTGGCGCACCGGCATATCGAGCAAGTGGCCGATGCGGCTGGGCACGCCCTTGAAATACCAGATGTGCGAAACCGGCACGGCCAGCTCGATGTGGCCCATGCGCTCCCGTCGCACGCTCGAGCGAGTGACCTCCACACCGCACTTGTCGCAGATGACCCCGCGGTAGCGGATCATCTTGTAGCGCCCGCAGGCGCACTGCCAGTCCTTGACCGGCCCGAAGATCCGCTCGCAGAAGAGACCGTCGCGCTCCGGACGGAAGGTCCGGTAGTTGATTGTCTCGGGCTTGGTGACCTCACCGTGACTCCAGCTACGGATCGTCTCAGGAGAGGCCAGCTGAATCCGGATTTTCGTGAAGTCGAATTTGCGCCGCATCTCCCGGTCCCGTTCGCGCATGCTGGGCAACGGCGGCCCCACGGACGGACTCGGGATGCGGAATTCGGTCGACTCGGTCATACTGGATCTCCTCTATTCGAACTGAATGTCCAGGCACAGACTCCGTAGCTCCTTGACGAGAACATTGAACGACTCCGGCACACCGGGGTCGGGCGGGTTCTCGCCCTTGACGATCGACTCGTAGATCCGCGAGCGTCCCTCGACGTCGTCGGACTTGACCGTCAGAAGCTCCTGCAGCGTGTGCGCGGCGCCATAGGCCTCCAGCGCCCACACCTCCATCTCGCCAAAGCGCTGGCCGCCGAACTGCGCCTTACCGCCCAGCGGTTGCTGGGTCACGAGCGAGTAAGGGCCGATCGACCGGGCGTGGATCTTGTCATCGACCAGATGGCTCAGCTTGAGCATGTAGATGAACCCGACGGTCACCTGCTGGTGGAAGGGGTCGCCGCTGCGGCCGTCATAGAGGGTCATCTTGCCATTCTCGGGCAACCCGGCTTCCCGCAGGCACTCCTTGATTTCAGTCACCGTCGCGCCGGCGAACACCGGGGTCTTGGCCCGGAAGCCGGTCTTGGCCGCCGCCCACCCGAGGTGCGTCTCCAGAACCTGCCCGATGTTCATACGCGACGGCACACCGAGGGGATTGAGCACGATGTCGATGCAGGTGCCGTCGGGCATGTAGGGCATGTCTTCCTGCGGCAGGACCTTCGAGACCACGCCCTTGTTGCCGTGGCGGCCGGCCATCTTGTCGCCGACCGACAGCTTGCGCTTCTTGGCGACGAAGACCTTGACGAGCTTCACGACGCCCGGCGGCAGCTCGTCGCCGCGCGTGATCTTCTCGACCTCCTTCTCCTCCTCGCGCTCGATACGGTCGAGGGCGCGGGTGGCGAGATCGTATTGCATCCAAAACCGCTCATTGATCTGCGGGCTCTTGGCCACCTGGCAACGGTAGGGCAGGTCGTCGAAGACGAGCCGTTCGCGTAGCCGGTCCGGATTGCCCTTCGTGCCGGCCCGCACCAGGATCTCGCCCGTCTTGGCCGAGGTGATCCGCGCCAACACCTTGCCTTTCAGGATCGTCAGCAGCTCCTCGTCGCGGTTCTCGCGGACGAGCTGGAGCTCCTTGCGGGTCTGGCGCTTGATGCGGTCGACCTTCTTCTTCTCACGCTTCTGCGTCGTCTCGTCCTTCTCCTTCCGGGAGAAGACCTTGACGTCGATCACCACGCCGTCCATGCCGGGCGGGGCCTTGAGCGAGGCATCCCGCACGTCACCGGCCTTGTCGCCGAAGATCGCGCGCAGGAGACGCTCTTCGGGCGTGAGGTCGGTCTCGCCCTTGGGCGTGACCTTGCCGACCAGGATATCGCCCGCACGCACCGGCGCGCCTACGCGGATGATGCCGTCTTCGTCCAGATACTTGAGGGCCTCCTCACCCACGTTCGGGATCTCGCGGGTGATCTCTTCGACGCCGCGCTTGGTGTCACGGACCTGCAGCTCGAACTCCTCGATGTGGATCGAGGTGAAGATGTCCGTCTTCGTCAGCCGCTCGCTGACCAGGATGGCGTCCTCGTAGTTGTAGCCGCGCCACGGCATGAAGGCGACCAGTACGTTGTAGCCCAGTGCCAGCTCGCCACCCTCGGTGGCGTGTCCGTCGGCCAACACCTGCCCGGCCTCGACCGTGTCGCCCGGCTTGACGACCGGTCGTTGGTTGATGCAGGTGTCCTGGTTCGAGCGCTTGAACTTCGTCAGAACGTAGGTGTCCACACCCGAGTCGTCGGTGAAGTCGACGAGTTGGGTGCCGCCGGTGTCGTACCGCACCGTGATCATCTCACCGGTGACGATCTCGACCGCGCCGGACCGGCGCGCGAGCACCAGGGCGCCCGAATCGGCGGCGACCTTCGCTTCCAGACCCGTACCGACGAGCGGCGCGGCGGTCTTGAGCAACGGAACGGCCTGGCGCTGCATGTTCGAGCCCATCAGGGCACGGTTGGCGTCGTCGTGTTCCAGGAAGGGGATCAGCGCCGCGGCCGGGCTGACGATCTGGATGGGCGAGACGTCCATGTACTGGATGTCCTCGGCCTTGACGAACGGCACCTCGCCTTTCAGGCGCGCCGTGGTGGTCTTGCTTGCGAATTGGCCCTTGTCGTCGACGGGCTCATTGGCCTGCGCGATGATGGCCTCGTCCTCCTGGTCGGCCGACAGGAAGATGACGTCGGTGCTCACCTTGCCGCGCTTGACGAGGCGATACGGTGTCTCGAGGAACCCCAGGTCGTTGACCCGGGCGTAGGTAGACAGCGAGGAGATCAGCCCGATGTTGGGTCCCTCGGGCGTCTCGATCGGGCACATCCGCCCATAGTGGGTGTAGTGGACGTCACGCACCTCGAACCCGGCCCGATCACGCGTCAGACCGCCCGGTCCCAGCGCCGAGAGACGGCGCTTGTGCGTCAGCTCCGACAGCGGATTGGTCTGGTCCATGAACTGGCTGAGCTGGCTCGAGCCGAAGAAGCTCTGCACCACGGCCGAGATCGTGCGGGCGTTGATGAAATCGTAGGCGCTGACCTGCTCGGGTTCCTGCAGCGACATGCGCTCGCGGATGATCCGGGCCATGCGCGCCAGGCCGGTGTTGAACTCCTTGGCCAGCAGCTCGCCCACCGAGCGAACCCGGCGGTTGCCGAGGTGGTCGATGTCGTCGGTCTCGATCGGGATCGGGGCCTTGATCTCCTCGCTTTCGGCGATGCGGAGCATCAGCAGGTAGCGCAGGATCGCGGCGAAATCCTCTTTGCACAGCGTGGTCAGATCGTCCGGCGGCGCCTGGAAGCCATAGCGTTTCATCGGGCGCTTGCCGCCCAGGAGGTCCTCGTGCCGCAGCTTGCCGTTGAGCTTGTACCGGCCCACCTGCGCGAGATCGTAGCGCTTCGGGCTGAAGAAGAGTCGCGTCAGGTACTCGCGTGCGGTGTCGACCCGCGGAGGCTCACCGGGACGCATCAGGCCGTAAATCCGCGCCAGGGCCTCTTCCTCGCTGGCGCACGCGTCCTTCTTGAGCGTGTTGCGGATGATGTCGGCTTCGTCCTGCAGCGGGATGTCGTAGACGGCCACATCACTGGCCTCGATCTTCACCAGGCGCTTCAGAACGTCTTCGGTGATCTCCTGATTGCATTCCAGGAGGATCTCGCCGGTCTCGGGATCGATGATGTCCTCGGCGGCGATCCGGTGCACCAACTCCTGGGTCTTCTTCGTCTTGAGTCCGCCCAGCTCGCGCTTCTCGATCTCGTAGAAGAGGTCCAGAATATCCTTGTCCGTCACGATGCCCAGCGCTTTGAGCAGGATCGTGGCCGGCAGCTTTCGCTTGCGATCGATGTGGACGTACATGATGTCCTTGACATCGATGCTGAACTCCACCCACGAGCCCCGGTAGGGGATGATGCGCGCATTGTAGAGCCGCTTGCCGTTCGGGTGCGTCGTGCTCTCGAAGAAGACGCCCGGCGAACGGTGCAGCTGGCTGACGATGACGCGCTCGGCCCCGTTGATCACGAACGTACCGTGTTCGGTGATCAGCGGGATTTCGCCCAGGTAGACCTCCTGGGGCTCCATGATTTCCTTGTCGCGCTTCTTGCCGTCGACCTCTTCCCGAACCCGCAAGCGAAGCTTCACCTTGAGGGGCGCCGAGAAGGTCAGATCCCTCTCCTGGCACTCCACCACGCTGTACTTCGGCTCACCGATGTCATAGGAAACAAACTCCAGACAGAAGAGCCCCCGTGAATCCTCGATGGGAAACACGGAATGGAAGACCTCCTGCAGGCCCTCGCTGGTGCGCGCTTCAGGCGGGACGTCCCGCTGAAGAAAGCGCTGGAACGAGGCCATCTGGATGTCGAGAAGATTCGGGATCTCAATGAAAGAGGTATCCAGCAACTTCGAGAAGCTGCGAACGGGAAGTGCGGCCGTACCAGTCAAGGTTCCTCCACCTGTTTCGGCCCTGGAAGGCCAATGCAAGGTTGACGGAAACGGGACCTGACCCCCGTGTCATGAGGACGCTTCAGATCGGGCTCCCGGGATCCTTCCCCGTGATGCGTGAGCCGTCGTGGCTCGGATCGGCAAGCTGTGTGGCCCAAGGGTCCCAAGGGCGAATTCACTCCACTCCGGTGCTGCGGCTAACAGCCTCCGGGAGCAAAGGTTCCGGGATACCTAGTCAAGCAACCTCGGGCACCTACCCCACCCCGCGAGGCTCCCATTCCGGGAAACCTCACGGGAGGGTGTAAGCATCGTGGAACTCGCGATCCGCAAGGGTGCTACTTGATCTCGACTTCCGCGCCCACGTCGGTCAAGCGGCCTTTGAGATCGTCGGCCTCCTCGCGGGAGACCTTCTCCTTGACGGCCTTGGGCGCACTGTCGACGAGTTCCTTGGCCTCCTTCAGGCCGAGGCTGGTGATCTCACGGACCACCTTGATCACCTGGATCTTCTGCGCGCCGGCTCCGGTCAACACGACGTCGAACTCGGTCTGCTCTTCCTCTTCGGCGGCGGCCGGAGCCGCGGCCATCGCCATCATTGGAGCGGACGCGGTCACGCCGAACTTCTCTTCGATGCCATCGACCAGCGCCTTGATGTCCAACATGGTGGCGGTCTCTAGCCACTCGAGGACTGCTTCCTTCGTTACTTCGGCCATCTCAAAAACCTCCCTACCCACTGTGTAGCGAGCCTGCCTCCGGACGAACACCCATTGTCCGGACGACGGCGCACCCTTGAAGTCCACGATTCATGTCTGTATGTCGGTCGCCATACCCGAAGCGAGGCTAGAGAAGCTTGACCCCCCGGCGGCCGCGCCCCGCACGCGGGGCCCGCCGGGGCGGCCACAAGCCCGCCCGCGATGGCTCGTTTACGTGTACACCTACGCTTCGCCTTCCCGCTGCTTGGCAAGCTCGCCGAGCACCGAAGCCAGGTCCCGCAGCGGCGACGTCAGGGCCGATGCGAGATTGGTGAGCGGCGTCTGCATCAAACGGGCGAACAGGCCGATCAGCTCATCCTTCGACGGCAGCGCGGAGATCTGCTTCACCTCCTCGGCATTGAGCGCCTTGCCGTCGATCATGCCGGCCCGAACCTCGGGCAGTTTGAACTCCTTCGCGAATTCGATCAGAATCCTGGCCGGAGTGATCTCGTCCTCGGCGCTGCTCACCAAGGCAGTCGGTCCTACCAGTTCGGGCAAGATCGCTTCGTTGCCGGTACTTTGGGCTGCCCGGCGAAGCAACGTGTTCTTGGCCACCTCCACGCGCACATTCTCCTTGCGGCAGCGATTGCGCATCTCGGAGATGACCTCGACGGTCATGCCCTTGTAGTCGGCGAGGTAGACGCCCTTGGCGTTGCGGAAGACCTCTTCCAGCTCCGCTGCCTTCTTGACCTTCTCGTCACGAGTCATGCCTCAATGCCTCTCTTTGGGATCCAGAACGCCCGGGGTACGAGACGCGCGGGCTCCTTGCGATCCAGACCAAGCGGGTGCCGCGGGAATTCCCGCCGGCGGCCTAACCCCGCGGTGCAACTTCGCCCACGTCCAGACGGATTCCCGGACCCATCGTGGACGAGATGGTGACGTTACGGATGTAAGTGCCTTTGGCGGCCGAGGGACGCAGACGAACCACCTCGGTCATGAAGGCCTTGATGTTCTCGACCAGTTTCTCGGTCTCGAACGAGGCCTTGCCCACCGGCGCGTGCAGGTTGCCGCCCCGGTCGACCCGGAACTGGATCTTGCCGGCCTTGACCTCTTGCACCGCCTTGGCCACATCGAACGTCACCGTTCCGGTCTTCGGGTTCGGCATGAGGCCGCGCGGCCCCAGCACGCGACCGAGCTTACCCACCTGGCCCATCATGTCCGGTGTGGCAATGGCGCGGTCGAAGTCGAGCATGCCGCCCTGCACCTGCTCGACCAGGTCCTCGGCGCCGACCAGGTCGGCCCCGGCGGCCTCGGCTTCCTGGGCCTTCTCGCCCTTGGCGAACACGGCCACGCGGACGGTCTTGCCCGTTCCGTGCGGCAGGCTCACCGTACCACGCACCATCTGGTCGGCATGCTTGGGATCCACGCCCAGACGGGCGGCAAGCTCGACGGTCTCGTCGAACTTGGCCTTGGCGCTCGAGCGGATGAACTCGATGGCCGTCAAGAGATCCGGAGCCGCAAGCTTGGTGCGCGTTTCGAGGGCGTTCTTGTAACGCTTCCCGTGCTTCATGGATATGACCTCGGCCCACAATGGAGGGCCTTCCTCTGGTGTAGTCCCTTCCGCTCCGAGGTAGAGAGACGGAAGGCGCCGCCGGCGGTCCCGGCGGCGAGGAATGATTTAGCCGACCACCTCGATGCCCATGCTGCGGGCGGTGCCGCGCACCATTTCCATCGCGGCCTCCACCGATGCGGCATTCAGGTCGGGCATCTTGAGCTCGGCGATTTCCTGCACCTGCTTCGCCGTCACCTTCCCCACCTTGTTCCGGTTCGGTTCGCCCGATCCCTTGGCCAGCTTGGCGGCCTTCTTGAGCAGGACCGCGGCCGGCGGGGTCTTGGTGATGAAGCTGAACGAACGGTCCTTGTAGACCGAAATCACGACGGGGATGATCAACCCGGCGTCCTTCTGCGTACGCGCGTTGAACGCCTTGCAGAACTCCATGATGTTGACCTGGTGGGCACCCAGGGCCGGCCCTACCGGCGGTGCGGGATTCGCATTGCCGGCCGCCAGTTGCAACTTGATGGTCCCAACGACTTCCTTCGCCATCTAACCAGACTCCCCTCGGTGCTCCGGTGATCAGCTAAATGCTGGTCACATGCATGATGTCGAGCTCGACCGCGGTGGGGCGCCCGAAAATGGACACCATCACGCGTAACTTGCCGCGCTCGGGGTTGATTTCGTCGACGCTGCCCACGAAGTCCGCGAACGGTCCCTCGGTGACCTTGACCGTCTCGCCCACCTTGAAGGGCACGTCGGTGGTTACCTTGCCGGTCTCGCGAACCTCTTCTCCGCGGATGCGCCGGACCTCCGCCTCGCTAAGCGGGGCCGGCTTCTTGTCACCCACGAAATTGGTCACACCCGGGATGTTCTGCACCAGGGCCCGGATGTCGTCGTTCATTTCCATCTCGATCAAAACGTAGCTCGGGTAGGTCTTGCGCTTGGTGATGTGCTTCTTCCCGGCCTTCATGACCGCGTAATCCTCGGTCTGGACGAGAATCTCCCCGAACTTGTCCTGAACCCTGGCGTACTGGATCGCCCGCTCCAGATTTGCCTTCACCTTGTTCTCATGGCCCGAGTAGGTATGGATCACATACCAGCGCTTCTTCGAACCACTCGCCACATCCATCGCCGGCGCCGGCTCCTCGCCAGCCGGCTCCTCGCTCACGCCACCCTCGGCGGCCGGCTCCTCCGGGGCAGACCCTTCGGCAGCGGGCTCCGGCTCGCTCACCCCGTGGTCCTCCTCGACCGGGTCGTCCTTCGGGGGCGCCTCGGGCTCCGAGACTGGGGTCTGCGCGGGCTCCTGGCTCTCGCTCTCGTGAACCGGTTCGTCCTGGGCGTCCGGGGCTTCCTGGGCGTCCGGGGCTTCCTGGGCGTCCGGGGCTTCCTGGGCCTCCAGGGCTTCCTGGGCTTCCGCAGCCTTCGCCTTTTCGTCCTGATCCGTCACGGCAATCCTATCGTCTGCCCGGCGAGGAACCGGGCGCTGCCTCCCCCGGTCGAGCGACCGAGAGGAAGGCTGTCGGTATATTCTCTGTCAACGAAACGTGGCTCGCTCCATGCGGGTCCGTCCCGGAGGGGTCAATACACGCATCCATGCAGGCATCCATACAGGCATCCATACACGCATCCATCCTGCCGGCTCAGCCGAGCGTCAGAATGAAAGCCACGGCCTTCCCGACCACCAAGTCCACCAAGGAGATGAAGACCGTGAGGATGAAGACCGTCACGATCACCACTGTGGTAGATTCCTTCAGTTCCTCGAACTTGGGCCAGGAGATCTTCTTCGTCTCCGTCTTCACCTCGCCCAGGAAGGTCCGGGTTCTGTCGATCGCTGACATGCGAGACCCCTATTCTTGGCTAATCGGACGCTGCCTGCTAGCGAACCTCTTTGTGCATGGTGTGCTTCCGATCGTGGGGACAGTACTTCTTGTACTCCACCCGGTCGGGATGCAGGCGCTTGTTCTTCCTCGTCGTATAATTGCGCCGCTTGCACTCGGTGCAGGCCAGGATGATCAAGTCTCTTTTCGAAGCCATCTCACGCCATCCTTCCGATCTATCGGATCAAGACCTCTTGACTCGATGTTACTCGACGATCTCGGTCACGACACCGGCGCCGACCGTGCGGCCGCCCTCGCGGATCGCGAACCGAAGCTCTTTCTCCATCGCGATCGGCGTCAACAGCTCCGCGTCGATCGTCACGTTGTCGCCCGGCATCACCATCTCCCGGCCCTCGGGCAACTGCACCGATCCGGTCACGTCCGTCGTCCGGAAGTAGAACTGCGGCCGGTACCCCGTGAAAAACGGCGTATGCCGACCACCCTCTTCCTTGCTCAACACGTAGACCTCGGCCTTGAACTTCTTGTGCGGCTTGATCGAACCCTTCGCCGCCATCACCATCCCGCGCTCCAGATCCTTCTTCTCGATCCCGCGCAGCAACAACCCAACATTGTCACCCGCCTGACCCGAATCCAGAAGCTTGCGGAACATCTCCACACCCGTCACCACGCACTCACGCGTATCGCGGATGCCCACCCGATCGATCTTGTCGCCCACCTTCACCACGCCTCGCTCGATGCGACCCGTGCCGACCGTCCCGCGACCCGTGATCGAGAACACGTCCTCAATCGGCATCAAAAACGGCTTGTCCAGGTCGCGCTCCGGCGTCGGAATCGTATCGTCGACCGCGTCCATCAGCTCCATGATGCACTTCGTCGCTTCATCGTCCTCCGGGTTCTCCATCGCCTTGAGCGCGCTGCCCCGCACCACCGGAATGTCATCGCCCGGAAACTCGTACTTGCTCAGAAGCTCCCGAACCTCCAGCTCCACCAGGTCCAAAAGCTCCGGATCGTCGACCATGTCGCACTTGTTCAAAAACACCACGATGTAGGGCACGTTCACCTGACGCGACAAGAGCACGTGCTCGCGCGTCTGCGGCATCGGACCGTCGTCGGCCCCCACCACCAAAATCGTCCCGTCCATCTGCGCCGCGCCCGTCACCATGTTCTTTACGTAGTCGGCGTGCCCCGGACAGTCCACGTGCGCGTAGTGGCGCTTCTCGGTCTGATACTCCACGTGCGCCGTGTTGATCGTCACCCCGCGCTCCTTCTCCTCCGGCGCGTTGTCGATCGAATCAAACGAACGAATCTCCGAAAGACCCTTCGCGGCCAAAACCATCGTGATCGCCGCCGTCAGCGTCGTCTTCCCGTGATCCACGTGACCAATCGTCCCAATGTTCACGTGGGGCTTGGTTCTTTCGAATTTCTCCTTGCTCATCTTCGAGCTCCCTCCTCAAAGCGCACTTCTTCCCGGCGTCCCAGCTTCCGAGGGCACAGGACCACACGGAACGGACATGTCCTGCCCTCTTTGGGCCGCAATGCCCGGGGACCGTTCGATGATTTATCCTGTTCTGCCGGTGGAGCCGCTCAGGGCTCAGCCAGGCTTTTCCGGACCCTGTCTAGGTGAGCGAGCCGCCTTCGCCGGCGTTCGCCCTCCCCCCTGGCTGCGGAGTCGTAGGCTTGGGTAGACGCAAGGTCCGATATGTGCCTATTCGATCCGGAAGTCCCTGATGGGAAGCCGTTGGCTCTCCTGGTGACTCCGCAGGTTGTCGCCGCTGCCGCAATAGCCGGCTACGCGGCCCGTTTGACGCTCTCCCCTAGAACCGATAGTGCGCGAAGGCTCGGTTGGCCTCGGCCATCCGGTGCGTATCCTCACGCTTCTTGATCGAGGAACCCTCGTTCTTCGATGCCGCCAACAACTCGCCGGCCAGCTTCTCTTCCATCGTGTGCTCCGGACGCTTCACGGAGAACCCGATGATCCACCGCAGCGCAAGCGCCGTACGGCGCTCGGGTTTGACCTCGACCGGAACCTGATAGGTCGCGCCACCCACGCGGCGCGACTTGACCTCGATGTTGGGCTTCACATTGTTGACGCCCTGCTTCAAAACGGACAATCCATCCTGGCCGGTCCTCTTGCCCAGGATGTCGATGCAATTGTACAGAATGCGCTCGGCGGTGCTCTTCTTGCCGGCCTTCATGACATAATTGATGAACTTCGTCACCAGTACGCTGTTGTGCTTCGGATCCGGCAGGATCTCCCGCTTCGTAATCTTCCCCCGCCTCGGCATCGAATCTAGCCTCCCAACAAGTAAGTCGATTCTCGCGTGATCTCGCGCCCTGGTCCCGCCAACAATCCGCCCCAGGAGGCCTGCGCCGGCGAGAGACCGCCAGCACCGTGCCGCCGAGACGGTCGGCGGCTCAGCTGGCCTTCTTGGGCCGCTTGGTTCCGTACTTCGAACGGCTCTGCCGGCGGTTGTCGACACCACTGGCATCCAGCGCTCCGCGGATGATGTGATAACGCACGCCGGGGAGGTCCTTCACACGGCCGCCGCGAATGAGCACGATCGAGTGCTCCTGCAGATTGTGACCCTCTCCCGGAATGTAGGCTGTGACCTCGATCCCGTTCGTCAGACGCACACGCGCCACCTTCCGCATGGCCGAGTTCGGCTTCTTCGGGGTCGTGGTATAGACGCGGGTGCACACCCCTCGCTTCTGGGGGCAGGCCTTCAGGGCCGGCGCACCGGTCTTCGCAATGACACGCTTGCGTCCGTTGCGGACCAGCTGGTTCAACGTGGGCACGCCCATCACTCCTTCGTCGATCAGACCTTGATCGCGTTTATCGCCTGATTTGGCCCAGCCTTAGCCGGGACAGCGACACCATGCATTTCGACGCACAAACGCAGATTCTACTCATCGGATCCTGCGTTGTCAACTATCGGATGAATCGCTTTCTTCGTCCGATTTCGGCTCGGCCTCCAGCGTCCCGACCCCGTTCATGAGCGAGAAGCCCAGCAGGAGGTCTTCCTCCTCATCCTCTTCGGGCTCCACGTCCAGGGGCACCGACCGGAGCTTGCGCAGCCCAGGCAAGCCGGTCCCTGCCGGGATAAGTTGCCCAATAGCAACGTTTTCCTTCAATCCGCGCAGCGGATCCACGCTCCCGTGGATGCTCGCTTCGGTCAGGATCCGCGTGGTCTCCTGGAACGAGGCGGCCGACACGAAGCTGTGCGTCGAGAGGCTCGCCTTCGTAATCCCGAGCAGCAAGGGCGTAAATCGCGCCGGAGAACCCCCCTCCTGCACCACCGATTCCTGCTCCTCACGAAGCACGATTTTGTCGACCATCTCGCCCTCGAGGAAGCGGGTGTCGCCCGGGTCCTCGATGCGCACCTTCTGGAGCATCTGGCGAACGATGATCTCGACGTGCTTGTCGTCGATCGGTACGCCCTGCTGGCGGTAGACCTCCTGGATCTGGTCGACCAGGTACTCCTGAACCTCTTTGATGCCGCGCACCCGCAGGATGTCGTGCGGATTGACGGCTCCGTCGGTCAGGGGCTGGCCGGCCTGCACGAAGTCGCCCTCCTGGACGTGCAGATGTTTGCCGTGCGGGATCAAATATTCCCGTTCATCCTCACCGTCCTCGGAAACCACGATGATCTTACGAAGCCCGCGCGTGAGCTTGCCGAGCTTGACCACCCCGTTGATTTCGCTGATCGTGGCCTGATCCTTCGGCCGGCGCGCCTCGAAGAGCTCGGAGACGCGGGGCAGACCGGCGGTGATGTCGCGCGTCTTGCCCGATGCCCGTCGCAGGGTCGCCAGTACATCGCCCGGCTTGACCTTCTGTCCATCACGCATGACGAGCCGCGCGCCGGTGGGTACCGCGAAGCGTTGCGACGTGCCGCCCTTCGAGGGAATGACGTCGATGTGCGGGTGGAGGCGCTTCTCGCGATCCTCCACGATCACGAGCTCGCGCTTACTGGTGGTCTCGTCGACCTGGTCGCGGAGTGTGACCTTCTCCTTGATGTCCACAAACCGCACCGTGCCGGCGATGGTGGAGATAATCGGCACGTTGTAGGTGTCCCACTCGAAGAGCACCTCGTTGCGCTTCACCTGAGCACCATCGGCGACCAGCATGGTCGTGCCGTAGCCGGGCTGGAAGCGGTCGATCACGCGCCCGTCGTCGTCCAGAAGCTCGATTTCGCCTCGGCGCGCGACGTTGACATTGGTGCCGTCGCGACGTTCGATGACGCGCATGTTCTTGTACCGGATCGTCGCTGAGCGGCGCGCCCGAACCGAGGACTGTTCAACGACCAACGAGGCGGTTCCGCCAATGTGGAAGGTCCGTAGCGTGAGCTGCGTCCCGGGCTCACCGATGCTCTGCGCGGCAATCACGCCGACCGCCTCGCCCATACTCACCAGGTTGCCCGAGGACAGGTCGCGCCCGTAGCATTTGGCACAGATGCCGCGGCGAGACTCGCAGGTGAGCACGCTGCGGATCATGGCCGAGTCGATCCCGGACTTCTCGATCCGGTCGGCGATCGGCTCGGTGATCACTTCGCCCGACTCGATGATCAACTCGTCGGTCTGGGGATCGTAGATGTCGTCGACGCATACGCGGCCCAGAATGCGGTCGTGCAACGGCTCGACGATCTGCTCGCCGTCCTTGAGCGCGCCCCGCTCGATGCCGCGAATCGTTCCGCAATCGGGGATGGTGACAATGACGTCTTGGGCCACGTCGACCAGACGCCGCGTGAGGTAGCCGGCATCCGCTGTCTTGAGCGCCGTGTCGGCCAGTCCCTTTCGTGCGCCGTGCGTCGAGATGAAGTACTCGAGAACCGTCAGACCTTCCTTGAAATTCCGGATGACCGGCTGCTCGATGACCTCACCGGCCCCACCGGTCAGGCGCTTCTGAGGCTTGGCCATCAGCCCGCGCATGCCGGCCAGCTGGCGGATCTGCTCGCGGCTGCCACGGGCGCCCGAGTCGGCCATCATCCAGATCGGGTTGAAACCCTGATCGATATCGGCCAGACCGGCCATGGTGACTTCCTCGACCTCGTTGCGCACCCGGGTCCAGGTCTCGACCACGCGATTCTGGCGCTCCCGCTCGGAGATCTTCTGGGAACGGTGTTCCTTGTTGATCCGGGCGACTTCCTTCTCGGCGGCCGCGATGATCTCCGGCTTCTGCCCAGGCACGACGATGTCGTCGATGCCCACCGTGATGCCGGCCAGGGTGGCGTACTTGAAGCCGATCTCCTTGAGCTTGTCGAGGAAGATCGCGGTCGTCTTCTTGCCGAGCGCGTGATAGCACCGGCTGACGAGCTGGCCGAGCAGCTTCTTGTTGAACGTGTCGTTGGCGTAGCCGAGTTCGTCGGGAATGACCTCGTTGAAGATGATGCGCCCGGCGGTGGTCTCTTGAATCTCCCGGTTGATGCGACACTTGATGAGTGCGTGCAACGCGATATGATCGTGATCGAGCGCGGTAAGGACTTCCTCGGGACTGCCGAAGATCTTGCCGTCGCCCAGGGCGCCCTCGCGGAACTTCGTCAGGTAGTGGCACCCCAGCACGATGTCCTGGCTGGGCGTGGCGATGGGCCGGCCGCTGGCGGGAAGCAGGATGTTGTTCGTCGACATCATCAGCTCGCGCGATTCGATCTGCGCCGCCCAAGACAGCGGTACATGCACGGCCATCTGGTCGCCGTCGAAGTCGGCGTTGAAGGCCGCGCAAACCAGCGGATGGATACGGATCGCCTTGCCCTCGACCAGCACCGGCTGAAACGCTTGGATCCCCAAACGGTGCAGCGTCGGCGCGCGGTTCAGAAGCACCGGATGATCCTGGATGATCTCGCTCAGCACCTCCCAGACCTCGGGATGCTCGCGCTCGACGAACCGCTTGGCGCTCTTGACGGTCATCTGATGCGGACCATCCTCGAGCTGACGGATGATGAACGGTTTGAACAGCTCGAGCGCCATCGTCTGGGGCAGCCCGCACTGGTTCATTTGCAGCTCGGGGCCCACAACGATCACGCTACGGCCCGAGTAATCGACCCGCTTGCCGAGCAGGTTCTGGCGGAAGCGGCCCTGCTTGCCCTTCAGCATGTCGCTCAAGGACTTCAGTGGGCGGTTGCCCTGGCCGCGGACCGCGCGCGTGCGCCGACCGTTGTCGAAGAGCGCATCGACGGCCTCCTGCAGCATACGCTTCTCGTTGCGCAGGATGACCTCCGGCGCCCGGATCTCCATCAGGCGCTTCAGCCGGTTGTTGCGGTTGATCACGCGCCGGTAGAGGTCGTTCAGGTCCGAGGTGGCGAAGCGGCCGCCCTCCAGCGGCACCAGCGGGCGCAGATCCGGTGGCAGCACCGGGACGGCCTCCAGAA
>CAZNJE010000070.1:7955-22011 GCA_964573295.1 uncultured bacterium | reverse complement strand
GGAATCTTAAACTCAACTGACGCTATGGACTATGGGACTATGTCGGGGCCCTGGTATGTTCGCGGACGTCGGTCTACCGCCGCCTACCACTCGGCCAGCAGTCCCAGCACCCGGTCAGCGGTAGCGGCGGGTTCCTCCCCGGGTGCGATCGTGAGGGTCCGCATGCCCCGGTAGCGGTTACTGAACCAAGTGATCTGGCGTTTCGCGTAGCGCCGTGTGCGCCGGATGAATTCCTCGATCGCTCCCTCCAACGACCTTTCGCCGCGCAGCGCCTCAGCGAACTGGCTGTAGCCGATCGACTCGAACGCCGGGCTATCCGGCGCTAGCCCGGCGGCCAGGAGTCGCTCGATCTCCTGAAGTAGCCCGGCATCGAGCATCGCGCGCGCCCGCTGTTCGATGCGCTCATAGAGCTCGTCGCGACTGCGCACGAGCAGCACCATCGGTGGGCCCTCGCTCAGGTCCAGGGTCTCGGGCCTCGTGCGCAAGCTGCTCATGGGCCGCCCGGTGACTGCGTAGATCTCCAACGCCCGACTGACCCGCACGAAGTCATGAGGAGACAGCCGCGCCGCACTTTCGGGATCAACGGCGGCCAGTCGCCGATGAAGCACCGGCGTGCCCTCTGTCTCGCGGATCCGTGCGTGTTCGGCGCGATGGGCCGGCGATCGCGGGGGCATCGGGTCGAGCCGCCCCAGGCAGGCGTCGACATACAAGCCACTGCCCCCCACTGCGAGCACCTTGCGACCCCGGCTGCGTACCTCGGCGGTGGCCAGCGCGTAGTCCTCGGCTACCCGCACGGCCGAAATGCGCTCGCTGGGTTCGTAGAGATCGATCAGGTGGTGCCGCACGCGCGCTTGCTCGCTGGCCGTGGGCTTGGCCGTCCCCAGCTCCAGGTGGCGGTAGATCTGGCGCGAGTCCAGGGACAGGATCTCGGCCCCCATGCGTTCGGCCACCTCGATGGCGACGCCGGTCTTGCCCACCGCGGTTGGGCCCACGAGAAAGACGGGGTCGTGCGGGGGGACCACCCGGGAGGGGTGCGGGTTGTCGCGATGTTGCTCATGCGGCACGGGGCAGGGTTCTCTCTTCAGCGCGACGGATGGCCGTTCCGACCGCGACGTTGATCGCTCCACGGGTTGCGGGCGCTGATCGCTCCGCGGCTTGCGGGCGTTGATCGCTCCACGGGTTGCTGGCGCTCAGTGGCGGTGCAGGTTGAAGCGCACATAACGAAAATGAGCCGGAGGTTCGCAACCTCCAGCTCATCTTCGGAATCATGCGATGATACGTCTAGCGGAACATCGCCTTGATCGTGCCCCACGTCTCCTCGCCAGCCGGGGTCGGGCCGCCATTGCGCGAAATCGTGTCGAAGTAGGCCTCGTGGCCACTGTCGAACGAGCGCAGCGCGATACCGCCGGAGGTGAACGTGTTGTTCGAGGCGCTGATCGAGTTCAGCAGGGTCACACCGTCGGAGTCGTAGAGGTCGGCGGTGATCATACCGCCGGCATCCCACGTCACCTCGGTGTAGTACCAGTGGCCCAGCTGCCAGCTCTGACCTGCATCGGCCAGGGTGCTGTAGCCATAGCCGCTGTTGAGCTGAAGAATGAACGTAGTCGTGTTGGGAGCCAGAACCACCGAGTAGCACCCGGCCGCTGTGGCACCGAAGCCCTGGTAGTTGCGGGTGTAGTTGTCCGTGACTTCCATCGTCCGCGACCAGAAACCGATCACGTCGCCCTGGGCGACCTGGACGTCGGCATCGTCACGATACATCCAGCCCTCGCCTCCGGCATGTCCCGCAATCACGAGACCGTAAGCACCATCGTGAGCCGCATAATCGGTCACGTAGGCCTGCACGTCACCGACATAGACATATTCGTCGATGTTGCCATCTTCGAAGTCTTCGATGATATCGGCCTGGGGTGCGACGGTGATCACGGCACATGCGAAAGCAATCGTTGCCACACTTAGAAGCTTTCTCATCTGCACGGTCCTCCGCTGAAAACACCAACCTAGGTTGCTTTGCATGCAGTCCTTCTGCACGCATACTCATTTTCTACCCGGACCGCCCATCTGTCAAGGGCGAAGCAGAAACCGCAAGTCCAGTCTTTGTATGCACCTGTACGCAGAAGAAAGCTCCTTTGGACTGACCCAAATCTCGTCGCCGACCAAACCGTATCCACGACTATACGGGTATACGGGCCGTGCTACGCGACCAAAGCGCCTTGCTCAGGTTGCTGAAGCGCCTTGCTCAGGTTGCTGAAGCGCCTTGCTCCCGTCCCTGATGCGCCCCGCCGATCCCACCACCAAGCCTCACTCTGCGTCATCCCTAAACCATACCGGAACCGCCACTTCGTCCGAAACGACGGTCCAGATCCTGCAGGGAGATCGACACGAAGACCGGTCTCCCGTGAGGGTCGCCATGAGGCCGGCGCGTTGCAAAGAGGGCATCGACGAGCTGGTTCATCTCAGCCACCGATAGCGGCTCTCCCGACCTGATGGCCGCCCGGCAAGCAAACGAACGCGCCAGGCCTTCGGCCGTCTCTCCCTCGCGCATGCCCATGCTGGCGGCCTCGTCCAGCAGATCGCGCAACAACTCAGCCTCGCCCCGCGCACGCCACAGAGGCGGAATCCCCCGCACGAGCACGCTTCCGCCACCGAAGGCGTCGACGTCGAAGCCGATGCGCAACAGTTCCGGCTTGATCTCCTCGAAGAGCTCGAGTTGCTCGTCATCGAGCTCGACGACCACCGGGAAGAGCAGCTGCTGGGCGCCGCCCTCCCCGCTTTGCATCCGCTCCAGGATCTGCTCGTAGAGGATGCGCTCGTGCGCGGCATGCTGGTCGATGATCAGGAGTCCCTTGCGTGTCTGCGCCAGAATGTAGCGGTTGTGGAGCTGAAGCAGGGAAACGAGCGAGTCAGTCTCCGCCGCGGCGGCGGCGGCCGCCTGATCCGTGGCCGGCGCCAACTCTCCGTCGTCAGGGCCTGCCCCCGCGCCAGGACCCGCGCCCGCGGCCGGTCCTCCCCCCGCATCGAGCGTCCCCCCTGCCCCAGTGCGGGATGAGGCGGCAAGCTCGGTCTCACCCCCAGTTGCCCCCGCACCCGGACCCGGACCCGCGGGCCCGTAGAGACGCCTCGCCTGGTCCAGCCCGTCGCCGCGGCCGCCTCCATACGGAGAACCCCGTCGACCGCGACCGAACAGATCGGCGCCTTGAGCACGATCAGCGCCTTGGGCACGCTCGGCGCCTTGGGCATGCTCAGCGCTGTGCCCGGAACCTTCGCCGGGCGACTCGTCGCCCTCCTCGTCGCGGGTGCGGGGACGCGGCATATAGAACTTCGGCATCAGCTTGGCCACCGCGCTCTGCACTGCCCTTTGGATGCCGACGAAGATCCGCCGCTCGTCGTAGAAACGCACCTCGCGCTTCGTCGGGTGCAGGTTGACATCGACCTGATCGGGTGGACAGACCAGGAACAGGCAGATCCAAGGGTTCTGACGGTTGGGAATGAGGTCGCCGTAACCTTGCCGCACCGCCTGGCCGAGCCAGGGGGCCATCACCCAGCGACCATTGACGAAGAAGGTCTGGTGCTGGCTGCCCGCCCGCGCCAGCTCGGGAACACCGACGTATCCCCGGACGGTGAGCTTCGCTTCCTGCCACCGAATCGCAAGCAAACCCTCGGCCAGCTTCGCTCCATGAATCTGCACCAGACGCGACTTCAGATCACCCGCGCCCGGAAGGTTGAGGATCTTCTTCCCGTCAACCTCGTAGCGCCAACTCACGCCCGGGGTGGCCAGCGAATAGGCGCTGATCGTACTGCGCGCCAGCCGCAGCTCTCCTGAAGCGGTCTTGAGGAAGCGCTTGCGGACGGGAGTGTTGAAGAACAGGTCTTCCACGGTCACGGTCGTGCCCTGCGCCCGCGCGGCCACCACGGGCTCTCCGGCTGATCCTGCCTCGACCTTGATCTCCCAGCCGTGCTCGTCGGCCTCGGTGCGCGTCAGCACCGTCAGACGCGCGATCTCGCCGATCGAGGCCAGCGCCTCACCGCGAAACCCCAGGCTCGTCACCGACAGGAGGTCGTCCTCACTGCGGATCTTGCTGGTCGTATAGCGCTCGACCGCAAGACGCAGCTCGTCAGCCGTCATGCCGCAGGCGTCATCGCTGATGCGCAGGAAGCGGTCAAGGCTCTCTCGCACCTCGATGGCGACCTGGGTGGCCCCGGCGTCCAGTGCGTTTTCCGCCAGCTCCTTCAAGGCGGCCGCCGGGCGGGCGATCATCTCGCCGGCCGCGATGCGCGCCACCACCTCCGGCGGTAGGCGATGTATCGATCGCGTGGCGTGTTCGGACATGCTGCTCCTCGAGGAAAACTCCCATGGGCCAGATCGTCTACCGGCCAGCCGCTAGCGCAAACCGGGACCGAAACCGTTGCTGAGCCGGTGCCACATCCGGCGCATCAGACGCCAGCGCCGTGCCCGATCGTGCAGAGTGAGCAGCCGGGCCAGCAAACGAAGTCCTTCCCGCTCCGCGGCCAGCACCAGCCGGGCTCGCGCGATCGGCGGATCCCCCGCAGCTTCGACCCGGCCCGTCGGCGGATCCCCCGCAGCTTCGGCCCGGCTGGCCGAAGACCTGGGAAGCAACAACCATACCTGCTGTCGACGCCCGATGGGAAGGGAGATCGCCACCGCGCCCGCCGTGCCGAGCCCACAGCGCTCCAGAAGAACCGTGGAGGTCTGCTCCAGCGAGACGACCGAGTGTCCGCCGCCGGGCTCGTCATCGCGTGGCATCGCCCCGCTGCGCCGCGCGATCCGGGCAGCCAGCTGACGGGCATGACGGTGGAAGGCCCAGCTCCGGCGGCCCATGCCCGCTCGAAACGCACCCAGGTACTCACGGTCGCGTGTGATGATCAATAGACTCGGCCGGGTCGTCTGCAACGCGCCATCGATGCGATGGCACATCCATCCGCCCAGATTCCGGGGAGAGAGCATGTCGGGCAGCCAGTCCGGAAACTCAGCTGGAAACTGGGATCCACTCCCGGGCGGTCCTTGGCTGGATGGCACTGCCGAGCGTTTCGTTGACTCCGGTGCGGGTGGCTCGGCGAGCAGCGGATCTGGATGCGATGATCCCGCCGCGCGCTGCGACGGGGGCGATTCGGGTTCGAGCGGCCGTGATCGTGGCGAATCCGGCCCGAACGATGAGGCCGGAGGCTGCGGCCGGGCCGGTCCCGAATCGGGCAGTCGCCCGGGAGGGTCGGGCAAGCCGGGCTCGGACCCGAAGTCCTCGCCCAACCCGATCCACATCTCCCACCTGAAACCATTGAAACCGGAAGCCGCTGCCAATTCGCGATCGGTCACGATCACGACATCATCGGGCACCTCTCCATTCCACGAGTCTCCGTCCTCCTCGGGAAGAATCAGAACCTCGATGCCCGCCAGCGCTCCCTCGCTGGGCTCGATCGTCAAAGGGAACCCAAAGAGCCGGGCCAATCGTCCCAGTGGCGATTCCGGGTCGGGTGCATGCACCCAGCAGACCCGCGCCCGCGGGTCGTGAAACAGCTCGGGCAGAAGGTCGCGGCGTGACGGGCTCAGCCCGAGAAGCGCGACCTGCACCTGCGGTTCGGGAAGCTCGGCCATCCGGTCGATCCTCTCACTGGCCGCGGGCCGGCACGAGGCCGGCCACCACGGCCACGATGTCGTCAGGGCACATCCGTCGCCAGCAGTGGCGATGCCCCATCCAGCAGACGCGTGGACCATGGATGTGGCATGGGCGACAGGCCAACTCTATACCATAGGCACGGCCTCTTCCCAGGGGGGGGAAACCGAGGACCGGCGAGGTCGGGCCGTAGAGACCCACCGCGGGCGTACCTACCGCGCCGGCCAGGTGCAAAATGCCCGAGTCGCTGGAGACCACCGCGTCGGCGTGAGCCAGCAGTGCCGCCGCGCTGAGCAAGGGTCCCCGGAAGGCACCCCGATACTGGTCCCGCACAAGCCACTCACCCCACCTCTCCGGCCCCACCGGAGGAATAGCATCTCTGCTCGCCTCCTCTGGCGGCAGGAGGTCCACGACAGCCATGCCCTCGGCGATCAGCGCCTGCCGGATCCGTTCGGCAAGCTCATCCGGCACGGCCTTGAGCGGGCGTGAAGCGCTCGTGCTGAGAACGACCAATGGCCGGTGCGCAGACCGTTCGGCAACGAAGGCCCGCCGATCGGCCGGAGGTTCGACCACCGAACGCAGCGACCCGGCGGGCGGGCGACTCCCACTCACGGCTTCTGCAAAGCGAACCACCACGGGCGCCGCCGCCCCCACACGCTTCCCGGCGAGCACGATCCAGCGCCGCTTCCAGGCCGCGCGGTCGTATGTGATCCGCCGGGCCCGGGGCGCGGCGCGTGCCAGGGCACGCCGGCCCTTGCGCCCGCCCTGCAAGTCGAGTACCTGAGGATAGTCGGCTGGGAAGCCCGATCGATCGTCCGGGGCGTGCGTCTCTGCACGGATCACATGGCGCACGCCGGGCATGCAGGCGACCAGGGGCGCGTACTGCGCGCGCGTCAGGAAATCGATCCTCAGATCGGGCCGCCGCGAACGCAGCAGCGGTACCATGGCCCCCGAGAGAATCACATCTCCCAGGCTGCTCAAGCGTACGATCAGCAGCGGATCCCGCCATGAGTCGCAGGGCCACGCTTTCGCCTGGTCGGTCATCTCCCCCCTATGGACGCTGTCCGCTAGGTTGCGAAGCTGCCGGTGGCGTGCCGGGGAGTTCGGCGCCGGCCTACCACTCGTACTTGCTGACGAATTCCTCCTCGAAGTCGTAGCCGTCTTCGAATTCCGCAAGCGAATCCTGATCGGTCTTGCTGAGCAAGTCGTTCGAGACCATCAAGAAGACGAGTTCGCCGATCTCCTTGGTGTTGTGCAGTCCCATGTGGTTGAGCACACTGAGGGCCATGGGACCGTACTGGTTGCGTGCCTCCTCGGCAAAGGCGCGCAGCAGCTCTTGGCCGCTCACGTGGCCCTGTTTCCCTTGCACGATCCGGCAGCGGGCCAGCGCGAGATAGATCAAGTAGTAGGCCTGCGGCTTGAATCGAGGATTGTGCTCGTAGACCTCGTAGATTCTCTGCTCTCGTTCGTCTCTCACGACGGCTCCCCTTGCGTGAGGGTGGTGCGCCAGGTTGGATCCGTGCGCCCGAACGGAATCTCCCCATCCCGGGCGGGTCGGGCGTCGCCGGTCTGAGGATCGCAGACCGTCTCGCGATGCCAACGAGCCTCGTCCGGCTCGGGATGGTCGTCGTTGTAGTGCAGCCCGCGTGACTCACGCCGGGCGGCGGCGGACTGGATGATCAACTCGGCCACGAGGGCGATATTGCGCAGCTCGATGAGGTCGGTGTCCAGGATGAAATCCCAGTAGTACTGCTCGACGCTTTCGCGCAGGAGATGAATGTAGCGGCGCGCCAGGCTCAGCCGGTGATCATTACGCACGATGCCAACGAAGTCCCACATCAGGGTCCGGACCATCTCCCAGTGGGCGTCGACGAGCACCGATTCCTTCTTGACCTCGGCTTCGCCCGGATCCCACGGCTCGACCTCGGGCAGGGCCGTACCGATCCGGTCGCCCTTCTCCAATCCCGCTGTGGCAGTCCGAGCCGAGCGACGTCCGTAGACGACCGCCTCGAGCAGGGAGTTGCTGGCAAGCCGGTTGGCCCCATGCATACCGGTACACGCGACTTCGCCGGCGGCACACAGGCCGGGAAGATCGGTGCGACCCATCCCATCGACGATGACACCACCACACTGGTAGTGCGCTGCGGGCACCACCGGGACCATCTCCCGCGTGATATCCAGGCCGAGATCCCGGCAGGTCCGGTAGATCATCGGAAAGCGGCTTTGGATGCGCTCGCTGCCAATGGCGCCCAGGTCCAGTTGAACATGACGGTCGCCGCGACGCTTCATCTCCTTGTCAATCGCACGCGCCACGACGTCCCGGGGGGCCAATGACCCCATCGGATGATAGCGCGGCATGAAGGCGTCCCCGTCGAGTGTGCGCAGTTCCGCTCCCTCGCCACGCAAGGCTTCCGAAAGTAGGAAACGCCGCCGCTGCGGGTGGTAGAGGCAGGTGGGATGAAACTGCACGAACTCGAGGTTGGCCAGCCGGGCGCCGGCACGATAGGCCATCGCCAATCCGTCGCCGCAGGCGATGTCGCCGTTGCTGGTGTAGCGGTACACCTTGCCGCAACCGCCGGTTGCCAGCAGAACGTGGTGTGCCACGAACGCATGGATATCGCCCGTGGCGCTGTCGAGCACATAGGCACCCAGGACTCGTGCCGGGGGCTTCGGCCGGCGGCCCGACGAGCTCGCGGCCGTGATCAGGTCGACCGCCACGTGACCATCGAGCAACCGTATGCTCGGATGCTCGCGCGCTCGTTGCAGGAGGGCACCCTGGATGGCCCGGCCCGTGTGGTCGTGGGCGTGCAGCACACGACGCTCGCTATGGCCACCCTCTCGGCCTAGGTCGTAAAGCTCGCCGCCGGGGCGCCGAGAGAACTCCACGCCAATCGATTCGAGTGCCTCGATCGCGGCAGGGCCCTCCGTTACCACCGAGGCGACCACGTCATCGTGGCACAGCCCGGCGCCGGCCACGGAGGTGTCGCGGGCATGCTTCTCGAAGGAGTCGGCGGGATCGACGACCGTGGCGATGCCGCCTTGGGCAAGGTCGGTATTGGTCTCATCGAGCCGCGTCTTCGACAGGACGGTCACCCGGCCGAAACGCGCCGCCTCCAAGGCAAAGGCGAGCCCGGCCAGCCCCGAGCCCAGGACCAGGAAGTCTTGTTCTTTTCGGGACATAACAACATTACCCCAGGGCCGGCATTTTCCAGGATCGGCCGCTCCGGCCCCAGCCCTCAAGCCCATTTGCGCTTCAGCGCAGTATAGAGAACGCCGATAACTACGGCAAAGACTGAAATCTGCCCCTAGGGGGCCTGACGCCGGCATGACCGGACGGGGAGGTGGATGATGAGATCTGGTTGGGCAATCCTAGCGGTGCTCTGCGTTATGGGCGTCAGCGGCATCGCCTGCGACAACGATGAGAACGCACCGCGTTCGAGGCTGATGATCACCCGCATTGCCGAAACCGATGTAGAGCTGGAAACCTACGACTACACGTTCCTCTCCGACGTGCTGCACGCGGGCTCGGACGAAGTCTACGGCACCTCCGACGACATGGTGGTCGAGGATCGGGTGTACATAACCGTGGAGAATCAGCCGCGCTCGAGCAACCTGACGATCACCCCGGGGGGACCTTTCGGGTCCGTGGTCCTGAACGAATACCGCGTGGAGTACCATGTTGAGGGCGAGTACATCGAACCTCTCGTCAGTGGCATGAACCTGGTGGTGCCAAGTGGCAGCGAAGTCATCGCCCATCTCACGCTCGTCAGCGGTCAGGCCAAGACCGAGCCACCGCTCAGCTCGCTCGCGACGATGGGAGGAGAGCTGATGGGTACCGCGCGGATTACCTTGCGCGGATACGAAGAAACATCCAAGCAAGTGGTCGAGGTCACCGCCAGCGTCGACATCCACTGGGCAAACTGGGGGGATGCGGACAACTAGGTCCGCTATCACGCTTTCTCGCTCTCACGCTAGCAGGCTGCCGCACCTTCTCGCTCTCATGCTAGCAGGCTGTCATGCGGCTCCCCTTCGCGGCAGCCGCGCCTCGATTCTGCGCGGCCACCCTTCGCACTCGCTCGCGAAGCGCAGGGACGCCGGAACGACGGCTACGCGTTCGAGCTCCTGCGCGTATGCTTCCATCCGCACGGCATCCTTCTCCGTGATGAGCACCCGATCGAGCCTCGCTCGCTGGATCTCCGCCGCAAGCACTCGAGCCTGCGTGGACCCGAACGGCGCATGATCGGACACCATCTGGGTCCAGACCGGGGTCACCCCTCGCGCCCTTACCGCCTCGAGGAAGGACTCTGGGGCACCGATCCCGGCATAGAGGCCCACTCGCTGCGTTCGCAGCCGATCCCAGGACGAATCGGGCCCCGATAGGCCCGGCGGCCTGGGACCGCCGTTGTTCGCACCAGGATCGGCTCGCGCCGGGGCCCGGTGTTCTGAGCCCGCGTCGGCGGGGACCGGCGCCCCCGCCGTGTCTCGTTCGCCCGCGTCGGCGGTGACCTGCCCAGGGTGCGGATCTTCTACGCCCGCGCCAGCATCCAGCGGATAGGGAGTACCCAGGACGTTGCTGCACCAGGCCACGCCCGCCTGAGGAGCCCAGTGGGCGATCCAGCGCCGCCACGCTTCGCGGTCCGGACAGACCTCCGCCCGGAAGAGGACGATCTCCTGCGCCCTACGCAGACTGCCCCACGGCTCGCGGAAGTCGCCCCATGGCAACAGGCGCGCCGCTCGCGGATGTCGCGAGGCATCCAGTGAGATGATATCCAGGCTGCGCGCCAGACGGCGATGCTGGAAGGCACCGTCCAGGAGCATCACATCGACCGCCACACCCTGTGCGCGGGCAGCATCCAGGGCCTCTTCGCGTCGCCGCGCCACGGCCACGGCGCAATGTGGCGCGAGACGCGAGAGCAGCACGGCCTCGTCACCGGCGTCCTGGTAGACCCGGCCATCGCCACTCCGGTGCATTTGCGCGCCCGTGCCCTGGCAAGCTTCCGTACGCATTGCGCCACGCGCAACGGCCGCACCGGCCGCACCGGCCGCACCAGCCGCGCCGGACACACCGCGCGCACCGGCCGAAATGCCGCCATCGCTCACCAGACGCGCCCGCCTCGAGCCGGCCGGGGCTCGGTATCCCCGGACCACCAGCAGCGGGTGCCAGCCAGCCGCATGCAGGTGGTTTCCCAGCATGGCAAGCAATGGCGTCTTGCCCGTGCCGCCTGCTGTCAGGCTACCAACGCTGACCACCGGGACCCCGGCGGTCCGCACCGGCAAGAACCCGGCATCGTAGGCGGCGTTGCGACTCGCTGCATACCCTCGGTAGAGCCAGGATAGGGGCCGCAGCACCAGCGACCACACATGGTCGCTGCCGGTCTCTTCCCCACGTGATAGGCGCCTGTGTCGCTCGAGCCAGTTCATCAAGGCGTCTCCTGGTCGGTCTCCCGAGTCGTCCCCAGATCAGTCTCCCCGGCCGTCACCTGATCGGCCTCCCACAGGTACCCCCCAGGCGGCGAGTGCTTCCAGAGTGCGTTCGGCTGATCCGCCGAGTTCGCGAGCGGCTTCCAGAGCGGCCGCCGCCGCTTCCCGTCGCCTCACGGGATCCGCCATCCAGTCCGTCCACGCCTCGGCGAGTGCCTCCGCGCTGTTGACACGGCGCCCTCCGCCGCGCGCCTCCAGGGCCGCAGCAACATCGGCCACCTGTTCGACGTGCGGCCCGTAGAGCACGGGAACACCCCACTCGGCCACCTCGTAGAGGCTGTGTCCTCCGATAGGAGCCAGGGTGCCGCCCACGAAAGCGGCGTCGGCCAGAGCGTAGAGGTCGCGCAGCTCCCCGATCGTATGTACGGCGAGCAACGTCGCCGTCGAACCCCGTCGCTCCACCTCCCCCGGTGCCGGCAGAAGCCGGCCCTCCCGGGTGCGCCGCTCGATTACCGGCATACCCAGCCGGCCTAGCCGGTCCCACAGGTCTCCGGCGTGTTCCGGATGCCGGGGCACGACCACCACAAGCACACTGCCCGGCGTACGACTCACGCTCTCCGGCGTACGACTCACGCTCTCCGACGTTCGACTCACGCTCTCCGGCGTACGACTCACCCGCTCGACGGTCTGGGCCACAGCCCTGACAACCGCCTCGAATTCACCCGATCGCACGCTGCCGAGCACGAACACGCGATTCCATCCTCGCCGGCTCGCCTCGCGTTCGGCCGGCGCCAAGGGTCCCGCCGGATGGTGGTACTTCAGGTTGCCAGTCACAGCCACACGGGCAGCCTGGGCACCGATGGCACGCCATCGCCCAGCGTCAGCCGCCGACTGCGCCGCCACGGGGACTCCCCGCATCAGTTCGCGCACAACCGGTTGCCAGAGGCGTTGACGCCGGGCACCCCGGTCGGTCAAGCGCGCACTCACGAACGCCACCGGTACCCGGCGCCGCCGTGCCTCGGCCAGCAGACCCGGCCAGATTTCGGTCTCGCAGATCAGTAGCGCTCGCGGTTCGATCCTCTCCAGCACCCGCCGCAGGTAGGGGGCCACATCCAGCGGGACGAAACGCAGCGCTTCACAACCAGCCGCGCGCGCCGCTGATTCGAGCTCACGAGCGGCCGGCGTCATGACGCTCATCACGGTCCTGACGCCACGGGCACTCAGTGCCTCCACGAGCGTCAGCGCCCCCCGGGCCTCCCCCATGCTGGCGGCGTGAATCCAGACCGCCCGGCGCGCTGTATCCGGCAGCGGCCCCCATTGCCCGCGCCGTTCGCGCATCTCACGCGGGGCGGACCGTCCACGGCGCGCGAGATAGGGGCTCGCCAGCGCCAGACCGCCCGCGGCGGCGGCCTGATAGAGCCGGTAGCCCCACAGCGCCCGGCCCTTGAGATCGAGGCCACTGCGCCCGCCAGCCAGCGGTTCCCTGCCCCGCGGTTCCCTGCCCCGCGGTTGGCTGCCCCGCGGTTGGCTGCCCCGCGGTTGGCTGCCCCGCGGTTCTTCGTACCGCCTGGTACCCCGTGCTGCCGAAGACTCGCGCTCAGTCATGCCAGCCCCTGTCTGCGCCGCTCCAGCTCGCCAGTTCGTCGCTCGCCGTCCGCGAGACCGACGCGAGCGCATCGGCCAGGCGAGGGCTGTATAGCCGAACCGCCTCCGGCGGGTCCAACTTGGCGGGCACCCAGAGGGGCGGGCCGGTCACGACCACGAGTTTGGCGAATGGAAACGGAATCTGGAACCGGTCCCAGGAATCAAGACGCTTCTCGGGATGGGCGTAGGCCGCAAGCGGAATCATCGGGATCCCAGCGCGTTGCGCCACGATCAGCGCGCCGGGCTGCACCTCGTGGCGGGGTCCGCGCGGCCCATCCGGGGTGATCCCCAGCGGTACCCCCGCCCGGCCGCGGCGTACCATCTCCAGGAGTGCGCGATATCCACCCCGGGTGGTCGAACCACGAACGGTGCCGCATCCGAGCCGTTCGAGGATCTGGCTGATGATCTCGCCGTCGCGATGTTCACTCACCAAAGTGTGGGGATGCATGTGGCTCATCAGGCAGGCCAGGTGCAGCAGATGCCCGTGCCAAAACGTGTAGAGGAAACTCCGGCCCTGCTCGAGAAACGGGCGTGTGTGCTCGTCTCCCAAACGACGTACTCGGAAGGTCAGCCGCAAAGCTCGCAGCAGCCCGGCGCCGGCGATACCGATCGCCCAGACATCGCGGCCGTGTGGTTTCGGTGTCTTCTCGGTCATGCTCGGTCATGGCTCCCGCGGTTGGAGATGAGCCAGCACGCGCTCGGCAGCTCGGTCGTAGGCACCTGGCGAACCGAACCGTTCCCGCAGTCCCAGCAAATCCTCGCGGATCTGGACACGTCGCGCCGGATCCTCCAGCAGTCGCCCAACCTCCGATGCGATTCTCTCCGGGCTGCAGTCCGCTTGCAAGAGCTCGGGAACGATCTGCCGGCCCGCGGTAAGGTTGGCCATGGCGGCAAACGGCACACGCACCAGACGCTGGGCCAGAGCCCAGCTGAGCGCGTTCATGCGATAGACAACCACCACCGGTGTTCCCGTGATCGCGACCTCGAAGGAAGCGGTCCCCGACACACACACCGCCACCTGGGCTTCCCGCGCCAGGTCGAAGAGTGGCCGGCGCGAGAGCCGGATGCCGGCCTCCTCCGCCCAGGGCTGGTAGACCTCGTCGTCCAGCTCGCCGGCCACGCGGATCGACCATTCTATCTCGTGATGGCGCGCGATCCTACTGGCCGCCTCGGCCAGAATGGGAAGATGACGCGCGATCTCGCCCCGCCGACTGCCCGGAAGCAGGAGTCCCCGAACGGGTGAGTCGTCCTCGCAGCGATCGCTGTTTCGGGCGCCCGTATCGGGGGCGCCGTGGCCAGCGCCTGCATCGGGGGCGCCGTGGCCAGCGCCTGCATCGGGGGCGCCGTGGCCAGCGCCTGCA
>CAZNJE010000070.1:0-7855 GCA_964573295.1 uncultured bacterium | reverse complement strand
TCGGGGGCGCCGCGGCCAGCGTTCGCGTCGACGGCGCCCGCCGTGCGCGCCGCGTCCACGAGCGGGTGGCCGACATAGGTCGTCTGGACGCCGCGCTGCCCGAACCAGTCGGTTTCGAACGGAAAGAGCACCAGAAGTTCCCGCGCGTGGCGCCGCAGCACCTTCACTCGCCCGGGTCGCCAGGCCCACAGCTGCGGGGCGATGAAGTAGACGGCGGGCACACCGTGCCGATCCGCCGCCGGCAGGAGCCGAAGATTGAAATCCGGGGAATCGATCGGCACGAAGAGGTCGGGCGGGTCGTCACGGAAGACACCTTTGACCCGACGCAGCAGGCGCAGCGCGGCCGGCACTACTTTCAGCGCCTCAAAAAGCCCGACGACGGCCAGTTCCTCGGCGTGCCCGATGCGTTGCATGCCCTCGGCGGCCAGGGCCGGTCCGCCAATGCCGGTGATCTCACCCTCGAAGCCCTTGCGCCGCAGCGCCCGCACCAGGCCCGCCCCATGGGCGTCGCTGCTGTCCTCCCCTGCGGTCAGCAGCAGGCGCGGTTCGCCTGGCGGTCGAGAACCGGATCCGGACCGAGGCCCGGGACTTGGCGGGCCACACGGTACTCGCCCGACACTCTGCGCGGCAGACAGCGGGCCGGCAGACCGCCGGCCCGCCGGGACCTGGGATACAGGACGCCGGCCCGCGGGAGCGGTCGATTCCCGGTTCCATCCGGCGGGGTTCATGACCGGTGGACCGCTGGCCCCGTTGGCAGATCATTTCGGGGAGCCAACTCGGCCAGGCTGCGGAGGACCTCCGCGCGGATCCGATCGGCCATTTCCAGCACGCGCAGCGCCTCTTCGCCGCTCACCGCCGGCGGGGCTCCGGTCTTCACCGCCTGAAGGAAGCTTCGCACCTCCTCGGCGAGCGCATCCTCGGAAGGCGCATCCAGCGGCTCCTGCCGAACGTCGAAACGTCCCGTGCCGGGAACCTCGATCGCGCCTTCAGGCGAGGAAGCCACGTGAACCCGCCGCCCGGTGCGGGCGCCGAGATCGAGGGAGAAGTAGCCGCTGGGCCCAAAGAAACGGATCTTGCGCACCCGATCCTGGGACACGCGGCTGGCGGTGAGGTTCGCGACGGTCCCGCCCACGAAACGCAGGTGCACATTGGCGATGTCCACCCATGGCGTGAGCACGCTCACGCCCACCGCATCCAGACGTTCCAAGTCGGCATCGACCAGGCTGAGCAGAATATCGAGATCGTGGACCATCAGATCCAACACGACATCGATGTCCAGGCTGCGCGGCACGAAGGGTGCAAGCCGCTCGGCCGCGACAAAGGCCGGCACGCCAATCCGGTCTCTCACGGCTCGGAAGAGTGGATTGAAACGTTCCACGTGGCCGACCTGCAGGGTCAACTGGCGCTTCTTGGCTTGGGCCACCAGCTCGCGACCCTGCTCGACCGTTTGCGTCATGGGCTTCTCGACCATGAGGTGACATCCGGCCTCGAGCACCTGCATGCCGATCTCGTGGTGGGTCTCGGTCGGGGTGGCCACCACAACCGCCTCGCTGGCCGCCAGCACCTCGGCCAGATCGGCCGCCCCGCGTCCGCTCACGACCTGCGCCAACGCCTCCGCCTTCTCCACGAGCGTATCGTAGATCAGCAGCGGGCGCTCGGGCTCGAGTTGTCTCAGCTTCTGCGCATGGTAGGTACCCAGGTGCCCAGCTCCGATGACGGCCAGGCAGCGCGCTTGCATGTTCATGGATCGCCTCGTCCGTTGGATGTGTCTCTACTGCCGGATGCGGCTCACTATGGAAGAGTTCCCCTCCAGGTGCGCCTCACTACGGAATGCGCCTTACTAAGGAATGCGCCTTACCAAGGAAGCGTCCCCTTCCAGGTGCGCCTCTACTACTGAGTGCGCCCCCCACTGCGGGGTGCAACTGAGGCAGCTTAGCGTGTGAGGCCACGCTCGGATTCCTCGACGAATCGGCAGAAATACTCCACCTCGGGGAGCATCTGGCACTCAGTGCGAATCCGCTCGAGTGCACGCTCCTTGATGAGCTTCGATCGGAAGAAGATCCGGTAGAGTTTCTTGAGCTCGGCGATCGTCTCCTCGGAGAACCCTCGCCGCTGAAGACCGATGAGGTTCAATCCAGCGACCTTGAGGGGCATCCCGCCGGCACGGATGAAGGGCGGCACGTCTTTCGGCACCCGGAATCCGCCTCCGATGATCGAATGCGCCCCAATCCGCGTGAATTGGTGAACCGGCACGACGCCGCTGATCAGCGCGTAGTCATCGATCCGCACGTGGCCGGCGATCGTGGCGGCGTTGCCCAGAATCACGCGATCGCCCACCACGCAGTTGTGCGCAAGGTGGGCATAGGCCATGATCAGGTTCTCGTTGCCGATCACCGTGGCCTCGTTCTCGCCAGTGGCACGATTCACGGTGCTGAACTCGCGGAAGGTATTGCGATCGCCGATTCGTGTCTCGCTGGGCGCACCCTGGTACTTCAGGTCCTGTGGCCGTCCTCCGATCGCCGCTCCATGCGCGAAGGCACAGTCCTGACCAATCGTGGTGCGGCCGTCGATGCGCACCATCGAGTCCAGGCGGCACCGGTCTCCCAGGGTGACGTGGGGCCCCAGGATGCAATACGGCCCGATCTCAACGTTCTCTCCCAGGCGCACACCCTCGGGAACGATCGCGGTCTCGTGAATGAAGCCCATCAGCGCGGTGCCTCCCCTCGGTCGACGATACTCGAAAGCAACTCAGCCTCCGCCACGAGCTGCCCCTGAACGAAGGCCTTGCCGGCCATCTTGCAGGTGCGCCGCTTCAGCTTCTGCAATTCGAGATCAAAGACGATCTGGTCGCCCGGCAGCACCGGGCGCCGAAACTTCGCATTGTCGATGCCCATGAAATAGACCAGCTTCGACTCGGGGTCATCGACGGTGTTCAGCAGCAACACGCCCCCCACCTGGGCCATGGCCTCGATGATCAGAACCGCCGGCATGATCGGATGGCCCGGGAAATGCCCCGCAAAGAACGGTTCGTTGACCGTCACGTTCTTCAGGCCGATCACCCGCTCGCGCTCCTTCAGGTATAGAATTCGATCCACCAGAAGGAAGGGGTAGCGGTGCGGCATGATGCGCGTGACGTCGGTGATATCGAAATGCACCTGCCGCAGCCAATGCTCGTACTCGGCCGGTCCGGAGTGTTCCTTGACGAGGTCTCGCAAGAAGGCCGCGTTGTGATGATGGCCGCTACGGATGGCGTGGATGTGCCCGCGCAAGGGACGGCCGAGCACCGCGAGGTCGCCCAAGAGGTCGAGGATCTTGTGCCTTACCGGCTCATCGGGATAACGCAGGGGCTCCTCGTTCATCAGACCGTCGTCCTTGACGACCACCGCGTTCTTCAAGGTTCCACCCTTGATGAGCCCCATCTCGCGCAGACGTTCCACGTCGCGGAAGAGGACGAAGGTGCGAGCCCCGGCGATCTCCTCCTTGAAGCTCTCGGGGGTGATCTCCAGGCTCATGTGCTGGGTGCCGAGCACGGCGTTCTCGAACTGGATGGTGAAGCTCAGCCTGAGCCCATCGTAGGGGGTCGCGATGATCTCGACGCCGTCATTCGAGTAGCACACCGGACGGCGGATGAAGAAGGGCTCGCGCTCGGGCTCGAGTTCGACGATCCCGGCTTCCTCGAGCAGGGCCACGAATGCCGCCGAGCTGCCATCGATCGGTTCGGGCACCTCGGCCCCGTCGAGCTCGATCACAAGGTTGTCGATCCCCAAACCGCTGACAGCAGCCAGGACGTGCTCGATTGTGTGGATCTCGGCTTCGCCGTGGGCGAGCACGGTGTGGCGCTGTCCCGGCCCGCAAGAGGCCGCCGCTTCGGGCGACACCCGGATCCGGGGCTGGCCCTCCAGGTCCGACCGTACAAACCACCACCCCTCATTGGCCTCCGCCGGACGGAATCGCATCGTGGTCTCCTCGCCCCGATGCAAGCCCATGCCGGTGAAGGCTACGGTCCGTCCGATGGTCCGCTGCTTCACGTGCCCTACTCTCCCCGCTCCTCGAGTTCCCGCACGCGGTCGCGCAGACGGCGCACCTCGCGCTGCAGTTCCGGCAGATGCCGCAACGCGGCATACATGCGCTTCGCCTGGCTGTGGGGCGTGGCCGGATAACCGGACACCTCCGTCCGGGCCGGGATCGACTTGGTAACCCCTCCCTGGGCGCCCACTCTGACCTCATCCCCGATCTCGATGTGCCCGACGATACCCACCTGGCCGGCCAGCGTCACGCGGTCGCCCACCGCCGTGCTACCCGCGATACCCACCTGCGCGCACAGGATCGAGTTCTCCCCGATCGTCACGTTGTGCGCGACCTGCACCAAGTTGTCGATGCGCGTGCCGCGACGCACGGTGGTCACCCCGGCCGTCGCACGGTCGATACATGCATTGGCGCCAATCTCGACGTCATCTTCGATGACGACCCGACCGAGTTGAGGCACCTTGGCGTGTGCGCCGTCGGAGGACGTCGTAAACCCAAATCCGTCATCGCCGATGACCGCACCCGAGTGCACGATGACGCGGTCACCGATCACCGTCTCCTCGCGGATCAAGACATTCGGGTAGACCAGGCAGTCTTCCCCCAATGCCACGGCCGGGCCAATGATGGTGCCCGGCAAGATCATGCACCGATGACCGATCACCGATCCGGCGCCGATCACCACGTACGGTCCCACGGCAACATCATCACCGAGACGAACGCTCGGGTCGATGAGCGCGGTGGGGTGAATCCCCGGAGGTAGGAGCCGGCGCTGGGCATGGAAGAGCGCCGTCACGCGATGGAAGGCAGCGTAAGGATCCTCGACCCGGATGCTCGGTCGGCCATTGAACGAATGGCCCCGGGGCAGAATCACGGCCGTCGCCTGGGTCTGCGGCAGGAACTCCTCGTAGCGCGGATTGCCCAGGAAAGTGATCTCCCCTTCGTGGGCCTCCCTGATGCCCGCCACCCCCCGGATCGACAGATCTCCATCCCCATGCAATTCGCCCCCCACCAACTCGGCCAGTTCCCCGAGCCGATGGGTGGGCTTCTTCTGCGTTTCGGTGGACGTGCTCATGGAATCAGTCAGTACCCTCCTGGTTGTTGAGGCGGTCCACCACCAGGGCAGTAATATCGTGATCGGGATCCGCGTAGAGGAGGTTGTTGTCGGCTGCGTCGAGGATGAAGTCGTAGCCCTCGTCAACCGCCATCTGCGCCAGAAGGGTCTGCACCTCGTTGATGATCGGCCGCAGTAGCTCCTCGTTGCGGCGTTCGAGCTCACCTTCCGGTCCCCACACGCTCTGGATGAACTGCTCATACTCATTCAGCCGCCGCTGATACTCCATTTCCCGTTCCTGGCGGCGTTCATCGCTCAGCATGAGCGACTGGCTCTGCAAGTCGGCCTGCATTTCCTCGAGTTCGGCCTTGCGACGTTCGGCCTCCTCGTTCCAGCCCTGTACGTCGCGATTGAACGTCTCGACCACCGACTGCACGGCGGTGTACTCGGAAAGCACGACCTCACTGTTGACGAATGCAATCCGTAGCTGGGCCTGGGCCGGACTCCCCGCAGCCACGATGGCGAGGGCCAATCCGGTCAAGACGCAAAGACCAAAGAGTTTGCGCATGCGTTTCCTCCCCCTTCGGGAAATACGTTGCGAAGGATCCTAGACAAAGCGGGCAGACCGATGCCACCATAATTCTCGCCGGATCGCCCCGGCGGGCTCAAACTGTCCGGTTCATTCTATCGTACCATCCTGGCGTTGTTAGAATTGCGGCCCGAACGCGAAGTGCGTCTTCCATTTCTTACGTTCGAAACCGTACGCATAGTAGAGCCCGATCGGGCCCAGCATCGGCACTTCCATCGTTACTCCCATCCCAGCGCCGAACTTCAAGCCACTCAAGGACATATCGTATCCGGAATTCCAGGTATCCCCCGCATCGACGAAGAGGGCCCCGTACAGGGGCTCGACCACCGGGAACTGAAGCTCCATCGTCATCGCCAGAAGATACTTACCGCCCGGGAACCGGTACTCGCGTCCATCAGTGTAGGTCTCGATATTCTCATCGGGGACGATGTAGTAGTCGTCGTAACCGCGCATGATGTCGAAACCGCTGATCCCGCCCATCCGGTAGCGCTCGGCCGGCGGCATGCGGCCGTTCGATTCATAGGTGCCGATCATCCCGAAACGTCCCCGAACCATCAAGATCGGCTTCCAGACCGGGGTGAAATACTGCCGGTGGTCCAGCGAGAACTCGTAGTAATCCATCGACCCACCGAAGATGCCGCCGTTGAATTCGGTGCGCAGGGTGGAGCGCGCCCCCAGCGTGGGATGGAAGGGATTGTCGGTCGAATTGCGATACCAGGACAGGAAGACGCGCGATAGCGTGCCCTCGCCCTGCAAGAGCAAATCCTGCGTGTCCTCGGGCAGGGTATCGTAATCGCGGTAGCGCGTATCGCTGAGCGAGTAGCCCACCGTCAAACGGGTGTAGTCGGGCCAGCGCAGAAACCAGGGGAAGCCCACACGCAGGCCGCCGCCGCGCAACCGGTGCCAGTAGGAAGCGTCCAGGCTCGTCCCGGCATACACCTCGCGATAGGTCTCGGTATTGTAGACATCGGCGCCGGCCGAAATCGGGCGCCCCATGACCCACGGCTCGGTAAAGGACACGTCGTAGTACTCCCGGCGGCTTCCCCGCTCGATCTCCATCGACAGTGACTGACCGTTGCCGAACAGGTTGTTGTGGCCAAGCTTGACGAAGCCGGTCAAGCCAATCTGGCTAGAGTAGCCGGCCCCGGCATTGAACTGCGCCGAGCTCTTCTCCATCACCCGGAACGTGACATCAACCTCTTCCGGATTTTCCGAGGGGTCGAACTCCACCTGCACGTCCTCGAAGTAGCCGGTGGCGAAAATGTCGCGCTGAGAGCGCAGGAGCCGGCTGCGCCGCAACAGGTCGCCGGGGTAGAGCTTCATCTCCCGGCGAATCACACGCTCCTTGGTGCGCGTGTTGCCCACGATCTTGATTTCGCCCACGCGGGAGGGATTCCCTTCGTTGACGATGAAGGTCACGGCAACCTCGTCGCCGCGCACCACCGTCACCGGCTCGATGCGCAGCTGGACCAGATACCCACGCTCCGTGTAGCGGTCGTAGAGCGCGGCAAGGGTCTCATCGATCTTGCTCTGATCGTACGGATCGCCCGGCTGGAAGAAGAACGACTCGTCAACGAGGGTGCTGTCGAGGACGGTCACGCCTTCCCAGTCCACCTCGCCGAATCGATAGAGCGGCCCTTCCTCCACGGTGAAGATCACCTGAACCTCTTCCCCATCGTTCGCGAAGACCGGCTCGCGCAGAGTGGCCTCGGCATCCTTGTAGCCGTGATTCCGGTAGTAGGTTTCCAGGCGCAGGGCATCCTGTTCGAGCTGCTCGCGATTGTAACGCCCTTTGCGCAAGAAGCCCTTCTTCTTGACCTCCACGTTACCGCGCAGCTCATCGTCGCTGAAAGCGTCGTTACCCTCGAAGAGGATCCCGGTCACCTTGACGCGTTCCCCTTCGTCGATGACCAGACGAAGCTGCACGCCCTCCCCACCAGGATCGGGCGTCACCTCGGGAGTGATCTCGGCCTGCGCAAAGCCCTCATCGAGGTAGGCCACCTTCATGGCCTCGACGGCGGTCTTGACCTCGCTCCGCGTGTAAACCTGCCCGCTCACGAGCCCGGCGTGTGCCTTCAAGTCCTCCGCGCTGAAGAAGTCGTGTCCGGTGAAGGCCACTCGCTCGAGCTTGGGCCGCTCCTGGAACCTGAGTTCGAAGATGAGGCCCCCTTCGGGGCTGGGCAGCAGGT
>CAZNJE010000069.1:0-22180 GCA_964573295.1 uncultured bacterium | reverse complement strand
AGCACACATGCGACCACGCCGGCAAGCACACACGCGACCACGCCGGCAAGCACACACGCGACCACGCGGACCCGCACCTGCTTGACCGTACAGATCATTACGGCCGCTTTCGCAGTACTACCGTTCTAGGCTGTGTGCGCGACGGTGACGCGGCTCTGGCCTGCGATGGGCAAGTCACGACGGGCGCCGTCATCATCAAGAGCACCGCCCGCAAGATTCGGCGACTCTACCACGGACGGGTGCTGGCCGGATTCGCCGGTGGCGCTGCGGATGGGTTGCATCTATTCGAGCGCTTCGAGAACCAGCTCGAGGCCAACCGCGGTCGCCTTCAGCGGGCCGCCGTGGATTTGGCCAAGGAGTGGCGATCAGACAAGATGCTGCGCCGCCTCGAGGCTCAGCTGATTGCCCTCGACCGGGAGCAGGCATTCTTGGTCTCCGGGGCGGGCGATGTCATCACGCCCGACGACGGCTTGGTGGCCATCGGCTCCGGAGCGGCCTACGCCCTGGCGGCCGCGCGTGCGCTGCTCAAGTTCGCGCCCGAGATGGATGTTGCCGATATCGTTCGCGAGGCGCTGCGCATCGCCGCGGATCTGTGCATCTACACGAACCATGAAATCCACTTGGAGACCTTGGCTGGTTCATCACCGGAAGCGGAGTAGGCATGAAGGACATCCAGGAATTGACCCCCTCCCAGATCGTCCGCGAGCTGGACAAGTACATCATCGGGCAAGCGGACGCGAAGCGTAGCGTGGCCATCGCGTTGCGCAACCGGTTCCGCCGGCGTCTGGTGACATCGGAGATCCGCGACGAGATCTTGCCAAACAACATCATCATGATCGGCCCGACCGGGGTGGGGAAGACCGAGATCGCCCGCCGGCTGGCCCGGCTCGCACGCGCCCCGTTCTTGAAGGTGGAGGCGTCGAAATTCACTGAAGTTGGCTACGTGGGCCGCGATGTCGAGTCGATGGTGCGCGACCTCACCGAGATCTCGGTCAACATGGTGCGGCAAGAAATGAGCGAGCAGGTCCGCGGCAAGGCCGAGCGTAACGTGGAAGAGCGCTTGCTCGAGCTACTGCTGCCCGAGCGGCCGAAGCAACCGAGCCGCAAGGCGGTAGCCGCGATGATGCCCTCTCTCTTCACGCCTTCCAGCGATGAAGAGGGACCCGAGAACGACGCGGAACGCTACGCCCAGGAGCGCTACAACCAGTGGGAGCGCACGCGCAAGAAGCTGCGCGGTCAGCTTCGCGAGGGCACGCTCGACGACCGCGAGGTCGAGGTCGAAGTCGAGGCGCGCGGTCAGGTGCCGAGCGTGGAGATCTTCTCGAACGCCGGGCTCGAGGAGATGGAATTCAACCTGCCCGAGCCGCTCCAGGCGCTCTTGCCGAGCAGGAAGAAGCGCCGGCGGATGCCGATCTCCGAGGCGCGCCAAGTCCTACTCCAAGAGGAAACCAGCCGCCTCATCGAGATGGACAAGGTTGTCGAGACCGCGCTCGAGCGCGTGCAGAACTCCGGGATCATCTTCATCGACGAGATTGACAAGATCGCCGGCGGGGATTCCGGCCACGGCCCCGACGTGTCGCGCCAGGGCGTGCAGCGTGATCTGCTGCCGATCGTCGAAGGCTGCAGCGTGCCCACCCGTTATGGCCTCGTCAAGAGCGACCACATGCTCTTCATCGCGGCCGGCGCATTCCATACCGCCAAGCCATCGGATCTGATCCCCGAACTGCAGGGCCGTTTCCCCATCCGCGTGGAACTGACCGCACTGACCGAGGAGGACTTCGTCAGGATCCTGACCGAGCCGCGGAATGCACTGCTGAAGCAATACGAGGCGCTGCTTTCCACCGAAGGCGTGACGCTGCGATTCCGAGCCGAGGCGGTGCGCCGGATCGCTGCGATTGCCGCGCGGGTCAACGAACAGGCCGAGAACATCGGGGCTCGCCGGCTGCACACCATTCTGACCACGCTGCTCGAGGACGACCTCTTCCAGATCCCCGAGGCAGACCTCCAGGCGATTGAGGTCGACGAAGGGATGGTCGACGCCAAGCTAGGGGTGATCCTGGAAGACCGGGATTTGTCGCGCTACATTCTCTAAGATTCATGAGGGTACTGAGTGATGTTTGGGTACGGAGTGACATCAGGGCACTAGGGTACTAAGGGAGGACGTGCGGATGCCGACGAAGCATTTTCTGACGCTGCTCGATTTCGAGCGCAGCGAACTCGATGCCATGCTCAGCAGCGCCGCGGAGCTGAAAGAGGCCTGGCACAGGGGTGAGCGCTCGGAGCCGCTGGCCGGCCAGGTGCTGGGGGTGATCTTCCACAAGCCGAGCTTGAGGACGCGGATCTCCTTCGAAGTGGGCATGCGTCAGCTGGGCGGCAGCAGTCTCTACATCACGGACGCGGAAATCGGGTTTGGGAAGCGTGAGGCGATCAAGGATATCGGACAAGTGCTTTCGCGGTTCCTGAGCGGGATCATGATCCGCACGTTCGACCACGCCAACGTCGAGAAGCTGGCCGGGGCGGCCGAGATCCCGGTCATCAACGGCCTGACCGACTGGACCCATCCCTGCCAGATCATGGCGGACCTTTTGACGATCCGTGAGCATGGCCGCGACCTCGATGGCCTCACGTTGACCTACATCGGTGACGGTAACAACGTCACCAACTCCTGGATCCATGCTACCAAGGCCTTTGGTATCGATCTGCGCGTGGCGTGTCCCCAAGGTTACGAGCCGAGCGCGGAGTCAATCCGCCGGGCGGCTGGAGAGGCGCGCGGCAGCGTGCGGATCATCCACGATCCGCGCGAGGCACTCGAGGGTGCTCAGGTGGTCTACACCGATACGTGGACCAGCATGGGGCAGGAGGGCGAGGCCGATAAGCGCCGGGCCAGTTTCGCGACCTACCAGCTCAACCGCGAACTTCTAAGCCGCGCGCTCCCCGACGCGCTCGTGATGCACTGCCTGCCGGCCCACCGGGGGGAGGAGATTACCGACGAGGTGATCGACGGTCCCCAGAGTGTGGTCTATGACGAAGCCGAGAACCGGATGCATGCCCAGAAAGGGATCCTGCTTCATTGTCTCGGATCGCGCTGACAAGAGCAGTGACGTCCGCACGCGCGGCGGGGCGAACACCAACGGGTACGACGGCGCGAGAGAGCGCACGGACGAATGCCCGGGCGGGTAGGTGGTCTGCTACCTGGATGACGGTGTGGCCTGCGACGTGGACGACGGTGTGGCCTGCGACGTGGACGGCTACATGGGCTGTGGCGCGGACCGCTACGTGTACGGCGGTCCTGGCGGCCGTTTTGGCGGTCCTGCTCGCCTGCGGGTGCGCCAGCATCGAGGCGCCCCGCGGCGGGCCTGAAGACCGCGATCCGCCGGAGGTGCTTGAGGTGCAGCCCGATTCGGCGGCGGTGGCCGTGCCGCTCGATGGGCCCCTCCTCTTCTCTTTCAGCGAACCGATGAACCGCTCCTCGGTGCAGGACTGGCTTCAACTGGCGCCGTGGCCGGGCCGCCTGGAATGGCGTTGGGAGGACGGCCAGGTCGAGGTGGTGCCGGAGGACGGGTGGGCCTGGGGGGAAACCTACACTGTCCTGCTGGGCACAAAGGCTGCCGACCGGCAGCGCAACGGTCTGGAGAAGCCTTTCAAGTCGGTCTTCACCACGGGCGACTCGCTTCCGACCGGACGCGTGACTGGTTGGGTGCGCGCGCGGAGCTTGCCGGCCGCGCGGCAACTGGTAGCTTTGTTTCGCTGGCCGGTCGACCGTGTGGCACCGGGCGACAGCACGTTTCGTCCGCCGGATATGCGCACTGCTCTGCGGCTCAGCGAGTCGGACTCCGAGGGACGTTTCGAGCTCGCGCACATTCCGCGGACGGGACGTTACCTGGCTGGCGCGCTTCACGACGCGTCCGGCAATCGGACCTATGATCCCGACCGCGATTTGTGGGCGTTCTACCCCGATCCTCTTGCCGGTGATGCTTTGAAGCCGGATTCGCTGGAGATCTACCTGGTCTACCCCGACGAGCCCGGGGACTTGCGCGGTATGGTGATCGACAGTGCGTGTGTGGGCTACCGCCCCCCGGCGCGACTGCGTGCCGCGGCAGACAGCCTGGAGCGCATGCTGACCGGGGAGTTCGATGCCCAGGGATTCGCGACCACGGGTGACACACTGGATGCGTTCACCCTGAGCGAAGCAGAGGCCGAGTCGGTGAGCGTGAACCTCGAGCGGCTGAGGGTCCATGTCCTCGAGGCGCAGGCCGACAGTGCGCGCTGCTCGGCCATCGTCTGGGTGAGCGCCGTGTCGGTGACCGATACCGCGCACGTCTTCGAAACCCGCACCGTCGGGGACTTCCAGCTGCCGGATGTGCCGGTGGGCACCTATCGGGTCAGCGCCTACCGGGACTTGGACGGCGACAACCGGATCGGTCCCCACGAGCCGGCCGGCTCGTTCCCTCTTCCGGTGGAACTCCTGCCGGGCCGTACGGTGACCGGGCTGGAGATTCTGCTCCAGTCGGTGGCGGTGGATTCGGCCGGCGCCTCCGGTGACGCCGGGGGAGATTTGGGCGAGGGGGTGGGCCTGGCGCCGTCGGATTCGCTCGGACCTCGCTCGCCGAACGACAGCGATGCTCCGATGCCCCATGGTGAGGGAACGCCGGACGATGAGGGAACGCCGGACGCCGAGGCCGAGCCGCCGGATGCCGGCGCGGGAACTCCCGGCAACGGCGTTGAGTCCTCTGACAGCGAGGAGCGATCCTAGGCATGGTGGTGGCGTTTGAGAAATGGTCGGGGGCCGGTAACGATTTCCTTCTTCTGGGGTCCGATGTCGTGGGCGTCTCGAGTCCTGCTTGGGTGGCCGACGATGCCGACGGTCAGTGGAGCAGCGCTGATGCGGTGGACGCCAAGGCATGGAGGGGCGCTGATTCTACCGGGGACGCCGAGGCCGGGAGGGACGCCGGCGCTACGAGGGAAACCGCAGGTGCGCTGCCCCTGGCTGGCTGGACCGGCTCCGAGCTGGCAAAGCGGTTGTGTCCGCGCCGTACGGCCGTGGGAGCTGATGGCCTTACCTGGCTGCGTTCAGCGGGGAACGGGGAGTTCGTGGCCGACCACTGGAATCCCGATGGCAGCCGGGCCGAGTTCTGCGGCAACGCTGCCCGCTGCGTCGCCGCCCATCTGCTGGCGATGCTCGGAAACGAGAAGCCCGCACGGTTTCGCCTAGGTGCGTTGACGGTGACCGGCCAGGCGTGCGCCGAGGGGATCGAGGTCTCCGTGCCGCCGCCGAAGGTGTTGGAGGCCTCGTTGCCGTCTGGTGTCTTGAGTGAAACGTTGGGGCCCGATCAACGTTTCGTGGAGCGGGCGCTTTGGATCGACAGCGGCGTTCCCCACGCGGTGCTCCTGTTGCGTGAAGAGCCGAGCTTCTCGCTCGAAGGCTGCGGGGGCCGCTTGCGTAGCCATCGGCACTTCAGTCCGCGGGGAACCAACGTGGATCTCCTGTGGCCTGTGAGGGGGGAGGGAGACGGGCAGACAACCTACCGGCTGCGAACCTATGAGCGAGGAGTGGAAGCCGAGACGCTGGCCTGCGGGTCGGGAGCGTTGGCGGCCGCCGCGGCGATTCGAACGAATGAGGTCGCAATCAAACGGTGCCTGCAGGTGCGTTTGCAGGTGCGTTCAGGCGACAGGCTGGAAGTGGTCGTATCAGAGAATGCCTGGCAGCTCCGCGGCCCAGCCGTGAAGGTTTTCGAGGGGGTCGCGGAGCTGCCGAATCGAGAGGGAGTGGGCTAGGACGCCGCGGCGCGCTCGCGATTGAGCTGCTTGGCCAGACGGGACTTGACCCGGTTGGCCGTCGAGTTCTTCATGACCCCCTTGCGGACGGCATTGTCGACCGCCGAGACGGTGGCCGAGAGCAGGGCCGCCTTCTCGTCGGGGTTGGCTTCGCGGTACTCGCGCAGCACCTTGCGAACCTGGCCACGGATGGCTCGGTTGTAGGCGCGTTGCTTGGCGCTCGTGCGCATTCTCTTCCACGCAGACTTATGCTGTGGCATGCTTCGTTCGCTCCTTTCCCGTCCTCGGGCTCTCCGGATGCCCGAATCGCAAACTAGCCGCTGACGGTAGCAAATAGGAGGTTGCCACGTCAATGCTTTCGATACCCGGCCACCGAACTTCGGCCCTTGGGGCCCTGCTCTGGCCGGCCGTCTCAGGCTTGCTGCTGGCCCTGGCCTTCCCACCCGTCGGTCTCTGGCCACTGGCTTTCCTGGCGTGGGTGCCCCTGTGGTGGGCACTGGACCGGCCGGGCCCATCCGGTCGCCGCCGGGCCTACGGCCGGTTCCTCCAAGGCTGGACGGCAGGGACGGTGGCCTTCGTGGGTATCCTCCACTGGTTGGTGGCCTTGTCGAACGAGGAGGTCACGATTGACGGCTTGATGATCCCGGCCCTCGGGCTCCTTGGCCTCTACCTGGGGCTCTTCTTCGGCCTGGCGGCGCTCTTCTCCACCGTTCTCTCACGGCGCACGGTCTTGCCGGTGGCCTTCTGGGGCCCGATCATCTGGACGCTTGCCGAGTACCTTCGCTCCACCGGGCCCCTCGGTGTAACCTGGGGCGCCGCGCCCTACGCTCTGGCCCGTGTCGCGCCTTTGATGCAGTCTGCCTCGGTATGGGGTTTCTGGGGGCTCTATTTCGGCATCCTGGCCGTGGCTGGATGCCTGACGGCGGCGATCCAGGGGTGGCGGCCTGGTTGGGTGCTGGCGCTTCTGCTGCTGGGGGCCGGCTTCGTTCACGGCGCCGTCGTAATGCCACCGGAGACGGACGGCCTCGGTGGGCGTGCCCCGAGTCTTTCCCCGACGCGGGGCGGGGAGTCGGCGGGGAGGGAGGAGGCCCAGCACGTCGAGCGGGTCCTTGTCATGCAACCGAACATCCGGCGGGAGATCAAGTGGAAGCGCGAGCTGCGCGAGGAGGTGATCGATACCGTTCTGACGCACGGGATCCGTGCCGTTCAGGCAGCGGGCGGGGGAGATGCGTTCGATTGGGCGGTGTGGCCCGAGACCGTGCTGCCCACGCGTCTGCTCGACGACCTCTATGCGCTGCGACGCGTCCAGCGATTCGCCGGCATGACCGGCCGACCGATCCTCCTCGGCACCCAGGAGGGCTACTGGGGTCACCCCGATGGAGAGCGGGAGTGGGTGGCCCACAACTCGGCGTTGGTGGCGCGACCCGATGGCAGCTTCTCGCCGGCCTACCGCAAGATCCGCCTAGTGCCGTTCAGCGAACGGATGCCGTTGCAGAAGATCGCGCCCTGGATTCGCAGCATTGACTTCGGGCAATCGAATTTCTTTCCAGGTGAAGCGCCCACGCTGCTGGCCGTGGACTCGACGCGCGTAGGCGGCTTGATCTGCTTCGAGGCCGCCTTCCCGGATTTACCCCGCGCCATGGTGCGAGCCGGAGCCCAGGTGCTCGTCAACATCACCAACGACTTCTGGTTCGAGCGCACCGCCGGACCACGCCAGCACGCCGACATGGCCGTTCTCCGCGCGGTCGAGAATCGGGTACCGCTGGTGCGTTGCGCCAACACCGGGATCAGTTTCGCGGTCGATGCCTACGGCCGCATCTCGCATGAGACCGAGTTGTTCGAGCGCACCTCGTTCACCGCCACGGTTGTTCCCCGCGGCGGGGGCAGCTTTGCCACTCGCATTGGCGACGCCTGGACCTTAGTGTTGCTGGGCGGAGCGGCCCTCATCCTGGGGCTGCGGTGGAGACGCGGAGCGGACACCGGGGGAGGACGTTGCGATGTCGCATGAACTCGATGGCAAACCGGTCGATTCAGCCATACCGGTTGACCCACGCGCCCGCGCCGGCGCGGCAGACCAGGGGGATCCAAGCCAGGCCGCTACGCCGGCCGATGCGGCCGATCCGAGCGATGCCGCTACGCCGGCACTTGCGGGCAACCCGAGCGGCGCCAGCTCGAATGCCCCCGTGCGTTACCGGGTGTATTTGAAGCCCGGCCGTGATCGGGCCGCGCGGGTGCGCCATCCGTGGGTCTTCGCCAACTCGATCGAAAGGATCGAGGCCACCGAGGATGCCACGCCGGGTGACCTGGGAGAGGTCTTCACTTCCCAGGGCGAGTGGCTCGGCCTCGGGATGGTCAACGAGGGAACCCCCTTGGCGGTGCGGTTCCTCCAGTTCGAACCGGGCGAGATCACGGGCGATTGGTTCCGAGGGCGCCTGCGCGAAGCGCTGGCGCTGCGCGAGCGTTTGATTCCGGAGAAGACCGACTGCTACCGGTTGATTCACGGCGAGGGCGATGGCCTGCCGGGGCTCGTCGTGGACCGCTACGGCGACTATCTCGTCGTCCAGTGCATGTCGGCCGGGATGGCCCGGCTCGAAGCATTCTGGACCAGCGCATTGGTGAATCTCTTTCAGCCGGCGGGGATCTTGGAGCGCAGCCATCGAGCGCGACGCGACAAGAACCTCCAGCGCGGCGATGCCGTTCTCCATGGGAGCGAACCGCCGGAGGATCTGGTCGTCACCGAGTATGGGCACCGCTTCCAGGTCAACCTGCGCACGGGCCAGAAGACCGGCTTCTACCTCGATCAGCGGGAGAACCGTCGCCTGCTGGCGCGGGTGGCGCCCGGCGGTAGCGTGCTCAACCTTTTCGCATACTCGGGCGGCTTCAGCATCTACGCGGGGGCCGAGGGCGATGCCCGGCGGATGGTGGCGGTCGAGACCAGCAACGCGGCCCGAAGGCTGCTCGAGACGAACTGGGCGCTCAACGACCTGCCGCCGGACCGGTTGACGATCGTGGGAGATTCGGCACAGACCTATTTGCGTGAGACGACCGAGACGTTCGATCTCATCATCCTCGACCCTCCGGCCTTCGCGAAAGAACGGCGCACGGTCGAGAAGGCAGCGCGCGCCTACAAGGATGTCAACTTGTGGGCCATGAAGCGGCTGCGCCCGGGCGGGTTCCTGGCATCCTTCTCCTGTTCCCAGCACATCGACCCGGATCTGTTCCAGAAGATCATCTTCGGCGCCTCGATCGACGCTGGCCGGCCGCTTCAGTGGGTGCGGCGCCTCGGCCCGGGCCCGGATCATCCGGTCCACCTCGACCATCCTCAAGGCGAGTATCTCAAGGGCCTGTTGCTGCGGGCCGTCACGAGTGGCCGCCGGGTCGAAACCGAGCCGGGGCAGGGTAGCCGCCTACTCGCGGGCCCGCCCCCGGGAGCACCCTTGGAGTCACCATCAGGGTCACCCTCGGGGCCGTCATCAGGGCCCGTCGCCGGCGACCGGGAGACCCCGGGATCGTGACCACCTGGTAGCTCGAGGATGGCGCAGGATCCCTGGTTCATCGAGCGCATCGAACCGATGCACCGCCGGTTGACGCACGGCTGGATCCGTGAACACCTGGCGCGCTACGAGTTCGCCGCCGGTCTCTTGCGCGGACGGATCCTCGATGCGGGCAGCGGGACCGGATATGGCACCTTGATGCTGGCTTCCCAACCGGACGTGCGCGAGGTGGTGGGTATCGATGCCGATGCCCGGGCCGTGGCGTGGGCCCGCCGCTATTACGGCGCCCCGCACGTGCGTTACGTGCAGGAGGATCTGCTTTCGGGCCGGTTGCATGGGCTGGGGCGCTTCGACGGCATCGCGTGCCTCGAAGTGCTCGAGCACCTGCCCGAACCCGAGCGCCTGCTTCAACAGCTCGATCTCTGCCTCGCGCCGGGAGGATGTCTGTTGGTCTCGACCCCGGTGGGCCGGGGGCGGGATGAACCGACCCAGCAGCCCCACCACTACTTCCAGTTGCGACGCGAGGAGTTCGAGGCCATGCTCGGGACTCGCTTCCGGTACACGCTCTTCGGCCAGCGCTCGGTGCATATCGAGATGTGGCGACCTGCGCATCGTTACTTCCTGATGCTGGCGCGTTGCCGGTCGCGATTCGAGACGCGAGAGGCGGCAGGACCATGACCGTGGGCAGCAACATTCGCTTCACCATCGAATACGACGGCAGCCACTTCGCGGGCTGGCAGCGTCAGCCCGCCGTCCGTACGGTGCAGGGTGAGATCGAAGCCGCTTTGGAGCAGATGCACGGGGAACGCGTTGTGGTCCACGGGGCGGGCCGGACCGATTCGGGCGTTCATGCCCTTGGTCAGGTGGCGAGCTTCCGGACGCCGAAGGGCTTCTCTGCGAATGAGCTGCGCCGGGGGGTCAATGCGTTGACCGGGCCCGATGTCCGTGTCATCGCGGCCGAGCCGGTACCGGAGGATTTCCATGCGCGTCACAGCGCTCGCGCCCGTCACTACGTCTACTTGCTGTTGCGGGAGCGTTCGGCGCTGTGGGACCACCGGGCGTACCGTCCGCCACGGTTTCCGGATCTGGCGGCAATGAGTGCGGCGTGCCGGCACTTGCCGGGGGAGCACGACTACGCGGCTTTCTGTATCCATGATCCGGCCCAGGAAAGCACCCGTTCGCGCCTGTTCTATGCTCGGTGGGAGCCTTGGGACCGGGGGCTGTTGTTTCGGGTTGGGGCGGTTCGCTTTCTCTATAAGATGGTGCGGTGCCTGGTGGCCCATGCCATCGAGGTAGGAACCGGTGAGGCCGATCCGGGCAGCTTCCGGAGTCGCCTGGCGCCGGGGCAGGCGCCATCACGGCGTGTAGCGCCGCCGCAGGGTGTGCATCTGGTCCAGGTCGACTACGCTGAGGAAGAGGCGCGCCGCTGGAGCCCAGATTGTCTGCCCCCGGCCCCTGTGCTATAGTCGCCGCTTGCGTGGCAGCGGGCATGGGTCCGGCTGTGCAATTGGCATAAGGGCAAGGACTTCGGCGAATCAGACGTGCGGGCACCGCGCGGACGGTTCGGGAAAACCGGCATAAGAACCGGCATATCAACCTCGCGCTTGTTGGTTTCTTGAAGGAGGATGAGAGACGATGAAGATCTTCTTGGATACCGCGGTTCGGGACGAGATCCGTGAGATGGTCCAGATCGGCTTGGTCGATGGCGTGACGACCAACCCGTCGCTGCTGAAGGTGGCGAACGCGCCCTACCGTGATGTGATCCGGGAGATTTGCGAGATGGTGCCCGGTCCGGTGAGCGCCGAGGTCGTATCCGAGGATTGGAACGGGATGGTGAGCGAGGGCCGCGAGCTGGCCGGGATCGCCGGGAATGTGGTCGTCAAGATCCCCATGACGCCCGACGGCATGAGGGCGGTTTCGATCCTCAAGGGTGAGGGGATTGCCAGCAATGTCACCCTGATCTTCAGCGCCAACCAAGCACTGTTGGCGGCCAAGGCGGGCGCACGCTATGTGAGTCCCTTCGTCGGCCGGCTCGACGACATCGGCCATGACGGCATGGAGGTGGTCGAGGAGATTCTGGAGGTCTACTCCGGCTACGAGTTCGAGACCGAGGTCATCGTCGCAAGCGTGCGGCATCCCCTGCACGTGACCCAGGCAGCGCTGCTGGGCGCTGATATCGCCACGGTGCCGACGAAGATCCTGAAGGCGATGTTCAAGCATCCCCTCACCGACGCCGGCATCGAGAAGTTCCTTGCCGCGTGGAAGGATGTGCCCAAGCAATAGCCGGGCAAGGCGAGCCCAGGCAGGCCGTCGAGCCCAGGCAGGCCGTCGAGCCCAGGCAGGCCGTCGAGCCCAGGCAGGCCGTCGAGCCCAGGAAGGCCGTCGAGCCCAGGAAGGCCGTCGAGCCCAGGAAGGCCGTCGAGCCCAGGCAAGCCGTCGAGCCCAGGCAAGGCTGGCAAGGCGAGGCTAGAGGAGGACGCGAGGTGCGAGAGGAAATCCGTCGCCCGGCCAGACAGCAGGGACAGGTGCACACCGGCTTGCTGCTGGCCATCGTGCTACTGGCGTTGCTCATCGGGGCCGGTCTGATCTACCGGCTCGTCTGGAGCGGTGACGATGGGGGCGGGGTCGAGGGATCAGCCGGCAGCGGCCCCCCGGCGGTGGGCGATGGTTCCGGGGGCGACCCCGCTATGGGCGACCCCGCTATGGGCGATCCAGCTGTAGAAGACCCATCCGTTGGGGATCGAGCGGCGCGCGCTCCGTCCGTAGGAGCGCTGTCCCGGGAGGACCCTGCCGTGATTGGCCCGGCCGTGGGGGGCAGATCGGTGGATGATGCGTCCAGGGCAAACCCCGCGGCGGGGAATGCGGCGCCGGGGAATACGGCCCCGTTCGCCGACTTGCCCGCTTCCGGTGACGAGAGCCCGGCGGGGACCCATCGCGCTGGATCGGGCCTCTCACCCCGGACCGGGGCGTTGCTCGATGAACGCGGGACCCAGCCGCCGTCCGTGCAGGGAGCCATCTCCACCAGCCGGCGGACGGCGATCGTCGAGGCCGCCGAGCGCGTCGGGGATGCCGTGGTCTCAATCAGCGTGACGCAGGTTCGCCTCGTACGCGAGTCGGTTTTTGGAGGGGGGCGCGATCCGTTCGAAAGCTATTTCAGCCGTTTCTTCAGCTATCCCCGGCCCGAGAGGATCTCGAGCATTGGTTCGGGCGTGATCATTGATTCTCGGGGGATCGTAGTCACCAACGAGCACGTGGTTCGCGACGCCCAGGAGATCAACGTCACCCTGCCCGACGGGCGCACCTATGAGGCCAACCTGGTCGGGGCCGACCGCGCCTACGATCTGGCCGTCCTGCGTATCGATGGAGAGAATTTGCCCGTAGTGGAGGTGGGGACCTCGGCTGATCTGATGGTGGGCGAGTGGGCGATCGGACTCGGCAACCCGTTTGGCTTCCTGCTCAACGACTATCAACCGACTGTAAGCGTCGGCGTGGTCAGCGCCACGCAGCGCGATGTCAAGCCTGATGGCGACACCCAGGCTATCTACAAAGACATGATCCAGACCGATGCTGCCATCAATCCCGGCAACAGCGGCGGGCCGCTCGTCAACGCGTCGGGGCAGGTCATCGGGATCAACACGTTCATCTTCAGTACCGGCGGCGGCAGCCTGGGCATTGGCTTCGCGATTCCGATCGACACGGTGATCCGCGTCACACGCGAGATCCTGGAATACGGGCGGGTACGACAGGTTTGGATCGGTATCCGCGTGCAGGAGATTACGCGCTTGGTGGCCAGCTATTTCGGGATCCGGGACACGCGTGGACTGCTCGTGTGGGGAATCGAGGAGGGCAGTCCCGCAGCCCTGGCGGGCATCGAGGTTGGCGATATCATCCGGGAAGTCAACGGGGTGCCGGTGGATCGGGCCTCGCAGGCACAGCGCAAGATCTTCGGCGCCACGATCGGCGATACGATCACCCTCGCGCTCGAACGCGATGGTGAGCGCTGGGAAGCCGAGCTCTTGCTCATCGAGAATCCGAACCGTCCCTAGATCGGTCAGAGTGCCGCGTGGCCAGAGCGTTGCTCGCCGTGGGGGAAGTCCAGGCAGAGCGACTCAGCCGACGGATTTCAGGCTGTGAACCCCGGGTGAAGAAGCCCAGGCAATGACAAGGAAACAAAGGAACGAGAAGACGCGATGATTGAACGTTACACCCTCCCCGAGATGGGCGCGCTCTGGACCGACGAGGCTCGGTTCGCCGCCTGGTTGAATGTCGAGATCGCCGCTGCGCAGGCGATGGAAGAGGCCGGCACCGTGCCGCAGGGTACGGCCGAGGCGATCCGGCGTAACGGACGGTTCGACATCGAACGCATCGCGGCGATCGAGGCAGAGACCCATCATGACGTCATCGCCTTCCTCACCGACGTGGGAGAGTCGCTGGGGCCCGAAAAGGCCTACCTGCATCAGGGCATGACCTCCTCGGATCTGCTCGATACCTCGCTGGCCACGATTCTGCTTCGCGCGGTGGACCTGATCGAAGCGCGCCTGGTTCGCGTCGGCCGGCTCCTGCGCGGGCTGGCTTCCGAGCACAAGCGAACGCCCATGATGGGCCGGACCCACGGCGTGCACGCCGAGCCGATCACCTTTGGGTTGAAGGCGCTCATCTGGTTTCAGGAAATGGAGCGGCACGCCGGGCGGTTGACCAGCGCGCGCGATGAGATCGCGATCGGCAAGCTCTCGGGGGCGGTGGGTACCTTCGCGCATCTGACGCCGGGGATCGAAGAGCGGGCATGTGAATTGCTGGGCTTGCGGGCCGCGCCGGTCTCATCGCAGATCGTCCAGCGCGACCGGCACGCGCATCTGGTCGCCACGCTGGCGCTGATCGGCACGAGTTGCGAGAAGATCGCCGTTGAGATTCGGCATCTGCAACGCACCGAGGTCGCCGAGGCGTTCGAGCCGTTCGCCCGGGGGCAGAAGGGCTCCTCGGCCATGCCTCACAAACGTAACCCGATTATCTGCGAGCGCGTGAGCGGGCTGGCGCGTCTGCTCCGCGGCGCGGTCGGCGTTGCCTACGAGAACGTCGTGCTGTGGCACGAGCGTGATATCAGTCACTCGAGCGCCGAGCGGGTAGTTCTGCCCGACTGCTTCATCGGTCTCGATTATACATTGCATCTGATCGAGAAACTCCTCGGAGGGCTCGATGTTCGGCCCGAGCGCATGATGGAGAACCTGGAGGCGAGCCGGGGGTTGTTCTACTCTCAGCGTGTGCTCCTGGCCCTGACCGGCGCCCTGGGTTCGCGCGAAGTGGCCTATGCACTCGTGCAGCGCGCTGCCATGCAGGCGTGGAACGAGCGGCGTCCCTTGCGGGAGGTACTCGAGGCCGAAGCGAAGGTGACCGAACACCTATCGGGAGAGGCCCTCGACGATCTCTTCGATTTGAGTCGTTTCTTCGAGAACCTGGAGCCGGTGTTCGCCCGTGTGCTCGAGACGGGGTGGGCCCGCTAGGCGCGCCTTGCGGACGACGGGAGGCCGCGAGTCATGGACAATCTGCGGCAACCAGCGGGGCCGGGATGGGGCGTGCGCGCCGTGCTGGTCCTCTTCTTCCCCGTGTGGGTACCCCTATTCCTGCTCGCCGGGGCCATCCGTTTGTGCGGTGACGGTCTCCTACAGCAGATCGAGGATCAGATCCGCCGTCCCGTGGCCCTTCCCGGCTGGGTCCGCTGGTTGATCGGTGTGCCCGGTCTCGTGTTGTTTCCCACGCTCGTGGGCCTACGCGGTTTGCTCCTGCTCGTCACGGGTCTGGGTCGCTTCGTCCTGCGGCATGGACCAGGGCGCCGGGTGCCGGGGTGGGCAGCTCTGCCGGCTGGGGTCATCGGTCTCGCGACGCTTCCGCTGTGGTTGGGGCCCCTACTGCTCATCTGGCTCCTGCGTTTCGTCCTGTGGCGTCTTCTGGTGCCGGAGTTCCTGCGCTCGGCGTCACCGCACGGAGGCCGGCGTGACTCGCGGTTCGTCACGTTCGTGGGGCTGCGCTACCTGTTCGGACGGCGCGAGACGGCACTGCACTCGGCCACCGCCTTCTATGCCGCCGCCGGCATCGCCCTGGGGGTGTGCGCCCTGATCGTGGTGCTGGCGGTACTGAGCGGATTCGACGGTGAGGTCAAGCGTCGCATCGTCGGCACCAACGCGCACGTGATTCTCCTGCGGTTCGGGTCCCAAGGATTGGCGAATCCGGACAGCCTCGCGTCGATTGTCGATGCGCATCCGGAGGTGGTGGCATCCGCGCCGATGGTTTACGGCAAGGCGATGCTCTCGGCGGGCGATTCGGCCGAGGGCGCGATCATCGAGGGGATTGACTGGGATGAATCGCGCGAGGTCACCGCGCTCGACACCTTCGTGCGCAGCAGCGCTGGACCGCCGCGGCTGGCGCGCGACGCCGAGCTGCTGCCGGGCATCGTGGTGGGCAAGTACATTGCCGAGAATCTGGGCCTGTTCGTCGGCGACGAGCTGCTGCTCGTCAGCCCGGCCGAATCACGGCGCACGCCCATGGGCTTCGTCCCGCGGATGCGGCGATTCGTCGTGACGGGTCTCTTCGACTCGGGGATGTACGAGTTCGACGCCAGCATGGCCTTCATTGACCTGGAAGAGGCCCAGTCGTTCTTCGGGCTCGAAGAGGGCCGGGTCACGGCCCTGGAGATCAAGCTGGCGGAGATGGACCGCGCACCGGCGGTGGCGGATGAGCTGGTGGCGACCTTGGGCGGGTTTCCCTACCGGGCCAACAACTGGATCGACCTCAACCGGAACCTCTTCGAGTGGATGCAGACCGAGAAGCAGGCGATGTTCGTGATCCTCACGATGATCATCCTGGTGGCCGGCTTCAACATCGCCAGCTCGCTCATTATGGTGGTCATGGAGAAACGACGCGAGATCGGTATTCTGAAATCGATGGGGGCGACCTCGATGGCCATCCTGCGAATCTTCGTGCTCGAGGGCTGGGTGATGGCCTTCAGTGGCACCGCCATTGGGGCCGGCATTGGACTCTTGCTATGCCACCTGTTGGAGCGCTACGAGTTCATCCGCCTCCCGGCCGACGTCTACTTCATCGACCGGCTTCCGGTGGACGTGCAGGCGGGGGACGTCGGACTGGTCGTCGGAGCGGTGTCGCTGATCGCCGCGCTGGCCACGCTGTACCCGGCCTGGAAGGCCTCCCAGCTCGATCCGATCAGCGCCATCCAGTCCGAATAGCCGATACAGGGGAAACGACCATGGCTGAGATCAACCAGAGGACGTCGCATACGTCGCATGGGTCGCATGGGTCGCATACACCGCATGGCTCGCATACGCCCACCGCGGCGTCCGGGGAGATGGAGCTGCCCCTCCTGGCGCGGGGCGTGCGGAAATCCTATGCTTCAGGGGAGGGCCGGATCGAGGTTCTGCGGGGCGTGGACCTGGAAGTGCGCCCTGGCGAAGTGATTGCTATTGTCGGCTTTTCGGGGTCGGGCAAAAGCACTCTATTGAATGTATTGGGAGCGCTCGATCGGCCCGATGCCGGGGAGATCCGTTACGGCGGGCGCGACGTCGTCCCGTTGGGTGAGGAGGAACGGGCACACTTGCGCGAGCGCCATGTGGGCTTCGTGTTCCAGTACCACCACCTGCTCGCCGAGTTCACGGCGCTCGAGAACGTCATGATCCCTCTGCTTCTGGCGGGCCGGGAACCGCGCGAGGCGGGCGAGGAGGCCGCGAACTACTTGGAACTGGTGGGTTTGGCGGAGCGGCTCGATCATCCCCCCAACCGGCTCTCCGGAGGCGAGCAGCAGAGGGTGGCCATCGCGCGGGCCATCGCCGGGGATCCGGCGCTCGTCTTGGCCGATGAGCCTACGGGAAACCTGGATCGCCAAACTGGTGAAGGTGTATTTGAGTTGCTATATTCACTGGCCCGAAACAGACTTCAGAGCTGGGTCGTGGCGACCCACAATGAATACCTGGCGGGACTTGCCGATAAGAGATGGAGAGTGGCCGACGGGCGCTTGCGCCCCCACTCCTAGTGACGCGGCGAGCGGCGCGGGGCCGTTGTTTCCACGCCAGGGCTCGAGGAGGGACCCATGAAGTGTCAGATCTGCCAGGTGGCCGAGGCGACCATACATGTCAAAGAGGTGAAGAACGACGAGGTTACGGAGCTTCACCTCTGCGAGCGCTGCGCCCGTGAGAAAGGCTATCACTCCATGGTGGAAAAGGGATCGGTCTCGATCGCCAGCCAGCTGGTGTGGATGGCGGAGAACCTCTATCCGGGCGGCTCGTCTCAGGTCGGGATGGTCAGGTGCAGCGAGTGTGGCCTGAAGTACTCCGAGTTCATGAAAACCGGACGGCTGGGCTGCCCTCATTGCTACGAGGACTTCGGCACGCAGCTGCGCCAGATTCTGCGGCGGGTTCACGGCAGCGTGCGCCACGTCGGCAAGGCGCCGGGGAAAGAGGGGACGCAATTCGAGCGCCGCCGTCAGGTGCAGGGCTTGCACGAGGAGCTCGAACGCGCGATCGAGCGCGAAGAGTACGAGAAGGCCGCTCAGATCCGTGATCAAATCCGTGAGCTCGAGCTCTCGGTGGGAGAGGACAGCCAGGGCGCCGCAGCCGGGGGCAATGCTTCGGCGGGAGGCAATGGCCCGGCCGGCGCGAAGAACGGCTGAGGCTCAGGCGCCGCGCGTGAGGGATGACGATGTCAGAACAAACAGCCAATCACCTTCCGATCGAGGAGATGCTGCCTACCGAGGGCAAGTGGTTCGCGGAGGCGGGGCCGCAGTCCGACGCGATCTTGAGCACCCGCGTGCGTCTGGCCCGCAACCTGAAGGGCCTGTCGTTTCCGGTGCGGGGGCTCAGCGAGGAACTCGGCGGGGTGTTGCACCGAGTGGGCAACGCCGCGCTGGGCGTGTCCGCCTTTCAGGGGCGGGACCTCACCGAGACCGGTACGCTGTCGGTGCTCGAGCGACAGTTCCTGCTCGAACGTCACCTGATCTCCTACGAGCTGGCCAGCGCCGGGCGTCACTCCGGGCTGGTCTTCGCCCCCGACGAGGGCGCGAGCATCATGATCAATGAGGAGGATCACGTCCGCGTCCAGGCCCTGCGCCCGGGCTTGCAGCTGGATGAGTGCTACCGGAGGGCCGATCAGATCGACGACCAGCTGGAGGCCTCCCTCGAATGGGCTTTCTCGGATGACTTCGGTTACTTGACGGCCTGTCCGACGAACGTGGGGACCGGCCTGCGCGCCTCGGTGCTGGTGCATCTGCCGGCGCTGGTCCTGACCCGCAAGATCAAGAAGGTCCTGACCGGCGTGACCCAGGTGGGTCTGGCGGTGAGGGGCTTTTATGGCGAGGGAACGGATGTAATTGGGAACTTCTTCCAGATCTCGAACCAGATTACATTAGGAGAGAAGGAATCGCAGGCGCTGCTCAATCTCGAGCGGGTGGTGCGTCAACTGCTCGACTACGAAGAGAAGGCGCGCGATGTGCTTCTCAAGGACGCGGTACATCAGATCCGCGACAAGGTCATGCGAGCCTTGGGGGTTCTCTCCCATGCGCACCTCATGTCCTCGCAGGAGGCGATCGGTCTGGCCTCGGCCATCCGGCTCGGCATCACGCTTGGACTGAAGGATCTGCCCCCGGTCGCTCTCATCAACGAGATTTTGCTCTCGATTCAGCCGGCACACCTTCAGCTGATGGCTGGGCGAGAGATGAGCTCGGAGGAGCGCAACGCATACCGGGCGGAGATGATTCGCGAGAAGCTGAGCGCGGCCGCTTCTTGAGCGAGCGCGACGGATGGCTGGCCGCCTGAGCAGCGAACGCCCGTGCGGTGGGCGCAGTGCCCCCCAGCGCGGAGCGGATACACGGAAGGAGCGAGAGCAGGGATGAACGATAAATTCACAGAGAGAGTTCGCAAGGTCATCTTCCTCGCGCGCGAGGAAGCGAGCCGCCTTCAGCACGATTCGATCGGCACCGAGCACCTGCTGCTGGGACTGCTGCGCGAGGGCGAGGGCATCGCCGCGACGGTCCTCTCGAACCTGGGACTGGATCTGGATGCGATCCGGCAGAGTGTCGAGAGCATGGTGGCCCACACCGGTGGCACCCTGACCATTGGCGAAATCCCCTTCACGGCCAACGCCCGGCGCGTGCTGGAGCTGGCGGTCGATGAGGCTCGCCAGATGGGCCACAGCTACGTGGGCACCGAGCATCTCCTGCTGGGCCTGATCCGCGAGGGCGAAGGCGTGGCGGCCAAGGTCCTGATGGACATGGGCGTCGACCGCAAGAAGGTCCGTGAGGAGACGCTGAAGATGCTCGGCGGGCACTCGAGCGCGCCCCAGCAGGGCGAGGCCGAGGAGAAGCCCGAGACGCCCAGTCTGAATCAGTTCGGGCGCGATCTCACCGAGCTGGCCAAGGAGGGCAAGCTCGATCCGATCTTCGGCCGTGAGATCGAGATCGAACGGCTGGTACAGATCCTCTGCCGGCGCAAGAAAAACAACCCGGTCCTGATCGGTGAGCCGGGGGTCGGCAAGACGGCCATCGTCGAGGGCTTGGCGCAGCGGATCATCGACTCGAAGGTGCCCGAACTGCTCCGTGGACGCCGGCTCGTCACGCTCGACCTTGCAAGCGTCGTGGCGGGAACGAAATACCGAGGGCAGTTCGAAGAGCGCTTGAAGACGATCATCAACGAGCTGCGGGAATCCCAGGACGCGATCATCTTCATCGATGAGCTCCACACGATCGTCGGCGCCGGCGGCGCAGAGGGAGCGATCGACGCATCGAACATGCTCAAGCCCGCGCTCGCCCGCGGCGAGCTCCAGTGCATCGGGGCGACGACCCTCGATGAGTATCGCAAACACATCGAGAAAGACGGTGCGCTCGACCGGCGATTCCAGTCGGTCTTGGTGGATCCGCCTACGGTCGAGGAGACGGTCCAGATCCTGCGCGGCCTGCGGGACAGATACGAGGCCCACCACCGGGTGAACTACTCGGACGAAGCCATCATCTCGGCCGCACGCCTCAGCGATCGCTACATCTCCGACCGGTTCCTGCCCGACAAGGCCATCGACGTGATCGACGAGGCCGGCGCGCGGGCTCGCCTGTCCCAGAGCACCTTCCCGATGGAGCTGCGGGACCTCGACAAGAAGATCGAGCAGATCCAGCTCGAGAAGGAAGCGGCCATTCGCTCCCAGGAGTTCGAGAAGGCCGCCAGCCTGCGCGACACCGAGAAGGGGTTGCGGCAGGAGTACTACAGCATCAAGAAGCAGTGGAGCGAGGAGAAAAGCACGCAGCGCACCTACGTCACGGACGAGGATATCGCCTATATCGTCTCACGAATGACCAAAATCCCGGTTTCGAAGATCGGGGCGGAGGAGACGAGCAAACTGCTTCACATGGAGGAGAAGCTCGAGGAGGAAGTGGTCGGCCAACGGGCGGCCGTGGAGGCCATTGCCAAGGCCATCCGCCGCAATCGTGCCGGGCTGCGCGATCCACGCCGGCCGATCGGGACCTTCATCTTCCTCGGGCCCACCGGTGTCGGCAAGACCGAGCTGGCCCGCGTGCTGGCGCGGTTCATGTTCGACGATCCGGACTCGCTGGTCCGCATCGACATGAGCGAGTACATGGAGAAGTTCGCCGTCAGCCGGCTCGTCGGGGCGCCTCCCGGCTATGTCGGCTACGAAGAAGGCGGCCAGCTGACCGAGCGCGTGCGGCGCAAGCCCTACTCGGTGGTCCTGCTCGATGAGATCGAGAAGGCGCACCCGGATGTCTTCAACATTCTGCTCCAGGTGCTCGAGGACGGCATGTTGACCGACAGCCTGAAGCGTAAGGTCAGCTTCAAGAACTGCGTCCTGATCATGACCAGCAATGTGGGCGCGCGACGTCTGCGCGGACGCGGAGGCCTGGGCTTCACGCGCGACGACGAGACGGCGACCTACGACAGCATGAAGAACACGGTCATGGAAGAGGTGCGCAAGCTCTTCAATCCGGAATTCCTGAACCGTCTGGACGAGTTGGTCGTGTTCCGTTCGCTCACCGAGAAGGACATGGAGCAGATCGTCCTCATTCTTCTCCAGCAGGTGCAGGATCGGCTCAAGGAGGCTGAGCTATCGGTCTCCTTGACGCGTGGCGCCATCGACTTGCTGCTGGAGAAAGGATTCGATCCGGATCTGGGAGCGCGGCCGATGCGGCGGGCCATTCAGCGGCTGATCGAAGATCCGCTCGCCGAGCAGGTCCTGCGCGGCCGCTTCAAGCCCGGATCGGTCATCCGCGTCACCAAGAAGGGCGACGTGATGGGCTTCGAGGAAGACAAGCGAGCCCAGGCGACCGACATCGAGGCGAATCCCGTGCCGGACACGTCGAAGAAGAAGGGAAAGGACGCGGCGGACGCAGCCGATGCGGCCGATGCGGCGTCCGCAGGAGGGGCCGCCTCCGGCGGGACCGGAACGGGCGGGACGGCCACGTCAACGGCCGGATCGGCGGAAGGACCGGGCAAGGTCACGGCGTCCCGCGGCGATCCCCCCGCTGAGTAGACGAGACCTCCGGAGGACGAACCACCAGGTGCCGGCGGAGACCGGTGCGAAAGGGGCAGGATGTCCAGAGGGCAGCTCGCCAGGTGCGGGCGGCAGGCCGGCCTATGGGCGTTGGTTTGCTGCGTGGCCGCATGCCTGGCTGCGGAAGCGGGTGCACAGGAGATCGCTCCCGTCGATTCGATTCGCTACGTCGGTCTCTCGCGGGTCGATCCGGACCTGGTTTCCGAGTCGGTGCGGGTCGTACTTGGCGAACCCCCCTATGCCTTCAGCGTCAGTCAGACCGTGCGCGGGCTCTATCAGCTCGGCCTCTTCGAGCAGGTGGCCGCCTACCTGCTGCCCAGCCCCGAAGGGGGCCTCATCTTCGAACTCAGGTTCCAGGAGCG
>CAZNJE010000068.1:9930-22301 GCA_964573295.1 uncultured bacterium | reverse complement strand
TTCTGGTCGGGGGCTTTCTGGTCGGGGGCTTTCTGGTCGGGGGCTTTCTGGTCGGGGGCTTTCTGGTCGGACGATTCCTGGTCTGGGTGATTCCCAGTCTGAGGATTCCTGGTCGGGCGACTCCAAGTCGGGGCGCGCCCAGCGGGCGATTCCTGGTCGACGGATATCCCTCTGGTCGGAATATCTCCAGTCGTCGGGCTTAGATGGATCCCAGAGGAACCGCGTCGACGGTTGGACTCATGACCGTCTTGCGGCGCGTCAAGCAGACCAACAGCCCTCGGGTGACATGATCGCCCAGCATCTGCTGCAAGGCTTCGATCTGGCGTGCGTCGGCCGGCGTGGGGGTGGAACTCAGCACCGTATCGATGGGAATGAGCTGCTGGCCATCTCCGATCACGAAGTCGACACGGTGGCCGGCGGCGGTTTCCCAGAAATAGAGCTGAGGCGAATGGCCACGGTGCGCCAGGAGGCGGGTGAGTTCGGCGGCGACGGCCGTTTTGAACAGGGGGATGGCCGCAATGCCGGAGAGAACCTGGTCCGGCTGGGAGACGTTGAGCAGGAAGGCCAGGATGCCGGTATCCAGGAAGTAGACCCGCGGGCGTTTCACCAGCCTCCGGCCTACGTTGGCTTCCAACGGATGAACTGCCAGAATCTGTCCAGCCGCCTCGAGCACCTCGATCCAAGCGCGCGCGGTCTTCCCCGTAATGCCTATGTCCCGTGCCAGTTCCTCGAGGTTGAGTAACCGTCCGGTGCGCGTAGCCAGCGCAAAGAGAAACCGCTCAAAGGCGCCTCGATCTTGGGGTGAGCGCAGGAAATGCGTCTCACGCTCAAGGAAGTCCTGTACGTAGGTTGAATGCCAGGCCATGGGGTCCCGCGGCCCCATTCTCTCCGACGCATCGTCGATCGCGGCGAGAGCGAATCCTCCGCGAAGGATCCGGCGCGCGACCGGAAGTGGCCCGGGAAAGCTGGCTGGCGGCTGATCGGTGGTGGTGGGGAACAGCACTTCTCGCCAGGGCCGGTTCCCCGCCGGTTGTCCGACCAGCTCTTGCAGGGAGAGGGAGAGAAGCGTCAGGGTCTGGGCCCGCGTTCCGAGACCCTCTGCCAGCCGGCGCTCCATGGGCTGAAGCTGCGACGCGGCCAGCACGTATCGTCCCGGGGGCGACGATTCGGCGTCGATTCGCTCTCGCAGGAACGGGATCAGCTCCGGAACGAACTGGAACTCATCGAGGACGACCGGCGGCGGGTACTGGTCGAAGAGCAGCCGCGGGTCCTCCCGTGCTATCTGCCGAATTCGCGGATCATCGAGCGGACAGTAACGATGGGAAGCGGCAAAGAGGTGTCGCAGGAGCTCCGTCTTGCCGGCTCCGCGCGGCCCGACGACAGCCACAACCGGAACCTCGCCAGCGGCCTTCAGGAGCGAGGGTTGTATTGTCCGCGACATCCAGTTCATCACAGTACGAATCGGCCATTCGAAGCCTGAAGGCAAGCAAAATAGGAATCAGCTTCTGCCTTTGCATGTGATCCGTTTCGGGTGGCCTTCTCCGGGGTGTTCTTCGACTAAGCTCCGACTCATCTCCGGGTGCTCTCCGGAGTGCTCTAGGCATGCTCTCCGGAGTGCTCTAGGCGTGCTCTCCGGAGTGCTCTAGGCGTGCTCTCCCCGGGTGTTCTCCGAGTGCTCTCCGGGTGCTCGCAGAGAGTTCCCCGACTGTTCTCCGAGTGCTCGCCGACTCCTCTCCGACCGAGTAGTATCGCTTCATTTCGTCAAGAATCCGCGATCCACGAGAGCACACCCATTGGCCGGCTACTTACAGTTGGAATGCTCTGTCACATGCAAATAAGGAAATAAAAATCAATTTTGAACACATTGCGGCCAAACGCTCGCTTGGCCAGTTCTGACCGGGCATGGACAACCCAACACCGGAAGGACCCAGAGCGGGAGGGGCGAAGCCGGAGGATCACAGCGGCAGGATGACAGCGGCAGGATGACAGCGGCAGGATCGAGACGGAAGGGGCTGAAGCCGGAGGATCGCAGCGGCAAGATCACGACGGAGGATTGAAACAGGAGGATCACAGCTGGAGGATGTCTCGCGGAACGGACTCGGAACGTGATGCTGAGGTCTGGTCACTGCGATCCGGCCGTGAGATCCTGGTGGCCTGGGAATTTCAAATAGTATATATTTTATGCATCATCAATGCACGAAATATAAGGAGGTGCATAGACGTGCCTGGCTACCTCCATCGCAGGCTGGTCCCGCTGTTGAGATCGCAGCTCGACGATGTGCCCGTCGTCATCCTTGGAGGGGTTCGCGCAGGGGGGAAATCCTCTGTGCTGCGGCAAGAGTTCCAGGGAAGCAGACGCTATCTGAGTCTGACCGATCTGGAACTGCGCAGACAGGCTCGGCAGCGACCGCGTGAGTTCCTGGAAAGCTTGAGGGGACCCACCACACTGGATCAAGTCGAACTGGCTCCCGAGCTCCTGGGTGTAATCATCGAGAATTGCGCGAAAATCGGTTCCGGCGCCACCACCTCGAACGAACCTCACATCATCGGGCAAGGGGCTTCCTCATCCCCCACATCATCCCCCACATCATTCCCCACGTCATTCCCCACGTGCTTCAGGGACCCCCCTGCGGCGGGCAGCTTGCTGCTGGGGTTGACGGTGTCGGGCTGTCTGGACAGCAACACCCTGAGGGCCGGGATCACGAAGCCGTCCCCAACGGTCAGTGGTGTCAAAGATGCCGCGCTCCAGGATTTCGTGCAGGCTAACGGCCGCCCGGATGCCTTCCCGGATGCGTTCCCGGATGCGTTCCCGGATGCCTTCCCGGATGCCTTCCCGGATGCCCGCCCAGACGGAGGCTCCAGCCCTCCAAGCCCCCCTCCAAGCCCTTCTCCAAACCCCTCTCGAAACCTCTCTTCAAGTCTCTCTTCAAGCCACTCTCCGGTCCCTCGGCTAGGCTGGGACGCGACAGGTTGCCCGAGAATCGACTGCCCGATGGTTAGTTACGTCACACAGTGGTCGCTGTCGATGTCGGAGATTGAACAGGGGAATGGGGAGGCCAGCCTGGAGCGGTATGCCCACGGCCTGATTCGAGGAGGTATGCCGGCGTTGCTCCAGCGGTCGTCGGAACGGCGCGCATTCACGGCAGAGGCTGTGGACCGTTGGCGCGAGGAATACTGGGATACGCTGATTCGTGGGGACTACGCCCCCCATCTGCGGCCCGCGTCCCGCGGAGCCTTCGAGCGCTTCCTGCTACAGGTGGCCCTGGACAGCGGGAGGCCGGTCCATTACACCCGCTGGGCCAATGGAGCCGGCGTCACCACCAATACTGCACGCGTGTGGTGGCGTATGCTCATGCTGTCGGGCCTGGCGTACATAACCCCTTCTATTTCGGGAAGATCAGACATTCGCACCGCGAAAGCACCGCGAGGCTACCTCAGCGACACAGGCCTGCTAGCCGGCCTGCTTGGTGTCCGCCACCTCGAAGACGCCCTGACTGGCCGCTACGCCGACCGTCTTCTCCTGACCCATGTAGGTGGCGAACTCATGCGCCTGGCCTCGGATGCGGGTGAGGCCGGCACCGGCGAGGGAGCCACTCTCCACCACTGGCAGCCGGTTCAGCGAACCGGAATCGATTTCATCTTCGAATCGGAAGGACTCATCTATAGCGTGATCTGCACGACTGCCGCCGAGCCGACGAAGGCCCAGGTGAAGGCCGTTGAGCGATTCACCGCCGGATTGCCGCCCGGATCCCGCGGGCCGGCACTGGCGATCTGCTACCGCGAGGGCATGGGGCAGCGACAGGGAATCCAGTTCCTACCAGCTCAGCGCCTCAGACGGATCGCCCAGTAGGTTGGCGGACGTCATACATCAGGCCGGGTGATTGACCTCAGGGGCCCATGGCCGACGGCCAGTCGAGTTCGTCACCGCCCGTTCGGGCGACCCGCAGCGGATGAAACGAGATGCATTCCACGAGCGGGGGGGCAAGCTGGCCGGCTTCTCTATTCCACCGGCTTTGGTCAGCCGGCATGTGCCGCGGCGGGTGGGCGGCCTCCAGACTCCGTCGTCCACGGGCGACTGTCAGGCTCCGTCGTCCACGGCTGATCGTCAGCCGATCGTCAGCTTACCTCCTTCCGTCGACAGCACGCGTGGAAGAAGCCGATCTTGGCAAGGTCTTGGCACGGCCGAGTCCTATAACCCATTCGATATCAGTAAGTTGAGTTTTTTGCCCCGGGGCAAAAATGGAGATATAATGTTGCAACACGGACCGCGACACAGACTGCAACTCGGACAACTAGGGCCGGTCACAGTGCCTGCATGTGGGGTGAGTTTCTGTCTAGTTCGTCGCGGTCGATTGCCGGCATCCCTCCTACGGTCGACAGGGCATGTGTGAGGATGCCACTTCGCCACTTCGGCAACGGTTGGAGTTCGTCCGTCCTTGTCCACAGACACGGTTTTTGCCCCGGGGCAAAAGGAGGTGACTCAGTTTTTGCCCCGGGGCAAAAAATACGACACAAATCTGCGTTATAGGCCGCCGTACACAGAGTCGAACGACCCGCAGCTGAGACGGGTTCCTGTCCCGCACAACAGCGCAGGACACAGGCAGCTCTGGTCCCCCGTCCGGGTGTGTCGCCCGGGAGCCATGCGGGCGCATCGGGGTGCTGTCCGAGTGCCATCGGGGTGCCGTCCGGGTGTAAACCGAGTATCGGAAGAGGCTCATTTCAGCCAGTTTCGAGCAACTGTCTCGCTGCGCAGCTTCAGCGCGAGGCCTTGGGTTCCGATTCTTGCTATGAAGCGGGGCACCAGCGCCATCCAGTACGACACGACTTCGAGCGACGCCTTCGTCGAATGATACGCAATGCAGTTCCTACTCTCTACCGGCGTCACCACCTACCGCGGTCCCCCTCAGGGGCATGGGCGATGCATGGGAGGCCAATCGCACGGAAGGACCCTGATGCGCAACACCAGTCATCGAATTGCTGCAGCGCGGACTGCGCGACCAGCGTGGGCAATTCCGGTAGCGCGGGCTGCGCGACCAGCGTGGGCAGTCCCGGTAGCGCGGGCTGTGCGGGCAGCGTGGACAGTGCCGGTAGCGCTAGCAGCCCAGGCAGGGGCCGTGCTGGCCTTCGCCGCCTTGGTCGGCTTGGTCGGCTTGGTCGGCTTGCCATCGAGCGCACACGGCCAGGCAGAGACCGTCAAGCTCGGCATGAATTACCCGAAGACCGGACCCTATCAGGTCCAGGGGCTAGACCAGTGGCGAGCGGCCAAGCTGGCCGTCGAAGAGATCAACGCCGCCGGGGGAATTCTGGACAGGCAGGTCGAGATCGTCTGGCGGGACTCGCGGTCGAGAGCCGACGTATCGGCGCGCAACGTGGCAGAATTGATCGACAATGAGGGCGCTCGCATGGTCTTCGGCGGTGCCTCGAGTGCCGTTGCTGTGGCGGCCGGGCGTGTCTGTCAGGAGAAGGGCGTGACCTACTTCGGAACGCTCACCTACTCGACGGCCACCACGGGAGTCGATGGGCACCGCCATATCTTTCGCGAGTGCTCCGATTCCTGGATGGGCGCCAAGGCGATCGCTGACCATCTCAACCAGAGTTACGCCGGCCAGACCTATTTCTACATCACGGCCGACTACACCTGGGGACACACGACCGAGGCATCCTTGCGTGCGTTGACCCAGACGACGGATGCCCACGCGCACCAGGGCGTCATCCTTCCTTTCCCGGGAACCAGCGACGAGGATTTCGAGAAGGCCCTGGCAATCGCCCAAGCGCGCGAGCCGGATGTGCTGGTCTTGGTTCTGTTTGGCAACGACATGGTGACCTGTGTGCGTCGCGCCACCGCCATGGGCCTCAAGCAGAAGACGCAGATCGTCGTGCCCAATCTGACATTGGGGATGGCCGAGGGCGCCGGCCCCGATGTGATGGAAGGGATCATCGGATCGGTTCCCTGGTGTTGGAAGGTGCCCTACCAGTATGACTATCCCAGGGGCAAGGCGTTCGTGGAGACCTTCGCGGAACGTCATGGTCGCTACCCCAGTACCTCGGGAGCATCCGCCTACACCATCGTCCATCAGTACAAGGACGCCGTCGAACGGGCGGGTAGCTTCGCCAGTTGCGATGTGGTCAAGGCGCTGGAGGGTCACAACTATACATGCCTGAAGGACGAGCAGTACTGGCGCCCCTTCGATCACCAGTCGGTCCAGACGGTCTACGCGGTCACCTGCCAACCGGCGGAGCTCGTCCTGCGGGACCCGTACAGACTTGACTACTTCAAGATTCTCGGCAGCACGTCCGGAGAGGAGGGCGCCATTTCCTTCACCCAGTGGAGACGGAGTCGTCTGGCTGCCGGCAAGGCGCCCCGCTTGGAAGCGCTGCCGGCAGAATCGCGCTTGGCGACTCGCTGAGCCGATTGCTTCGCCGGCCCAGCGCCGTCCCATGGCGTCTAGAGGTGCCGATCGAACCAGTCCACGATGCGGCGCAGCCGCTCGCGACGGTTCTGCGGCCGGCCGCCACGGGAGAGTCCGTGGGACTCTTTCTCGAAACGGATCATCTCGGTGGTCCGGCCCTGGAGCTTGAGCAGGGTGAAGAGCTCTTCGCCCTGGGCGATCGGACACCGCAGGTCCTGCTCGCTGTGGATGATCAGAAGCGGGGTCTTGATCCGGTGAGCGTGGAAGTTGGCCGAGTCGCGCAGGTACCGCATCGGGGTTTCCCAGGGGAACGCCCCCCGGGCGAGCACGCGGTAGAACCCCAGATCGGATGACCCCACCTGGGTGATGACATTGCCCACCTGCCGCTGGGTGACCGCGGCCCTGAATCGCTGCGTGTGGCCCACGATCCAGGTCGCCATGAACCCCCCGTAGCTTCCTCCCAGCACGCCCAGCCGTCGCCCATCGACGTAGGGCTTGCGCACCATCTCGTCGACGACTGCCATCAGGTCGTCGTAGTCGAGCTTCCCCCAGTTGTTTTCGATGCAGTTCATGTACTTGAGCCCGTAGCCGCTGCTCCCCCTGGGGTTGGTGAAGACCACCACGTACCCTTGGGATGCCAGGAGATGCATTTCATGGAAGAACGAGTAGCCGTACTGCGCCATCGGGCCCCCGTGGATATTGAGCACCATCGGGTAGCGCCGGTTTCGCCGGAAGCCCGGCGGCTTCAGGATCCAGCCGTGAACCGGCACGTTCTGGTTCCGCCTGCCGCCGAAGATGACCTCTTCCGGCTCCTGCACCTGCCACCGGGACATCACGCGGCGGTTGATATGGGTCAGACGGCCCAATTCGCCGGATCCATCCAGGGCGATCCGGTAGAGGTCCCCGGCATCGGCCATGTGACTGGCGGCGATGACCATACGGATCGATTCGCTCGTGCCATGGGCGGCATACACATTGATGCGACCGGGGGATTCGAGGCGAGGGGTAACACGCTTTCGGGCGTGGCCGCCGCTGATCGAGTAGAGACGCACGGCGCCTTCCTCGTTGACCAGGAAGGCGACCCGTTCGGATTGGCCGGCCGTCGGGTCTCGGTAGACGTGCAGCAGGTTGGCGCCGCCGGGTACCGTATCGGCCGCGATCCGATTGAAGGGCCAGTTGTCGAGTTTCGGGGTAAGGTCACGCGTGCGGCCCGAGGAAATCTCGATGTGGTAGATGTGCTGGGGATGCCGCAGCCACTCACCCTCGCCACCGAAGTGACCGATGTAGTAGAGCCCCGAGCCGTCCAGCGACCAGGCGGGGGTGGCGATGGGACCGAATCGCTTCGTGATCTGCCGCAGCCCGCGTCCACCCGCTGTGATGACGAACAGGTCGCTGTTGTCCGGATGAAGGTCCGCGTCGGGCATTCGGTTCGACACGAAGACAATGTGCCGTCCATCGGGACTGAAACGCCCATCCTGGTCATCCTGGGGGCCCTTGGTGAGCTGCTCGGCGCGGTGGGTCCGGCCGGGCCGGCCGGGTGCAAAGGCGACTCGGAACAGATGCCAGCGCTCGGCGGGATAGAAACCATCTCCGTCGAGCTTGTGATGGAGCTGCGTGATGTGCTTGTAGGCCGGACGCCGCTGTCGCTCCTCCTCGGGGATGCGCGGCTCAGAGCGGTGGCCGAAGAGAAGCCACTTCCCGTCGGGCGACCAGCAGAGATCACGAACCGGCCCCCCTCCCAGGGAGGTGAGTGGCCAGGGCTCGCCCCCTTCCAACGGCAGAATCCATACCTGGGGGGATTGCTGCGGCTCGATCGCTACGTAGGCGATGTGACGGCCGCGGGGATGCCAGGCAGGTGAGAGGTGTCGGGCCGCTCCCCGGGTGAGCTGGCGCTTCTTCGAACCATCCCACGACAGCCACCACAGATCCGCTTCATAGCGGTTTTCCGCCAGGTTCATCCGGCGCTGCACATACACCAGGCTCTCACCATCAGGTGCCAGTGCCGGGTGAAGGGGCGTCTCGAGCTTGAAGAGATCCTCCAGCTGGACGGTCCGCTTCCTGACGACTTGCTTCTTGACGGCTCGCTTGCTGCCGACTCGCTTGCTGACGGCCATGGGACCTCCAATGAAGACGCCGGTCCCCATTGGGGGCCGGCGTCAAGGCAACCTCGCCTGTTCCGTGCTTCGCGTGGTGGCAGGCTCGTAGCGCCGCAGACGGGCGCCTCCACGGGTGCGCACTGTTGCGGCCTGGTGCTGCCGCTGGTTCACGCAGCCGCGCGTTCGTGCCTCCGCGGGCTTACCGCTTCCGCAGGTTCGTGCTTCCGGAATCTCTAGCGCCGGTGAATCAGCTTCACCGTAGCACGATCATCGGCCGCGCGCACGGTGCAGAAGTAGATGCCGGGCGTCACCGCACGGCCCTGATGATCATTCCCATCCCAGGTCAGGAACTGCTCGCCGGGACCCAGGAGCACGTTCTCGTAGAGCGTGCGCACGCGGCGACCGCTGAGGTCATGAATGACCACGCTGGTCGAATTCTCTTCCGGCAGCACGAAGCGCAGGTGCGACGCGCGGGGGAACGGGTTGGGAAATGCCTCCACGGTGATCGGGCGACCAGGTGTAGGCAGCCAGGCGCTGATCTCGGCCGGGTCGACGTCGCCCAGCGGTTGCGGCAGCGCGCGATCGTTCGTGCCCCCCTCGCCCAGGCCGCGGGCGATGACACCGCCTTCGTGCGAGCGTCCGACATACCATGGATCGATGATCGACCAGATCTCGTCGAAATGGGCCTCGGTATCGTAGGCCGCCGCGCCACCGGTCCCGTGCATAAACGTCGTGTCGAAGAGCGAGACGACCGGTTCCCCGTCGATCGAGCCGATGTGCAGGTCATCTTCCAGGCGCATGCGCAGCACATACCACTCGTACTGGTCGTAGGGGTAGTCGGCAGAGGCCAGGAGCGTCTCGACTCCGTCGACACACTTGTAGATGCGAGCGTACTGTCCATCCTCGAGCACGAAGAGGTAGTGGTTCTGCGGATCGACCAATCGGTAGACCACGCCGGCCCGGTTGCTCGTTCCATCACGCGGCTGGACGCGGGCGTGCAGGATATAGTTGGTCCAGCCGGTGCCCGATGAGGCCCAGGACAAGCACCATGTACTGCAGTTCGCGTCCACCGCCTCGTAGCATCCCTCGTCCGGCAGCCCCGACCAAACCCCCTCACAGGGGTAGGGAACCAAGCCGCCGGTGTAGCCAGCGTAGAAGCCGGCGTAGAACAGCCGAGGCCACAGATGGTCGGCCGCCGGGCTCTGAGCGCTGCTGTTGACGGTGAAGAGTAGCAAGCCACAAATCAATGGGGTTAGGATCCTGCGGAGAGTCATAGCGGCCTCCTTTCCAAGTCCCTGTGAAGCAAGGCCAGCCGATGCGTTGTCCCGTTCGCAATGTCTCAACATCCTCCATATTTGTAGGCCAGAACGTCCTGAAAGTAAAGACTGAGTGGAGCCCCCGAATCCGGGCTACCCGTCCGCCTCAGTAGTCGACAAGCCCACCTGGGGAGCCCACCTGGGGGAGCGCACCGGGGGGAGCGCACCGGCGGGAGCGCACCGGGGGGAGCTGACCGGGGGAACAGACACCGGGGGAGCACACCCGGGGAGTAGACACCGGGTGGAACAACACAGGGGCAGAGGGGCAACCCCGGCGGGGCAGCGCCAGGGGCCACCGCGGGGTTACGGCGACAGGCGACAAACGAAAACGCCCACGGAATCACCGGCGGGTGACTCCATGGGCGTGCAAAGTCGTGAGTTGGTCGCTACCGTGTCCAGGATTGTAAGATATGTGCGTAGTTGGCCCGCTCGTACGCGCTCGGGTCGGGGCTGCGCATTAGGTTCATGCTTCCCTGGGCCTGCTCGAGCGATTCGTACTCATGATCTTCGAGCCACTTGGCGAGACCATCCCGGAGGGAGGTGATGACGCCCGGCCCCTTCTTGAGAATCGCCGAGACGACCTGGATCGCATGAGCGCCGCACAGAACCGACTTGATCGCATCGAGCGGCTCGTGCACGCCACCGCTCACCGCCAGCGATGTGTTGATCCGGCCCGAAAGGATCGCGAGCCAGCGCAAACGCAGCCGCAACTCCGAGGAGGTGGAGAGCTCGAGCGAACGGTCGACCTCAAGCTGCTCTACATCGAGGTCGGGCTGGTAGAAGCGGTTGAAGATGACCAGACCGTCGACGCCGGCGTCGGCCAGCTTCGAGGCGAAGTTGGGCAACGAGGTGTAGAACGGCGAGAGCTTGACCGCCACGGGGACCTTGATCTCCGACTTGACCTTCCCCAGCATCTCGATCGTGCGCTGCTCGATCGTGGTGGCGTCTTCATCGGTGCGCGTGGCGAGAAAGTACACGTTGAGTTCCAGTGCGTCCGCGCCGGCACTGACGATGTCCTTGGCGTGATGAAGCCAGCCGCCGGTCGTCACGCCATTGAGCGAGCCGATCACTGGAATGTCGACCGCCTCCTTGATCTTGCGGATCTGATCGAGATACTCCTCGCTGCCCAGCCGATACTCCTCCACTTGCGGAAAGTAGGACAGTGCTTCGGCGAAGGATTCGGCCGGCACGTCCAGGCTCTTGTGGGCGGCCTGCTCCTCGAGATTGATCTGCTCCTCGAAGAGGGAGTTCATGACGATGGCGGCTGCGCCGGCATCTTCCAGCTTCTTGACGGTATCCACATCCTCGACCATCGGACCGGCGCCCGGCATGATCGGGTGAGGGAGCTTGATTCCCATGTAGGTCGTCGCGAGATCCATCTTTCTCTCCTCTTATGAACGCGTCCCTAGCGGCCGTTCGAGTGATCGTTCCCTTCCCTACGATTTCTGGTGTTCGGCTTCGGGCGCTTCGGCAGCGGCCGTCTCGTGACCCGGCATCTTGAGAGCGGCCATGTGACGGTAGATCGCCATCCGTTCGGCCTGCGCCTGCTGGGCCATCTCCTGCAACATCTTGAAGCGCTTCGGATCGGCCTTCTCGATCATCCGGAAGCGCGTCTCGTTTTGCATGTACTCGGAGACCGGCACTGTTGGCTCGCCGGAGTCGAGCTTCAGCGGCGGCTCACCCTGCTCGGCGCGCCGCGGGTCGTAGCGGTAGAGTGGCCACAGGCCGGAGTCCACCGCCAGCTTCTGCTGGGAGAAGCCGTTGATCAGATCGTAGCCGTGCGCGATGCAGTGGCTGTAGGCGATGATGAGCGAGGGGCCTGGATAGGAGTCGGCCTCCACGAAGGCCCGCACCGTCTGGGAGTCCTTCGCGCCCATCGCGACGCGGGCCACGTAGACGTTGCCGTAGGTCATCGCCATCATGCCCAGGTCCTTCTTCGGCGTCGGCTTGCCGGCCGCGGCGAACTTGGCCGCCGCGCCCAGGGGCGTGGCCTTCGAGGCTTGGCCGCCGGTATTCGAGTAGACCTCCGTATCGAGCACCAGGATGTTCACGTCCCGGCCCATGGCCAGCACGTGATCGAGGCCGCCGTAGCCGATGTCGTAGGCCCAGCCGTCGCCTCCCAGGATCCAGACGCTCTTCTTCACCAGGTAGTCGGCCAGCACGAGCAGCCGGGCCGCTTCGGGTGAGCCGTCGCCGGCGAGCTTCTCGCGGAGCTGCGCTACACGGGCCCGCTGTTCAGCGATGCCCAGCTCGTTCGTCTGGTCGGCGCTCAGGATGGCACCGGCGAGCTGATCGCCGATCTTCCCGGCAAGCAGCTGCACCAGCTCGGCCGCCTGCTCGAAGTGCTTGTCGATCGCCAGCCGGAAGCCGAAGCCGAACTCGGCATTGTCCTCGAAGAGCGAATTCGACCAGGTCGGGCCGCGGCCGTCCTTGTTGGTGGTATAGGGCGTTGTCGGCAGGTTGCCGCCGTAGATCGAGGAACACCCGGTGGCGTTCGAGATCAGGCAACGGTCGCCGAAGAGCTGGGTGAAGAGTTTGACGTAGGGCGT
>CAZNJE010000068.1:0-9920 GCA_964573295.1 uncultured bacterium | reverse complement strand
GTACTCGAAGAGCGGCTCGAGGAACTGCGAACCCTTCACTGTGTGCGGCTTCACCTTCGCGCGGTCGACGTCGGGGAGCCCGAGGAAGAAGGCATAGTTCTCGCGCTCGGTCTCGCGCAGCGGAAGCTGCGGCTGCATCATGAGCGCCTTCTCCTTCGGGTTGGCCTTGTCGCGGCCCGGGCAGGTCCGGGCGCAGAGGCCGCAGCCGGTGCAGTCCTCGGGCGCCACCTGAACCGTGTACCGGCTGCCCTTGAAGTCGGCCGCCTTGTAGTCGGCCGACTTGAACGTCTCGGGCACGCCGTTGGTGAGATGCTTCGGGTCGTAGACCTTCACGCGCACGGAGGCGTGGGGACAGACCAGGGAGCACTTGCCGCACTGGATGCACAGATCCGCGTTCCAGACCGGAATCGACTGCGCGATGTTGCGCTTCTCCCACTTCGTGGTGCCGACCGGCCAGGTGCCGTCGGGTGAGAAGGCGCTGACCGGGAGGTCGTCGCCCAGGCCGGCCATGATGGTGGCCGTGACGTTCTTGACGAAGTCGGGGGCCTCCTCGGGGACGGTCGGCGGCCGGCCTTCGGTCGCGGTGACCTCGCCCGGTACCTTGACCTCATGGAGGTTGGCCAGCGAATGGTCGACGGCTTGGAAGTTGCGCTGCACGATCTCGGCGCCCTTCTTGCCGTAGGTCTTCTCGATCGCCTTCTTGATCTGGGCGATGGCCTCCTCGCGCGGCAGCACACCCGAGATGGCGAAGAAGCAGGTCTGCATGATCGTGTTGATGCGGTTGCCCATGCCCGCCTCGCCGGCGACCTTGTAACCGTCGATCACGTAGAACTTCAGGTTCTTCTGGACGATGTCCTCCTGGACCTCGCGGGGCAGATGGTCCCAAACCTCGTCGGGCCCGTAGGGGGAGTTCAGCAGAAAGACAGCGCCGTCAACCGCGTAGCGCAGCATGTCGAGCTTCTCGAGGAAGACGAACTGGTGACAAGCCACGAAGTTGGCGTTCTTGATCAGGTAGGTGGACCGGATCGGCCGCGGGCCGAAGCGCAGGTGCGAGGTCGTTACCGCGCCGGCCTTCTTCGAGTCGTAGACAAAGTAGCCCTGGCCGTAGTTGGGCGTCTCCTCGCCGATGATCTTGATCGAGTTCTTGTTGGCGCCCACGGTCCCATCCGCGCCCAAACCGAAGAAGAGGGCCCGAACCACGTCGTCGGCCTCGGTGTCGAAGCTGTGGTCGACCGGCAGCGAGGTGCCGGTCACGTCATCCTCGATGCCCACCGTGAAGTGGTTCTTCGGCTTCTCCTGGGCGAGATTGTCGAAGACCGCCTTGACCATGGCGGGGTTGAATTCCTTCGAGGACAGTCCGTACCGGCCGCCGACCACATGGGGGCAGTCGCTGCGGGTCCAGTCGACCCAACCGTTGTCGTGGCCTTCGCGCAGAGCGGTGATGACGTCCTGGTAGAGCGGTTCGGCGGCGGCGCCGGGCTCCTTGGTACGGTCCAAGACCGCGATCTGACGGGTCGTCGGTGGCAGCGCCTGGAGGAGCGCCTTCATGTCGAACGGCCGGTAGAGGCGCACACGCACCATCCCAAGCTTCTCGCCCTGCTCGTTCAGGTAGTCGATGGCCTCATGGGCGGCCTCGGCGCCTGATCCCATCAACACGATGACCCGGTCGGCTTCGGGATGACCGACGTAATCGAAGAGGTGGTAGGCGCGGCCGGTACGCTCGGCGAACCGGTCCATGACCTGCTGCACGTGCTCGGCGCACCTGTCGTAGAATGGATTGCAGGCCTCCCGGGCCTGGAAGAAGGCGTCGGGATTCTGGGCCGTGCCGCGCAGGACCGGCCGGTCTGGGGTTAGACAGCGGTCACGATGGGCCTTGATGAGTTCGGCGTCCATCATATGGGCCAGGTCCTCATTGGACAGCTCCTCGATCTTGTTGACCTCGTGAGAGATCCGGAAGCCCTCGAAGAAATGGAGGAACGGCACGCGGGAGGCCAGACTGGCCGCCTGGCCGATGCAGGCGAAGTCATGGGCTTCCTGGACCGATCCGGAGCTGAGCAGCGCGAAGCCCGTTGCACGGCAGGCCATCACGTCGGAGTGATCGCCGAAGATCGAGAGCGCGTGTGTGGCCACGGTTCGCGCCGACACATGCATGCAGTAGGGGGAGAGCTCGCCGGCGATCTTGTACATGTTGGGGATCATCAGCAGCAGGCCCTGGGAGGCCGTGAAGGTGGTCGTGAGGGCGCCGGCCTGGAGCGCTCCGTGCACCGCGCCGGCGGCACCGGCCTCGGACTGCATTTCGACCACGGTCGGAACGGTGCCCCAGATATTGCGTTGTCCCTTGGCCGACCACTCGTCCGCAAACTCACCCATCACCGAGGAGGGAGTAATGGGGTAGATCGCGATCACCTCGTTGATGCGATGGGCCACCGACGAGGTGGCCTGATTCCCGTCAATCGTGATCATCCTTCTTTCGGCCATGGCAAACCTCCAATGCGCGCCTTGATAGCACGTTGCGACCAGTGAAGACCCCGGGGGCTCATCTTCCCCGGCGCCGAGTGGTTTCAAGCACAACCGGCAGAGTGTACCGCCACCGAAGCTCGTATGTGGCGCCAATCTCCTTATATAGATGTGAACTGGGGCTGATTGCTTCCCGGCCAACCCTGCAAGCCGGAAGGACCAGAAGGACCAGAAGGACCAGAAGGACCAGAAGGACCAGAAGGAGTAGAGTAGGCCCGCGACCCGCCGGTGGTCAAGCGAGCGGATTGCGAGAATGGGCGCCCGGCGCGTATGCTTCGCGGCATGGCGAGATTCCGCAGATCCGAAACGGGAGCATCTGGCCGGTCGGCCTCGCTCAGACCCGCGCAACAAGCGAGTGCGGCCAGCTTCCCCCGGCAGGCGAGTGCGGCCAGCTCCCCGCGGCAGGCCGGCCCGGCCAATTCGCCGCAGCAGGCCACACCGGCCCCTTCCGCCCGGCAGTCGGCTTCCGCCCGGCAGTCGGCTTCGCCCCGGCTCGCACGGCGAGCCGGCCTGCAGCGCAAGTTGCTGGACTGGTACCGCTCCGCGGCGCGGGATCTTCCCTGGCGACGGACGCGGGACCCCTACGAGATCTGGGTCTCCGAGGTGATCTTGCAGCAAACCCGGGTCGAGACCGGTGTTCGCTACTTCGCGCCTTTCTTGAAGGCGTTTCCGACCTTGGAGATGCTGGCGAGTGCGGATGAGCAGGCCGTCCTCAAGGTATGGGAGGGACTCGGATACTACCGCCGCGCTCGCAACCTGCATCGGGCTGCCCACGAGGCGTTGCAGCGATTCGGCGGTCTGCCGGAACGCTATGAGGAGTTTCGCTCGCTCCCCGGCGTCGGGGATTACACGGCCGCCGCCGTCTGGTCGATCGCGCGGCTCGAGCCGCACTTGCCGATCGACGGCAATATCCGGCGCGTCCTTTCGCGGCTCTTCGACCTGGATTCGCTGCGAGACGGGGACTATCGCCGGGTCGGACAGCCGCTGGTCGAGACCCTGCCGCCGAGACAGGTCGGATCATTGGTTCAGAGTCTCATGGAACTTGGAGCGCTGATCTGCACCCCTCGCGAGCCTCGCTGCGGCGACTGCCCCGTGAAGCGTCACTGCCTCGCGCGTCTGCGAGGCACGCTCTCCCAACGCCCACCCCGCCGCGCTCGTCCCCGCGTGCCGCACCATGAGGTCGTGATCGCTTACCTGCGGGATGCACGAGGCCGCGTGTTGCTCACCCAGCGACCCGAGCGGGGCATGTTGGGAGGGCTGTGGGAACTACCCGGGGGCAAGGTCGAACCCGGGGAGACGCTCGAGGCGGCGCTCCGGCGTGAGCTGCGCGAGGAGCTGGGACTGACTCGGGTCCGGTTCGAGCAGGCGCGCGGCAGCGTCCGGCACGCCTATTCGCACTTCACGGTCCGCTTGCACCTGTTCGATGTTCGCCTGTCGGCGCCGTGCGCGAGACTGGGACCTCTGCGCGGGGTGGCCGACGCCCGCTGGATTCGCCGCGATCGAATCGGCGATTACCCGATTCCGAAGGGCACGCAGAAGGCCCTGGCTTTGCGGACCGAGCCCTAGGCAATCCAGGTCTTGGGCGGTCCAAGTCTTGGGTGGTCCGGGCCTTGGGTGGTCCGGGCCTTGGGCGGTCCGGGCCTTGGGCGGTCCAGGTCTTGGGCAGTCCAGGTCCTGGCCAAGCCGGGCTCCGCGGGGCGGCTTCACCGGAGGACGGCCAGACGCTGCGTGGCCACGGCGCCCTCCTGAACTAGCCGGAACAGGTAGATCCCCGCCGGCAGTGGACGGCCGCGCTCATCGCGGGCATCCCATGTAACGGTGCCCACGGGCGAAAGATCGTTCTCCACCCGCCAGGAGCGCAGCACCCGTCCCTGCAGATCCAGAACGCTGAGCCGCGCGGGGCCTTGGCCCGGGAGAAGGTAGCGCACCGTGGCCCGGCCCCAGACGGGATTCGGACCGGCCGACACGTGGAGCCCATGGGTGGGGGCGTCCACCAGCGGGTCCTCCCACCCCGCGATCGAGTCGAAGGCGTCGAAGACGCGCAGCTTGCCGGCGCCCCAGCGGTTGGGATCATCGGTGTACTGGTCGATCTGGGCGCCCGTGCGGATCCAGGTCCGGAACAGGCCGCTGTCCATGGCGGGGGCGATCTGGCGCAGGAGCGCGACGGCGCCGGCCACGTGCGGCCCGGCGCTGGATGTGCCGCCGAACGAGCAGTAGCGGTTCCAGTAGAAGGGGTGGATACTGATGACCGTCGATCCGGGGGCCGCGACATCCACGTTGGGACGTTCGTCGATCCGCGGTCCCCAGCCCGAGAAGACATTGATGTCGCCGTCGCCGTCGGGATTGTACGCGGCGACCGAGACCGCCGAGTCGGCCGTAGCCGGCCAGGTCACCGTGTAGTCGAGGTGGACGTTCTCCCAGCCACTGGCCGAATACCAGCCCGAGTGGTTGTCGTAGAAGTACCCGTGGACGTCCAAGACCACCCCGCCGGCCGGTTCGCACAGGATCGAGTACACGCCGTCAAGAGGAGTCCCGGGAGCCTCGTGCTCCAGCCGCAGGTCCACGCGGCCGGTGCCGCGTGGTGAGACCGATAGGTAGGAATAGACCTCGTAGTCACCTATTGGGACCGTGCTCCCGTCCAGAGGAAGATAGGCGGCCGGGCCGCCCGGGACCTCGAGGAGGATCTGTGCGCTGTCGCAAGGATCGGTCCAGAGCAAAGTGATCCAGGCGACGGTGGCGTAGCTGGCGATGTGCACACGGGCTTCCTCCGTCGTCTGGAAGCGGGTGTGCATGCCGCCGGTGGCCAGGTTGCCCGCGGGCACGATGGCCACGATGTCCTGCTCGGCGGCGTACTCGCCCAGCATGATCTCGGCGTTCGAGGAGCCGTCGAGGTACTCCCAGACCCACTCTCCATCCTCGACGAGGAACGCGTCCGGATCGTAGGTGGCCGCCCAGGCGAGGTGATCCTCGAGCCCGAGCAGGAAGGGTGGCTCGTCGACGTAGTCGTTGATGCCGTGTAGCAACTCGGCTTCGGGAGCAATGCCGGTCATGCGATTGATGCCCGGCCAGCCGCCGCAGAGGATGCCACTGACCTGCGTGCCATGCCCGTAGTAGTCGAGCTCGGCTTCCAAGAGGTTCTCGCCGCGCACCGCGATGCTGCCGTCCCGGCCGCGAATCGCCCGGACCTTGCTCGTGACGAGGGTGAGGAGCTTCTCGCCGGGGTCCAAGCGGTCATTTGCGTTCGGATCGGGGACCACGAAGAGCCACTCCCCATACCCTGGCTGGCTTTCGCCGAACTCGGCTCCGTAGTCGCGCTCCCCGTTGTCGTTGGCGTCGTTGTACAGCCAATCGAATCGCGGATTGTAGCGCGCAGGATCGTTGCCGTGCGCCTCGGCACCGGAAGCCTCCACGTAGCGCAACGCCTCGCCCGGGTCCGCCGAGCCGTTGCCGTTCAGGTCCACGGCGTCTCCGGGGGTCAGACCGCCGGAAGCATCTACATCGATCCAATCAAGCGTGTCACCGTCCGCGTGAAAGAGCGCTGGGTGGAAGTAATTGACCCCGGTGTCGAGGTCCGCGATCAAGCTTCCACGGCCGGTGACGGCACGGCCCTGACCGTCTAGGAGCTCCCATACCGCGTCGGCTTGGACCTGGGGCCGGCTCACCGCCAGAGGCCTCTCGAAGGCGACGCGCCAGGCCGGGGCAATCGAGACAATCGTTTCTTCGGACTGTAGGGCCGGCAAGCTGGCCCACGGGATTTCCGCCGGGTACACCGTGCGGCTTCCGGCCGGGTCGTGGTCGTAGCGGCTGAAGCGGACGCCCAGCGATGCGAGGTGGGCGAGAAGGCCGGGTTCGGGCGCATCGGAGAATCGCAGTGAACCCATGAACGAGTCGTGAGCCGCGATGCGCAGCGCGAGAGCGGTGGCTTGCTGCTCCATCATCATGCGCCGGTCGGCTACTTCGGATGGGGCCAGATCGCCGAACCCGCGCAGGAGGTCGCCGGCGGTTTGACGTTCGAACTGGCGGCGGGTGTCTTGCAGGAACACCAGCCGGGGATCCAGCCGCTGCAGCGCCGGCTCGTCGGCGTTGAGGGGTAGAGTGCAGCCCAACAGAAGCGAAAGGCCAACCAGGACCATCCGGTGCCGGCGCGGGAACCGGTACGGGCCCGAGTACGGGCCCGAGTACGGACGCCCGCGCAACCGAGGCGATTGCCGACGGTCCGGCGCGCGCAACCTGGTCGTGATGGTGTCCCCCCACGCGGACCCTGGGCTCGGACTGCTCGGACTCCGCGGATTGCTCGGACAGCTCGGACTGCTCGGACTGCTCGGACTCCTCGGACTGCTCGGACTGCTCGGTTTCCCCGGATTCCTCCCTGCACGGATGCCCGTCATGCCGTCTCCTCCTGGATTATGGCCGGCTGGACTAGCCTAGTATAGCGAGATTGCCCGATGGGGAGAATCCGGAGATGGTGTGGAAGCAACGCGGCCGATTCCCCGAGCGAACGTGCCCCCCCTCGCCCCCCGGGCTTTCTCGGCCCGCTTTCGTCGCCCCCCTGGAGGCTTTCGGAGTCTTTCGGTGGAGCCATCCCTCCATGTCCGGTACCATGGTTCGGATGGCTGGTCCCGCATGGGCCTACATTCTGATACGTAGGTGCTCTCATGTGCAGAAGCCCATGATGCTGTCATGAGTACAGACGGATCCAATGCGCCGCATTCATCGCCGCTCGTCGAAGCGGTCGAAGCGGTTGAGTCGCCCTGTCTCGGATGAGACCCGTGGCCTTCCGATCCCGTCGTCTCTTCGCTTCTGCCGAGCACCACATTCCTCTTGGGGGGGGCAATGCGCATCCGAACCCGCATTCGCACGGGTCCGCTACTGATCTTGATCTTCTGCCTGTCGGGAGCCAGTGCACTGGCATTTCAGGTGTTATGGAAGCGTCAGCTCACACTCCTGCTGGGGGGGTCGGCGATCGCCGTCAGCACCATCCTGGCTACCTTCATGGGTGGATTGGGCCTCGGAGGCTGGCTGGGAGGGCGGCTGGCGGACCGAGTCAAGCAGCCGCTGCGATACTACGCGTTGGCCGAGTTGTTGATCGGGCTCTCCGCGCTGGCGACACCCTTCCTCTTGTCGGTGTCCGGATCGGTCTACCTGGGTTTCTACGACGCCTTCGGCGGCGATCGGATGTGGGTGACCATGAGCCGGGCGATCTCTGCGGGAATCATTCTGTTGGTCCCGACGACCCTCATGGGGGCCACTTTGCCATTCATGGCCCGCTTCTACATTCGGCGAATCGACACCCTCGGTCGGGGACTGGGATCCCTGTACGGAATCAATATCCTTGGAGGTGTGTTGGGCGCCGCTCTGACGGGCTACTACGTCATCTTGGCGGTCGGCGTATGGAATACATTTCTGCTGGCGGTCGCCGTCAGCTTGCTGGCCTCGCTGGCGGCCTTCGCGTTGTCGTTCGTGCGCGTGGAGCCAGGAGACAGCGGCGCACAGGCCGTCTCCGCGGCGGGTGACGCGAGTTCCCGCCGAATCGGGCCGGCGGTCGGCTCGCCCGTGCGGCTGGACCCGGCGGCGCCAGGGCCCGCGGGACCCTCTCTTCTGCTACCGCTCACGCTCGCGGCGTTCTTCATCTCCGGCTTCACGGGGTTGGCCTACGAGGTGCTCTGGACGCGGGCCTTGCAGTTCGCCATCGGGAGCAGCGTGTTCGCCTTCACGACCGTGCTGGTCGTCTTTCTCCTGGGCCTGTTTCTGGGATCGGTTTTGGCGGGACGGATTGCGGACCGGCTCGAGTCACCGCTGGGATTTGTCGGCTGGGTGCAGTTGTTGGGCGGCGCGACGATGGTTGCCGCGTTTTTCTTCGTCGACAACCTGCCGCACCTGACCAAGATCGTGGTCGACCAGCTGGGCGCCGGCAACGTGTTCGCCGATGCCGTGACCAAGATCGTTCCCACGGCAGCAGTATTGATCGTGCCCACCGTGCTGCTGGGATTCTCGTTCCCCATACTCATGAAGACCAGGGCTGACCATCTGTCCACGCTGGGACGCCGGCTCGGGGTTGCCTATGCCATCAACACGGCGGGCGCGATCCTGGGATCGTTGCTGGCGGGCTATCTGTTGCTGCCCGCGATCGGCTTGACGAAAAGCATCTACGCGATCGCGCTCTTGAACGTGCTCATGGCGATGGCGCTGTTTGCATCGGCTGCCGGCTTCTCTCAGAGGAGGCTTCTGGTGCCCGCGACAGGCGTCGCGGCGGTGGCCCTGGTTACTGGGATCGTGCTGGTCGATCCTCGGCCCTTGGTCGAAAACTTGGCGGTCGTGCAGGAAGGAGAGACCGAGACCCTTTACTATGAAGAGGGCCATACCGCTACCGTGGCGGTGTTGCGTGAGGAAACCGAGACAGGCTCCTTCAAGAATCTGCAGCTCTACATCAACCTTCTGGGCGCAAGCGTGACCGATTGGCGCTATCACCATCAGCAGTACTACACGATGCTGGCCATCTTGCCGACCGCCCTGCATCCCGATCCGCGTCATGTCTTCGTGGCCGGATTGGCATCCGGGGTGACGACCGGGGCAGCCGCTCTGGACGAACGTACCGAGAATGTGACCTGCGTGGAGATCTCTCCCGAAGTCATCCGTGCCGCGCCGTTCTTCGATGAGTTCAACTTCTCGGTGTGCGAGAACCCGCGCGTGCGGATTCTGGCCGATGATGCGCGAGCCTATCTGGCCACGACGCAAGAGAGCTACGACCTGCTGATCAGCGACTGCTTCCTCTCGGCCGTAACCGGTACGGCCGCCCTCTACAGCAAGGAATACTTCGAACTGTGCCGGAGCCGGCTCGCCCCGGGTGGGTACATGAGTATCGGAGTGGGAGATTTGGGTGGCAGCGACCGAACGGTTGCCCGAACCTTCTGCGAGGTCTTCCCCCATGTGGCGACCTTCTTCATGCGGCAGGGTTCCTGGTACAATCGCACGTTCCTTCTGGGCGCCAACGAACCCTTCGCCTTCGATGGAGACGCGATGAATGCGGCCCTGGCGCAACCCAGGCTGCGTGCGGAGATGGACCGGTATGGCATCGGTTCATTGCGGGAGCTGAAGCGCGCGTATTTCTGCGATCGGGAACCGCTGCTTTCCATCATCGAGGACAGCGAGATCAGCACGGATGACCTCCCGGTCATCGACTTCCGGGCCGTGGCCTGGGCCGAGGGATTTGTGATCGGCTTGCCCCATGAAGCCCGTCGAGGTTTGCGTTGGCTCATTCGCACGGGTGAGTGCCCGATGCCGTTTCCCATGGCGGAAGCGGCCATTGCGGGGGATGCGGGTCACGGCACCTCCGGCGTGGAGGAATCCCTCTCGGAATCCGACCCGGACGAGTGAGTACGGAGGGTCTCCCTCCCTCCCTCCCT
>CAZNJE010000067.1:0-24335 GCA_964573295.1 uncultured bacterium | reverse complement strand
GAACTACTCGATCTACCCCTGGCAAGAAATGGGAAGTTATTCTTGAGCGAGCCCTAAGCGATGGTGGGGATTGTGTCATCCAAATGTTGCGTTTCCTCGGGGGGGGCGATGTGTGTTGCCGGGCCAAGACAGGGGCTCCCGAGGCGGTCCGCAGAAACGTTCCTCCCACAGCTCGCACTAGCTGGCGCACTCCGTGTTGCCGATGCCGCGCCTCCACTGGGACGATAGCTTCGGAATCGACGGTGTGAATGGCGAGATCCAGACGGTGACGATGAGGAATGGTCCAGCGTAGGCTTCGGGGTCGCCGGTGAAGATCAGTATCCAGAAGGACTCGTCCATGTTGCCGCTCTCTGCCCGTATGGTGATGGCCTGTGGGTCGGGGGCAAGTTCAGAATGGTGGGCAACTTGCTACCCGTCGGGAACGTGGCCGTATGGCGGGACGACGACACGTGGTATCAACCCGAGTACAGCATGCTCGAGGCGAGCCGTACCACGAACCGGGCCTTCGCGTTCGTGACAGGAAACTGGACCTACCCTGTGACAGAGAGATCAAGGGATTGGCGCGCTGGAGAGACGGGGCTTGGGAATAGCTGGGCGGGGGTTCGAGTCGGCCATCGAAAGCGCGGAAGAGGCCCTGAGTATCGATGGCGAGTTCGTCTTCGAGTATGATCCCAGTGTGGACTGGCAGGATCTGCTTCGTGAAATCCAGCGGCTGGGAACCGTCATCTCGTAGGTCGGCCGGCAGGCGGGCAGCCTAGTTGCGCGCCTGCAACTCGGCCTCCAGTTCCAGTGCGCTGCCGTCGCGCATGACCGAGACGGCCACCCGCTCACCCGGCTGATGCATGCGCAGGATCATGGCGTAGTCGGCCAGCGAGAGGACCGGTTCGCCGTCGATTGCCGTGATGAGATCACCTTCACGGATGCCCGCGGCCTGCGCGGCTCCCCCCGGTGTGACCGGTCCCACCTTGACGCCCTCGCCGCTGGAGGCGAAATCGGGTGCGAATCCCAAAGAGGCCCGTTGGGGAGCGGCCTCGCCGGCGCCCGGATGCCCTCCTGGATGCCCTCCTGGGCGCCCTCCCGGATGCCCCCCGGTGTGGCCGCCTCCCGGGTGTCCGGAGCCGGATGAGCCGTGGCCTGGATGCCCGCCTCCTGCATGGCCACCCCCTGAGGAGCTGCCTCCGTGGGACGAGGAGATCAGGGCAGCGATTTTCGCCGCATCCTCGCGGCCGGCAGGGACGAAGGTGAGAGGCGATTCGCGGTAGCGCAGATAGCGAACGAGCTCGGCGGCGTACTCGGCCACCTTGTGCAGGCCCGCGTATTCGATCCGGTCGGGCTCGTCGCTGACCTTGCTGTAGTCGGCGTGGGTGCCCGTGAAGAAGTGCAGGACGGGTAGGTCTTTCGCAAAGAAGCTGTTGTGATCCGATCCGCCGGCCCCTTCCGGTCGTAGCAGGAGGTCGAAGCCGAAGGATGCGTTCAGGCCGCGCAGCAGGCCCTCGAACTCCCGCGCCGTACCACTGCCGAAGACGAAGAGGCGGTCGTTGCGCAACCGTCCCACCTCGTCGAAGTTGATCATCGCGATGACCTCGTCGTGTGCGATGGCGGGGTGCTCGGCGTAGAACCGCGAGCCCACCAGGCCGGACTCCTCGGCGGAGAAGATGAGGAAGAGCACGTCCCGTTGCGGCGAAAGCGTCCCATTCCCGGGGGCCTGTGGCGGGGCGCCCCCAGTCGCCGCGCCGTCTCCTGCGCGGAGCGACTCAGTGGCTACCGCACGCTCGGAGAGCACCCGCGCGATCTCGATCACGACCGCGACGCCCGAGGCATTGTCATCGGCGCCGTTGTAGATCGAATCCCCTTTCAGACGGCCATCGCGTTCTGGATTGCCATCGCGTTCTGGATTGCCATCGCGTTCTGGGTTGCCGTCGTGTTCTGGTGCGCCATCACGTCCCAGATGGTCGATGTGCGCGCCCACGATGACGGTTTCACGCTGCGGGGCGCCCCGACCTCGCAGGATGGCGCCTACGTTGTGCGTCGGGATCGAGTCCGCTGCGGTGAACGGCTGGAGGTACCCGGCCAAGGGGTCTGAGGAGGTGCTCCGCGACGGGAAGGCGGGCTCCAAGCCCAGCGAAGCGAATCGTTCGGCAACCTCGCGCAGCGCGCGCTCGAGCTCGGCGCTGCCCAGGCCGCGTCCGGCGAACGCATCGCTGGCGAAGTGGCGAACGTCGCGTTCGAGGGCCGACGCATCGCACGGCGGCCGTCCCCAGGGCAAAGGTTCCGGCACCCGCGCGCCGCCCTGGTCCTGTGCAGCGAACGATTCGGCCGGCAATGCGAGCAACGCGCTGATCCATAGCACGAGCAGGAAGGCGATGGAGGATGCTCTCCCCGACGTTCTCGAAAACGTTCTCGATAACAATCTCGATAGCAATCTCGATAACGCCCGCGATGATCCAGTGCGTGCGCTTGGCATCGACATGGCCTACTCCTCTCGCGCCCAGGCGACCTTCATGGGCGAGTTCTCTACCTGCCAGCTTCCCTTCGCCACGTTCTGCGATCCCTCGAAGACCAGGTAGCTGTACTTCCCGTAGTGGGGCAGCTTGCGCCAGAGGGCGGCGTACTCGGTGCCGTCCCCGCCGGTGATCCAGCCGATGGCCTCTTCGGGAGCGGCGGGATTGGGGAAACTGCAGACCAGGGTGTGGCGGCGCAGGTCGAACCTCTCTCCCTGCAGGGTGACCTCGTCATCGTCGATTTGAAGCGTGCCGGGGAAGAGCGTGGCCAGCCGCGCCAGCCAGCTCGGCCGCCCGAAGATCCACGCGGATCCGGCGCGCAGATCCGCCAGCACGAGGTCCTGATCGCCGGTGACGAGCGTGGGCTTGGCGCGTTTGGCCTGCTCGGCGATCTCGGCGAAGGCCGATGCGGGCGAGGCGGTTGTGCTTGTGCCGGAGTCGCTGACGGTGCCCGGCTCGTAAGCGGCAGCCGTGCCCGAGGCGAGCACGACCGTGCCCGAGGCTAGCACGACCGTGCCCGAGTCGGCGCCGAAGAGCTGCCCCAGGGCGGCGGGTACCTCGGCCCGATGGAGCCGCCGGAAGAGGTCGAAGTCCGGATCGACCTCCAGCAGCAAGGGCCGATCAGGCAAGCGGCGCCGGCCGGTCGTGTGGGCGCCCTCGATCTGGATGAACCATGTCTCGGGCTCGCGGTTGGCAAAGGTGACGCGCATGGGGACCGACAGCTCGTAGTACGGAGCGGTCTGGTCGATCTGGAAGCTCAAGTCGGCACCGCCGCCCTCGCCGCCGCCGCTGCCGCGGTCGTCGTAGACCAGGTCCGCCTTCGCCAGCGTCAGGCTGGGAGCGCCGGAGCGGCTGATCCACTGCTCGTAGAAGGCTTCCAGGCCCATCCCGAGAGCGCCGTTCTGGGCGAAGACCTCCAAGATGTCTTCCCAGCTGGCCTGCTGGAAGAGGAACGCCTCGTAGAACTGGTTCAGGCTGTTCCAGAAGGCCTCATCCCCCAGGTTCTGTCGCAGCATGTGGTAGATCATCATCGCCTTGCCGTAGCCCACCGCGGCCGAGGATGCGTCGTGACGTGAGCGGAAGGCGGTCAAGGGAAAGTCGCGCCCGTCGCGCACGTAGTTCAGGTATTCCTGGAGCTGGTTGCGACGGTAGTCACGGGCGGCCTCTTCGCTCTCCCGTTCCTTGTAGAGGTAGTCGGCGCCGTAGACGGTGAGCCCTTCGCACCAGTTGCCGCTCTCGTAGTCGACGAAGACGCCGTTGCCCCACCAGTTGTGCAGGATCTCGTGTCCGTACGAGGTGCGTACGATGAACGGCAGGCGAACGACGCGGTCCCCCAGCAGCGTGAAGGAGGGCATGCCGTAGCCGGTCTGCCAGAAGTTCTCGACCAAGGCGAACTTGTCGAACGCGTAGTCGCCGATCAGCTCCTCGTACAGATCCAGATAGTCCCGCGTGGCGTCGATGTAGCGCCGGCACAGCTCCTCATCGTCATGGCCGTAGGTGAAGGTCTGGATCGCGATGTCCCCGTGCTGCTCCTCCCGCAGTTGGTAGGGGCCGGCGACCAGGTAGATGTCATCCATCGGTTGGGGGCAGGCCCACCAGTACCGGCCGGCCGCCTGGCGGGCCATGGTCAAACGCCCCTGGGTCACCGCCATCCAGTCGGTGGGGCAGTTGACGGCCAGCTGAAAGGTGAACGGTTCATCGAACCGGTTCGGGTACCACAGCGTCGCGCTGGACAGGAAGGCGCCGCGCGGGTCGATCAAACCGCGGGTGGTCTCGAAACCGCGCTGGTAGTTCTCGCGCGGTGGCCGTAGGGAGTCGTACACCACGCCGGAGTATTCGATGTCGAAGGTGATCTCTTCGGGCCAGCTCGCCAGCCCCGCGGCCGGGTCGATCCACAGATCAACCTGCCGGGCGTGATCGAGCCCGTCGAGTTCGGGGTACTTCGGGGTCGCCCAGAAATCGGTGGGCTCCCAGGCATCGAACGCTTCCCAGCGCAAGGCCTGCCCGGCTGCCTCACCAAGAGTTCGGAGAGTGGCGCGGTTGAAACGGATATCCTCGATCGCAAGATCGCGGTGCAATAGAAAGGGCACTTTGCGGTCGGCCGGCACATCGGGCAGATGGCGCAGGGTCACGGTTCCGGTCACCGTGAGGCGGGCCTCCTCCCGATCCAGCGCCGGCTGAAGCGCATAATTCGTGAAGGCCGCCTGCGCGGGATTCTCGAAGTGACGCGCCGTGATGTGGTCTTCGTTCGCCGCCGGCGACGCGGCAGAAAACAGCACGAGGCCGCTCAGAAAAGCCAGCAGGGCCGGGGCGACCGGCCACCGCGGCTTCCTCGAGTCGTTCGATCGGGTCATGTCAGAGTTTCCTCTCACCGGCACTCGAGCCGGCGCTGTTCTCACCCGCGTAGAGAGGACGTTTCCCACGGGATCGTTGGGTGGGGCGCTTTCTGTCTCAGACCGGCAGGTCAAGGCCGCACCTCGCCCCCCGGCTTGTCTGGCAGCACCGTGATGGTGCCGTCTCCTTCCTCCGTGATCCGTCCCACGATGGCGGCGTCCCGCACGCCGGCGGCGTGAAGGTCGCTCAGCAGCCCGTCTCCCTGTGCGGCGGACAGACTGATCAGCAGTCCTCCGGAGGTTTGGGCATCGCAGAGGATCATCCGCTCGGTCTCGGGGATCTGCTCGTCCCACCGCGTGTGTGACCGGGTGTGGGCCCAGTTGTTGCGCGTGCCCCCGGGGATGATTCCCGCGGTGGCCCACCGCCGGGCCTCTTCCAGTACAGGCACCGCAGCGGCCCACAGCTCGGCCGTCACCCGACTACCCCGGGTCATCTCCATCAGGTGGCCGATCAGGCCGAAGCCGGTGATGTCGGTGCAGGCGTGAACCTCGTAGCGCGCCATGACCTCGGCGGCCTGCCGATTCAGCGTCCTCATCGTGCGCGTGCCGGCGGCGACACCTTCTTCCGTGGCCACGCCGCGCTTGGCCGCGGTGGCCAGGATGCCCAGGCCCACCGGCTTGGTCAGCACGAGGACGTCGCCGGGCCGGGCGGTGTCGTTCGCCAATATCTTTTCGGGATCTATCAGTCCGGTAACCGCCCACCCGAACTTCGGTTCCGTATCCTCCACCGAGTGGCCGCCCACGATGGGGATCCCCGCTTCGGCGGCGACCTCGGCCGCGCCGGCCAGGATGTCCTCGAGCACCGAGGTGGGCAGGCGGCGCACCGGGAAGCCGACGATGTTGAGGGCGAAGATGGGCCGAGCGCCCATGGCATAGATGTCACTCAGCGCATTGGCCGCTGCGATGGCCCCGAACGCGCGCGCATCGTCGACGATGGGCGTGAAGAAGTCGAGCGTCTCGACGATGGCCAGGTCGGGCCCGATCCGGTAGACGGCCGCATCGTCCGAAGACTCCGTGCCGATCAGAAGGTCCGGGTGCGTGACCGTAGGGATCTTCTGAAGGATCTTCTCGAGCGTCTGCGGACGGATCTTGCACGCGCAGCCTAGACCGTGCGTGAAATGGGTGAGCTTGATCTCCCCATCCGGTATCTCCACAGCCGCGCCGGCTTCCCCTTCCCCTTCCCCTTCCCCTCCCGCTTCGCCCTCGCCGGGCGCCGGAAGGCCCAGGCGCCGCGCGACGGCCACGATCTCCCGGGCGGCCTGATCGATCTGATCGGGCCCGGTTTCGCGGCCCACCGAGAAGCGGATCGTGCCCATGGCTTCGTGCAGGGGGACGCCCATCGCCTGCAGGACTGGAGACACCTCGATTTGATCGGCGTGGCAGGCGGCGCCGGCCGAGGCGGCCACACCGGTCAACTCATCCAGGATTGCGTTGGCCTCCAGACTCGGGAAGGCGACGCTGAGGGTGTTGGGGAGCCGTTTCTCCGGGTGGCCGTTGAGGCGCAGGGTAGGGGCCTCGGTCTCGAGCGCCTCTTGGAGGCGATCGCGCATCGCCTTCATGTGTGCGTGGTGTTTGTCCAGGTCGCGTGCGGCGATCTCGGCGGCCTTGCCGAGGCCGACGATCTCGAGCGTGTTCTCGGTGCCCGCGCGGCGATTGGCCTCGTGGTCGGCCCCCTGCACGAACTTCGCCAGTCGCGTGCCCCGCCGGATGTACAGAGCACCGATGCCCTTGGGTGCGTAGAGCTTGTGTCCGGCGATGGAGAAGAGGTCCACGCCGAGCTCATCCATGCGGGTAGGCACCTTGCCGACCGACTGCGCCCCGTCCGAGTGCACGCGCACACCGCGGGCGTGGGCGATGCGGGCCAGCTCGGTGATTGGCTGCAAGGTGCCGACTTCGTTGTTGGCGTGCATCACGGTAACGAGGATGGTCTGGCTCGTGAGGGCTTGCTCCAGATCGGCCGGGTCCACCAGCCCCGTGCCGTCCACCGGCAGATAGGTGATCCGGTATCCCTCGCCTTCGAGGAATCGGCACACTTCCGTTACGGCCGGGTGCTCCACCGACGAGGTGATGATGTGCTTGCCGCGGTCACGAAGCGTCCAGGCGGTGCCGGTGATGGCCATGTTGTTCGATTCGCTGCCGCCGCTGGTGAAGACGATCTCATCGACATGGCATCCGAGCAGGGAGGCGACCTGCGCCCGGGCCGCCTCGATCGCCTGCCTCGCTTCGAGCCCCAGCCGGTGGGTGCTCGATGGGTTGCCGAACCCGCCTCGCAGGAAAGGCTCCATCGCGTCGGCGACCTCCGACGCGATGGGAGTCGTGGCGTTGTAGTCCAGGTAGATCAGGTCTTCGGCCATGGTCTCTCCAGGATGTGAAGCCGATTCCAGGGCTATCTGTTCAGTCCGGGATCGAAGGGGATCCGTGAACCGGCGCCCGGGCCGCCTCGATCGCCAGCGCCGACCGGTTCGTCTGCGCCGACCGGTTCGTCTGCGCCGACTCGATCGCCAGCGCCGACTTGAGAGATTCGCATACATTCGGGTACCTCCGCAATTGCTCCGCGTTGCCGGTCCACGGCAAGGGCCGCACGCGCCTTGCCGCGGCGGCGGAGGCCGTCTAAGATGCGAGTCCAGACGATGGGAGAGTGAGCTTGGGGGGCCACCGGTGGGGTTTGATTGAACGGCAGGGATGCCGATCCCCTCGGAATCCCGAGGGCCGGTCAGGGACGGAGGCGGTCATGAGCGAGGAGAAGCTGGACCAGGCGGCGCATTCGCTTCGGGAGGAAGCCCGCGAAGGGACACCGGAGCAAGCGCCGCTCGAGAACCCCTTTGCCTCCAACGCCAATGCCACGGTGATGGCGCACTTCTACCGCGGGGAGATGAACCGGCTCACCGTCTGGCGGACCCGCATGGACGTGACGACGAACTGGGCCATCATCGCCACGGTGGGTCTCATGACCTTCTCCTTCCGCAATCCGCTTGCTGACGCCGTTTTCCTAATCAACATCGCCATGTTGTGGTTCCTGTTGACGGTCGAGTCGCGCCGCTATCGCTTCTACGATGTGTGGCGATGGCGTTTGCGCATCCTGGAGGCACACTTCCTGTCGCCGATCCTCATGGAGAAGAGCCGCCGGTTGACCGGTCCCTGGCGCGAGGACCTGATCGCGGAACTGCTCTACCCCACCTTCAAGATTTCCATGCGGGAAGCCATGGGACGGCGGCTTCTGCGAAACTACGTCTACCTGTTCAGCCTCGTTTTGCTGGCCGGTCTGGCCGAGACCTTCGGCGTCTCGCTCAGCACGAGTTCCTGGGCCATGCTGACGACCGAGTACTTCGTCAGTTCGATGAAGGAGCACATGCTGCTGCTCATCCTCATCCTGGTCGCCTACATCCCGCTTCTCTGGCTGGTCTACTATGGGTGGCAACGCCGGAAGGTGGCCGTCGAGCTTCACGATCCGGCCGGAAGGGCCCGGTATCGCGTATAGCGAGCGGCGGTGCCCGGAAGGACACCGCCGCCATCGCTCTTGGCTTCCCTTTTCAACCGGTCGCGCAGGGGGACCGAGTCGAATCCCTTGGTCCCCACACGCATCAAGGTCTGGTCATGTCCCAGTCGCCACCGCGCCGTTACCGGACGACGGTGAGCTCGCGGACGATCGGCTCGCCGGCGCCGGTCTGGATGCGGGCGAAGTAGACGCCGGTACCTACCTTGTTGCCGGCATTGTCGTCGCCATTCCACATCAACTCATAGTTGCCGGCGTACTGGCTGCCCGAGAACAGGTCGCGGACGACACGCCCCGATGTGTCGTAGATCCGCACCGTGACATCGTCATTCGCGTTCAGCGCATAGCTGATCTCGGTGTGTGTCGTGAACGGATTCGGGTAGTTCGGGTAGAGGCGAACGCGCGGGCCCTGATCCGGGACCGAAGCGGCGCCTTCCGAGGTGTCGGCCATGATGTAGTAGTCCTTGGCGACATTGCACTCGCGTTTCATGCTGGTCATGACGAACGCGTAGTCGCAGCTCTCATCGAAGTTGGGTACCTCGATATAGCCGTCGCCGCTGGCGTTGAGCTCTATCGTGTACTCGTAATAGAGTTCGCCGCACTTCACCATCACGTCCACACCGGCCGTGCAGTCGGGGCCGTTGAAGGTGAGCTCGAGCATGTTGTCCGAGCTGCCCGCCTCCGGATTGAGGCGCAGAATGCTCGTACCGTAGGGCTCGGGCTTCTTCGTCGAACTCGGGTGCTGCTCGCCGGTCGGGTAGGTCGAGAAGGTGCGATCCGGATAGAAGGCGGCACTCCACATGCCGGCCTCTTCGAAGTGCGTACCCTCGTAGCGCGGTCCGGTGTAGAAGGCCCAGCGCATCAGCTCCATGTAGGCCTCGATACCGGTGTAGCCGTAGTCGGCCAGCACGACGTCGAAGGCGGTCCAGACCAGCGTGCCCCACTTGATCTCTTCCCAGATGAGCTCGATGACCTCGACATCGAAGCGCTCCCACTTGTACATCGGCCAAACGACACCGCCGTACTCGTAGACGCCGTTGAAGGTCTTGATGCTCTTGTGGGGCTGCGCGAACCAGGCGTTGATGTAGCCGATGTAGTCGTTGAAATTATCGTAGACGAACTCCTCGGCGATCATCGCGCAGTTTTCCATGTACCAGATGTTGGCGAAGCTGGCGTTGTAGCCGAACTGCGTGACGTGCATGAACTCATGCGTTGTGGTGCAGGAGCGGGTGCCGACACTGCCGATGCCGTTGTCGACGTGGAAGTAGCCGGTCTGATCGTTCGGGGGACCGCCCGGAACCGGGTTCTCCGGCTCGGCATAGCCGAGGGTGCCCGATCCGCAGTCGTGAATATAGCAGTCGATCATGTCCAACCCGCCGCCGGCATAGCCGTCACCGGGAGGGGCGTCCCAGGTCATATCCACGAAGAACGTTTGATACGACTCCTCGCAGGCGGCCTCGATGACATCCACGTAGGCTTCGCTCGCGGCGTCGTAGCCCGTATCGGTATAGTGGATGATGAAGTTCTCGGTCACGCGCGTCAGCGGTAGGTTGTAGGGACGGGCCCGGTAGTTGGCGACCGTCTGGCGCAGCTGCGAAGAGGCTTCGCCCTGGGCGTAGTCGTAGACGCCCAGGAGAATTGGGGTGGCGCTCTTCACCGGCTCTCCCTCGATCTGGAATTGGCCGGGCAGTTTGTCGAAATCCTTGACGAAGTAGAGGCGATAGAGCATTGCCTCATCCAGCGTGATTTCATTGCTCTCGTAGGCTTGATTGATGGCTTCCAAGGCGGGATGCCCGTAGGTTGCCAGCTGCAGATCCTCTGCGCCGGCGGTACCGCTCAGCAGCAAGCCCGTGAAAAGCAAGGCGGACATCGTCCAGAAGCGTTTCATTGATTTACCTCCGTTGGGGCGTCGACCCTGCGGTATGGCAGATGGCCGGATGGCCTATCGCTCAGACTCCACGCGTCGCTTCCCTTCGGAAACGCGCGAGAATGGACAAGTGTGTGGTACACCTGGACATAGTTTAGCCGATCGGGAGGCTATTCGTCAATCGGTGGAGGGCCCCATGGTTGTGTCGCCGGCGCAGGGCGGGTCATGCAACTAATTGTTTTTTAGGCGACTAGAGGCTCAGTACCCGTTCGGCCCTGCTGATTTCCTCGGCCAGTTCGCGCGGGTACCTGGCGAGGGCGATCGGGACACGTGCATCTCGGCCCCAAAAATCTCCACATAGTTGCATCCAGGCCTGGACCCTAATCTGCCGATTGCGGTAAAGGGTAGGGTTATGCATTCTCCAGGATCTTTCCTGGAGATGTGATGGGCCAAAGGGTCACGCATCCAGGGGTGACGGGCCACGAAGGGTGGGATTGGGGAAGGAAGGCACGATGGCAAAGGCGAAGGTGGCGGTGCTCAGGACCCAGCCCGAGACCGTACTGCAGGATTACCGGCGTCTGTGCGAGCTCGCCGATGCGAAGACCGCGCTCGACAGCTCGGCCGAGACGATTCTCAAGGATAACATCACCTGGCACTTCGTGATGCCCGGGGTCAACACGACGCCCTGGCAGCTGGAAGGCACGATCCTGGGACTCAAGGATGCCGGCCATGACCGTTTGGTGGCCGTCCACAATCACACGGTCGTCACGATTGCCGAACGCGGGGAAGAAGAGCTCAAATTCACACCGGTCTACAAGAAGTTCGACATTCCGGTGCTCTTCAACTTCCGCGAAGACCACATGAAGTGGGTGCCGTTCAAGTCGAAGCACAAGCTGATCGCGTTGCCCAAGATCTTCGGGCACGATGTACGGATCCCCGACTTCTTCATCGGCCGCAACATCGTTCAGATGCCGACGGTCAAGACGCACTCCTACACGCAGTACACCGGGGCGCTCAAGAACGCGTTCGGCGGACTCCTCAACTTCAAGCGGCACTACACCCATACCTGGATTCACGAGACCTTGGTGGACCTGCTGACGATCGGCAAGGAAATCCACCCCGGCATGTTCGCCACGATGGATGGCACCACCGCCGGTTCGGGCCCCGGGCCTCGCACGGTCAAAGGACATGACAAGCACGTGATCCTGGCATCGGCCGACCAGGTCGCCATCGACACGGTGGCGGCCACGCTCATGGGGCTCGATCCCAGCCAGCTGCCGTGCATCGCCTTGTCGCACGAGCGTGGCCTCGGCGTGGGCGACATGCGCGACATCGAGGTGGTCGGCGATACGGAGATCGCCGAAGAGCGCTGGAACTTCGATGTGGGCGTCAATCTGGCGACCGGTATCGGACGCCTGCTCTGGTTCGACACACCGCTCAAGGGCTTGCAGAAGCTCTTCTTCCATACGCCCCTGGTGAGCATCTTCATCTGGGGGTCGGAGACCTATCACGATAAGGTTTGGTACCCCCTCAAGGGCAAGCCGGCGGTGGATCGCTGGGAGCGCGAGTCGGTGTGGGGGCAGCTCTTCGCGAAGTACGAGAAGTAGCCGCGATCGAGGAGGGGATCGGCCGTTCTCATCGAACGGCCGGTCTCTAGGACCAACCGCTCTCGAGCACCAGCACGCCGACCACATCCCCGACGCGGGCGGATTCTTCTCCCTCGCCCAGCAGAACCAGGCCGTGTGAGATCGCCGCCGCGCCCAACCGCCCGCGTTTCTCCTGGATGGCGCGTCCCACCAACGGCGTGGCCTGAAGGAAGAAGGTGCCCGGAGACAACCGGACCCGCACGGCTTGCGCCCATTGCCGGGCTTCCTTGGTGCGTTTCAGGTCGCGTGTGAGCCGGGCCGGCACGACGATGAAGGGTGGATCGGCCGATCCGGCGAGCCGCATCAGCCCGGGGAGCGCGACCAGCAGGAAAGCGCTCTCCGCCGCGGTAGGGGTTCCGGGCAGCAGGAAGACCGGCCGATCTGCGAGCAGGCCGAAGCAGCTGCGCCGACCCGGTCGCAAGCGCACCCCTTGTACGATCGCTTCCCAGCCCTGGTCTTCGAGGGTCTGCAGCACGAGGTCGCGCACGCCCGGCCCGGTTCCACCAATGGTGATGACCGCATCGCATTCGGCCATTGCCTGGGAGAGGGTGTAACCGAGGGCCTTGTGGTTGTCACCGGCGACCCAGGTCTTGCACGTCAAGCCGAAGCGCTGGCACCAGGCGGTCAGCGCCACGGCATTGCTCGGCGGCTTGTTCGTGTGCCCGTTGCCCGTGGGGACGACGCCCGAAGAGGTTCGTCCCCGCGCGAGCGACGCGCTGCCGGCGATGATCTCATCCCCGGTGGCGATGACGGCCACTTGCGGCCGGCGGTAGACTTCGATGTGGGAGAGCCCGGTGGCCGCCAGCAAACCCATCTGGGATGGTGTGAGCGCTCGCCCCTCGGTCACGATCGGCGCACCGTCGCGGACGTCGTCGCCCGGCAACAGCACCCCGGACCCGGTCCGCATCGGGAGACTCACGAAGATCAGGTCACCGCGCTGATTGGCGATCTCGGCGGGCAGCACGGCGTCGGCACCGCTGGGAATCGGCGCCCCGGTGGCGACGGTGACGGCCTCACCGCTGCCGATGGCGGGGACCTCGTGGGCCGGCGTATCGGGAAACGACTGGCCGACGACCTGGAACTGCTTCAGATGATCCAGGCCGGCGCCCTGCGTGTCGGCCGCGCGCAAAGCGAATCCATCGCGCAGCGACAGAGGACACGTGGGAATCTGAAACGGTGCGATCAAATCCCTGGCAGAGAAGCGGCCGAGGGCTTCTTCGATGGGGATTCGCTCTCGTTCGAGCGGCTCGAGCATGGTGTGGATCTGCTCGAGAGCCGCTCCATATGTCATCAGGAGGGACTCCTCCCGGCCCAGTTGACTCATCATAGGCTCACAATCCTAGCCTATTCGGCCTCCCGGGCGAAACCCCCCGATCGGGTGCGCTGCGTTCGGGCAAAACGCGACATCTGCGCCCCCATCTCTGCAGAACGCGCATCCCGGAACAGAGGCCGGTTTACGCCCCGAGCGCGTATACGCTTCCAATGTAATCGATTAGGCTTGCCGGCCCCCTCGGGCGGCCGCTGGCATGTTGTCTGCCCCTGGCTGTCAATGGAGAACAGGGATGACAACGGCCAGGAGTTTGCCCGGTGGATCGAAGGAACAGTGGCAGCGGACCGTGCGCGGGACCGTGCGCGGGCAAGCGCATGATGCGCGGCACGTGCGGACCAGGTATCGGCGCCACCACGGGGCGGCGCGCCGCCGCCGGCCATCTGGCGGCCAGGGAGATCGAGAGCAACGGTCTGGCGCGAGCCTGTGCATGGCCCGTGCCGGCCCTGTCATCGCGGCTGCCCGGTTTGCTCGCTCTCGGTCTAGCGTGCGGCATTCTCGGGTTCGCGGGTTGCGGGCTCGAGGCCCCTCAGAAGCCGGTCTTCGAGACGACCCTCAACGTTCCCCTTGCCGTTCAGTCCTACACCGGTGAAGACCTCGCGCAGTCGCTCGAAGCGGTCTACGCGGATTCGGCCCAACCGAGCCCGCTGACGCTGCGCATCCGCGAATCCCTCGAGCCGCTGGAGGTGGACCAGCGTCTTCGGGCCGAGTTGGGTCCGCAGACGCGCGAGATCGCGATCGATGATCTCCAGTTCGAGGCCCCTCAGATCGCCCCGGTGTCGTATGCCGTTGCCTCGCTGTTGCCGCCCGGCCCTTGGTCCAGCGGCGGGTCCGAGGGGCTCGTGATCGAGGCCTTCACCTTCGCGCCCGAGCCGGCGTTGCTGGGTCCCTTCACCAGCTACGACCAGATCGAGCTGTTGGGCGGAGAGATCGAACTCGCGATCACCAATGCGCTTCCAATAGCCTTGGGCGGTGATGCCGGCCTGCAAGTCACGCTCCTCGACCTGGCCGAATCGCCGCCTCGCGAGGTGGCCCGGTGGCAGACCAGCGCACTGCTGGCCGCCGGCGCAACGATGACGGGCCGCTGCAACCTCGACAGCGGCGCGCTCGGCAACGAACTCGCTCTTGCGATCACCGGCGGTTCTCCGGGCAGCGAAGGTGAGCCGGTGACGCTATGCGGGGAGGATGCGCTCACGATCGCCGCCGCCTTCGGCGATCTGTCGCCCCGCTCGATTACCGGCGATGTGCCCGCGATGACCTTCTCGGCGCTCATCGACGTTCCGTTGCCGGGGGAGATTCGCGTCGAGTCGGCCGACATCGCCTCGGGTGCGATTGCCTGGGATCTGCAGAACGAGTTGCCCGTCGACATCGAGATCCACCTCGCGAGCCCGAGCCTTCTCGAAGAGCAACAGCCGCTCGAGCGCACCCTGACGCTGCCCGCCGGCGGCAGTCTTTCGTACGAGCTGGACCTGGCCGGGCTGTCTCTGGCCGGTGACGAGGCTGGCGGGGGGGGGATCGGCGCCGGGCATCGCGGCATCGGAGAGGAGCCTGCCAGGGAAGGTCCTGCCGAGGAGGGTCGCTGCCAATGGGAGTTCACCGTGCGCATTCCCGAGACGTCCTGCTCGAGTCCGCTCGAGCTGGGGCAAGTCGTGCGGGCCGCATCCGGCGCCGGTGAGCTGTGCTTCGATCGCGTCCGCGGGATGTTCGATGCCTACGAGGTAACGCCCGACCCGGTGATGGTGCCCGTCGATTACCCCGCGGCCACCGAAGACATCGAGTTCGTGGCCGCCGAGCTGTCCCTCCTCTTGCGAAACCGCTTGGAGGTCGGCGCAGACGCGGATTTTTGGATCGAAGGCGTTGGCGGGTCGATCTGTGGCGGTGATTCGTCCGCGCCCGGCCGCGTTCCGCTGTCGATCACGATCGCGCCCGGGGCGCCGGACCAGCCGGCCGAGTCCCACGTGGTCGTGAACGAACTCGACTCGGAGTTGCTCGCTCTGCTGGCGGCTCGTCCCGACTCCCTCCGCCTGGGGGGCACACTGCGGTTGGGGGATGGGCAGACTGTCGCCCAGGTCCGCGCCGGCGACTATGTGGACGGCCGGATCGAGGTAGTGGCCCCCCTGCGGCTGCGGCTGGGGGTTGCCCAGCATCAGGGCGATCCCTTCGAGGTGGACCTGGAAGACGATGTGCGCCGGCGAATCGATGAGAGTCTCGAGAACCTGATCGTCGATGCGCAGGTCGCAAACCATTTCCCCACCGGCGTGCGCATCCGCCTGCACTTCGCGCGGACTGAGGGAGCCCTCTTCGTGAATGACGACCTCCTGCTCGAAGGCGACATGGTCCAACCGGGGACGGTGGACCCGGCGACGGGCCGGGTGACGGCCGTCGCGGAAAGCAGTGTTCGGCTGTCGCTGTGTCAGGGCGACATCGGGCTCTTCGCGACCGAGCAGCTCTACGGCGCCATGGAGGTGGAGTTGACGGGAGAGGGGGATTCTCCGGTCGAGATCTGGAGCACCGACTACGTAACGATCCGGGGTGTCGTCGCGTTCGATTGCCGGTGGGAGTAGGAAAGCCATGCCACGCATGCCGATCAGCTCTGAGTCCCGGCGCCCGCGTCCCGGCGGGCCGGCCACCCTGCGGGCACTCGTCGTTGCTGCTCTGGGGCTTCTGTTGTGCTCCGGCGGGCCGGCGCCGGGAGAAGCCTGGTTGCGCGCTCTGGTGCCGGCCGCTTCGGCCGCAGCGCTTTGCGGGATCGATGGCGTCTTCGGGCCGGCCGCCTCGGGGCCGGCGGCGGCCGCCTACAATCCCGCCCTTCTGGGGACGGCCCCGCCGGCGGAGGTCCCCACCGAAGCGCCTTCGGCGCGACAGGTCGAGCTCTTCAGCGTGGCGGCCGGGGTGGGCAATTCCAGCCTGACCATGCGGCAGTACGCGGCCCTCAACGGCGCCTTCTGGGATGAGGGAGACAAGGACGAGATTCTCGACTCGATCGAGGACGGCCAGCTCGATGTCCGCGGCGATGCGCAGGCGCGCGTGGCCGGTGTCTCCTGGGGGCGCTGGGCCTTCGGTACCCGAACGCGGGCACAGGGCCGGATCGCGGTCCCCAGGCAAGTTCTCGAACTCATGCTCTATGGCAACACGGTGGGGGAGAGCTTCTCGGTCGAGGGCGCCTCGGGCGAGGGGATCGCACTGACCGAGTATCGTCTGTGCGGGGCGTTGGAACTGAGCGAGCTGGTGGGCCGGGAGGGGCTGCTGGGTGGATGGCTGGGTGGATGGCTGGGGACCGGCTTGGATGGGCGGGGAGGCGAATCGGTCCAGCCCTGGCAGGTGGGCCTCACCTTCAAGCTGCTCCAGGGCTGGCAGTATGCCCGGATTCTCGATGCGGAAGGTGGGATCACGACCACCAACGAGGTGCTCTACGGGGACGGTTCGGTGCGCAGTCTGACGGCCCGGGGCGGCCGGGGATGGGGCGCCGATCTCGGATGCGCGGGACCGGTGGGTGAGGCCTGGACGGTTTCTCTGGTCGTCTCCGATCTCGTGGGCCGGCTGACCTTCACCGGCCAGGTCGAGGAGCGACTCGACACCTTCGACGTGTCGGGACTGACGATCGGCGACGAAGGAGAGGCGGTCATCACGAGCGAGACGGTGGCCGTCGAGCTGCGAGAGTGGCAGGTGGACTTGCCCGCGCGTTTCTCGTTGGGGCTGGCCCACCACGGGGAGGCCGCCCTGGCCTCGGTGCGCATCGATGTGGCCACCGAGGACCGGCTGGGAGCGAGCCGCGTTCCGCGACTGGGCGCCGGGTACGCGCGGCGCCTGCAAGACTGGCTGATCGTCCGGGGCGTGTTCTCGGTGGGCGGGCTCGACGGGGCCAGCCTGGGGGGCGAGCTGGGCTGGAGCGTGGGGCCGGTGCAGTGGAACGTGGGCCTGCGCTCGTGGGGCAGCCTCAATCCCTGGAACAGCCGGGGCCTGGGCGTGGTGACCGCGCTCAACCTGACTCTGTAATGCCGATCGTCATCCAGCCATCTCCGCAACGAGCCATCTCCGCAACCGGCTCGCAGGCAATCGAGTAGGATCCGTGCGGCTTCGGCCTGGCCGCCTCCGACTAGGGGCAGGACGCCGCCCGGTTTCGGATACCTCTCTTTCTGCCGGAGGCAGCGCCGATCGCCTCGTTCCCATGCCCGTATGTGCTATAATGGAGTGGATTCGCGCGCGCGCCCCGCGCTGCGCGTGTGGGCTGGGGAATGATTCTCGGGGTTCGGCTCTTGTGTAGGGTCCGGACAGCTGATCTTCGGAGGGATGCATGCGTGGTCGTACCATCTTCTTTGTGCTCTTGGCGGTCTCGGGGCTGGTCCTCTGCACCGGGGGACTCGTGATCGATCCGGACACGCAGACCGAGCCGGTCCTGCGAACCGAACCCGATCCGCGCTACTTCACCTACGAGGAGGTGCTGGACCTCTTCGACACCTACGCGGCGCAGTACCCGGAGATCTTCCACCGGGAAATCATCGGCTATACGGGTGTCGGCAACGAGCCGATCTGGGCGGCAAAGATCTCCGACAATGCCTCCGAGGCCGAGGCCGAAGCTCGCGTCGTCATCCACGCGGCCCAGCATGCCAACGAGCTCAACGGCATTGGGGCGATCATGCACATGATCGAGCGCCTGCTCACCGGCTACGGCCAGAACTCCTACTACACCGAACTCATCGATGATCTCGAGACCTGGTTCGTTCCCATCATCAACGTCGACGGCCACCGTAAGGTCTACGCCGGGCTCGAGGACTGGGACTGGATCCGCAAGACCACCCGCGATAACGACCTGAACGGCTATTACACCTTCCCGGAGGACGGGGTCGATCCCAACCGCAACTGGGACTACAGATGGGCCGCGTATGACTCGACCAATTACGAGAGCTCCCGCTACAAGGGACCCTATCCGTTCTCGGAAGCCTGTGTTGTCGTAACCCGCGACTTCGTCCTGCGCGAGCGCCCGGTGATCCTCATGGATCTGCACTCTCCGGATGTGCCCAGCATCGGCAACAAGATCTGGTGGCCCTGGTACGACCCCGACACTTGGCAGGAAAGTGTCGATGGGGACATCTACCAGCCCATCAGCCAGGCGCTGGGTTACAACACGCTCACCGAGAGCGGTGGCTATTACAACGGCGGCGGCGCCGCCTACAACAGGCTGCCGAAGGAGCAGTGCTGGGTCTACAAGAACACCGGCAGCTGCGCGCTCCTGATGGAGATCTCCCTGCAGTTCTGGTGGACCGGTGCCATGGTCGATACGGTCGCCCACCGGGTCGGACGAGGCCTGTTCTACCTGCTCGAGAAGGCGCACGACGGGCCGGGCCTCACCGGCACGGTCACCAATTCGCTGACCGGCCGGCCGGTGATCGCCGACATCCGCGTCAACCAGTACCACGACCCCGACATCGGCCCGCGGCTCACCGAGGCCTCCCACGGGAAGTACTGGCGCTTCCTGCCGGCGGGCAGCTACAACGTGGTCGTCACCGCCGACGGATACGAGTCCGAGTACACCAGTATCTACGTGTCCTCCTCGGGATGGACCGAACTCAACATCCAGCTCGATCCGGAACCGGCCGGGGTGGACGATGCGCCCACGCCCGCTGGAGATCGTATCCTGTGGGCCGGTACGCCGCTTCACCGCGGTGATGCCGTTCACTTCCGGTTGGCCGAGCCCGCCGATGTCCGCCTCGAAATGGTCGATGCCACCGGCCGGAGCGTGAGCACCTTGGTTGCCGGCGCCTACCCGGCGGGTGAGCACAGCGTCAAGCTGCAGGCCGATATGCCGGCGGGGACCTACTTCCTGAAGCTGGCCGCCGGAGATCGGATTCACACCTCGAAGGTGCTGATCGTGGAGTGATCGGCTAGCCGGGTTTGGGGTGGAGGTCTTAGGTGGGACGGGTCACCTCTTTTCTGTTGCTAATCTCTGTCTTGCTGCTCGTATGCGACCCCTCCGCCAGTGGCCGTTTGCTGGGTGAGATCCGCGATGGCGCCGTCTACATTCGCGGCAGTGACCTCGAGGTCGAGGTTTCCTACTCGCCGACCTACCTGACCGACTGGAACAAGAATTTCGTCTACTTCCAGTCGCCCACCGGCGAGCTGCTCGAGCGCACTGAACTGGACTTTGGGGACGCGCAGGGGAGCTTCACCTACACCCTGGGCCCCGAGTACGGCGACTACGTGATCACCTTCGCGCCGTTCACGCACCGCAAGTTCATCGTCGAGGTGCCCGACGGCACGCCCGTGGTGTTCCGGCCCACGAAGTTTCACACGAGCATGCATGTCTGGTCGGCGCTCAACCGGTTCTACTTCTTCGTCCCCGAAGGGACACCCGGCTTCTCGATCCACGCCCGGCGTCCCGTGGCGAGCTACGCCGACTCGCTGGTGCTCTACGACCCGCACGGCACGCGCGTCACCGGCCTGGAACTGCCCTTCCCCGGCGCGCACGCCTTCTATCCCTTCGCCAGCGATTCGATCGCCGCGCCCGAGAGCGGATTCTGGTGGGTCGAGTTTCCCGATCCCGGCAGCGGCAACAAGGTCGCCTTCTGGGTCGACGGCATCCCGAGCGACTTCGTGATCGACCCGGCCGACTGGTTTTCTCCCGAGCACGAGGCGGGCGCCAGTCAGGTGACCGCGGCCGGCGTCGCCGGGCCCGCGGGGATCTTGGGCGGGCTGGTCGGCGGAAACCCGCCGGACGAGTTGATCGAGAGGATCGCCTACCTGGGCTTGGAGAGCAGCAACTACTACATCGGCCAGCGTTGGCGCGAGCCGGCCAACGACAACGCTGACCCGTTCGACATCGACTGGTCCGGATTCAACTGGGACGACGACGCCCGGATGGAGCTCTACGCCGGCGACCCCTGCCACCTGGAGCTGTCCTCGATCTTTCAGCCGGCCGAGTGGCTTCCGGGCCATCTGGTCGACCCGCAGGATCAGGAGGAGTTGGCAGAGTTGCTGGAGGCCTACCTCATCCACCACAACGCCCAGCAGGGGCGTGGACAGGTCTTCTTCACGCCGCTCGACGAGCCGAACATGAGAGGCTACACCTCCTCCGACTACGCCCGCCTGGCCCAGGTGCTGGGCGCGCGCAAGAATGGCCATCCCGATTCCCTGGTATCGCAGGCGAAGGTTCTGGTGCCCGGCTCCTCGAACTTCAGCGAGGTCTGGGCCGGAGGAGAGTTTGGCATCGAGTGGGCCCGTCAGTGCTACGAGCTCTACGACGCCGACATCGACGGCATCAACTTCCACCTGTGGAACTGGCGCAGTCTGCTCGACCACCACCGTTTCGGCCGGGAGATCGAACTCGCCCACGAGATCATCGCCACCTACGACAGCGACTCCGATACGCTCGAGGCGATCGTCATCGATCAGACGAACATCTGCAGCGGGGCCGACAGCTCTCCCTACCAGGTCAACACCTTCTACGGCGCCCTGTGGTGGGCCGGCGTCGTCTGCCACACGATCGGGACCGGGTACGCCACGGCGGTCCACTTCTTCACGACCATGGATGACGATCACCACCGTAAGGGGCTCATCTACGGCCCCGAGGAGAACTACGCGATCAAGCCGGTCGGCTACGCGATGAAGATGCTGATCGATGCGAAGCGGAGCGAGGTCATTCGCGCCCGCTCGGACCATCCCGAGATCGATGTGCTGGTCACCGTGGACCGCCAGCGCAGGCCGCTGGCGAGCGGGGGCGGACGCGACGACGACCCCGCGGATCCCACCGAGCCCAGCGCGGCCATCGTGCTCGTCAACAAGGGCCTGCGCACCAACCAGGTCCACCTCCAGCTCGAGCTCCCGGCCCCGATGCCCTCCGCCTACATGGCCGAGGTCTGGCGCTTCGCCGATGGGATGACCGAGCCGGAGCCGGCCGGATCGTTCGATCTCACCGGACCGGTGCTCGATTTCTCCCACACTTGCGAGCCTCGGTCGATCTACACCTACGACCTTACCAGCCTGACGCAGGGCGTCGATTCTGGCTGCGGTGCCTTGGAGGAGCCGGCGACCGATGCCGAGACCGGATCCGGCATGGGCGCGGAGACCTCCGCCGAGGATGAGGGCAGCGGCCTGCTGGCCGAGGAACTGAGCATCCGTCCCAATCCGCTCACCGGTGGCGCCACATTCCGCTTCGCGCCCGCGCGACCCAGCGAAGTCGATCTGGCGATCTATGATCTTCAGGGTCGCCTGGTCGCGCGTCTCCTGCAGGCCGAAGAGGTGGCCGGGGTCCAGACGGTTCTCTGGGATGGGAAGCGCAGCGGATCCGGCATGTTGGCCGCGTCAGGCGTCTACCTCTGCCGTCTCCAACTGAATGCCCGGTTCGTGCTGGACGAAAGGCTGCTGGTTCTTCACTGAAACCCGTGCGCCGCGTGACCCGCCGTGCGAACAGCTCCATCTCCCACTGAAGTGATGTCGGATGTATGGACATTTCTCCCGAGGGGTATCGTGGCTGGAGGAATGTTCTAGGTCGAAGCGTTTTGCGCGGCGTGTTCTCTGGCTGGTTGGCCGTAGCTCCTGTACTGGTTCCTATTGTTCCTTGGGAGGAAGTATGTCCATTCAGACCAGGAAGCGAGAGCTTGGAATGCTCAGAGCAAGCAGCACAGTGATGCTGGCCGCAGCACTCGTGCTTGGCGGACTATCGGGATGTAGCGAGGATGAGAGCACTGAGCCTGATGTCAACAGTGCCACCCCTACAACCATGGAGATGCATGCCGGGAACAACCAGTCGGCTGCAGCGGGTTCGGCCGTGACCGTTGCACCCTCGGTGCTCATCAAGGATCAAGACGGGAACCCCTACGGCGGTCAGTCGGTGGCTTTCACGGTCACCTCGGGAGGGGGAAGCGTCGCCGGCACGACCGCAGTATCGAATTCGCAGGGAATCGCCGCCGTGGGCAGCTGGACGTTGGGGCCGACGCCGGGAACGAATACCCTTCAAGCGGTTGCGGCCGGTCTGTCGGGCAGTCCGGTGACCTTCACAGCCACGGGAACCGCATCTGGGCTGCCGAAATGGACCTTCATGGTCTATCTTGCGGCCGACAACTCCCTGGCCGTTGCCGGGCTCCAAGATGTCGACGAAATGGAAGCGGCTGGCACGGACCCGGACGTCAAGGTCGTGGTTGAGATGGAGTTCAGCCAGAGCTATCTCCAGCAAGCCGGATGTGGCCTCGACTGTCTCAATCTCCCCAACTGGAACACCTTCCGCTACGTGATCACGGGAGAGGATACGGGCCGGTCGGGCGTCAACGGCACCGCCCAGGACCTGGGTACGCGAAACATGGCCGATCCCAGCGAGCTTACCGATTTCGTCAGCTGGGCAATGCAGAACCATCCCGCTGAGCGCTATGCCCTGGTCCTGTGGAATCATGGAGGAGGCTACGTCGGCCTGATCGAGGACCAGACGCAGGGCGGCCATGATCTGATGACGTTGAGTCAGCTCACACAGGCGTTGACGGAGCTCGGTCCCATTGACATCGTCGATTTCGACATGTGCCTGATGGGCGCCTATGAGACGATGGTGTCGATGGAAGGCTTGGCGGAGTATGTGGTCTTCTCGGAAGAAGTGGTTCCGGGCGCTGGCAACCCCTATACGCAGATCGTCGATGGTATCCAGCAAAACAAGACGGCTTCGACCAGCACGATTGCCCAGCTCTTCGTAGACGAGTTCCACCAGTCCTACGCCGGAGGCAGGAGCTCAACGACGAAGTCCGCCTACGAAATGGCCAGATTCGAGGAGTTTGACGCGGCCCTGGAGGTTTTGGCCACCAAGCTCAAGACCGACTTGAGCGTGCTCTCAACCGCGATCGGCCAGGCGGCGGGCAATGCCCAAGCGTACAGTTACAAGCAGTTGAAGGATTTGGTCGACTTCCTCACCCTGCTCAAGCAGGGAACCTCCGACACCGAGCTTCACTCCCAGATCGATGCGGTGATCACGAAAGCCACCAGTGGATTTCGGGTCGCCAATCAGTTCCAGAATGGAGGGGGCGGGGGCTATGGTCAGGAGCCGGATGTCAGTCGCTCGACGGGGATGCACATTCTGATGCCAAGCGGCGGTGCAAGCGACCAACTAGGATCAGGGGGGGGCACATCTTTCGAGTCGTATCAGGCGCTGTATCCTAGCCAGGCCTGGACCTCCTTCCTCGTCGACTGGCTCTCGGATGCACAAACAACGCCCACGCAGGACCCAGGCGAATCTTCTCTGGAAACGTTCCTGGTTTGGTCCGAAGAGGCCATCCCATACGGCGTGGACATCGATCTGCTGGTGCTTGAACCGGACGGCAATATCTACGCTCCTTACATGGGACCGATCACACCCAATGGGACGTTCACCGAAGATTCCTACGCAACGGGCGAGAGTTTCGAAGGCTATGCCATGAAGAGCAGCGTGGCGCAGGGAGATTACTTCTTCCTGGCCAACCTCTACTCCGATCCGCAGAGTTACCAGCCGTACTACGACATGTTGTACCGCCTCGGATCCGACGAAGATCTCACGTCCTTCTTCGCTCCCGACTACCCCTATCTCTCCATGGAGTCTTCCTGGTTGGCCGACCCTGACCCAACGTGGGAAGAGTTGTTCGGAGGGGCCTATAGCGACTTGCAGGCCATCATGTACATCACGATCGGAGGGAAGGGACTGAAAAGCGCGGGTGGCCCGGGGTCATTCGTAGGCATCTCGGACATGGAGACCCCCGGACGTCCGTCCCTTACCAGGGCCCAGATCAAGACACTTGAACGGGTGCTGGCGGCCAAGCAAAGAGTGGGAGGTCAGCGATGATGCGATGGATCGTGATACTGGTTGCGCTGGGTTTCTTGACCGGTTGTTCGTCGAAGCAGGAGACGAAATCGCCCGAGGGTAAGACACCCGATGTGCCGATGAGCATTCCTGCTTCGAAACAAATGTCCGAGACCCCGCTGGTCAAGGTGAGAGACCTTTTGTCCGCCCCTGAACTGGTCGGCCAGAGCGTCCGAGTGACGGGTCGATGCATGGGATACGGATCGGAGCACGTGCTGGGAGCGCAGCCTCGCACCCGCAGCGATTGTGTGGTTTCGGCAAGCCTGCGTAACTGGCCCTACGGCTTCGCCGAAAGCGTGGC
>CAZNJE010000066.1:0-24354 GCA_964573295.1 uncultured bacterium | reverse complement strand
CACCCGCCACGGCACATGCAGGCTGACCAAAGCCGGTGGAATAGAGAAGCCGGCCCGCTTGCCACGCCGCTCGTGGCCTGCAACTCGCTTCATCCGCTGCGGGTCGCCCGAACGGGCGGTGAAGAGCTAGCCCGGCAGCTGACCTGGCGTACTCTCCGTGCGATCCGCGCGATCAGTCGCTTCCCCGGTGTCCGCGCAATAGCCCCAGGACGAGCAACAGAAGCAGGACGCACGCGCCGCCGGTGGCCAGGTACAGGCTTCCCAACGGCAGCGCGGCGCGCAGCGCCCCCAGGCCAAAAGCCCCTATGGCCAGGCCGAACACCACCGCCGCCGAGAAGAGAGCCGTCACCAGGGGCGCCCGGCGCGGCGTCTCTTCCGCGGCAAGACCGAGCAAGAGTGGAAAGACGCCCGAACATGCCAGGCCGGCCAGGGCATAGACTCCGTAGGCGCGGGCATCTCCGGGGCAGGAGGCCACCAGCGGGTAGACCGCGATCATGGCCACGATCAGGACCGGCGCGATGCGCCCGGGATGCACCCGGCGGGTCAGCAGCGTCATGGCAAAGCGTCCGGCGGTCTGCGAGAGCCAGAAAGCGGTCAGCGCGCCGGCGCCCACGGCCATCGAGGCGCCCCGATCCTCCGTGAGGTAGACGACCACCCAGGCCGTGAGCGTGCTTTCGGCCGCGCCGTAGAGCAGGATCGACAGCGACCAGAACCAGAGACGGCGCGGCACATCGCGGCGTCCGTGGTCCGCCACGAGTTCATGGTTGAGACCGATGATCGGCCGGCGCCGGGACCACCAGGTAAGGGCCCCCACGAGCGCCGCGAGCAGCAGGGGGGCCAATTGCCACAAACCCGTTCGCGCCAGCCCGGCGACCACCATGGGCCAGAGCGCGGCCCCCACACCCAACGAGCCGTGCAGCGCCGCGAGGGCTCCGCTGCGCGTTCGCGGGAAGATCTCCACGGCCGCGGTATTGATGGTGATCCCCGACGCTCCCGCCCCGATCCCAAACAGCCCCGCCCCTACCACGAGCACCACATACCCGGCCAGGCTGAAGGCGTGCTCGGTTACCGGCACGCCGATGGCCTCGAATCCAGTCCGGCCCGCCGCCCAGGCCCCCACCGAGGGGCTGATCGATAGGAACAGCAGCGTCAGCACCTGAAGCCCCAGCCCGGTCAAGAAGAGTCGTCTCAAACTCCACCGCTGCAGGATCCAGGAGTTCGACAGCGAGACGACCATGCCGATGCCGTAGATGGTCAGAAAGAGCGCACCGTAGAGCGTGTCGCCGATGCCCAGGGATCCGCGCAGGACGACGCTGGAAGCCGGGAGCGTCATGCTGATCGCGCCCATCAGAAACGAGGTGGCGTAGACCGACAGCACCGCGTGTCCGCGGCCGGGAGAGTAGCGGGCGGGTGAACCGCGCCGCGGCTGGATGGGTACGGGGGTCGACATCGGGGAGCATTCTACTCCCCGATCCACCGGTGACGAAGGAAAAGGACCGGGCCGGTCTCCAGTCTGGCCCAGGCGCCTGCTCACAAGAGGCCCAAGCCACCGGCTCACGCAAAGTACGATTCACCGTGCGAAGGCCGGAGCCCGGGGCCCCGGCCTTCGCACGGTGGATCAAACACGTCCGCCCGGGATCGCCCGGACGAACTCGGTGCGCAGCGGCTACCTCAAGGCCACCATCTTCTTGCCCGAAGAAAAGCCGTCCTGGGTAGACATCTGCATCCAGTAGACACCGCCGCCCACGCGGGCGCCGGTGTTATCGGTGCCATCCCACACGACCGAACTCTCACCCGCGTCCATCGTGCCGCTGACGACGCTGCGGACCAGACGTCCGGACACGTCGTAGATGCCGATGTCCACATGGCCCCGCTGCGCAAGCGCGAAGCGGAGCGTCGCGGTGTGGTGGAATGGGTTCGGGCGGCTGGCGAACAGGAAGTTCGCCGGACCGCTCATGTGGTTCTCCTCATCTTCATCCACGTCCAGATTCGTGCAGGGATAGCGCCAGGTCTCCCATGGCTGGGTGGGATCGGTGAGCCACTCGAGCATCGCGCCCACCATGGCCGACGCGGCCTCGACCACCGAACTGCTGTCGGAGGGACAATCCTCCCCGGCCTGGAAGTAGCTCAGGTGGTGCAGGCTGAACCCGTCGACGATCGAGCGCATGTCCCGCCCGGCATCGCTGTGGTCGCGAACGATCTGCGCAAACTCGACATCGTTGAACAGGTAGTTGCCCTGCGCCCCGGGCACCCCGGCCTGAACCCCAAGCACGTGGAAGTTGTAGGTGTTCGGACACCCGTTGCCGTAAAGGGTGAGCTCGTGCTCCTCGACCTCGAACACCGAGCCCGCGTCGGGCTCCAGGAAGATGCAGAACTCCCAGTCGTTGACGTAGTCGCGGTAGGATTCCCAAACAACCGTGGCGCCCAAGGTGTTGTTGAGGAAGTTGCGGCCGGTAGGCGTGAAGTCGTTCATGATGCCGGCGATCTCATCCCCGTCGAAGATGATGCCGCGGCGGATGTCGGCCACGCCACAGGCGGTCGAGGTCAACCAGGCCTCGAAGAGCGGCCAGTCCTTGTACTCCATCGTGCCGCCACCAAAGACTCCCGTGTTGCAAAGGATCAAGCGGTAGCCCAGCATCTGCTCGGCCGTCAGCCCGTTGTTGCCATAGCCGCCCGGATTGTACGTATCGCCGCCGAAACTGCGAGCCAGCGGCGTATGCCAGTTCGACGACGCATCCAGGTAGTCGTACTTGTCATGCTCCAACCCGAGCTGCTCGAGCATGGGATTGACGTAGTACTCACCACCCCGGTTGTAGGCATCGATGTAGAGCACGCTGGGCCATACGACCTCGTAGAGTTCTTGACCGTAGCTGTCCGTGCCCTCGATCACCTCCATATCCGGCAGAATGGTGAACTCGGAGCGCCCCTCCGGATACTCGTAGTATTCCGCCGCCGGAGCTCCACCGTTGTACCAGAAGGAACGGTAGTAGTATTCGACCTCGGTTCCCGGGGTCCAGACCAGGTCGGGTAGGATCTCCTGTTCCTCGGTCAGATCCTCGAAGGCCGGATTGAAGCCGGGGTCATCCTCGTGGAAGTAGGAGGCGAACTTGTTCTTGTAGGCGCCTTGCGGAATTTCGAGCGAGTCCATCAAGACGCACACGAAGTCCATCTCCGGATCGCCGGTCAGCCGGCTCTTCCAGGCTTGGTACTCGGGGATCAGCTGCTGGCGCGGTCCGGGATGGACCTTGACGCACAGTTCGGTCAGCCAACGGCCTTCCTCGGACGACACCGCGGGGCCGATGACCACCGCGGAATCGCCATGCCAGTCATTGTTGAGGATGATGTCCTCATTCGTCGGGCTCAGGTCCCGCGTGATGTTGGCGTTGCCCACATCCGACGGCTCGAGGTAGGTCGCGTAGTTCTGCCCAAAGCCATCGTGCCACCAGTTTCCGGTGTCGAGTGAAATCGCGGGCGCATCGGCCGCACCACTGAGCATCACCCGCACGTTGTCGATGACCGGGGACCCCTTGGTGTTGCCTTCCTCCACGCAGATGGTCGAGGGGATGCCGAACGCTTCGCACGAGTTGTAGATCTCATAGACGAAGCGCATCTGTTCCCACTCGTTCGGCATGGGCGTGCCGCCTTCGCCGTCCAATGTCGTGAGGTTGGCGGTGTTGAGGTAGCAGGCTGGGTTGTCACCCGTGTAGTAGTGGGTGTCCTGCCCCTGGCGCGGTGACCAGTGCGGTACCGGATTCACCTCGCTGGTATACGGATAGTAGACATAGCCGGGCCGGTAATGGCCACCCCAGGCCTGGCGCAGATAGACGTAGTTGTCCCACTCCACCAGCGTGGTGTTGTAGGCCGGCGGCAGGTAATCCCCGCGATCCACGATGCTGGAGAAGGCCTGCTCACGCTGACCGGCCATGTGCCCCGGAATCGTGTACTGGCTGCCCTCTTCGTCGTTGAACTCCAGCGCCCACCCGTCGAGCGTGCAGTTGCAGGCCAGGCCCACGAAGTCGAGCCACTGCGAGTAGGTCGCCTCGTCGACCAGGCCCATGAAGGTGCCGATGCCGTCGCACTTGTCGAAGGTGTAGCCGTCGGCGTCTTCCTCGAAGCCGGCCACATGCGTCTGCGTGCCTACCGTCAGACTCACGTTGTCTGCCGCAAAGGGGCCGCAGGCGCAGTCGTAGAGGCCATCTTCATCCGACCAACCACCGTCGGCCTCGAACCGGAACTCGAAGCGCACCGTGGCCGTCCCGTTGGGGAGGTCGCCGGCCTCCAGGCTCCCGGTCCAGGTCTCGGGTGTTTCGGGCGAACCGATCAGGCCATCGAGGCGATCCAGTTCGATCTCGCCGTCCTCGAGCAACTCGCCGCTCGCGTCGTAGCACAGCACATAGAGGAAGGTGTAGTCGAAGTCTTCCTCGGAATCCTGGAAGTAGTCGAAACTGATCGTCATGTCACCCGCGGCAAACTCCGGCGAGTAGGCGCTCTGGCACATGTAGTTCTTGTAGCCGATCCCGCTGATGTAGTCGTATCCGTTGGCCACCTCCTCGTGAATCCCGCACCAGATCTGTCCGGTCGAGGGTGCCGGAAACATCGGGTTGCAGGGATCGGTGTGGAAGTCCTCCTCCGTGACCCGGTAGAAGAAGACACCCGGATCCGCGGTAACATCGATGCTGGTCCACCCCTGGAAGTCTCCGGCCCCTCCGGTACCTTCGAAATCCCAGACGCCATCCTCATAGGCGTAGCCGGTGCCGTCATCTCCGCCGAAGTAGACCGTATCCTGGCGAAAGAACTCGAACGGCGCATCGTGAACGACGCGATCGTTTTCGGTACCCGGCACGTGCTGGGTGGCCGGGCTGGTGCCGGCTCCCTTGGCCATCGCGCCGGATGTCGCCGCCACCAATAGGGCGGCCAACAACACAAACCCTGTTCTCATCACAAGCCTCCGTGGTTGCTCCATCCCACCCGCGGCGCGTGTAGTCGCGGTGTCTGCGCCCCCGCGCGGCTTGCGCGAGAGGTGTGGGATGACCTGGACGTTTCGATATGGCGAGTGTCGTGGCTGGCTCGTCCGCGTCCGGCCCATGATGCCCGGCGCCGCGTTGGCGCGAGGGTAGTACGGACATCACAAGGGACTGGACGAGTCGCGCGATTCGTTCAAGGCATCACCTCCTCCCCCACATGGCTCTTGCCCGATTTCCAAACGTCATCCGGTGAGGGGATACGAAAACGCATCTTGGGCACACCGGTGGCATCCCGCCTTCTCTTGCGAACGGGCAAACCTGCGGCACCGGTTCTTACCAACCGTTGATTGGATCCGTCGGCCGCGGCGCGCGAGCAGCGCTCGATGTCATCACTGAGAACTACGCGGCCAGAATCTGTGTGGGGGGGTCTTGGAGGTGTGGATCGTATCTCCAGCGTCAAGCATAGGCACGAAGATCACGAACGACAACCCATCCTGGCCGATGAACTTGCCTACGGGTCTTCCAACCAGCAGGTTGCAGGATATTGTACAGACGTCTCGCGAGCGTCTCATTGGCGCGTGGCGGGCCTCGTGCCTGTGGTGACACGCGGAGGCAGCGTCCTTTGACAGGTGCTGCCGGACCAGCGAGCTCAATTGAGGCAACAAGCCTTGCTCAGAAAGGAAGCCCGGTTGTGCCAATGATTCCGGGGGTCACTGACTGCCGAGGGCCCGATCGCCAGAGTGCGCAACCATTGCGGCTAGACCATGATGTAGATCGTCACCATGTTCCGGGTCGCGAAGGCGTACTGCCCCTGGTAGATCCCCTTGAGCGACTCCAGGACATCCGGATCGGACCCGCGTACCTGGAAGACCAGGATGTGCTGGAACGGCAGGCGGGCCGCGATGCCCCGGCCAAGACTGATCCGCCACCACCGGTACGTGTTGTCCTTGTAGCGGAAGTCGAAGTCGCGCGGAAGGCGACCTTCCATCTCGCGGGGTATGCGCCCCCACCCTGCGGTCCGCGGAAACTCGTTGGTGGCGGAGAAGCAGTCGAAGGCCGCGGATTTGATGGTGTGGAAGTCCGCGAGCATGCTGGCCGCGTCGGCATGATCTTTCGCATTGTGATAGACCGGGATCGCGATGTTGGCCAGGATGCCCATGACCACGAGGACGACCATCAGCTCGACAAGTGTGAAACCGCGCTGGTTCATTGATTTGTCTCCACGGTTTGGTTCGGATCCAGGGCGAGGTTGCCATTCACGTCGGGTCGAGGCGCGTAGGCGGAGAGATCGTCTCCTTGACAGTAGACGAGCCGGCGCAAACCGGCGTGCGCGATCAGACGAAATCCGGCACCTTGAGGCTCATAACTGAGGTCGGGCAGGTCCAGCCCCAGCTCTTCGAGGGATGCGGGCAGCTCCTCGTGGACGTCCTCATAGGTGGCGATGGCGGTCGCGGCCAGATAGATGTCCAGGCGCGCCCGGGCCTCTTCATCATCGGCGGAGAAGAGCTCAGGCACCTTCCGCGCCAGGATCACGTTGCCCGCGGTCAGCAACACCAACACGGGTAGGAGCATCACGAGCCACTGCGTGGCCGTCAAGCCCCGGCGCCGCGGCCGCAGCACGCGAGCATCGGCTGCCGCCACCCGCTCGTCCCGCGAGTTACGGTCTTCTTGAGCCTCAGCCAGGATCTCTTCGATCACACCGGGTGGCCGGCGTTCGGAGTCCTGTCCACCGGTCTGTTTCGCATCGTTGGACATGGCCGCCTCGCTCCTTCGCTCGCGCACCGCTCGCCCGCGCCTTCCCAGTTTCGCCAGCGCGGGCAAGGGGAGGTCCCCGCGGACCCCTATTCGTCCCCCTTTTCTATCGGCGCTTCGGGTTGGCTAAGTGAGAGATAGGATCCCCCAGGGGCCGAATTGAGGCCCCGCGGCACAGAGACTTGTCAGAACGTCACTTGGCGATGCCAGGCCTGGCCTTCAGACTGAACGCCAGGGGTAGACAGCCATGGGTTTCGGGCGGGAGACGCCACCAACGGCCTTCCTGGATCATGCCGGGCAGGGCGGGATAGTGCAGGCGGTCGTGCTCGCGCAGGAACTCGATTCTCAGGCCGGCGTCCAGTAGGGCATTCAGGATGTCCGACAGGCTCCATTGCCACTCGTAGGAAGGTTCCTTCACGAGGTAGCCCGGGTCGGCGTAGTCGGGGTTCTGCCCCGCCCAGCACACCGGCTCCGGCCGGTGGAAGTACGGATAACGCAAGCGGGTTTCGGGAACCTCGTCGTCAAAGACCATGAGGACCGGATGCGTTTCCATGATGTAGAAGAACCCGTCCGGCTTCAGATAGGAGCGGATCAGCCGCGCCCAGGCCGAGAGATCCGATAGCCAGCACAGCACGCCGACCGACGTATAGACGATGTCGAAGCGTTCCTCGAGCTTCGCGGGCAGATCGTAGAGACTCGATTCGATGAACCGGGCTTCGGCGCCGGTCTTGCGCGCCAGCTCACGGGCATGCTCCAGCGAGACCGGCGAGATGTCGATGCCGGTCGGACGCGCGCCCAAGAGGCCCCAGGAAAGCGTGTCGGTTCCGATGTGGCATTGCAGATGCAGAAGGCTCTTGCCGGCAACCGGCCCCATCTCGGCGATCTGGATCTCGTCGACAACGGGCCGGCCCGACAGCAGCGGATCGATCACGTAGGACTCCACGTGGACGGGGGCCAGCTCGTCCCAGTGCCGGCGGTTGCCGGCTTCGGCGTCGGCGTAGCGGCGCGCGGGAGGCGCGTCAGTCGCGGACCGATCCGGTTCGGACGACGGAGGCGGGCTTTCCGGTGGCTTCATCGCCCAGGGCCTTTCGCGGATTGGACCTCACCTTCGAGCTCCTCGAAGAAACCGGAGGCGCGGTTCTTCCGCACGTTGTTCCAATCGAAGATGCGGCCGTTCATGGCCACGTAGACCCCGGACGGAAGCGTCTGGGCGAAGGCCAGCGCGCTGCCGAGGTTGAAGAGCCCGTCGGAGCTTCCGAACGTGTAGGGCACGAGGGCACCGGTCAAGACGATGGTCTTGCCCTCCACCGATTCGCCCAGGAAACGGGCGGTCTCGGACATGGTGTCGGTGCCGTGGGTGATGACGATGTGATCGTCCGAGCTCTCGGCGCAGGCCTTGCGAATCAGCTCGCGGTCCACGTCGGTCATCTCGGTGCTGTCGATCATCATGAGGGTGCGAATGTGGACATCGAGATTGCACCGGCCGAGCTTGAGCATCTCGCGGACGTGGCTGTCTTTGAAGAACAACTCGCCGCTGATCTCATTATATTCCTTGTCAAATGTCCCGCCGGTGACATAGAGCCGAATACGCATGGTCGACCTCCTACTGCTCCCAGGTGCGTACTCCCTCGGCCGATCCATTGTCAAGTGCTGTCTCTGGGCGCGTCTGGCGCAGCGCTTCCGGTGCGTGACACAGGGGGTTGGTGGGCGCCTGCCGGGACCTCTTGCGGGTGTCTCGGATCGCGGATCCTCAAGGGTGCGAGGCTGGGGCTCGGGACTTGGAACTCGGGACTCGGAGCTCGGGACTCGGAGCTCGGAGCTCGGGACTCGGAGCTCGGAGCTCGGGACTCGGAGCTCGGAGCTCGGAGCTCGGGACTCGGAGCTCGGAGTTCGGAGCTTGACAACCAGCCTGGTGCTTTTTATAGTCTAGAGTTTTTATAGACAATGATTGGGTGCTGGATGCAAGGGTTCCGGACACCCGCGAATAGCATGAGGACGCACGCATGAAATACAACGGCCCAAAGGTCCGTCTGTCGCGCCGGCTGGGCATCGCGCTCACGCCCAAGGCGCAGCGCATCATGGAGAAGAAGCCGTACCCGCCCGGTGAGCACGGCCAGCGGCGCGCCCGCCGCACCTCGGTCTACCAGCAGCAACTGCGGGAGAAGCAGCGCCTGCGCATGCAGTACAACGTCAGTGAGCGTCAGCTGCGGATCTACGTGAAGCGCTCCGCCAAGCAATCGGGCAACACGGTCGACCGGTTGGCCCAGCAGCTCGAGACCCGTCTCGACGCGTTGGTGCTGCGCGCGGGAATGGCCCAAACCATCTACGCCGCCCGCCAACTCGTGGGACACGGTCACATCGAGGTCGACGGCCGGCGGGTGGACATCCCCTCCTACCAGGTTCGAGTCGGTCAGTGGTTCCGTGTCCGCCCGCGCAGCCGCCGCATCCCACAAGTCGTCGAAGCCTGGGAGGTCGCAACTATCGGCGCCCCGGTCAGTTATTTGACCCGGTCGAAGAAGGACTTCTCGGCCTCGCTCACCGACGTGCCAAGCCGCGACGACATCCCGGTGATCTGCGAGATCCCCCAGGTCGTCGAGTTCTACTCGAAGTAGGCGTGGTACAATTACGGTTGCGCCTCCGGCAGGCGGACGGGGTGGCACCCCTGGGATGGGGCGGTCCCACGGGATGGGGCGGTCCCACAGGACGGGGTGGCACCACTGAGTGGGGTTGCCCCACGGAATGGAGTTGCCGCGCGCCGGAGAGCCAGCGACCATATCCATGAAAAGGCTGCATCCGTGGGGGTTTGAGTGCGCTTCAGTTCGCTGCGGCGGCCAAGTTGGCCGCAACACACCATCCTGGTCGGGACTTTCCTGACCATCGTCGCCACACCGGCTTCGATGGCCGGCCCCACGCTGCGCGAGGCCTTCGAGCTCGCGCAGCCGGCCTACGGCTATGACAAGTACATCGAACTCGAAACCGGGCAGACCTACACGGGCGGGCTACTGATCGGCCCGATCTTCAGCCCGCTCACCTGGACCCTCGAGGGCGAGCCGGGGCAAGACGTCTTCATCGCCGGCAACGGAGCGATCCTGGATCTGCAGGGCGAGCAGATCTGCCTTTCCTACTGCGACAACGAGCTGGTAATCGAGGACTGCGTCATCGTCGGCGGCAACGTGCGCTACCGGGGCATGAACAACGACCTCTACCACGTCATCCCCACCGGCAGCGTGCGCTACGTCACCTTCTACGGGCCGCACGACTACGGCGTCCGCCTGCAAGGAGCCGGCGACGGCATCACGATCGAGCGCAACATCGTGGTCAATGCCATCGATACCGGCTACGACTACCTGTACACGAACGGGTACTCCAACGACTGGCTGCCCACCGGCACCAACATCTCCTTCAGCGTGCAGATGGGATTCTACGGGACGCCCGAGATTCGTCGGAACTGGACCTACCACACCGATGCTGCGCGCAACGCAGATCCGATGGCCCACTACTCATTGCTCTGCGAGTACGGCTGAGTCGCGCCCGAGCCCTGGCCGGAGGCCGGGAACCCTCCCCATGAGAACATCGTGGGCGACGACCCCCTGCTGACCGATCCCGAGAACGGCGACTTCCGCCCCCTCCCGGGATCGCCGGCCGAAGCCTATGGCTGCCAGACCTTCCCCGGGACTCTTCGCCGCGCGTTGGCACAAACCGGCGGCCCGCTGCGAAGCTCGCCGCCCCCGCTGTTGGCTGGTGACATGCCAGCGAGGTTCCACCAGCCTCTTCGCACATCGGCTGTCACGGCCGGCGCCGACGAGTCCGAGGAGGCCGATGACTCCGAGGAGGCCGCCATCAGCGCGGCATCCTGTGCTCGCGCATCCGGGCGGCTCGATGGCCGCACCGTTTGGGATGCCGACACGGTGCACGTGACCGGCGACATCCTCGTCCCGGCCGGCGCTGAACTCGAGATCTTGCCGGCGGTGCAGGTGCTCTTCGACGGTCCCTATGCGCTCTCCGTTCAGGGAACGCTCACCGCCGTCGGGATGCCGCTCGAGCCCATTCGATTCACGAGTCGTGCGCCCGAACTCTTCGCCGTGGACTCGACCATGGCCGGAAGCTGGCGCGGCATCCGTTTCGAGCAGACCCCGGCCACCGGCGACAGCTCACGCCTGAGCTACTGCGTGGTGGAGTACTGTAAGGCGGCCGGAGACGGAAGCCGCGGCGCCGCGCTCCACCTGACCGGGTTCTCCAAACTGCGCGCCGACAACTGCATCTTCCGGCACAACGTGGCCGACTACGGCGCGGTCGCCTATTGCGCCAACTTCGCGGCGCCCACCTTCGCGGGATGCCTGATGCACGACAATCACGCATTCGTGAGCGGCTCGGCCGTCTACTGTGTGGATGCCTATCCGCTCATCGCCGCCTGCACGATCGTTGACAATCACGTGCTCAACCCCGACATCTTCGATGAGGCCGGCACCATCCACAACCACATCTCGAAATCGAAGCCGGTAGGCTGCATCTTGCGCGCGAACAGCTCGAACTACTTCTTGGACGGCCAGATTCTCGAGCCCAAGCTCTACTACGTGATCCACAACAACATCGAAGGCGGGTACGCGGGCGAGGGCAATTTCGACCTCGACCCGATCTTCGCCGACAACGGTCCCCACCCGTTCGCGTTGCTGGAAGGCTCGCCCTGCATCAATGCCGGCCCGCCGGATGCGGCGCCCTGGCGCCTTCCGCCGCTGGATCTGGCCGGGGAGACGCGCCTTCGTGAAGGACGGGTGGATGTGGGCGCCTACGAGTGGCAACCGGTCTCGACTGTCCCGGGAGCGGGCGAGGAGGGCGGCGGCGGTCTTGCGGGCCACGGACCGGTGATTCTCCAACTCGCCGCGCACCCCAACCCCAGCCGATCCCGGACGACACTATGTCTGGTGCTGGCGTCCACCGAACGGGTCGATCTTTCGATCCACGACGCCAACGGTCGCCGGCTGTCGACGCTGTGGCGCGGCGATCTCGCGCCGGGAACGCATCACTTCGATTGGAACGGCACCGACGCGCGCGGACGTCCTCTGCCCGCCGGGATCTACTGGGGGGTGGCCGATCGCCGGACCGGGGGATCGCCCACGGCGGCGGCCGGTACCGTGGATCTTGTTGCTGGAGCGTGTGGCGACACACCGGCGGCCATTCGAATCCTGAGACTTCCCTGACGGTCTCCTCTTGGGGGCCGGGTCTCTCAGCGAGAGGCCCGCTCTGATCTCGCCCCCCATGCGCTGCGCGTACGGCAGGCGTGCGCGAACCGGCCGAACAAGATCCGGCGAGCTCTACCTCGCAGCAGAAAAGGCGTTTCGGCCCAACTGGCTCAAATCCTCCAACGCCCCGCGTGAAAGAAGCCTAATTCCGATAATCATTATCGCAATTCCGCCGAACAGATACCCCACAAGCGATGCCCCGAATGCCGGGGCGCCGCCCGGATAGATCGTCGTCCATCGTCATCGGGGCCGGGCTTGGGCCCGCCCCCCGATCCAAGGAGATAGACCATGTACACGACCCCATCTCTTCCGAAACCCCAAGGACGAGCCAGTCCCATCATCGAGCCCCGCGCGGACATTGCGCTCTCGCCGGATCTGCTCGAAGACTGGCAGGCGTTGCTCGACACCTTGGCCGGCATGCTCGCGGCCGACGGCGCCTGTATCCGTCGCGTCCATCACCAGACGACTGAGATCTTGCTGTCGACACCCGCGCTCGCCACCACGTTCGCTCCCCGGCTGCGTCGCGGGGAGCGACTTCCATTTGGCCCGGACATGCCGGCCTTCTGCCGGCCGGTTGTCGACACCGGCCGCCCGTTCGCGATCGAGGATGCGCAGAAGGATCCGAGCTGGGAGAGAAGTCCGGACAGGGTGGCCGGATTCCGTGCCTACTACGGCCAGCCGCTGCGACTGTCGGACAAAACCCTTTTCGGCGTCCTCGAACTCTACTTCGAGACCCCGCGGCAGATGCCGTACATCCAGCGCCGGTGCATCCAGCAGGTGGCCGCGGCAATCAATGCCCGCCTGTTCTTCCTAACCGGTTGTCATCGACTGCGGAAGGAAGCTGACGGGCGCCGCAAGGCCACGGAGGAACTACGCCGGTCGGAGCGGAAGCGGGAGCTGGAGGCTGTCAACGCCACGCAGGAGAAGCTCATCGGCATCATCGCCCGCGATGTCCATGGCTCGGTGGCGAGCTTGAGTGACCGTCTGCGCGAGCTGGTCGAAGGCCATCCGGGGAACGGGACCGCGTATGGCGAGCCGCGGGGCGTTGAAGGCCCCTTCGCGCTACCGGAGGTATTGGATCAAGCGGAAGCAGCGAATCGGCCGAAGGCGCCGGATCGGCCGGAGCTGGCGGAGCTGGCAGAGGACGCCGCCAACACACGCGCGTTACTCGAGGAACTGATGTTGTGGTCTCGATGCCAGCGCGGCGGGTTCGAGTGTCGTTGCCAGATGATCGAGCTCTCCTTCGCCGTCGACGAGTGCCTGGGCCTTCTGGCCCCCATGGCGAAGCGCAAGTCGATCCAGTTGGAGGCCGACATTCCGCGTGGCATTCACGTTCTGACCGATGCCGACATGCTTCAGACCTCGCTTCGCCAGATCGTCACCAATGCCATCAAGTTCACGCCGGCGGGGGGACATGTCTTCGTCGAGACCACGCGTCAGAACGGGGACGTGACGCTTACGATCCGAGACGATGGCCAAGGAATCGATCCCGGCGTGCAGCAGCGCCTGTTCCAGTCCGGACCGGGCGTGTCCACGCCGGGCACCCGCAACGAACGCGGCACCGGGTTTGGTCTGGCGATCTGCAAGGATCTCACTGAGCAGAGCGGCGGCGAGCTATGGCTGGAGAGCGAGGAGGGACTGGGCACGAAGGTGTGCCTGCGGTTTCAAGGCGCGAAGGAAGAGCCGGAGTCACCCGGGAGGCAATGCCTGGCCAGCGGTGCATGACCGGCAATGTCTGGCCGATCGCGCGTACCCGGCAGACGCCTGCTGACGGCGCCCCGCTGGCCCCCGGCCAGCGGGCGTCACCCTGTCTACGGCGCGAGCAACAGCAGCCGCGTGGAGGTCGCCGCGCCTCGCGGACGGACGTAGTAGGTCCCGGCGGGAGCACGCCGGCCGAACGTGTCGGTTCCATCCCACCAGATCGATACATCCCCGCTCGTCCCGGTCCGGTGGGTGAGGCTGCGCACCCGGCGGCCTTCGACGGTCAGAATGTCGAGGACGACCGGCGCCGCGCCGGGCGCCGGGCAGCGAAGCAATGCCCTGTCGAGGACGGGATTGGGAAGACAACGCGGCGCCCCGGGACCCGTCGGCGGGTTGAACTCGCACACCTCCGCCGCCGCGGGGCGGGTGTAGCGGGTCAAGACCGGGTAGTGGTCCGATCCCAGGTTGGCAAGATCATCATCGAGCACATATGCCTCTTCGACGGACCAGTGGGTCCAGGGCGCGTGAAAGGTGAAGTCGATTCGGCTGACGGGCTCGGCGTAGAATACGAAGAACTCGTAGGTCTCCTTGGTATACCCCAGCTCGAGCGGGTGCCGCTCGCGAAAGTCATCCACGAATCCCGCCTCGAGCAGGTAGAGCACCGGCTCCCACCCCACCATCTCGGCTGGCCCCGAGCTTCCGGTGTAGGCCGGCTGCGTGGGGCTCTGCGGATCACAATCGACGGGCGAGTAGCTGTTGAAGTCGCCGGCCACCCAGACCATCTCGCCCGGCGGGAGTTCGGCGATGAGCTGCATCAGGGCTCGGGCTTCAGCCTCACGCTCCTCACGGTGCTCCCACCCGGACATGAAATGGCAGTTGAAGACGTGGTGGCGTTCGCCGTGGAGATCGAGCGCCGCGTAAAGACAGGCGTGACGGAACCAAATGTCCTCCCCCTGCACGCACACGCTGTGGATGTTCTCCCACTCGAGAATCGGGTATTGGGTGATGAGGACCATGTCGAAGAGCGATCGTGTATCCGCCACGACGCCATGGTAGGGAGGTAAATTGGGCAATGCTGCGTTGAGCATGTCCACGTAGTGACTCAGCAGATCATCGTCCTGCGGCAGCCACCCATTGCACTCCTGCAGACAGATCAGATCGGGGGCCTCGCGAACGATCACGTCGAACCACCGATCTTCCCGAGGCTGGGCCGGATAGTGGTCCTGCCCACCCCAGTAGATGTTGTAGGACATGATCTCCAGTTCGAGCACCTCCGAGGCGGAGGTCGTCGGCCCCAGGGTGGCGAGGATCAGCATCAGCCACCACTTCTCTCGCATGGTCTTCATCGTCACCACGACTCCCCTCGTTGGCTCTCTTGGAAAGGTCCCAGACCGTTCCCCGGCCGTCACTCCCGATGGCCGATGCCTGCGCGGTGCCCTGGGAAGCGACCCGCCCGAGCGCCGCCACCGTAGGCGTCCATGCGGGAAGATGTAGTCGATGCGAGTAACATCAGTCTGAGAAACACGTTCGCAAAACGCTAGGGCTCACCAACCCATGGGGGCGGGGGTCTATTGACTTCCGGCGCCGATCCCCCGAAGATGCCGGCGGTTCGATGTCGCATCCGCAGGTCTCAACCGCAAGTACGGGAGCGTTCGGTGAACCACACCCCTGACGCCGCCGGCCGGGCCGGAGCCGCCACTTCCCGGGATCGCTGGGTGCTCGCGGGCATCCTGATTCTGGCTGCCCTGTTGCGCCTCTACAAGATCGGGCAGCAGAGTCTGTGGACCGACGAGGTCATGTCGATCGCGATGGTCACGCAGGTCGAGAGCGGCATGAAGTACTTCCTGCACGGCCCGCTGCACTCGGTGCTGCTGCAGTTCTGGAGCATCTGGTACGGCATGGCCGATGCCTGGACCCGTTGTCTCTCGGCCGTGATCGGGGTGGCCACGATTCCCTTCGTGTACGTGCTCACCCGGCGACTCGCCGGAGGCCAGGTCGCGTTGCTCGGAGCCCTGCTGCTGGCGATCTCGCCCTTCCACGTCTGGTATTCGCAGGAGGTGCGCAACTACGCCCTGTTGATCGGCATGACCGCTGCCGCACAGCTTCTGTTCCTGCGGGTCCTGGAGGGTCCCACCACCTGGAAGCACTGGCTGGGGGTGGGCTTGATGTCGATGGGGCTCGTGTTGAGCAACCTGGCCGGCGCGTTCTTGATTGCCGCGCAAGGGGCCTATCTGCTCTTCGCGCGGCGCCGGTTGCTCGCCGCGTTCGTGGCCGTGAACGTCGTGGCGATGGTCTTGCTGCTGCCGTGGTGGCTTCATGCGCAGAGCGTGGCCAACGAAGGCGCCGGCCTGGTCGCCGGCGGCACCCTTCGTCACATCAATTTCCACCCGCTCGCGCTCCCGTTCGCACTCTCGGTCTACAGCGTGGGCTTCACGGTGGGCCCCTCGCTCGACGAGATGAACCGCTCGCTCAGTATGGAGCTGTTGCGCCCGCACCTGTGGTACTTCGTTCCCGTGGCCCTGCTCTACGGCGCCCTCTTCCTGCGCGGGTGGTGGCGCCTGCGGGGACCGGTGGGCGGCAAGCTCTTCTTCTCCCTGTGGCTCCTCGTTCCGCTCGGCATCACGACCCTGTTGGCGATCGCCAACATCAAGGTCTTCAATCCGCGCTACGCCGCCGTGGCCTTTCCGGCCTATGTTCTGATCCTCGCTCACGGCCTCCAGGGCTTGCGCCGGCCCGCGCAGGTCGCGGCCCTGGCGCTCGTGCTCCTGGCCTCCGGCTATTCCCTGTGGAACCACTACGAGAATCCGCGCTACTGGAAGCCCGACGCACGCCGCGCGGCCGCCTACGTCAATGAGCGGTTCGACGCCGGAGACTGCGTCATGATCTACACATTGGAGAAACCCTTCCGGCGCTACTTCGAGGGTGGGGTCGAGCTGGACCGAATCCCCTGGGCGGCGCCGACCTCCCCCGAGCGGCTACAGACCTACCTCGAGCCGCGCTTGCGCGAATGCAGCCGGATCTGGCTCGTCGATTACCGCGGCTGGTATCTCGACCCCGACCGGCTGATCGAGGCCGAGCTCGGCCGGAGGTGGCGGCGACTGGGGGAGAGGTCCTTCGTCGGCATGGAGGTGGCGCTCTTCGCTCCGCCGGAGGATGCGCGGGGGCAGGCGCAGGGAGCGGTGCCGAAAGCGGCGGCAGAAAACGCGCACGGAGCGGTACCGGAAGCGGTACCGGGTTCACTCCCGCCGGGAACCAATTGATTCTTGAAGAGTAAGAATACGTAACCCATGCTGCGGATACATGTTGCGCAGTTTAACACCACGGCCGCCCCAGACGGGAGATGCCCCATGCTCACCTCGAGGCCCACACGCGGGCTGACGGTCGCGCTTCTCATGACCCTCGCCGGTCTGGGCGCCCTGGCCGGTTGCGGGGGCGACTCGGCAACGCAGGCCGAGTCCGACGCGGAGCAGTTTCTCCTCGAGACCAACCTCTTCGCGATCGACTACGCCAGCAACACCACCGTCCTCGGAATCACCGAAGACTCGATCACCCTCGAGTCAGTCGGCACCGACTCGCTCGAGATCGGCGTGGGCACAATCCTCATCGGCCGTGCCGTCGGCGCGCTGCTGCGGGAGGTCACCGCCCTGGATCTCACCGAGACGCCCGGAGAACTCGAGGAAGACCCCAGCACCTGGACCTATGAGATGACCACCACCGAAGCGTCGCTGAACGATGCGGTGCTCAATGGGCAGATCCTCTGGCAACAGCTCTTGACGTTGCAGAACGCCTACTCCGCCGACCGCACGACCTTTGACAACTCAGCCTTGCCCGGTCTGGCCATCTCATCCTCGGGCCTCGATTTCACGGACGTGGTGCTGGCCGATACGATCCTGGCCGAAAGCGGCGCTCGCTTGGAGGTCACGATCCCGAGCGCGCGATTTCAATTCTCGCCCCGGCTCGACCTCTACTGCGCCTACATCATCGATCTGGGCCTGGCCGAAACCTACAGCTTCATCAAAGGCGATCTCGATTGGGAGTCTTCCCTGCGGGTGGTCACCAGCGACTCGCTGACTTTCACGCGGGAGATCACGCTTTTCGATCCTCTCGCCTACAACGCTTTCGGCCTCGACAACGAAGGCAACCTGCCGTTGCAGGTCGATGTGTCGGTAGGCCTGACGGCCGAGCTGACCGTCCAGTCGAGCGGTCCGGTCGATGCCGAGATTCATCTCGCGCAGATCGCGGCTCTGGAATTGGGCGCCCGCCACCTGCGCGGACGCGAGTGGTACGACCTGTGGGATGTTGCAACCGAGGATCCCGCCTACAGCCTCAGCTATGACGTCGACCATGATCTGGTCGTACAACTCACCCTTCGCCCGACATTCACGACCAGCATCCACAACGGCGCGGGCAGCGCGCTCTCGCCCGAGCTCATCACCCGGTTCGAGGGGGTCACCTCGACCAACCTCTGGCAATGGCAGCTCACCCGCCAGCTCGCCGGCGACTGGTCTTTCGATCCGTCGCGGCTGGAAGCCGAGATCGAGCCATCTTCGCGCCACCTCGAATCCGACCCCGTGGTCCTGGCCGAGGACGGCGCCGGCAGCACGGAGGACATCACGCCGCCGGCTCGGATCGCCGACCTCGTCATGACCGCGGTGGATTCCACATCGGCCGTGCTCGAGTGGACCGCCCCGGGCGATGACGGCCGTGATGGCACCGTGGCGGCCTACGACGTGCGCTACTCGACCTGGGATCAGGTTCTCCTGCAGTGGGAGCAATCGCAGCGCACCGGCGACGCGCCCGATCCCGCCGAGGGCGGTACCCGGCAGTCGATGACGATCGAGGGTCTCGTGCCCGGCACGACCTATCACTTCGCCATCCAGTCGGTGGATGATGCCGGCAACACCTCGGCCATCTCGAACGTGGCGCTGGCGCGCACCCTGGGGCAGAACCTGCAGGTGCCGGCCTATGTCTTCGTCCCGGCGGGGACCTTCCGAATGGGCGATGGGACCGCGCCCTGCGGCGATGACGAGCACGAGGTCACCTTGACGCGCGAGATCTACATCGGCCGGTACGAGATCACGAACGGTGAGTACCAGGCGATGGTACAGTGGGCCTACGAGGCGGGACTGATCCTGGTCGACGGCACCCGGGTCAAGGATGCCGCCGGGAGCGGACGCCTCTTGATGGACATGACCACCGATGATTGCGAGATCACCTTCGATCACGAGACCGAGCTCTTCAGCCTGCGGCAATCCTCCTTCGCGCTGGCCAATGCCTATCCAGGCGGCTACGACCCCACCGATCACCCGATCAAACGGGTGACCTGGTACGGGGCGGTGAGCTACTGCAACTGGCTCAGTCTGTCGCGCGGCCTGGCCCCGGCGTACGATCCCAGCACCTGGGAGGTCGTCAATGGCCGCACGATCTATCAAACCGAGGGCTACCGCTTGCCCACCGACGCCGAGTGGGAGCACGTGGCGCAGTACAACCACGACGGCATCTATCCATGGGGCCGCGCAGAGCCCACCTGCGAGCTGTCGAACGTGATGGTCTCGAACGACTGGTGCCTGCAGTGGACCGCCCCGGTGGGTTCCTATCCGGACGGCGCGCAGATCGAGCACGAACAGCCTGTCTACGACCTGACGGGCAACCTGTGGGAGTGGTGCCACGATCTGTGGAAGTGCGACCTGGGCTCAGGCTCGGTGACCGATCCCACCGGGGCTACCATGGGCGACCGGCGCGTGCTGCGCGGCGGTTCCTGGAGCAGCGAGAGCGAGATGTACCGGCTGGCCGCGCGCAGCGACTTCACCGCGCCGGCGTATCCCAGCTTTCTGGCCGGCTTCCGGATCGCGCGGACGGTGACGCCCTAGCCTGCGCCGGAGATGCAAACAGCGAGGCAATGACCATGCGACCGGCAGATCGATCCAGCACATCGTCTTCGAAGCAATCCAGGCGAGGCTACGCGCCGCGCTTCCGTGCGGCCGGCTCTCTTCCAGCGCGGTGGGCCGCCATCGTGATTGCGCTGCTCATCGGCTACCTGGGATGCGCCGAAGACGAGCGCATCACGCCCGACTCCACACCACCGGCTAAGATCGATGATCTCACCGCTTACGAGGTCACCGAAGACTCGATCAGCCTGACCTGGACCGCGCCGGGCAATGACGGCGACGACGGGACCGCGACCGAGTATGAGCTGCGCTACTCCACCCAACCCCTCGCCGACAGCGTCTTCCATGCCGCCACGCTGGCCGATCCCCAGCCGGTGCCCTCGCCGGCGGGCCGGGCCGACTCGGCCGTGATTGCGGGCCTCGAGCCCTACACCGAGTACCATGTCGCCATCCGGGCCGGAGACGGCCGCAACCTCGGCGAGATGTCCAATGTCGTCAGCGTCACCACCGAGATCGGTGACCTGGACATCGTGCCTCCCGATCCGATCACGAACCTGGCGGTGTCATCGGTCACCAATGCCGCCGCGACCCTGACCTGGACCGCAACCGGCGACGACGGCACGGAGGGACAGGCGTCCTCCTACGATCTTCGTTATGCCTTCACCGAAGGGAGTGACTCCACCTGGTGGGCTGGAGCGACCAGCGTCACGGGCGTGCCCGCTCCGGCCGAGGCGGGCGCCGCGGAGCAGTTCACGGTCGAAGGCCTCTTGCCCGATACGACCTACTACTTCGGGCTGATCGTCGCGGATGAGCGGCCCAACGACTCCGAGCTCTCGAATGTCGTCGCCGCCACCACGCCGCCCGACACGATCGCGCCGGCCGCGCCCACCGACGTCATGGTCGCCGAGCGCACGCACGACTCGATCACCCTCGTCTGGACCGCGCCCGGTGACGACGGCGGGGAGGCGGGTACCGCTTCCGGGTATGACGTCCGTTACTCCACCACGCCCGGAGACGATCTCGACTGGTTCGCCGCGGCCGATACGGCGAGTGGTGAGCCCGCGCCCTCCTCGCCTGGGGTCACCGAAGACTTCACGGTCACCGGCCTCGAGTCCGAGAACCTCTACTACTTCGCCCTGCGGGTGCGCGACGAGATCCCGAACTGGTCGGACCTCTCGAACATCGTCTCCGAAAGCACGATGGTGGCGCCCGACACCATCCCGCCCGCGGCCATCACGGACTTGGCGGCTCAGGTCACCGGCGACACACAGATCACGCTTTCCTGGACCGCTCCCGGCGAGCCGGGCGGTGAGGAATACCCCGTCGAATACCAGGCGCGCTACACCACCGGCTCGCTCGATGAACAATCCTGGGAGCTGGCCACCGAAGTGCCGAATCTTCCGGATCCCGGATCGCCCGGCACGCCCGAGACGGTGACGATCACCGCGCTCGAGGGCAACCGGCGTTACTCCTTCGCCGTGCGTTGGGCCAAGCAGGCCGACCAAGATTTGGTGTGGTCCGAAATCAGCGCACCGGCGGTGGGCGCCACCCCGCTGGTCGATCCCACCCCTATCCAGCTCCAAACGCTCCCGGCCGGCAGCTTCATCATGGGCGACGGCGCCTCCTTCTGCGGAAACGAGGAACACGAGGTGACCTTGAGCCGCGGCCTGGCGCTGGGCGCCTACGAGATCACGAACCGACAGTACCTGGAACGCGTCCAGTGGGCGCACAATCACGGCTACGTGCTCGTCACCGATACCGCGGTGCTCGATACCACCGGTGGCGCCCAAGTCGAACTGCTCGATCTGGATGCGACCGGCTGCGAGCTGGCCTTCGCAGAGGGTGTCTTCAGCCTGCGCGCCGCCGCGGGCGACACCCTCCCCGACCACCCGGTCAAAGAGGTGAGCTGGTACGGGGCGGCGGCCTTCTGCGACTGGCTCAACCGATACGATGGATTGCAGGACAGCTACGACCACGCCACCTGGACCCCGGCCGAGGCCTCGATCTACGATGCCCCCGGCTACCGCCTACCCACCGATGCCGAATGGGAATACGCCGCCCGCTACGACGACGACCGCCTCTTCCCGTGGGGCGACGACCTTCCGGATTGCTCGCGCGCCAACTACTGGGAGTGCCAGGTGGGCTGGACGACGGCGGTGGGCAGCTACCCCGCGGCGCCGGCGATCGATCGAGGCGGATCCCCAGCGGCGCTGACCGGGCCGACCACGCTGACCGGGCCGACCAGGCCGACCAGGCCGACCGGGCCGACCGGGCCGACCGGGCCGACCGGGCCGACGCTCGCCGGAGGCTTCTACGACCTGGCCGGCAATGTGTGGGAGTGGTGCCACGACGGCTTCGAGTGCGGCCTTGGTCTCGACCCGGTCACCGATCCCGAGGGGGATCCCGGCGCCACCGAGAAGGTCCTGCGCGGCAGCTCCTGGTACCTGGTCGAGGACGAGATGATGCGCTGCGCCTACCGCGGCCAGGCGCACGCGCCGGCGGTCACCAACGAGCGGATCGGGTTCCGGATCGCGCGCAGCCGTTAGAGCCCACGTGCTCGCGCGGCCCCCTGCGCAAAGATATCGAAGTAGCGTTGAAGCGATGCCTCGGTCGAAGCGTAGGCGTTCGGACCGACCAGGTAGTCCAAGTAGACCTCTCGGGCACGCGCGATCTCTCGCAATCGTGCTTTCGATTCTCGATGCCGAGGGTCGGACAGCGTGAGGTCGAAGAGCTCGAGACATCTTTCCAGGGCTTTGCGAAAGATGGCGGGATCGCGGTCTTTCCACTTGAGCGATCGGCTCACCTCACTGCCGATGTTGCCCATCTGCTCACAGATGGACATGCGCCACCACCGTCCTGCTGCCAGCTCCTTGTGTTTCATCTCCGCACCCATCGTTCAACGAGAGATCGGATTCGATCTCGGGTCTGGGGATCGTCCACACTCCTCGAGGTGTTGCCGAAAGACGGGCGCAAGTTGATCATGGAATCGAACTCGATCCAATCCTCCTCACCAAGACTGGGATAGAGGTTAATGCCCCACAAACTTTCTTGGCGGGACCCTGATCCGATGAGCTCTGCTTCCTGATCGGCGTGCAATTCTGCATCAACCAGCATGCACTCCCTCTCAATGTCCGCGACAGCCTTGACCAGATCGCCGAAGCTCTCTGCGGCCATCTGGCGAAGCTCCTCGAGAGCAATGGTGCTTTCGTCGTCCACGTATCGCATGGGCAGTATCCGATCATGTCCATGTGGAAACATCAAGTGCCGGAGGCTACCTCCGATTCGAATGGCTGCGATCTCAGACCCGTGACGAGCAGCGACATCAGGGCCTAGATCAGCGCAAGATCCGCACCGCTACCGGACGCCGTATGGGGCCTGCTTCCGTGCCAGCATCCGTGACGGTCCCGAGGAAGTAGACGCCCGCCGGCACTTGGATTCCGTGATCATCCCGGCCGTCCCACGTCAACACCGGGCCGGGTTGGTTGCCCGGCCGGCCCTCGGACAGCGACGCCGGCACCTGCCAGCTGCGGACCACCCGGCCAGAGACATTCCAGACCACGATGGCCTCCAGGCGGCGAGTCGCCGCCCCGAGTGACCCGTCGAGCCAGAGGGCGGTCGTCCCCCGGGTGGGATTGGGCCAGGCGCGGAGGGTGGGTGCCAGCGCCTCGCCGCCGTTCCTGACCCATCCCGCATCGCCGTCGTCGATCAGGGCATCCCATGGATCGGCCGGCCTGGCCGGATCCCAGACGTTGGCCGGGTCGCAGGGAATCGTATCGGTCACGGCGCCGCCGGAGACGAAGGCCTGCCAGAGAAACGCGCTCGAGCGCCGCGGGCACCAGCTGGCCAGATCCGGGTCGGCGTTGTAGCAGGGGAAGTAGCCGATCTCGTGGGTCTCGCGATTGCCCAGGTAGCTGGTCTGTTCAACCATCGTGCGCAAGGGGACCGGCTCGCCTGGCTCGAACGATTCGGGCAGGCGGCCGTCGACGGCCGCGTAGAAGTAGTCGTCTAAGAGCATGCGGTCGTTGATCCGTTCGTGCGCGGCGCCGGGGTGCATGGCCAGCGCCCAGCGGGCGCCCAGCGGGCGGTGCTCCTCGAAGATGCCGGTCAGGTTCTCGATGCGGTAGTCCAGATCGAACTCGCCGATGAAGAGGTAGCCGGGCACGTAGATCGCCTCACCGGCCGGATCGGTTTCGTGATAGCCGCCCTTCTGGGTCATGAATCCCACCACCCGCTCGGGTCGCCACTTGGTGAAGTGATACGACCACTGCCCGCCCCAGGAATAGCCGTCGAAAAAAAGCGGAGCGTGATGAAGCTCTTCGCGCCCGCTCGCCGCGGCGAAGGCATCGAGGGCTTCGATCAATGCATCCCCGATCCCCGAGTCCATGTGCATGTCGTCCATGCGCGCACCCATCAGCGCGAAGTCCACGCTGCCGGCTAGCGCCTGGAAGGCGGCATCGTAGACGATGTAGCGCGAGTCGCTGTTGTAGGGATTGACGTAGAAGTAGACGCCGCGTACCGGCGGGCCGCCGTCGGGCACGTGAAGACGGAAGAGGGCGGTCGTGAAGGTGTCGCTCGAATCGGGCAGGGCGGTGTAGTCGTAGACCGCCGCGTGGGCAAGTCCGGCCAGCCCGGTGACAGTGGCCAGAAGCGCAAGGCACAGCCTAAGGCACAGACTTCTGAGCGAGGGATATCGCATGCTCCGATTCTACCACATCGGCTCATCTGCACGTCCAGCTGGGGGGACGGCACTCCGCTCGGAGGGTGCGCTCGGGGCGGGGTACGCTCGGGGGGTACGCTCGGGGGGTACGC
>CAZNJE010000065.1:0-25286 GCA_964573295.1 uncultured bacterium | reverse complement strand
GCAAACTCCCGCCGCTTCCTGACGGAAGTGACTGAAATCCGGTGAGACGTTACGATTGTTCGATCCACGCCACTTACCACGGAACCCACGGCGTTCCGGCCCTGTGTACCCGGACAACGCATCGAGATCGAGTCACCTAGTTCGACGCATTGCCCACATGGGCATGGAGGAGGATACAAACATGACGCTCCGCAAGAACGCCCTGTTCGTCCTGGCAGCCCTGGGTTTCGCCGCGCTACTGACGGCTCCGATCGCCCAGGCCGGATCCTGCGGCTCCGCGAAGTCGGCCAGTGCGTACAAGGATTGCGCCTCGAGTTGCACCAGTGTGCAGAAAGCCGCCGCCTGCCCTTCGACCTGTACGCAGATGCAGAAGGCCGCCGCCTGCCCTTCGGTCTGTACGCAGATGCAGAAGGCCGCTGCCTGCCCTTCGGTCTGTACGCAGATGCAGAAGGCCGCTGCGGACTTCTGTGAGCTCGACGCGAGCACATGCTCGGCAAAGATTCGGGATTACTACAAGGCGCACGGCTGGTTCGGTGTCGAGATGGATCTGGCCGGCTGTGACGCCGGGCCGACCGTCACCCGCGTGCATGCCGCCAGCCCGGCGGCCGCGGCGGGGTTGCAGGCTGGTGATGTCATCACCTCCGTCAACGGCATCAGCGCAGCGCCCCAGTACCGCGACCAGCTCGACGCCTTCATGAAGTCCGAGTTCAAGCCGGGCAAGAAGATCCGTTTCACGGCCAAGCGAGGCAACGACATCATTCCGATGCGGGCCGAGCTAGTCGAGATTCCGAGCGATACGCTCGACCAGATGGTTGCGTTTCACCTGGACACCAACCACCAGGGGCAGCCGAATGTCTCGACGGCTGAGAACGTTCAGTAACGCTACACACGATGTCTCCCGCGCGCCTCCCGGCGCGCGGTGGCATGAGGCAGTCTCTCTCCCAAGACCCTACTGACCTCAACCGCATCAGCGGCCCGGCGAGAAATCACCGGGCCGTTGCTGTGGACCGGCGATTTCACCGCTCTCTGGCCCGGCCGGCCCGGTCGGTTCGGAGCGGATGGCTCTGTTGCCCGGCCTCCTCGTCGCGTATCCTTGAAGAGCGCGAGGTAGGAATGAACCAGAAGCTTGCCACATTAAGGTCACCACCCTCGATGACCTCCTCGGCTTCTTGAAACGCCGTCCTCCCGCCCGGGGAACGCGCTACTGGTATCCCCTGCCGCGGGAACGGCGTCTGGCGCTGAGCGAGCGGCCCGGGGTGTACCGTTTCTTGAGCGGCAGTGGTGATGTGCTCTATGTCGGCAAAGCCACCTCGTTGCGCCACCGGGTCAATAGTTACTACCGCAAGCGCCGGGCCGCCGATTGTGGCGGGAGCGGCTTGCCGAGACGATGCAGGACGTGGACATTGGCAGGGAGGGACAAGCCGCCGGGGATGAGAAAGGCACTGAGGATGCCGATGACCAGGAGGAGACGGGAGACCTAGAGGAAGCGGCGGCGACCCGTGGCCAGCGCATCCTCCAATTCGATGTGGCCGAGTTGACGGTGCGGCTGTGGATTCGCCGGGACCGTCCGTTGACCGAGCGCCACCTGCGCCGACTCTTGCCCTGGGTGTGAGGAGGAATGAGCCGCAGCCATGCCGAACGACGATGGCATCCGCATCCTGCTGATGGCCGACTCGCATCTCGGCCTCGACTACGCGCATCGTCCGCGCATCGAACGGCGGCGGCGATGGCCCGAGTTCCTCGGGGCCTACCGGCGCGCAGTGGAGGTGGCCATCCGGGAGCGCGTGGATCTGGTCATCCATGGTGGAGACCTCTACTGTCGCAGCCGCATCAACGCTGCAGTGGCGCAGTCGGGACGCGACGCGCTCACCCCACTGCTCGAAGCGGGGATTCCCTTTCTGTGGGTGCCGGGCAATCATGAACGGGGCCAGGTGCCCCATGGCGTGCTCTGGCAGCATGAGGGCATTCACATCTTCCGGCGCCCCGACACCTTCGCTTTCGACATCCGGGGCCTCCGTGTGGCGGTCTCCGGGTTTCCTTACCTGTATGAGAACCTCCAGCAGACCTTCCCGGCGGTTGTCCGTCAGACCGGATGGCTACACGCGCCGGCCGACATCCGGCTTCTCTGCATGCACCAGATCGTGGCCGGGGCGCTGGTGGGCCTACACAACTTCACCTTCCGCCGCGGGCGCGACGTGATTCCCGCCACGCTGCTGCCTTCCACGTTCGCCGCCATCCTCTCGGGCCACATACACCGCTATCAGATCCTCGCCCGGGATCCCAAGGGCGCCCGGTTGCCCTGCCCCGTCATCTACCCAGGGGCATTGCAGAAGACGGCCTTTGCCGAGATGAATGAAACCAAAGGCTTCCTGCTGTTGCACTTCTTTTCTACGCCGGATGGCCGCGGACGCCTCGGGGATCTACTGCATATCGAGCAGCCCTGCCGGCCGATGGTGCGTCTGGCGCTGCCGGCCGGAATCTGGAGCGATCACGAGCTGGCACGTTCGGAATTACGCCGGCGCTTGGCGAGTCTGGATCCGGAGAGCATCGTGCAGCTGCGGCCGGAGGCCCCTCTGCCCAACTGGGCCGAGACGATTCTCGGGGCCGCCGCGCTTCGCGAAGCAGCCCCGAGATCCATGAACGTTCACGTCCTGTGGCCGGCGAATCGTGCGAAGGATCCGGCCTGAAGCCTCAACCGCCAGGCCCACCTCCAGGCCTCCGGCAGAAGAGGGGCGGGCGCGTTGCCGCCCGCGTTGCCGCCCGCGTTGCCGCCGGCCTTGGCGCCGGCCTCCTGGCGCGGGCGCCTAGGCATTCGCCATCGCCTCGAGAAACGCCTTCACGAAGGTGAAGAACCGCCCCACGCTCTCGATGTGTACCCGCTCATCCGGCGAGTGGGGATTCTCGATCGTGGGTCCCAGGGAAATCATGTCGATCCCCGGAATTTTCTCACCGATGATGCCACATTCCAGGCCGGCGTGGATGACCTCGATCCTGGGCTCCTCGTCATGCACGCGCACCCAGGTTTCCTTGGCCTTACCGAGCATGGGCGACTCGAGATTCGGCTTCCAGCCGGGGTAACCCTCGCCGAAGACCACCTGGGCGCCCACGGCGAGACCGATCGATTCGATCTGCGCCAAGACGCCGTCGATCGCCGAGGCAATCGAGGATCGCGTGGAGGCCAGGACCGCAAGCGCATCCTCTTCCGTGCGCACTCGCGCCAGGTTGCTCGATGTCTCCACCTTGCCCGGCATGTCCCTCATCATCGCCAGCACGCCGTTCGGCATGCCCAGCACGAGGCGAATCACAGCGTCGCGGGATGCCGGCGCCAGCACCTGGGCTGGACGGTCCGCGGGGGTCAGCTCGGCGGTCAAGCCGGGCTCGGCCGAGGCGAACTCGTCACGGTAGCCTTCGAGCTCGGCGGCCAGGACGGCTTCGAGCTTGGCCTTCTCCTCCGGCTTCGCCACAAAGGTAGCGGTAGCTTCACGCGGGATAGCGTTGTGCTTGTCGCCCCCGTCGATCGAGACGACCTCGATGGGGGCCTCCGCCCGCATAGCCCGCAGCGCGCGCGCGGCCAGCCGGATCGCGTTCCCGCGGTTGTGGACGATGTCCTGGCCCGAGTGACCGCCGCGCAGGCCCTTGACCGTCAACGTCCAGGCATCGGTGCCCGCCGGGGCCCCGGTACGCTCGAGCGGCAATGACAGGTTCGAGTCTCGCCCGCCGGCGCAACCCACATAGAAGTACCCATCTTCCTCCGAATCCAGATTGAACAGCATGCGACCGCTCACGAAGCCGGCCTCGAGGCCGCGGGCGCCGTTGAGGCCTGTCTCCTCGTCCACGGTGAGCAGAACCTCCAGGGGACCGTGCACGGCGTCCGGCGAATCGATGAACGCCAAGGCCGTGGCCACGCCGATGCCGTTGTCCGCGCCCAAGGTGGTGCCGTCGGCGTGGATCCAGTCGCCGTCACGGACCAGGACGATCGGATCGGTATCGAAATCAAACTCGGTGTCGGTGTTCTTCTCGCAGACCATGTCGATGTGGCCTTGAAGGATGATGACCTGCGCCTTCTCATGGCCGGGCGAGGCGGGAATGCGGATCAAGACGTTGCCCACCTTGTCGCGGTCGGTCTCACAGCCGGCCTCCTTGGCCCACGAGATGATGGCCTTCGCCAGCTCCTCTTCCTTCTTCGATGCGTGCGGGATCTGCCGCATACGATCGAAGTACTGCCACACGGCTTTGGGCTCGAGAGAATCTATCGAGTACGACACCACTACCTCCTTCTTGATTGACGCTTCGCCGTGCTGACCTCGCACGCTATCGTTACGGCTGCTATCGGAACGCCTGCCATCGTAACGCCTGCTTGGCCGCGTTCCAAGTGGATGCTAGGCTTTCCGCATGACTCCAGTTCAAGAACCCAGTTCACCGGCTGCCCCACCGCCCAGGCCGGCGGCCACTGCACCAACGCGCATCCGCGTCTGGCGCGACAGCGTCCTGCCGGCGATCCTCTTGGCGGCCGCGGTGGTGGTCGCCTACCTGCCGGCCATCGAGGGTGGCTACATCTGGGACGACAACCGGTACGTCGCCGAGAATCCGGTACTCCCACAAGATGATGGCCTGGTGCGAATCTGGACCGAGCTCGGCGCGACGATCCAGTACTACCCGATGGTCTTTACGACCTTCTGGCTCGAATACCGGTTGTGGGGGCTCGATCCGCTGGGATACCACCTGACCAACGTGCTCCTCCATCTGATGAGCGCGCTCCTGTTATGGCGGATCCTGCGCCGGCTGGCCGTTCCGGGCGCCTTATTGGCGGCGGCCTTCTTTGCACTCCATCCGGTGCACGTGGAGTCGGTGGCCTGGATCACCGAACGTAAGAACGTGCTCTCCGGCGTCTTCTACCTGGCCGCGCTCTTGGCCTGGTTGCGGTTCACTTATCCCGCAGACCAAGAGCGCCGCCGCTGGGGTGCCTACGTGCTTACGCTGCTGCTATTCGCGCTCGCGCTGCTGAGCAAGACGGTCACGTCTACACTGCCTGCGGTCCTGCTCTTGATCGCCTGGTGGAAGCATGGCCGGATCCGGATGCGCGAGGTCCTGCCCACCCTGCCGATGTTCGTGTTGGGCGCCGGGATGGGGCTCGTCACCGTATACATGGAACGTAGCTCGGTCGGCTGTGTCGGTCCCGACTGGGCCTTCTCGACGATCGATCGTATCCTGATCGCGGGGCGGGCGGTCTGGTTCTACTTGGGCAAGCTCGTCTTGCCCTATCCGCTCATCTTCAACTACGAGCGGTGGTCGATCGACCCGGGTGCGTTGTGGCAATACGGGTACCCGCTCGCCGTCGTGGCCGTCATCGCAGGCTTGTGGCTGCTGCGCCGTCGCATCGGGCGCGGCCCCCTCGCCGCGTTCCTCTTCTTCTGCGGCACCCTGTTTCCCGCCCTGGGCTTCATCGATACCTATCCGATGCGTTATAGCTTCGTCGCCGATCACTTCCAATACCTGGCCAGCATCGGGCCTCTCGCGCTGCTGGCCGCCGGGTTGATGGCGGTCTTCTCCCGGCGGGCGGACGGCCTGACAACCCCGTCATCTACCCAGTCATCTGCTCCCCCTTTGCCGGCCACCGCCTCGTATGCGGTCGGCGGCCTGATCGTGGTCTTGTTGGGCGTCCTCACGTGGCAACAGGGGTCCATCTATGCCGACCGCGCCACGATCTGGCGCGACACGATCAAGAAGAACCCTGACTCCTTCATCGCCCACTGCAATCTGGGCGGGCTGCTCCTGGAGGCGGGCAACATCGAGGCGGCCGAAGAGCACCTACGAGAGGCTGTCCGTCTCAAACCGAACTTCCACGAAGCCCACGCCAGCCTCGGGAAGGCGGTGGTGGAACAGGGGCACATCGAGGAAGGCGTGCGGCACTACCGGGAAGCGCTGCGGGTGAAGCCCACCATGGCCTGGGCCCATCAGAGCCTGGGCAGCGCGCTGATCCAGCTCGGGCAGGACGAGGAGGCGATCGCCAGCTTCACCCAGGCCCTGCGCCTGCAGCCCGACTTCTTCGCGGCCCGCTTCAATCTCGCCAGCGCCCTGGCGGCCGATGGACAACTCGACGCCGCCGTCGCGCATTTCCAGGCGGCGCTCGAGCTCGCGCCCGGCGACCCGCGCGTTCACGCCAACTTGGCCGATGCGCTTTCACAGCAAGAGAAGTGGAGCGAAGCGGTCGGCCACTACCGCCAGGCGATCGAGCTGGATCCGGATCTCTGCAAAGCGCGCCGCAATCTCGGCGGTGCGCTCATGCGGCTCGAGCGTCCGCAGGAGGCCATTCAGGAGTACTGGCTCGCGCTGCGCTGCGACCCCCGCGATCCCCTATCCCACCGCGGCATGGCCAGTGCGCTGGCCCAGACAGGGCGCTATGCGGATGCGGCCAAGGAGTATGAGCGGACCCTGGCGCTCGATCCGGATGATGAGATCGCGCGCCAGGCGCTGGAAGCCCTGCGTTCCCTAAGACCGGAGCCGTAGCGGCGCCGGGGAGCGCTCATCAGCGCGTGAGCACGACGCGGGTCGAATGAGACTGACCATCGGCGCGCACGAGGCGGATGAAGTAGACACCTTCCGGCATCCTCGCTCCATCAGCCCCGGTACCCGACCAGTCCACCGTGTGCGCACCGGCCGGCAAGAACCCGCTGTGCAGTTCCTCTACGATCCGCCCCGCGACATCCACGACCGACACGTTGACGGCCGATCCGCTCGCCAGCGCGAAGGTCAATTGCACGCGGCCGTCGACCGGATTGGGATAGGCAGCCCCCAGGTGCAGTCCCATCGCGGCCGGCGTGTGCGGCGCGTGCGGCGCGGAGGCGGGATCGCCTCCCGGCGCGAAACCGTACTGGTTCGTATTCCAGTCGTCGTGGAAGAGCGCCGGCCACTCGGTGGCCTGCGCATCGTAGGGTACGTCGAGATCCCAGATCGCCACGTCGCCGCTCATCATGGTGAACGCCAGGTCCAGATCGCCGTCGAGGTCCACGTCGCCCAGCTCCGGGCTGTTGGGGCCGCTCGCCCCCAGAGTCGTGATGGGGAAGTCCGCCACGACACTGCCGTCGAGGTTGTAACCGAAGATGTCCCCGGGGCCGTAGTTGCTGGCGATGGCGGCTTCGAGCCCGGCGTCACCGTCGAGGTCGCCGAGGATCGCCGAACCCTCCATGTTGTACGTCACCGGCGCCGGCCACCCGGGCAACAGCGCGCCGGTGTGATCCCAGGCGTAGAAGGCGGGCGGGTCCAGCTTGCCGGCCACGAAGATCTCGAGGTCACCGTCGCCGTCCATATCGCCCAGGACCGGGCAACCGTAGGTCTGGGCGCTGCCGAAGGTCACCGGGAAGCCGGGGAAAGGCGTGCCGTCGGGTTCGAACACGGCCACCTGGCTGTAGGAGCCGAAACTGTAGCCCACGACGAGGATCTCTCGGGTGCCGTCACCGTCGAGGTCTCCGATCGAGGGAGCTGCGTAGGACGAGGAGAGCCCATAGAAAGCCGGCCAGCCAGGCAACGACGCGCCATCGGCCTGGAAGCCTTCCAGGTAGTTCGAGCGCTGCGCGAAGATCTCGGGCACGCCGTCCCCGGTCACATCCCCCACCGCGAGCGTCCCGGTGATCGTGCTGCCCACACCAACCGGGAAACCGGCGACCGGTGTTCCGTCGGCATGCCAGGCGCTGATCAGTGAGCCGCCGCCGACGAGCACTTCGAGACTGCCGTCACCGTCGAGGTCGTAGATGACCGGCGAGAGGAACCCGAAGGTGAGATTCGAGTATTGGGGCCAGCCGGAGGCCATCGTGCCGTCGTGATGGAAGACCTTCAGGGATCCGGACTTGACGTTGACGATGATCTCCAGGTCCCCGTCGCCGTCGAGATCGGCGGCCGCCGCTTTGCTCTGAATCTGGGACTCGACCTGTACCGGCCAGCCGGGCAGGAGCGTGCCCGTGTGTTCCCAGACCCGGATACGGTTGTCGGTCGAACCGGCGATGACCTCGAGATCGCCGTCACCGTCGACATCGGCAAGAACCACCCCTACCGGATAGTACGGCACCGAGAACCCCATCGTCTGCGGCCAGCCCGGGAGGAGGGGGACATCCCTTCCACCGGAAAAGGGGATGGCCGCTTCGTTGGAAGGAAGCGGGGATTCGAAGGTGGACTGGAAAGCGGCTTCAAAACTCTCAGACTGCAATGACGGTGTGATCGCGAGATCCGCGAATGCAGGGGCGGCCAGCGCAACCATCCATAATGCGATCCCGATCATCATTGGAATCCGAACGGAGCAAGCGCAAGGTGTCATGGCGTAGCCTCCTTGGGTTCTATCGTCGTGAAGCTGCCGTAGCGAGGGGCGACCCCTCAACTATACCAAGGCGGACGGACCATCTCCAGCGGTTCTGGCTCTCGAGCGGGTGATGGGACGCCGAGCGGTTCACAATGATCAGGTGAGCTATCGTGCCCGTCCGGTGATCCGTCTGCGATTCCGGGCGAACCATCCGTAGGCCGCCTCGCTGATCTGGCGCAGCACGGGCCAGCGGGTAGGCGCCACCAGAACCCGCCACCCCATCTGATCGTAGAGACGCCGGAAGACCTCCACACCTTCGATCACGGTGCCGTCGGCCATCCGGCCATGGATTCGCTCCATGAGCTGCTCTTGGCTGCGCCCGGCTCGTTCTGACGCTCGGTCACCCAGGGAGGTGATGTCGACGAAGCGCACCGAGTTCAGGCGTTCTTGGCGGCGTAGAAAGCCGACCTCCCGGGAACACACCGGGCAGTCTCCATCGTAGAAGACCTCCATCTCCTGGTGTTGTTCATCCCTACTGCGCATGCCCCTCCTCTCTGCTCTTGCCGGATATCCACCGGCGGCGATGCGCCTCCCGCGCCCATCTGAAGAAGACACTGGCTCTACTACCGCTTACGGGCTCATGGGGTCCTTCGGATGGTTGCATCCCGGCGGCTCCGCCAAAGAATCTAGGCCCGCGCCGCTCAGGGAACCAGCCCGCCGGGGATGGTTTCATGGAAGGAGGAGACAAGATCCACGGATACCACGGTTTGTTCGTTTCAGTGAGGAGGCAACTATGGACAAGGACATTCAGATCATTGTCCGGGGAGTGGAGAACCCAAACCATCTTCGTGAGTTCGCGGAGGAGAAACTCCATCGCGCGCTCGAACGCTTCGACGCCCACGTCATGAACGCAACCCTCCGTCTAGAAGACGAGACCGGTCCGGACAAAGGTGGTATCGACAAGATCTGCAGTCTCGAAGTCAAGTTGCGAACAGGGGAGGTGCGCATCAAGGAACAGGCGGACCATTTCGAGGCGGCCATCCATACGGGTTGCGACCGGCTCAAGGCCGCCCTGAGCCGAGAAGTCGGTCGGGCCAAGCACGGCGTGGCCGAAGGATAGGACGCATCTCCCACCCAGTAGGGGGGTTGGTATGCATCCATTGGCGGAACAAACCTGTGAGGCGTGCCGGGCCGATGCCCCGCGTCTATCGCGCGAGCAGATCGACGAGCTGCTTCCGGATGTGCCCAAGTGGCAATACATGGAGAACGAGGGCGCGCCCCGGCTTCGCCGGGTCTTCGAGGCGAAGGACTTCGCCGAAGCGCTCGCGTTCACCAACCGGATCGGTGCGATCGCCGAAGACGAGCAGCATCACCCGGTCATCGTGACCGAATACGGGAAGGTGACCGTCTCGTGGTGGACTCACAAGATCGAGGGTCTGCACAAGAACGATTTCATCATGGCGGCCAAGACCGACCAGGTCGCCGAACGAGATTAGCGCGTCCGACACGCCCAACTTCGAATCGAGTCAGCACCGGCCGCCTTTCGCGAGACGGCCGGCGTCTTTTGCGATCCGGAGTCCCCCGTTTCCCCATACCTTGTTCCTCACAGGCCTCGCCTGCCTTCTGCAAGCCTGGTATGATCCCCAGCGTGAAAATCCATTGAGAAAGCCGACCCTTAGGAAGCGAGGTGCATCGTGCCCCAACAAACCCGGCCGCCGCGCCGCACGAAGGGACAGAAGCGTCCCCTCACCGCCGAAGACCTTCTCACCCTGCCGTTGGTGCGTCCCGGCAACCTCTCCCCGGACGGAACGCTGTACGCGTTCACCGTGCAGCGGGCGAAGAAGGACCGCAAGGGCTACCATGCTCACATTCACGTCCTTGCTCTCGCTGATGACGAGGTGCGCCAGTACACGCACGGGGAAAGGAGTGACGGCACACCGGTCTTCGCACCGGACGGTTCGATGCTCGCCTTCGTGGCCAAACGCGGCGAGCTTCCGGGCATCCATCTCATGCCCGTCCATGGTGGGGAGGCCCGCACGCTGGTGGAGAAAGACGGCAGCTTCGGGAAGCTCTCGTTCTCACCCGACGGCAAGACGATCCTGACCACCTTCGTCCCCAGCGACCCGGTCGATCCCGATCGCCCCAAGGACTCAACGGCATCGCAAGAAAAGAAGGCGAGCCCCAAAGATAGCGCGAAGGAGGAGGCCGAGAAGAAGGAGAAGGCTCCCGCCAAGGAACCGCCCGTCTACCGCCACATCACGCGGCTCTTCTATCGTCTTGACGGCGTCGGCTTCTTGCCCCGGGAGGAAACCCAGGTCTGGCTCTTCGATATCGAGACCGGTGAGGGCACCCAGCTCACGAGCGGCAAGCGCGCTGCCATCGAACCCGCCTTCTCTCCCGATGGGCGGCGGGTAGCCTTCATCCGCAACATGCGACCCGACCCGGACCTCGAGCAGGAGTGGACCGACCTGTTCGTCGTCTCCGTCCAGGGCGGCAAGCCGCGGCGCATACCCACTCCGCCCGGCCTGGTCACGTCGCCAACCTTCTCGCCCGACGGCAAGCAGATCGCCTACGTCGGCCACGATGATCTCGAAGCCCCCTGGTATGCAAATGCACATATCTGGACCGTGCCGGCCAATGGTCGCGGCACGGCGAAATGCTTGATGCGGGGCTTCGATCAATCTGCCTATGACTCGACGATCTCCGACACCGGCGCCGGCATGGCCGACCTGGTCCCGCGCTGGAGTCCCAACGGCAAGTGGATCTACTTCCTGAGCAGCTACCACGGCTCCACGCCGGCCTACCGGGTCCCGGCGCGCGGCGGCACGATCGAGCAGGTCACGCCCGACCGCATGCACATCCAATCGATTGACCTCACCCCCGACGGCCGCACGATGGTAACCGTCATCTCAAAGGTGACCTTGCCGTCGGAGGTGCATACGATCGACATTCAGAGCGGTACCGCCACCCGGGCCACGAAGCTCACCCAGGACTGGACGCGCGAGCTGGATGTCCAGACACCCGAACGCTTCTCGGTCCGCTCCAGCGAAGGCGCCCGGGTCGAGGGGTGGATCTTGAAGCCCCCCGGATTCCGGCCGCGGCGGAAGTATCCGGCCATCCTGGAAGTCCATGGCGGACCGATGACCCAGTACGGGTACACGTTCTTCCACGAGCTCCAACACTTTGCCGCCCAGGGCTACGTCGTCTGTTACAGCAATCCGCGGGGCTCCCAGGGCTACGGGCGCGCCTTCGCCGAGGCGATCAAGGGGGACTGGGGCAACCGTGACTTCGACGATGTGATGGCGGTCACCGACTACCTGGAATCCCAGCCCTATGTCGATCCGAAGCGGATCGGCATCACGGGCGGCTCCTACGGTGGGTACATGACGAACTGGGCCGTGGGCCACACGCGCCGCTACAGGGCGGCGGTGACCCAGCGCTCGGTCGTAGATCTGGCGCCCTTCTTCGGCTCCTCCGATGTGGGCTACGCCTTCCGTCACACCTTCGGCGCCTACCCGTGGGAAGACCTGGAAGGCTACCGGCGCCAGTCACCGCTCACCTATGCCCAGAACATCCGGACCCCGCTGCTGATCATCCACTCGGAAAGCGACTTGCGCTGCAATATCGAGCAGGCCGAGAACCTCTTCGCCACGCTCAAGGTCCTCGGGCGGCGGACCGAGTTCATCCGGTTCCCCGGCGAGCCGCACGGGCTCAGCCGCGGCGGGCGGCCCGACCGCCGTATCGTACGCCTGGCCAAGATCTTGGACTGGTTCGAGCGTTACATGAAGTAGCCGAGATTCCCCGACGCGCGCAGCCCGGAGTCGGAGCCGGGCTGCGCGCTCGATGCCGTCATCTCCGGACCTTGGGGAGCGGCCTGCGGCGCTGGAGAGCACCTCCCTGTCCCTCTCACCCAAATCTAACGACCGCCTAACACAATCTTGCAATCGCCCCCCGGGGCTCGCTACGATGCGTCTGGTTTGGCCTGCAGCGCCTTGACGCGGGGAGGAGCGTTTGAAGACGCTAGTCGATCCGCCCGAAACTCTGCCGAAGAAGCGGGAAGGTACCGGCGTGTCGAAAGCGGCCGGCGATCGTCCCAATGCCGACACGTCCCCCCAACCTACCGCGGGTGACCATCACGGAAGGAGCAGGATGCCGGGAGATTCGGCCACGGATCCCGTCACGGATCCTGTCACGGATCTTGCCACGGATGCCGCGACGGTTTCGCTGAAGGCTTCTTCAGTGTGCGGGCCGATCGTGCAGGAGCCGTTTCGTGGTCCCGAGACAGCCGCCTCCACGCCCGGTGGCACCTGTCTTCAGCTTCTCATCTTCGCTGTCTCGCTCTATGCCTTCTTCGTCAGCATCGATCTCATGTCGGTAGCCTTCAAGCTGATGGGCGGCGGCTTCGCGCAACACGTCCTGACGATGGCCTCCGATCCCCTGGCTGCCCTCTTCATGGGCGTGCTGGCGACCAGCCTGGTGCAGAGCTCGTCCTCAATCAGTTCCATCGTCGTCGGCTTGGTGGCCGCCGGGGCGATCCCCCTCGAACTCGCCATCCCGATGGTCATGGGCGCCAACATCGGAACCACCGTCACCAACACCATCGTCTCGATGGGTCATGTCACCCACCGCGGCGAATTCGAGCGGGCCTTTGCAGCCGCCACCGTTCACGACTTCTTCAACGTCCTTGCCGTCCTCGTGCTCTTTCCCCTCGAGGTGCTCTTCCATCCGATCCAGTACTGCGCCTCCCAGCTGTCGAGCACGCTGTTCGGCTTCGCCGGCGTCTCGATGATGAGCCCGCTCAAGGTCGCCGTACAACCGGTCACGAACCTCTTGAAAACCATGCTGCCCTATGGTCTCCCGCTGCTGGGCCTGGCCCTGGCGATGCTTTTCGTCGCGCTATCGCAGATGGTCCGGGTCATGCGCCAGCTCGTGCTAACCCGGATCGAGGGGCTCTTCGACCGCGTGCTCTTCCGCAATGATGCCGCCGGGTTCATGCTGGGCTGGCTGCTGACCTCGGCGGTCCAGAGCAGCTCGGCCTCGACCTCGCTGATCGTGCCCCTGGTCGGCTCGGGGGTGCTTTCGGTGCGCCGGGTGTTCACCTACACGCTCGGTGCCAATCTGGGCACCACCGTTACAGCGCTGCTGGCGTCCTTCGCGACCGGCTGCGAGATCGGGCTGACGGTGGCGTTCGCCCATATGATCTTCAACATCTTCGGCACCGTCATCTTCTACCCCTTGCGAGCTCTGCCGATCGGCCTGGCCACCCTGGTAGGCCGGACCGCGGCCCGCTCAAAGCGGCACACCATCTACGTCCTCGCGGGGTACATCGTGCTCTACATCATACCCATCTTCTACGTCTTCATCCATTAGCCGTCCGAGGTAACACCATGATCAAGAAACTCATGAGCATGTGGAAGAAGGAAAGCCTTTGCGAGGAGGCCTGGGAATCCTGCCTGGCCATGCTCCGCGAATCTCGCAGCATGTTCGCCGACGCGGTGGATTCCTTCGGCAAGGAGCAGCCGCTCCATGACGACATCTACCGCCGCGATCGCCAGATCAATCGATTCGAACGTAAGGTGCGACGCAACATCGTCACCCACCTGGCGGTCTCGACCGATCCTGATGTGAACACCGCCCTGGTACTGACCTCGATCGTGGTCGACATCGAGCGCATCGGCGACTACACGAAGAACATCGTGGAGCTGGCCGCCATGCATCCCGGCATCTTCCGGGGTGGTGAGCTGGCCGATGACATCAAGGATCTCGAGACCATGGTCATGCGTATGCTCGATGAGTTGGTGCCCAGCCTGGAGCAAACCGACGTCGACCGGGCGCGCCAGATTCTGGGGGATCACCAGATCCTGGCCGATCGCGTCGAAGATGGCCTCCGCGAACTCATCAGGGGCCGGGTCCTGGGCGATGACAGCGGCGCCGCCGTGGTGGCGGCACTCTATCTGCGCTACCTGAAGCGCGTGAGCGCGCACATCAAGAACGTGGCCAGCAGCGTGGTCAATCCGTTCTACAGAATAGGTTTTCGCGAGAAGACGCCGTCGTAGTGTTCTTGAAACCCGCCCCCCCGGCGCAGATCACAACCTAACGCACACAGTCTGGTTGCCTCCCCTGACGGCTTCTGGCCGGCTTGATCTTTCGCATTTACAGAACTCGCTCACGGAGTACTCTCCGTTCATCATCCGATCTACTTGGGCGCGTTTCGGAGGACACACATGAAGATCACCTTCCACGGCGCGGTGAAATCGGTTACCGGCTCTCGTCATCTACTGGAAGTCAACGGCAGCCGAATTCTTCTCGATTGCGGCCTCTATCAGGGCCGGCGATTCGAGTCGGAGGCGCGCAACCGCGAGTTTCCCTTTCAACCCGATTCGATCGACGCTGTCATCCTTTCCCATGCCCACATCGATCACTCCGGCAACCTCCCGAATCTCGTCAAACAGGGCTTCCGCGGTCCCATTCACGCCACACGCGCTACGGTCGGCTTGCTCGACCCGATGCTCATGGACAGCGCCTTCATCCAAGAACGAGACGTGGAGTATCTGAACAAGCGGCTGATCCGGCAGAAGAAAAGTCCGGTCGCTCCGCTGTACACACAGGACGATGTCGCCAAGACGTTGCCGCTACTGAAGGGGCACGCCTATGGGGCACAGTTCGACGTGGTCCCCGGCATATCGGTCCACTTCCGGGATGCGGGACATATCCTCGGTTCAGCCATCACGGTGCTCGATCTGCAGGAAGGCGGCAAGCAACTGCGGGTCGTCTTCACGGGAGACCTCGGACGCGATCACCTGCCGATCATCCGCGACCCGGAAACGGTCCCCGGCGTGCAGGTCTTGATCTGCGAAACCACCTACGGCAGCCGGCTGCACGAGGACACCCAGGAAGTGCCCAAGATCATGGCGCGCATCCTGAACCGCGCGCACGAGAAGCGCAGCAAGGTCATCATTCCGTCCTTTGCGGTAGGTCGCACGCAAGAGATCGTTACGGTGCTCAAGGACCTGTTCCGTAGCAGCCGCGTGCCGGCCATGCCGGTCTACGTCGACAGTCCGCTGGCCGTCAACGTGACCGATGTGTTTCGTGAGCACGAAGAGTGCTTCGATGAAGAGACTCTCCATCTGCTGCACGACGAGCACACCGACCCGTTCGGCTTCCGGCTGATGCACTACGTGCGTGATCTCGAGGAATCCAAGTCGCTCAATACCAAGGCCGGCCCGATGATCATCATCTCGGCCTCGGGCATGTGTGAGGCCGGCCGGATCCGGCACCACCTGCTCAACAGCGTCGGGAACCCCGACAACCTCATCCTCTTTGTCGGCTTCCAGGCCGAGCACACCCTCGGCCGGCGACTGGTGGAAGGCCGCCGTGAGGTGAAGATCTTCGGCGAGCCGGTCGAGGTGCGCGCCGAGGTCAACGTGATCGACGCCTTCAGCGCGCACGCCGACCGCGATGAGCTGCTCGCCTGGATCCAGAAACTCGACCGCCGGCCCCGGCGGATCTACTTGGTCCACGGCGAGGAGGAGCAATCGATGAGCTTCGGGGAAACGCTTCAAGCCAATGGTTTCCGCAACGCGGTGGTGCCCGAGCTCGGGAAGGACTACCTGCTCTGAGGTTGAACCGTCGCTGCGCAGTTCCTGAACCCCACCAGCCCGAGACGAGGGAATCACCCATGGGGCTCCTTCGCCGGGCCTGCAATTCTACCGATTGATTGGCTTTGGGTGAGATTGAAGAACCCCATCCCTGCAAAGGGCCGAGAGGATCATTCCGGTTGCATGCGTCCACACGAATCCCGCGCGAGCCGCTCCCACCGCCCGGTCGCTCCGGCTAGCGTCCGCTGCGCCCCCTTCGCAGCGCAGGGCGCCCCCCGGCCGGCGTGGCTCATCGGTATCGCTTGTCTCCTGCTGCTCGCTGCTCTGCACGCGGCGGCTCTGGGAGCGTCGGCAAACTCACCGGGCGGTCCAGCGGGCGCTGCGGCGGTCGATCCAGCGGTCGATCCAGCAGTCGATCCAGCGTTCTACCGCGGCTGGGACATCTCCGATTTCCGTATTCGTGGCATCGAGGGCGATCTCGAGGAAGGGCTCAAAGAGGGGTTGGCCCTGGCCGGCGAACGGAAGCTGCTGTGGACCGACTACCCGGCCTTCAGTCCCGAGAAGATGCAGGCCGACATCGAACGAACGCAGCTCTTTTTGAGCCGTCACGGTCGGCCCGATGCGCGGGTCAGCCCCCGGCTCGACGCCAACACCCAAGAGCGATCCGTGCGGATCGTCTTCGAGGTCGATCCCGGGCGGATCGTTCGCATCGCGGACTCCTCCACCGAGGCCTTCCCTCCTTACCTGGAACCCAGAGCCGAGAAGATACTGGCGCTGGATGAAGAGCGCGTCTTCACCGACCGGCTCATCGAGCGGCGCATGCGCGAACTGCTGCACATCCTGCAGACCTCGGGCTACGCGCGCGCGCTGGTCAGGACCGAGATCGACTTCCCGGATTCGAACCAGGCCGCGATCGCCTTCGTCGTGGAGGCCGGCGAGATCTACAGGTTCGGCGACACGCGCGTGGAAGGCATCCCCGACAACCTGGAAGAGGTGGCGCGCCGGTCGATCGCCATCGAATCGGGCCGCACTTACTCCCCCGAACCACTCGAGCAGGCGGCGCAGAACCTGAGACTGCTCGACCTGTTCCGGAAGGTGAGGGTTCGGACCGAGGACGCCTGCGATCACCGGCTCGATGTGGTGGCCGAGCTCGCACCCCGTAAGCCCCAGACCATCGAGACGGGCATCGGCTACTGGACCGAGGATCAGGTGCGACTGGCCGCCTCGTGGAAGCACCGTAATCTTTTCGAGGAAGGCCGGGGCCTGAGCGTGGAGGGAAGCTACTCGCGGTTCCTTCAGTCGGCGGGGGTCCGGGTGTGGAAGCCGGTGCTGTTCCACTCCCGGACGCGTGGATCGATCGGGTTCGAGGGCCGGCGCGAGGACGAGGAGAACTACCGCCTGCTGAGCGGGGAAGTGGAGTTGGCCGTCCGGTATCTGGCCTCCCTCACCACGACGTTGCGAGCCGCCATTGGGGTCGCCGTCTACGACCTGCTGACAAGAATCGATTCCACCGGCGCCTATCCGGATCCCGGTCCCAACCTGCTGCGAACGAGCCAGTCGTGGAGCCGGAACCGTTTGAACGGCCGGCTCTATCCCACTGGCGGCACGCTATTGCAGTTCGCCGCCGAAACGGGCTGGCCTGGCTTCGACTTCCAGCGCAACTACACACTCCTCGAACCGACAGCCGTCGTCTACACCACCTTGCTCGATGAGTTGGTCCTGGCCTCTCGCCTGCGCGTCGGGTACTCCCTTCCGGGAAGCAGCGCACGCGACCTGTTGCCCAACAAGCGCTACTACTCCGGAGGCGCCAACTCGATGCGTGGGTACCAGCGTCACCAGCTCGGCCCTCGTGATTCGAACGACAAGCCGATCGGCGGCATGGCGCATCTCGAGGCATCCGTGGAAATGCGCTTCCCCCTGCTCTGGCGATTCTACGGTGCTCTGTTCTGCGACACCGCCCAGGTCTGGAGCCGAAGGACACAGATACGTCCGTTCGACCTGGAGGTGGCCGTTGGCCCGGGGCTGATGATCCGCACACCGGTAGGCCCCATCCGCGCCGACCTGGGCTTTCCCGTCACGCCGATTCCGGAGTCCGAGCCCGTGCGCGTGTTTCATCTCTCCGTGGGCCATATCTATTGAGCGCGGTGCCGAGCCAATGGAGGCAAAGCGAGAACCCATGAACACCAAAGGATGACCAACCCGATGGACCCGCACACCCGAAGCCGCGACCCGCGACGCCGGCGGCGAAGGATGCCCGGCTGGATGCCCGCCGCCCCGATGCCCGGCTGGGTCCACACTGGCGTTCGAAGCTCCATCCATGGCGGGATCCGGGCCGCGAAGCTGCTGGCCTATGCGATGGGCATCGTCGTGGCGCTGACGCTGCTTCTAATGCTTGCCCTTCAGTTTCCCGCTGTACGAACGAACCTTCTCGAATTCGCGCTGCCCAGGGCCGCTTCCTCGTTACCGGGAGTGATTGACGTGGAGGCGGCGCACTGGCCGGCCATCGGTCGGATCGTGTTCGAAGGTCTCGTGTGGAGGAGTACCGCCGATCGTCCCGCGAACAACACCACGCCGGATACCCTCGCGGCGGCGGATCGGCTGGAGATCGACTTCGACCCACTCGCCTTGCTCCGCCGGGACCTCGTGCTGCGCGACCTCATCCTCCGGCATGGGCAACTCGACTATGCGGCCATGCAACATCAATGGGCGCAGTCTCCGTCCGACACGACCCATTCCGCGGGTGCCGGCCCGAAGGGGGCGCGCGAAGGGGGCGCAGATGAGAGGCACGAGGGAAACACCGACACCGGTGATTCGGCCCTTCCCTGGTTCCGGGAGGGTGCGATCCCCCGATGGCCGTCGGTGGACGTGCGCAACCTCCAGATCGAGATCTCGCGCATCGGGCTTCATCAAGCAGGCGCGATTCGAGACATCTCGGCTGACGGACACATCCGCATGCGCCACGGCTTCCTACCCGAGCTTTCTCTTCGCCTGGAGGGCCGATTGGCCCCCGAGTGGCCGGTCATCGCCCAAGCCGATCTCGGACAGGGTGACAGCCTTCGGATCACCGTACAAAGGGGCGATTCCCTGGGGACCGCCGTAACGCATGGCCAACCGAACCGCGACGAAGCGAACCACGGCGAACCGAACCACGGCGACCGACCTCCGCAAGGCCTGTGGCTGCGAGCTTCCGTCGACCATCGGTCCGGCCATTTACGCAGCGTCCGCGGTCTCGCGACGATTCGCGTGCCGTCTCGTGAGGAGCTTCACGCGATTCCCTTCCTGAGCAACACCTTTGATGGGATCCCCGCCTTCAACGCCTGGGCCGTTGCCGTTAAGGGCTCGGTGAGCACGCAGCCCGAACTGCGTGGTGAGCTGCTCGTGAACGTCAATCCCGGAAGCTGGCTCCGGCGGGGAACCGCGCGATTCGCGTTCGAACCGGACGAGACACGTGCCGACAGTGTCGATGTGCGCCTGGCCGACCTACGCCTTACAGGAGCGTGGCGCCGGCAATCGGCGCATCATCAGGGCCAGGTGACCGTGTCGGCCGAAGGTACCGAGTGGCTGAAACCGCTCTTGCCCTCGGCAACGCTGCCCGAGACGTTGTCGGCGAATCTCACCGCGCGGCTGGAAGGCCCCGAAGATGCTCTGGTTGTGGAGCTACATCTCGACGGACAGGCAGTCGTGCGGGGCTTCACGGTCCGGGACTTGTCCCTGGCCGCCGAGGGCCGGCTCGCGCCCGAGGATCCCATGCGCTTCGCCATGGAAACGGTCACGGCCGAGTACTTGCTCGGCGGCAGCGGCCGGGTGTCCTACGATGATTCGCTTCACGCCGAGCTGGCTCCCTGGACGGTCGAGTTTGCGGATTCGAGCGACGGCGCCGACGTCACACAGATCCCGGAGGCACCGGCCCCGCGCAATCGGGGCAGTGTCATCTACGCGCCCAAGGCCGACAGCCTCTGGGCAAGGGATCTGCGCCTCCTGACGCCAGCCGGCCAGGTGGTGCTCAACGGACATCTCAGCGGTGGACGGGCCCGCCTCCAGGCGGATCTCCAGTGGCCCGAGCCGCCCGAAGCATTTCGTCGCTGGGCCGATGTGGCGGCCGCGTCCTGGGATTCGGTGAGGAACCGGTGGGATCCCCCTTACACACTGTCCGGAGAACTGCGACGAACGCCTGCCGCCGAGGGCAACGCCAACGAGGGCAGCGCCAGCGAAAGCAACGCCTCCGACGGTGACCGGATCGAGATCGATGCGACCTTCGATCTCCCGGGGCCCTTCGTTCTAGGGCCGGCCGTTCTTCCCTCGGGAGACTGGTCCGGGCTGGCGTCTCTTCGAGGACGCACCTCGATTCGGCGCACAGCAGAGGCGGCCGGCTGGACTGCGCGCGCCGACCTCTCGCAAACCGAGTGGATCGACCAGCTCCTGGTCGCCGGCATCATCGGCGGCCCCCGCCACCTCTTCGGCCTCGATTCGCTTCGTCTCGATCTGCTGGGCATCGAGGGAGAAGGAGAGGGTTGGTGGGGCCATGACGATCTGGCCGGATCGCTATCGGTCTCGCTGAGCGAGCCTGAACTTCTTCGGCGTTGGGCACCAAACTGGAGCCAGCAGGATAGCCTTGCGTTGAGAGTGGATGCGCATCTCGAAGGTTCGCCGGGGCGACCCGACCTCTCGGCATCCTACGAGGGGCGCTTCCACGCCTACGGTTGGCGGGCTCCGCGATTTGAGGGCCGCGTCGGTCATGCCGGCCCGGCTCGAACGTACGTGCGTCTGAGCCTGCCCGATGGCCTGGCCGGCCCGGGCCTTCGTCTCGACAGCGTTCGCGTCGAATACGAGCCGGCCGGCTCGGACACCGCGACCTCCTGGACGGGGCGGGGGCGCGTGCTTCTTGCCGGCGATCAACTGTCTCTCGCTGCGGCGGGGCGCATCGATGCCGGCCGCCGGAGCGAGGTGCGCGCGGACAGCCTGCGAATCTCGATAGCGGACCGGTCGATGTCCGCTCGCGTCCCGCTCACCGTGCGGCTACCCGCTGGGGACCAGAGGCTGCGGGTCGACTCACTCGATCTGGCGGGCGACCTGGGGACCTTGCGTGGCCATCTATGGCTCGAGCCTCAGGGCGCGGCTGCGCGTCTGACCGCTGACCTCAATCTGCCCGCACGCCCCCTCTGGATTCCGATCCCGGCCGGTGCGTGGCCCGGCCGCCTCCGGCTCGACCTGCAATCAGCACCTCGGGAATCCGTACGCGTGAACCTGCGGGCCGAAGGTCTGGCGCTCGGCCCCGACGAGGACATCGACGTGCGGTTTCAAGCCGTGCATCAGGACCGCGTGCTTCAATCATCGCTGCAAGCAATGCGCGGGGACGACCCTCTGCTCTCGGTCACAGCCGACTACCCCGCCGATCTCTCGCTCGAACCCTTCGCCCTCTCGCCCCGAGGCGACAGCCTCACAACCCGATTCACAGTCGATGACTTCCCTCTGCCGCCGGTTGCTCGCAACCCTCTGCGGACGCCCGGGTACCTTCACCGGGGAGGACAGCAACGGACGCCACGGCTTACGCTCAATGGCCGGGCCAGCGGCAAGCTGAACCGGCCGCGCGTCGTCTTCTCCGGCGACATCACGTTCCCGAACTATGACGAGCTGTCGGACTACCGCTTCGAGTTCCATGGGCGACACGGGCCGGCCACCTGGTCCCCGGCAACCGCCGGTGCCGATTCCGTGCTTCGGGAACTCGCCGACTTCGGACCGGGAGCCGCCTTGCGCCTCGTTGCCAAGGCCGCGGACGAGCGGATCTTGACCGCCCGGCTGCAGCTTCCGCCCGCTCCTTGGGCCCGGACCAGCAGTGGCTCCGACAGTGGCTCCGACACCACCCGGACACTCGCCCTTCACGTTCGGTCGAACGGGCGGATGGACATCTCGGATCTCGCACCCCTGTTTCCAAGGATCCATCGGCTCGGCGGCGCCATCGAGATCGAGGCCTCCGTCACGGGCACGATGGCCAACCCCGCCTTGGACGGATCGATCCGTCTGCACGAAACCCAAGTCGTCTTGCGAGAAGGTACCCGGGCGACCGGAGGCGGCCACGTCGAGCTATCGGGGACGATGCGCGCACCGGCAGTCGACGGCCAGGTCACAGTTCACAACGGGCGGATTCAGATACCCGAGGCGCAGCGCGATCTTCACCCTCGTGAAGGGCAATCCTTGCTGTGGACGCAGAAGGAGGTCGAGAGGATCTTTCCCCGGGGACAAGAGCCCGACACCCTTGGGACGGGATCATCCCGTTCTGCGGCCGGTCTGGCGGCGGACACCTCCGGGGCGCCAGCGGATACGGCCGGCGCGCGTGGCAGCGAACGAGCTGCCACCTCGCTGGGTTCGCAGGACGCACAGCTCGAGTTGGAAGCCGAAATCGAGATTCCTTCCGGTGTCTGGCTCGTGGGACGCGGACTGGAGGTCGAGCTCAGCGGCTCACTCTCGATCATGCGCTCCGCCGATCCGAATCGCGGCCTCACCTTGGGCGGCAGCCTCAGCGCTCGCCGGGGGTCGATGAGCTTTCACGGGCAGCAGTTGCAGGTCGAGGAGGGCACGGTGACCTTCTTCGGCAGCGAGCAGCTCGATCCGGCACTCGACCTCAAGCTCTACAAGCGCCAGGGTGAGGTGAAGGTGACCGTGCACATCACCGGCACGGTGCAAGAGCCCCGGTTGTCGCTTTCGTCGCAGCCGGAGATGTCCCAATCGGACATCCTGGCCTTTCTGATCTTTGGTCAACGTTCCGAAGGTCTGGACCAGGCCGAGTCGCGACGGCTCGAGGATCGGGCTCTCGCGACCGCCGAGCAGTTCGCCGCCTCGCGTCTCACCCAGCAGATCGGTCGCGAGTTGGGATTCGACGTGTTGGAGTATGAAGCCAGCGCAGGGGATTCTCTGGGACGTTCCATCACGATCGGGAAGTACCTGAGTCCCAATCTGCTCGTCAAGTACGAGCAATACCTCGAGAGCACCCTGGGAATCGGTGTGGTGGTCGAGTACTACCTCAGCAAGGGATTCCAGCTTCAGCTGCAAACGCGCCGCGAGGATCAAGATGGCATCATGTTCAACTGGGAGCATGACTTCCGGTAACCGACTCTGCGGCCGGCGGCGGCGCCCTGGTGTCTTCCCCCTGCCGGGGCCGGGAGGATCACCGGTTGTGGCTGCCCAGAGCGGCGGCGGAGAATGGGTAAAGAAGTGCCGCGCCCGGGCCTGTCACGGGCTTCTCTGACAGGAGACGAAAAGGAGCGGATCACCCGTCATGGAAATCAAGGTCTTGGATCTGGCGCTGGCTGTCATCGCCATCGTCATGATCATCGTTGGGTATCAGATCGCCCGGCTCGGCAGCCACGTCCGGGACTCTCTCTCCCGCTTGGATCGGATGATCGAGCACATCAACCAGATCGCTCCCCGGATCGACCGGGTGGTCGAGAACACCAATCGCGAGCTCGAGACGCTCCATTCGGCGACGGTCAAGGCCGACCAGGTGGCGGGGCGCGTCGACGAGGTCACGGCCGAGGTGCGCTCGGTGAGCCTGGACCTGGTCGATCAAGCCCGGCATCTGGTCGATGGGCTGCGCCACCTCAGCGCGGCTGTCACCGGAGTTCGTGTGGGCGTTCAAACCTTGCGGGACCGGAGCTCTCAATAAGAAGGGAGGATCCTTCAGGTGTCTGCGAACCATAACAGACTGGTCACATTTTTCTGGGGTGCAACCCTGGGCGGCATTGCCGCCTTGCTGCTCGCGCCCGCCAGCGGACGGGAAACACGGCGGCGGCTGCGGGAGGCCTCTTCGGATCTCTACACCCAGGGTGTGGACTCGGCCGAGCAGGCCAAGGGACGTCTTGAAGGGGCGGCTCGGGAGGTCGGCGAGGTGACGCAGGAGAGGGCCCGGGAGGTAACGGGCGCCACCCGTGACCGCGTTGCAGCCGCTCAGGAAGCGGTCGCCGAGGGCAAGGAGGCCTATCAGGAGGAGCTCAAACGGCGCGAGACTTCGCGGGAAACACCCGACTAGAACAGGGACACGTCGACAAAGGCCCCCGGGTTTTCTCGGATTTCCTGGATGAGAATTCGCGTCTCGCGGACCGCCTCGAGGGTCTCGTCATAGAGGGCCGGATCGGTAGCCATGCGGCCCAGCGTTCCTTCTCCGGCGCGCGTTTCCACCAGCAGGGAATCCGCTTGTCTCACCGTGCGTTCCCATGCCACCAAGGAGCTGTCCAGTCGGGCCGCCGACGAGGCGCTGCGCTCGATCAGCATGCCGAGATCATCTTCATGGCCTACCAGCGCCCGCTCGAGGGTCGCCATGGAATTCGAGAACCCTTCGATCGAGCGAGAAAGATCCTCCCGGTTGTCGGACAGAAAGCCGGCCAACTCCCCCGTGACACGCGCCGCGTTCTCGAGCGATCTGATCACGCTCTCACCTCCCTGGTCATCGAAGACCACCAGCAGTGAGTCAATGCGCGCGGTCAACCTCTCGAGGGTGGCGAATGATTCCCCGGCGCCGGCCACGACCTGGGAGATCCCCGGCTGGTAGGTTCCGTGAAGCGTGGTGTCGGCCGGGAGCGCCGCGGCCGCGGGCCGGCCGGTATCGATCGAGACGAGCTTCTGCCCCATGATGCCCACGTTCTCGATCGCGAACTCGGCCCCGCGTCTCAAGGTCACCTTCTCGTCGATCTTCAGCGTCACGACCGGCCTCCCCCTCTCGAAGCGAATCTTCTCGACCTCCCCGGCCGGCACGCCATGCGCTTCGACGGGATCGCCCTCGAGCAAGCCGCTGGTGGATGGGAAGACGACCTCCACCTGCTGATAGCGCCCTCCGATGCGGAAGTCCCGAAACCACATCACTCCGGCGACCAGGACCGCGATCGAAAGAAGAAACGCGACCCCGACTTGAACCTGATGCTTATGGCTGGCCATCGTGCCTCCTACGTAGTGGCTGAGGTCGTGGCTGACGCCGTGGCTGACGTCGTGGCTGAGGTCGTGGCTGACGTCGTGGCTGAGGTCCTCGCTGCCATGCCCGGATTCAGAAAGCCCCGCACGATAGGATCGTCGCTGCGGCGAAAGGCCTCGGGCGTGCCGGCGACACGAATCCGGCCTTCGTGCAACATGCAGACGCGGTCTCCCACGGCGAACGCACTGTGCAGGTCGTGGGTGACGACAATCGACGTCATTCGATACCTCTCCTGGAGATGCCGGATCATCTCGTTGATCTGAACGGCCGTCACCGGATCAAGGCCGGCGGTGGGCTCATCGTAGAGCAGGTACTCGGGGCCGACGGTGATGGCACGCGCCAGTCCCACGCGCTTGCGCATACCGCCCGAGAGGGAAGCCGGGCGGTAACGTCTCACCGGATTTCAGCACTTCCGTCAGGAAGCGGCGGGAGTTTGCCA
>CAZNJE010000064.1:0-26324 GCA_964573295.1 uncultured bacterium | reverse complement strand
GCCAGGATGGCCACCACCGACACTACATCCCAGAACATGGCTTCGAAACTGAAGGTGGGATTTTGCCCGGGCAGTATCGCTGGCGTCATGCCGGCGACCGATTTCAGCGTGGCGTTGATCTGGCCCATGAAGTCGGCCGTCAAGAACGCGATGAGCCGCAGCCCCGCGGTCGTGCCGAGGATGAAAGCCAGCGCCCAGCGGGATAGGTGTCCGCCTTTGGGCGAGAGGCGCAGAAGCAGCAAGATGCCGAAGATGAGCGGGATGAAATACATGAACCACAGGGGATCCCGCTCGCCTCCCTCCAATCCGGGGAGAAACCACTTGGCGGTCATGCCGGGGGCGAGCTTGCCGAAAAGATTCGGTACCAGCGTTGACCAGAACCCCATCACCATCCAGTAGGCTGCCGAGACCCCCACGAAGAGGTGTTCGGCGAATTTGTACAGGGGGTTGTCGTTGTAGAGAAAGCTCATGATCGCGAGCGTCAGCGCGGCGGCGAGCCACACGCCGAAGTTCGTAGTGGACCCGAAGGGGTTGGGCATGTCGCCGCTGATCGCCCGCACGACGAGCAACAGAATCGCGATTCCCAGGATGACCAGCCAAATGGTCCGCTTCATATCAAGCTCCCCATGCTAGCGTGACGCGAGTCATCGTGACCGCATGCCGTCGTGACGGGACGGATCCACCATGTCCGTTTGCGTTCGAGTCCGCATGCGTGTACTTCGTTCCTATCTGAGCGACTGCACCTTGTTCCTGCGGCGCAGGATCTGATACGTGACATTGCCGACGATGATGAAGAAGATGATCGCCAGATGGGTGACCGTTTGCGGTCCCATCCGGATCAAGGCCGTCGTGTAACGCCGCTTGTCGGCGGCGAACCTCGGGTACTTTTCGATCAGGAGCTGCTCGTACTCGGCGCCGGCTTTGATGCCACCCATCAGCCCCACCATCTGATCGGGATAGTAGGGATACATGAGCGGGGCCTGGACCGCCGTGCAGCCGCCCGCCACGGGGATATTGCCCGGGGTCCCGGCATACTGGATCCACTCCTTCATTCCCGGATAGCCGGCCGAGACATTCAGGATCAAATCGAAACCGCGGATGTTCTTGATGCCGGCCATCATCGGAACGTTGCGGATCGAAGTCCCGTGAGCATCGGTAGTGTAGAGCTTGCGCAGGTCGGTCAGGATGACGGCGATCACACCCTCATTGCCGCTCTTGTATCCGAAATCCATGTAATCCTGCCCGTACTCGAGCTCGGGGTACTCGACCTCGATCACGCGGTTCGTCACTCCCTCGACCATCTGCTGTCCGAGCGGCCACAGGGCGATGAAATACATCTTGAGGCCTCGCTCGGCGCAGTGCCGGACGAACGCCTCGGCCATCGGTTGCAGCTCTGGCTCGCTGCCGGGATCGTAGTCGAACGGCAGCAAGACGCGTGAGCCGGCCGGCAGGCTCTCGACCTTCTCGAAGATGGCCCTGACCATGGGGGTGGGGATCTCCGGGAACGTGAGGCCGAAGGCCGTGGATAGCACTACCGCCAGGCCGATGGCGAGGAACACCCAGCGCTTGTCGAGCGTGTTGAGTTTTTCGACGAAGTGCGTGTCGTTCACTCGTGGTTCCTCCTTAGTCCGAGCCCAGGTACGAACGATCGATACCGATGATGACCTTGAGCGAGGTGGAGATGATGCCCAGCGCGATACCGATCATGATGGCCCGGTTGCCGGCGAAGTTGATGACGACCATGACCTTGTCGGCCAGATACGGAATCGTCAGGAAGTGGAGTGAGTCCGGCAGCCAGCTCGTGGCGAGGGCACCGACGAAGGTGCGACCGAGCAGGATCGTGAAGGCTACCAGCAGAAGGATCGTGGCCTCGGCGTTCTTGGCGCGGAAGGCGCGGAAGGAGGCCGAGGCGACGTAGAAGGCCAGCAGCGCAAACATCGTGGCCGCACAGGGCCGAAAGATGTACTGGTAGACGTAGTGGAACGCTGAACCCGCGCTGACCACCGAGGTGCCGCCACCAAGGCCGCCCGGATTGCCGACCTTCAAGAGGCCCAATACCAGGACTACCACGAAGCTGATCACGGTGACCAGACTGTACCACGCGCCCTTCTCCCGGCGGCTGATCCGATCGCCGTGCATCTTGATCAGGTTGCCACCGCCCAGGATGAAGGCCACCGCGGCGATGATGTCGAAGTAGATGCTGAAGTCCTCCCGCAAGCCGTCGAAGGGGGGATGCGGGATGAAGTAAGCGATCACCAGCACGGAGCCGACGATGGCGGTGATCATCAAAGGAATGGTTCGCTTCATGATCTAGCTCCTCTAGGCCAGGGCGGTGGACCAGAACATACGGATCCAGTCCCCGAGCGTTTGCAGGAACTCGACCTGGGTCATCGATGCCAGGGTGAGAATGATGACGCCGGCGACGATCGAGATCATACCCAGCGCCTTGCCGACGTCCTGACCCTTGATGCTGCCGAGCTGCTTCGGCTCGCCCGACAGGTAGGCGCTCGCGGCGAAGAGCTCCTCTCCGATCAAGGTGTAGTCGCAGGCGGCGACGAAGAAGGGCAACTGCGCCGGCATCGCTGTCCCCGCAACCTGGATGGCGCCGATCGAGTTGCCCGTCTCCGAGAGGATCAGACTCTCGGCGAAGAAGGCGCCCATGTAGAAACAGGTGGCCGGTTTCTCGCGCACCATGTAGCCGTTGACGCCGGCCACGTAGCCGAACTGCTCATCGGTAATGTAGTAGATCGAGTTTTCATCGAATGAATCGGGCCGGCCGGCGGAGAGGTAGGCCTCCTTGACCGTCTCGCGGGCGGTCGTCATCACCAGGGCGCGGCTGGTCGGGACCGTGAGCCGCGAATCGTACTCGGCCGTCGTCCGCGCGATGTGGCCCAGGATCGTTAGTCCGGCTACGGTCTGGATGTCGTTCATGTCCTGAATGCCGGGGACGAACAGGATCGGGCGTCCCATCTCGGTCGCGCGTCCCACCGCCTCGGAGACGGCCTCGAGCCCGGCGATCTTGCGGATGAACGGCGTGCCGCCGGCCTTGATATGCTCGATGTAGTAGATGTTGAACCCCAACAGCAGGACCAGAATGATGAACACGTTCCACTGGTTGGTGTTGATCCACTGCGGTTTGGCGACGGCGGGGCCGACCGGCGGTGCGGCGGCCTCGCCCGTGGTCGCCAGCGTGGTGACCTCGTACCAGTACTCGGTCTTGTTGTGGGCGCCCACGTCTTCATACCGGCTTCTCAGCGGCGACGCCTGTCCTACCGGCTCAAACGGCCCCGTGGGTGAGGTGGACCGGGCGATGCGGTAGCCCAGCACCGGACCACCAGGACCGACATCGATCTCGGGCACGGTCCATTCGATTGTGATGCTCTCTCCGCGATCGCTCCGGGTGTCGTGTGCGACGACATCGCCTGGTGGCGGAACGGGGGCGCTACCCAGGATCCCCTCTTCCTGGGCAACGGCGACGCCCAGACAAATCGTCGACAAGGACATCGCCGACAAGGACATCGCCGACAAGGACATCGCCGCAAGGCTCAGGAGGAACCGGAATCGGCGACTTTGGCGGGACCGGGACCAGACGGGGAGGGGAGCGCGGCCGGCTGGCGGCCGTATGGCTGACCTCATTCCGTATCTCCCTTTCGAGTGGCGAGAGTGGGTTGGCAACCGTGAGCCATCCGCGGGGGGACTGCCATCGGGCAATCAAGCGCTATCCGCCAGATACGGCTGCCATCGAGCAAACGAGCGAATTGCAGGTAGCCTAGTCGATCCGCTTCGCAAGGGCAATGCCGCAGGTGGATCTGGGGTCGGCCCCGGCCTTGGTCGGGACATGGACCAAACTCGAACCGGATCCGGAGTATATCGGGACCGGGCCTGGATCGGGACCGGGCCTGGATTGGACCCGGGCCTGGATTGGACCCTGGCCTGGCCCGGCCGTCAACGACATCCGCAACGGATCCGGATCGGGGCGCCGAAAAAAGTGCTGGCGGCCCGCACGCTTCTCGGCTTTTCTATCCCAAATCATCGTGGTGCCAAGACCAACGGGGCTGTTGAGCAGTTTGCACGAGCGTTTGCACGAGCCTCTGCACGAGCGTTTGCATGAGCGTTTGCAGATGAACACGCGCGTTTTTCGAGAAGCTACCCCCTGGGGCGAACTGTACCTATCGTTGTCTTCCGACGATCCGCCTGTGGTGCGACTCATCCTGGAAGGCACGTTTCTCATGGACAGTGAATCAGTCGCCAGTGAGACGGCCCTGGCGCGCGAAGGCCTGCGCTTGTGGGCCAAGTGTGGGGCAGGACGGTCCTCTCACCAACCGCGGGTGTTGATCGGTGGCTTGGGATTGGGTCTGACCCTACGGGCTCTGCTCGATGCGACGGCGTCTTGGCGTGCGAACCGTGGCCGGCAAGAGGTTGTTGTCGCGGAGCTCTTCGAGCCACTCGTTGCCTGGAATCAGGGGCTCCTGGCGCCGCTGAACGGCCGGGCGCTCTCCGATCCTCGAGTGGATTGCGTGATGGGCGACCTGGCGCATCTCCTGCGGGATATTCCCGGATCGCAGGCGCCCCTGGGGGAACGCTTCGATCTGATGCTGCTGGACACCGACAATGGGCCGACCTGGCTCAGTCGCCCGGAGAATGCCTGGTTGTATGGTCAGGAAGGTGTGGCCGCGATTACCGATTGGCTACGTCCTGGAGGGGTGGTGGTGTTCTGGGCCACTGAGATCTCCGAAGCGTTTGCGGCCACACTGGAGACGTCAGCTGTGCGGATCAACGGGGAGTGGGGGCTCCAGCAGATCAAGGCCGAACCACGCCGGGGGCAGCTCGTGCCCCCGGATGTGCTCTACTGGTTGCGCTGTCCGCCGGGATGTGAACAGGAGATCGATTCGGCTTAGCTGTTGCTAGCGGTTTCCCAGCTGGTTCTCTCGCGATTGCGCTAGCGGTTTCCCAGCCGGTGCTCTCGCGATTGGCCTAGCCGTTGCCCTTCTCGCGTTCCTGGGCGCGCTTCATGGCCTCGGCGAAGACGTTGAATCCCCCGGGAGGTGCCGTAGGCAGGCCACCCTTCTTCATAGGCCGCGATCCTTCCTCGGCGCCCTCGATCAGACTCTTCTGGCTCAGACGCAGGCGTCCGCGGTCGTCGATCTCGATGATCTCGATCTTCACTTCCTGGCCCTCGGAGAATGTCTTGTTGAGGTTTGCGCCCCGATCCAGACCGGTCTCGGAGATCGGCAGCAGTCCGCTTACCCAGGGGCCCACCGTGGGCAGATCCACGAAGACGCCATAGGGCTTGATGTTGCGAACGACGCCGGTGTGAACCTCGCCTACCGAGGCGTCGTGCTCCTTCTTGCCCCGATCACGGCTCTCATCCTGCAGGGAGAGAGAGATCCGCCGGCGTTCCCGATCGATGCGCGCGATGCGCACGGTGATCTCGGCGCCCGTGACCGGTACACCCTCCGCCGCCGGGTTCTCGTCTGTCGCGTTCGGCTGATCGGTGGCAGCCGGCTTCTCGGCCTCCGTTGCGGGCTGCTCGGTCATGGCGGCCGGCTTCTCAGCCGTCGTTGCGGGCTGCTCGGTCGTGGCGGCCGGCTTCTCGGCCTCCGTTGCGGGCTGCTCGGTTGTTCCGGTGGGCTCGCCGGTGGTGGCGGGCTCGGCGGCCGCTGTCTTGTCCGCGGTCGTCTTCTGGGCCGCGCTCGGCTTGGATTCTCCCTCCCGAGGCTTGTACTCGGAGACGTGCAGTAGCCCTTCGATACCGGGATGCAGCTTCACGAACGCGCCGAAATCGGTGATACGGGTCACGAGGCCGGTTACGATGTCGTTGCGGTTGAAGAGATTATCGATGGTGAGCCAGGGGTCCTGCATCAGGGCCTTCATCGACAGGCGGATGCGCTCCTTGCCATCCTTGCCGTGGGTGACTCCCAGGACCTTGACCCTCACCTTCTCGCCGCGGCGCACCACTTCCTTCGGGTGAGCGATGCGATCGAAGCTCATTTCCGAAACGTGGACCAGGCCTTCCACCCCGCCGATGTCGACGAACGCGCCGAACGGTTGCAGCCGGGTGACGACGCCGTCGGATTCGGCGCCTTCCTTGACCTCGGCCAGAATCTCGTGGAGCTTCTCGCGCCGCTCGGCCTCAAGGATTGGACGACGCGAGAGCACGGCCCGCTTCTTCTCCTCATCGAGCTCGACGACCTTGAAGTCCAGGATGTGATTGACGTAGATCTCGGGGTTCTCGCAGCGTCCAATCTCAATGTGCGAGTACGGGCAGAAGGCCCGTTGCCCCTCGACATCCAACTCCAGACCGCCACGGTTCAGGCCCATCACCCGCGCCGGAATGATCTCATCAGCTTCTTTCGCCGCCTTGAGCTTCTCGTACACCTCGTTGGATGGAGGCAGCAGCGAGGGGGCCAGCGCGATCGCGGGGCTTACCGCGGTGACGTAGGCCTGCACCTCGTCGCCGTCGGAGAGACTGAGGTTGCCGAACTTGTCGCGCAAGTGGACCAGGTCCAGCTGACCCTCTTCCAGACCCTGCTCACCGAGGGCGACGACCGCCTTGGTGTCGGTCATGCGAAGCACCTGTCCCCAAATGCGATCTCCGACCGAGAAGGCCGGCTTGGCCGTCTCGGGCGCGGGGGACTCTGCCGACTCTGCCGGCTTGGCCGTCTCGGGCGCGGGGGACTCTGCCGACTCTGCCGGCTTGGCCGTCTCGGGCGCGGGCGCAGCTGGTTTGGACTCCGTGGGGTGAGACCCGTCCGCAGCGGGTTGGGTCACCGGGGGCGGTGTCGCCTCATCCTTGGCGTTCACCGGCTCTGCCGGGGTATGAGGTTGCCTCTGCTCTTCCGGAGCAGGCTTCTGTTGCCCAACCACGGGATCTTGTCCCGGGAGATTGCTCTCCTGCGAATTCACCGTTTGCCTCCTGTAACCAGATGTCCGATAGCGGCTTTGGTACCCAATCTTTCATCGTCCCATTCCGTCGGTTTCCGAAGGGACAGTTCATCTCGTGTATGGCGTCGATCCGGAATCTCGGGAGGTGGGGGAAGACCCCGAATTCGCGGCCGCCGCCTACTTGTACCGGTAGACGATCCGTCCGCGCTCGAGATCGTAAATCGAAAGTTCCACGATGACCTTGTCGCCGGGAAGAATGCGGATGAAGTGCTTGCGCATCTTGCCGCCGATATGGGCGAGAATGATCCGCCCGTCCTCGAGTTCTACCCGGAACATTGTGTTCGGGAGTGCCACCTTGACGATGCCTTCAACCTCGATCGCGTCATCCCGCGGCTTGCGTACGGGTGGACCGGCCGGGGTCCCGCGACTACCGCCTCCGCCCCCGCCGCGTCCGCCACCACGGCCACCATGTCCGCCTCTTCTTGGCTTCTTCGCCATCCGACCTCCTGCTACCGCCTCGATCCACCCCATCCGACCTCGCCGGTTGACCCCGCAAGACGAATAGGAACAAGCTAGCAAGGAATTATCCCTGACGAAGGGCCATCTGGCAACCCACTTTTCCCCCAGCTGAGGATGGGAGTAGCCAGCATCGCCCCGAGCCCGTAATATGGGGCGGTTTGCGGAACAGATTCACCTGGCCCGCGTATGCGAGGGCGGAGGCATCCCGATGGCGAAACAAGATCGCGACTCGTCGAAGCAGCGCTCATCGAAGCAACGTGCGGCGGAGCAGCCCCGGTCCGTCTTCCAGATTCCCCGCAACAAGGAGGAATGGAAGGAGGAGGGGATTGACTGGCTGCGCACGATCGTAACCGTCCTCATCATCTTCATTCCGCTCGTTACCTTCGTCGTGCAAGGGTACCGGATTCCGTCAGGTTCGATGGAAGATACGCTTCTGGTGGGGGACTTTCTCTTTGCCGACAAGATCGTCTACGGAGCGCGGATCCCTCTCATGGAAGGCAAGCGCATGCCTGGGTTCCGGGATCCGGTGCCCGGGGATGTGGTGATCTTCAAGAGCCCCGAGACCGGTGAGACCCTCATCAAGCGGTGCGTTGCGATCGGCGGCCAGTGGGTCGAGATGCGCAACGAGCAGCTCTTCGTCGACGGCCAGCCAGTCGAAGAACCCTACGCCAAGCAGGTTCGCCGCGGTCCCCACGATACCTTCCCGCCGGTTCGGGTGCCCCCGGGCACGATCTGGTGTATGGGCGACAATCGCGACAACAGCCGTGACAGCCGGATTTTCGGTCCTGTGGCGCGGCAACTCGTCATCGCCAAGGCCGACATCCTCTACTTCTCGTGGCATTGGGACTGGAAGGCCTTCTTCAGCCTGGACTGGGACAAGCTGGAGGCGCCGCGTCTGGGGCGGATCGGAAAGCTGCTGACCACCTACTCCCAGTCGTAGGCAGCACTGTCGTCGTTATCGCTCGCGTCAGGATCACTCTGCTCAGGGTCGCTCGCGTCAGGGTCGCTCGCGTCAGGATCGCGCCGGTCAGGATCGCGCGCGCCGCTATCGCTGGCGGATGAGGTCGGAGATGGCCTGCAGCCACTCTCGCGGATGCGCCGCTCCGCTGAGCCAGCCGATCGCGACATAGGCCCCGGCGTAAACCCCTCCCGGGACCAGGACTCGCAGCCAAACGGCGGCCCCGCCCATCAGCTTTATTGCCCACAGGGTTGGGAGCGCAGCAGCCAGTGAAACCAGCGCCATCCCCCCCAGTGTTTGCCAGGGCAGATAGTCGCGCCAGTGCCACCCGAGGATGCGATTGACGACGACGATGGTGTAGACAATCGCCAGATAAGCCCCCGTGACCGAGGCGATCGCCGGTCCCAGCAGGCCCAACCAATCGATCCGTACCAGGATGAGCGACAGCACGAGGCTGGAAACGAGCGCAATCAGCGAGGCGCGAAGAATCGGCTTCGTCGAGCCCAGGGCTCGCAGGAACGCGCTGTGCATGGCGATCCGCGCCGGCAGGATCAAGACCAGCACGCGAAAGGGCGCCGCGCTGGCAGCGTACTTCTCTGAGAACAGGAGCACCATCAGCGGTTCGGCCAGCAGGAACAGCCCGACCGTGGCCGGGAAGAATGCCCACGCCAATCGGCGGGCCCCGCCGTGCCAGAGACGCTGGACCTCGGCCGTATCGTCATCGGTCCGGGCGCGCACGATCGAGGGCACGAGCACCGCCGTCACCGACAGGGTCAGAATATTGATCAGCGGGATGTCGTAGGAGCCGTTGGCGTAGATCGCGTATTGCTCGGGGGTGAAGAAGGAGGAGATGACGACCTTGTCCAGATGCCGACCGAGGACGCCGGCCATCGTGGCGGCGGCCATGGGCAGAGAGAAGAGCAGCTGCGTGCGCAGGGCGGTCCGGTCCCAGTGGAATGGCAGCCGGCGCGAAAGCGTGTAGAGGGCCGTCGCGCTCGCCGTCCAGCGCACCAGGGCCCACAGCGAGAGGGCCAGAAAGATCCTCTCCATGGTGCCGCCGTAGACCAGCGCCCCGACAATCACCGCCATCTGGAGTAGAGCGCTGCCGCCCGAGACCCAGCCCGCCTTGCCGCCGTGCCCCAACGCGACCAGCGTGTTCTCGGTCATGTTGAACGGCAGGGTGAGCGCCGGAAAAAGCGCGAAGAGCCGCAGCTGGCGACCCAGATCCGGGTTGCCGAAGAGCTGCCCGACCGCGTCGCCCAGACCGAAACAGCCCAACCCCATGATGGCCCCCGATATGAGCAGCAGGGTGCTGTGTTGGACCAGATACGGCTTGAGGTCGGGGCGCCTCAGCTGGGGCACGAAGTAGGAGACCGAGGGTGGGATTCCCAGTTCCAGCACCGGAGCCAGGGTGAAGAAGACGAGCCAGACCTGGCGGTAGGTGCCGTACTCGTGCTCGTCGAGCAGTCGCGAGAGGATCATGGCTGTCGCCAGACCCGCCAGCGTCGCCACGCCACGGCCCAGCGAGATGCCGCCGGCTTGGGTCGTCAGTTTCGCCATGGTCTTGGGAGGGCGCGCCTGTGGCGCCGCGCGTGAACGGGCGCCGTGAAGGTGCGTCCTAGTCCTTGATATTGGAGATGATGTAGACCGTCGTCGCCAGGCTGGCGATGATGGTCGTCGCATCGCGCAAGCGGCGGCCCCAGTCGACCGGTCGCTTCTTTTCCTGCATCATCACCCTGAGCTCGTCGCCCCGCCGCACTTCGGGGTCGGGCCAGAGCGCGCGTTTGGCCGAAATGACCTCGCCCGTGACGCGCTGGATCTTGACACGTCCCTGGTCCGCGTTTTCGGTGAAGCCCCCGGTGTTCTCGATGTAATAGCTGTACTTCCTGCCCGGGACGAAGAGGAGCTGGCCTGGGTTGGCGACCGCGCCCGAGACCTGGATCGTCTCGGGCAATCTGGGCACGTAGATCGAGTCTCCGTCGGCCATCTCGATGTTGTCGGGGCTAACGGAGTCCTCGAGCGCCTTGCTGAAGTCAATGATGATGCGGCCCTCCTCGAAACGATGGAGCTGGGCCCCTTTCAGGAAGGCCTCGCCGGTCGCGCCACCGGCCCGGTCCATGACATCGCCGATGCGTTCGGCCAGACTCCTCAGGCCGTACTTGCCCGGGAAGCGGACCTCGCCCTCCACGGTGACCACCGGGGACCGCTGCCAGCCCGGCGTAGTGCGCACGAAGACCTTATCGCCTTTTTCCAAGTGGAGGTTTTCGGAGTGGTCCGGGTCATCGAGAATCGTCTGGAGTGGGATCGAGTGCAACTCGGTACGCGTGAGCGAGTCGCCCACACCTTCGATCAAGCGGCTCAGTTCGCCGCGTTCGCGATAGGCGCCCTCCATCAGCCCTCCGGCCCGGAAGACCAGATCGGCCACCCGCATGCCGGGCACGAGCCGGAAGATACCGGGTTCGTAGACGCGGCCGTAGATCTCGACGAACTGCCGCGGGTTGATATGATAGAGGGAATAGACGGTGACCTCGTCACCGCCGAGCAGTGTGAGATCCTGGACGGGATCGTTCCAGTCGATGCGGTAGAGCTGGTCGCCCTCGGCCCTCGAATGGCGGTCGATCGAGATACGGTTTTCGAGCGCCACCTCCGTCAGGCCGCCGGCGAAGCGGATCATGCTGCGCAAGGTCTCGCCGGGTTTGAGCTCATAGATGGCCTGGCGCCGCACCTCGCCGGTCACCCGCACGGTGGGGCCCAATGACTCCACGTGCACCACGTCGCCGCTCTGCAGTGGAAGGTCGGTATCGCGATCGCCCGAGAGCAGGAAATCGTAGAGATCGATCACCCGTGGTTCCTGCCCACGGCGGTTCAGCACGATCTGCCGCAGCGAGCCCGACTTCGTCGGTCCCCCCGCGTGGTAGAGCGCGGTCAGAATGGTCGAGAGCGCGCTCATGCGGTAGTTGCCCGGCCGGTGGACGTCGCCGGAGACATAGACCTGGATCGTGCGGACATCCCCGAGCGAGACGGTCATCCGCGAGCCCCGGTAAACGCCGCCGAAGAGTGCTTCGAGCTCGGTGCGTAGCTCGCCCAGGCTCTTGCCGGCCGCGGTCACGACCCCGATGTCGGGCAGGACGAGCCGGCCCTGCCGGTCGATGACCCGCGCATAGCGCTTGTCCACATCGCCCCAGAGCGTGATCAGGATCTGGTCGCCGATGCCCACGATGTACTCGGGACCGACGGTGATGTCCTCCACCGGCATCTCGGGCATGGGCAGCTTGCGAAAGAAGTCGTAGCCGAAGGGCTTGATGATTCTCTTCTCGAGTTCGGTCGGGTAGATGATCTCGGGAAACAGGAGCACCGCTTCTGGCGGTTCTCCCTCGCCCCGCTTTCTCTCGGCTTCCTCGATCTCTTCCTCGGGAACCCCGGGGGCCATCAGACGGATCATCACGTCCACCTCGGCCTCGCTGAAGGTGCGTCCCTCCTCGAACCGGTCCAGATACTGAGTGGCGATGCGCTCGTCGATGCCGTTGAGCGTAAGGATCTCGAGCGTTTCCTCGCGGGTGAAACGCTGCTCTTCCATTTCATCGGTGAAGCGTTCCGGGTCGAACTCATACGGCGTCTGGCCAGTGGCGGGCAGCGCCAGGCTGGCCAGTGCGGCCAGGGCCCAAGCTATAAGGCATGCGGCGCGAACGAATGTCCTCGGCACGAAGGCCCTCCTGTTGGCACGGGGGAGTCATTCCTGACCCGTCCTGGTGACAGGTTGCGAGCCAGTCTACCGCGCAGCCGGGCGATTGAAAATGCCGGATTCTGAGCCTGGACGCCACCACGCCAGCATGGCAGCACGCCAGCATGGCAGCACGCCAGCATGGCAGCACGCCAGGACGGCAGCACGCCAGCATGGCAGCACGCCATCGCGCCAGCACGCCAGCATGGCAGCCCGCCAGGACGGCCTTCGGCCATGGCGTGTCTACCGCGGCGCCTGGCATGCACCGGCCTCGCCGCCATGGTGGCGTCATGGTGGGCGTGCGATTGACATCGTCCCATGAGCAACTTGACATCGTCCCCTGAGCAAGAGGATAGTCGGCTGCTCATGAGAATCGGCTTGATCACACGGCACGACCTCACTTCCCCGGCTCGCATCGGGGGCGGCTTGGTCTATCGCCGCCTCCTCTACGAGTGCCTGGGTCGTCACCACGACGTCGAACTGGTGCGCGTGCCCGAGCGCCGGCCGTCGAATCCTGCCGCCAAGGCGGTCGAGCGATTGGACTTCGCGCGGCGGCTGCAGAGGATCTCGGGGGAGAAGGATCTGTGGATTCGCGACTTTCGTGAGATGGCCTTCCTTGGTCCCATGCGCACGGTGGGACGCCAGATCGTGGTCCTGCATCATTTCGATGCCAGTGTCCAACCAAACCGGCTCTACAATGAGATCGTCGATCGTTTGGCGCTGTGGCGCCTGCGCGAGGCCGAGGTGACCGTGACGGTCAGTCGCTACTGGCAGGCGCGGGTGGCCGAAACGCTTCGGGCGGAAGAGGGGGCGGTGCGCATCATCTACAACGCCATCGACCCGGACCGCTTCGAGGACTTGCGAGAGGAGCCGGGCCCGGCCTTTCGGCGGCGGATGGGGCTTCCGGAGGGGCCGCTGGTCTATATTGGCAATCGGGTTCGGGGCAAGGGCACCCGCTTCGCTCTCTCGGTACTGGAGGATGAAGGGGTCGTGCCGGTGACCAGCGGACCGGCCCGGATCGAACTGCCCTGCCCGCATCTCGAGGCCGCCTATGAAGACTACCTGAGGCTGCTGGCGCGCTCGGAGGCGGCGGTGTTGCAGTCGAGGTTCAATGAGGGCTGGTGCATCACCGCGCACGAAGCCATGATGTGCCGGACACCGGTAATCGGTTCAGGCCGCGGCGGCATGCGCGAGCTGCTGGAGCGAGGCGGGCAGTTCGTGACCGACGATCCCGCCGAGATCCGCGCGATCCTGCGCCGCCTGCGGGAGAATCCGGCCGAGCGTGCCGCGGTGGGTGAGCAGGGCCGCGCTTTCGCCGCCCAGTTCACGCGGGAGCGCTTCGAACGGGCCTGGCTTGACCTGGTGGCCGAGCAAGTGGAGCCGCGGGGTTGAGCGGTCGCGGCTGAGAGTTCGCGGCTGGGCGGCGCTCGGATGCGCGCTCCGGGTCGAGCGGGTCGTGGCTGAGCGGTCGCGGCTGAGAGGCGCTGCCTGAGAGGTCTCAGCAAACGTGGGGGGCACGCGTTCCCACATGGGTGTAGCGGCGAGACAGAACAGTCGGCGGTCGGGCGCGGGGGTGTCCTCGGAGTCGTCTCCGCTGGTGTCGATCATTCTCCCGGTGCACAACCGGGAAGACCATGTGGCGGGTTGTCTGGACAGCGTGCTCGCGCAGACCTACCCGAACATCGAGATCGTGGTGGTGGACGATGGTTCGCGCGACCGAACCGCCATGATCCTGGAAGACTACGGTCACCGGATCCGCCTGTTCCGCCAAGAAAATCAGGGTCCCTATGTCGCACGCAATCGCGCCCTGAGCGAGGCCGCCGGCACACTGGTGGCCTTCGCGGATTCCGATGACCGTATGCCTCCCGAGCGCATCGAGCGTCAGGTGCGCTGCCTGCAAGCCCATCCAGCGGCCGTGCTGTGCTACACCTTCATCGCCTTCCGCAATCGGACCGGCGAACGCTGGGTGCCGTCACCGGCGAGGCAGGTCGCGCACGAGGGTGACCTTTCGCGTCGGCTCATTGCCCGCTTCGGTGGCAACATACCCTGGCCGACGGCGATGGTGTGGCGGTCGGCGGCCGCGGAGGCCGGGCCATTCGACACTGCGTACCGCGTCGCGATGGATCGGGAGTGGGGGATGCGCATGGCGCAGCTCGGCGAGTTCGCCGTGGTGCGCGAGCCGCTGTACGACTATACCCTGCACGATGCGCACATTTCGCGGCACATCGAACCGCGCGAAGCGGCCGCCGCGTACGTGCTTGCGATGATCCGCAGTGGAGCCGGTCTCTTCGCCCCCCATGCCGCGGACCGTATGCTGCTCCGCCAGGCCGAGGGCCACATGCACCTGCAGCTCGCCCGCCTGGCATACAGCCACCACGATCGCGGCGGCGCGGCCCGGCACGCCGGTCAGGCCGCGCGCGCCTGCCCGGGGTTGCTGGTGCGAACGGGGCTCGCGGGCCTGATGGCCAAGATCGCCCTTGCGGGCGGGCGGCGATGGACGCGGGGGGGGACCCGTCGCTGGAGCCCGCAAGACCAGAGCAGGACCGCCGCGCGACGGCACGGCGCATTGCCGGAAGTTGAGCAGGCCGAATCGTCCCCGGCCGAATCGGGGGCGATGCTGGCTTCCCCCGCGGCACCCCGTTCAGTCGCCGGTGTTGATCCGCCGCCCGGCCCCGGTGCCCGGCATCTGATCATCACGCCGGTCAAGGACGAGGCCGCCCACATCGGTGCGCTCATCGAATCAATGGTCGCTCAGACGCTCCTGCCGGTGCGCTGGATCATCGTCGACGATGCTTCCACCGACGACACTCTGGCGATCGTCGAGCGGGCCCGTTCGCGGGCGCCGTTCTTGGAGGTGCGCTCCGCACACCTGCCCGGGGGGCGGGCTCTCGGCGGGCGGGTGGTCGAGCTCTTCGGTCTCGGCCTGGCCGAGGCGGACCTGGCGGGTTTCGACTTCGTGACCAAGTTGGACGGAGACCTGGTTCTGCCCCCGAACTACCTGGCGGCGCTCACGGCCCAGTTTGCGGCCGATCCGCGTCTGGGCATCGCGGGCGGGGCCTGTTACCTTCGGGAAGGGAACCGTGAGCACCTCGAAAAGGTGCCGGCGACCCACGTGCGCGGCGCGCTCAAGACCTACCGGCGGGAGACCTTCGAGGCCATCGGCGGCCTCGAGGCCGGCCTCGGTTGGGATACGCTCGACCTCGTGCGGGCCCAAATGGCTGGCTGGGGGACGCGTAGCATTCCAGAGCTGCGGGTCTGGCACCGCCGGCGCACCTCCTCGGTGGGCGGATTGCTCAGGGGGCGCCGCAGACTGGGACACACGGCCTGGCGCCTGGGATATGATCCGGTCTTCCTGGCCGGGAGGGCGCTGCGCGTCGCCTGCCAAGAGCGGCCATTGCTCTTCGGCGGCATGGCGATGGCGTGGGGGTATGCGGTTTCAGCGTTCACGAGATGCCCGCGCATCGTGAACGCGAGTGAAATGCGCTTTTTACGTAAGCAGCAGCGGCAACGCGTGGGACGATTTGGCCGTTCGTCCGGCGCACAGCCCCCTCCCGGCTCCCGCGAACCATCCGGTGCGGAGTCCCGGCACGGCCAGGATCAGGAGCAACGATGACTACACCGCTCGACTCTGCGCAGTCCGAGGTCGGGCAACTGCCCGACCGGGCGCGTTACGCGGCCGACCGGAAGCGGGCTAGCTCGATCGAGCCCGACCTTCTGCTGGTGCATCCGTTGCTCGACGCGAGTCAGGTACGCCGGTTGTTGCCGGCCTTCTGGCCCGAGGGCGAGATGGCCGCGGCATCCCCCGGGTATCACGAAGTGCCCTCCCCCTTGTTTGATCTGAGGGCCTTCTGCCGGCACGATCCCGGCTGCACCTTTCCAGCGCCCGATGCCGATACGCTCGCTCGTGCGCGGGCCTGGGTCGACCAGCTGTCCGAACGCTGGCATTTCGGTGAAGTCTTCGGCGCCGGGGACGTCAACTTCTGGGCCTTCCTGCGCGATTCGCTGATTCACTTCGTCTACGAGGCCATGCTGCAACGCCAGGCGTTCATTGAGGTGATGGGGAGGCAGCCGGTGGTCGTTCTGGCCGCCGGCCTGTCGGACGAACAACGCATGCTCCTGCGTGAGTTCTCTCGTGAGGCAGGGCCGCGCCTACGCGTCGTGCTCGCCTACGCCGAACCCCCTGCGCCACCGACTCGCGAGACGGTGACCGAACGGCGGGTCCGCAAGCTCTTCTTCCTGCTGCAAGATGCCTGGCACGGCATTCAGTTCTTGTTCGACGACCTGTTCGTGCGCAAACCGAAGGTTCTCATGGTGTCCCACTCGGACTGTTGGCACCGGCGGCAGGTTCCGGGTGGGCGCTGGGCCCGAACCGATGTTCACCTCGAGTCGGTCTGGCGCGCCGCGCGCAGCGAACCGTTGCGGCCCTACTACAGATCGGACAGCTATCACCCCGACGTCGGCGCCATGACCTCGGGCGTGCTCGCCCCCGTCCACCTGCGCCATTTCCTCTTCCTGCTGGCCCAGACCAGCCGAGGGTACCGGGAGACACGCAGCATCCTGCGCAAGTGGCGGCGTTTGCGCAAGCAGGAGGCCTTTGTCGAATCGCTCGTGATGGAGGACCTGAAACTAAGCGATCTGCTGCTTGCCTGGTTCGATGAGGCCACACGCAGCGCCCTACCGAAGTTTGTGCGCGACACCCGCCGGGAGTCGCACTTCCTGCGCGGGATTCGGCCAGACGCGATCGTCCTCACGCACGAACAGGATGCCAACCTCCCGCTGCTCGTCGCCGCGCGCCGGATGAAGATTCCAACGATCGCGCTGCAGACCAAGCCGCTGCAGCAGTGGGATGACGCCTACCTGTCAGCGCCGCCGGATCCATCCCACGCCATCTGCCTGCCCGATTGCCTGTGCGTGTTTGCCTCCGAGACGAAACGCCGGCTCGTCGAGCGGGGTGCCCTCGAGCCGTCGCAGGTCTTGGTGACCGGGGATCCGCGCCTCGAGAACCTCCCGGCCGATGGCGCCAAGGACGAGGGGGAGAGAGCGCGGCTACGCCGGTTGTGGGGGGTCGAGAAGGACCAGCGCGTGCTGTACTTGGGATGCGAGAGTCAGGAACTGCCGGAGGTCTTGGGTTGGCTGGCAGCGGGCCGCCGGCAAGACCGGCGCATCTTCCTGCTACTCGGCCTGCCCGGGCGCCTACGCGGGGAAGAAGCCGCCGCCCGGCAGATCGCATGCTCACAGGATCTGCACTGGCACCACCTGTTGCGACAGGAAGCCCTCACCGACAGCATGCCGGGCGTCGATCTGGTGGTGACCTCCGACGCCCACCAGGTGGCCGAGACCTTGCTGCATCAGGTGCCGGGGGCCTGGATTCATCGAGGGCCGGGCGATAGCGCGCTACCCCGGCCCGTGCCCGCTGGTCTGGCCACCGTGCACGACAGCGCCTCGATGTCCTCCCTGGTTACCGCCGTCCTCGCGGGCGAGGCCGTCGGCAACGTGAGCCAGGACGAGCGTGAGGTCTTCTTGGACCGCACCTACGGCCCGCGTCCCGGCGAGGCGAGCCGGCGTATCCTGAATGCGGTGGCTGTGATGCTAGACCGTGACGGGAGCGGCCGGGAGCAGAGCTAGCGCCCCGGACCGCTCGGTTGGTCAGGGGGGCGACGGTGGTCAGGAGGCCGGCGGTGGTCAGGAGGCCAGCGGTGGTCAGGAGGCCAGCGGTGGTCAGGAGGCCGGCGATGCTAACGGTTTGACTCGACTCCGGTCCGCAACAGGCCGCTTACGCTGGGACCGCGTCCAGCCGACCACCGCGAGTCGTGCAGATCCCACCAGGCCACGAGTTGCCAGAGGCCGCCGGCCGGGTCCCAGCGCAGGAAGAGCCGAGCTGCGGTCTCGGTCTCTGCTTCCACCCGCGCGCCCGACTTCCGCCAGGACACACGCAGCCTCATGCTCTTTACCTCTAGCTTCGCCCAAGCCTGATCCTGCACGATCAGATGTTCGGCTGCTGTGCTCGTTGCCTCGATGCTCAGCGAACTCATCAAACTGTCTTCCAAAAAAGTGGCGAGACGTTCCAACCATAGCTCACGCGGCCAGGGGGCGCCGGCGGATTCGGTTCCCTCCTTGCAGGGATGGAAACGCAGGTCGGCCGCCGCTAGCTGCCCCGGGCGTGCGGCGTCGCGCGCGCGGAACGCTACGAGCAGCGCCTCCCAGGCACCCTCGGGCGAATCCGCCGCTGGTGCGTCGAAGACCGTGAAAGTCACCGCCGCCTTCGCCAGGCGCCCCCACCCGTCGGCGGCACGGGCTTCCAGATGGTGTTCCCCCAGCGTCATCGGGGGTGGCGTGATGGCGCATCCGGCATCCGGCAGATCCGCACCATCGAGGCGCCATCGTATGACCCCCGACGGCAGCGCGCCCTCATCAGGGTCCCAGGCCTGTGCCCGCCAGGAGGAAGCCTCCTGGGGGGTGCCGCGCTCGATCCAGCGGTGGTCGGCCGGGTGTTCGATCCAGACCTGCGGCGCGCGGTTGGGGCACAGCACGACGTGACGCACGGGGCTGGCGGCCAGATTCCCGGCCTGGTCGGCCGCATCGAGCCGAAGCTCGTGGGACTGACTGTCCGCCTCGGCTGAACACGGGTAGGCGAAGCTCCAGGGCGGTGTATGCCGGACAAGACGGGGCTGCCCGTCGAGCAGCAAGCTCACACGTGCCACCCCGCCCTCGTCGGTGATTTGGGCGGCGACCTTCAGGGTGTCTGCGATCCTGGCTCCCTCGAGAGGCGAGAGGAAGGTCACCTCGGGGGGAATCTGATCGGTCGGGGAGGCTGGTGTGGGCTCGTCGCGTACGCAGGCTGGTCCGGCCAAGAGCAGGGCGACCAGGACCATGGTGACCAAGAGGGGCGCGACCAAGAGCGGGGCGACGACGAGCAGGGTGACGCCGGGCAGCGCCAACCGATGCGGATCCGCCGGCCAGAGCGCGTAGATGATCGGGCGACGAGTGCTAGACGGCGATCGGCCGTCTACGCGACCGGGTAGCATGTGACGCGACATCGTGTCCTCCCCGTTGACGATTGGAGTTGCGGGAGGACATAGCGAATCGGATGCCAGAGGTGGGCCGGCGTGTCGCGAGGGCCGCAACGCGCTGCGGGAGGGCACACGTGCTGCGAGGGGGGGCACGCGTCGCTGAGGGGCCGCAGGTGCCGCGAGGGGGGTGCACGCGCCGCGAGTCCGGCACGGGTCACATGACCGCCTAGATCAGGCGGTCATGCCGCGAAAAAGCGCTTCAGCCCGATCCTTGATGGCCGGCCCTTGGGCGAGGATCTCTTCGATGTCGTCCTGGGTCAGCCCTAGGGCGTCGAGCATGAGCGGTGGGATCGGTGGGATCTGCTCATCCATCATGACCCCGATCTCACTGGCGCGCGTCAGGAGGTCGGCCAGCGAGATGAGCGTGACGACCGGATCCTCGCGCAGGAGGGACAGGATTCGTTCGTGACTTTCTTCTTCTTCGCACCAGATCTGCGGGAGGTGATGCTCGGCGATGACCGTCGGGATAGGCTCCGGAAGCCGCCAGGCCTGGGCGATGCGGTAGCCGAGCTGGCAGTGATCCATGTCGAGCATCTCGAGTTCGGCGCGGTAGAGCGTGCCGTACTCCTTGATTGACTCGCTCACCATTCCGAAGTGATCGGGGAACTTGAGGTATAAGATCGCCAGACCGATGTCGTGCAGGATCGCGAAGGTGAAGAGTCGCTCGAGCGGGATCGATTGGTCGCGTTCCCACTCCTCCTCGCTACCCAGCGCTTCCAGACCGCGCAGCGGGCGAGGTCCCTTATCGGCCCCCTCGGCCGAGCCGCCCGCGCGACTGCGCGTGGTGGCCAGGGCCCAGTGCTGTTGGGTCTTCGGCTTGGCGCGCAGCGCCTCGCCAATGGCGTTGGCGAAGTAGGCGCACCCCATCGAGTGCTCCCAGAAGGCTTCTGGGCGCTGCCGGGGATTACGAGTATCGATCAACGTATTGAGTAGCATGGCCGTGATGGCCAGGTTGGCGGTCTGTCCCATCCCGAGCAGCACGACCGCCTCATGGACGGAGTTGATCTTGCGCGCGAACCCGTAGAGCGCCGAGTTGACCGTGCGCAGGATCTTCGCCGTGAGCGATTGATCCTGGCGGATGATCTGTGACAGCTCGCGCGGCGTGGCGTCGGGATTCTCGATGCAGTCCATCACGCTGTTGAAGATGGCCGGCAGTGTGGGGATCTCCTGCAGATCCTTGATGACGCTAAGGCGCATGCGCCGGCGCCGACCGCCACCCGTCTTGCCGGCTGGCGCCTCGGAGGGTTGGCCGAGCATGTTTTGCAGCATCAGGGCGAGACCGGAAGCGCGTTGCTGGAGTTCTTGCGTGAGCGCGTGCGGTAGGTGCAGCGCCCGCAAGGGGGAGAGCGCCACCGCTCTTGCCGGCTGTGCGGCCGCCGCGGGATCCGCCCACTGTCCCAGCAGGCTCCCGGGACCGTAGACTGGCATCTTCGGGTCGTCGGGATTCGCGGCCTGGCCGCTGAGCACGAGATAAAGCCCGGTGCCCTGCAGGGAACTGGATTCGTAGAGCGAAGCCTCCGGAGCGAGCTCACGAAACCGGGCAAGTTGCAGGAGAAGCTCGAGGTGCTCCGGTTCGGCTCCGGCGAGGAGGGGCAGGTCTCTCAGTTCTCCGAGCATTTGATCCACCGAGTCCGCGATGAGTGCGTCCAGACGGTCTTGGCTCTGACGCGCGATCGAGGTGATCTTGTAGCTGGCCCGCTTGCTGCCGCCGGCCAGCCCACCTTGCCAGACCACCCGGGCCTTGCAAAGAATGGCGTCCCCGGCGATCTCGCTGGGGAGAATGCCGGCGAGTATGATCGTGGGCAGCGGATGGTCCGTCTTGACTTGCACGGAGAACCCGCTGGAGGAGATGTCCATCGTCTCCCCAATGTAGGTCTTCGATCGATCCGGCGCGGTGAAGTGGATCGGAAACCGCATGGGGGCCCTATGCGTTCGGCCGAGTTGCATGACTGCTCCGCTGGTCTACCGGTTCGACGGTCGAAGATCGCTGTGCTCAGGATGCTTCGGGGGCCCATCGGCAGGCCCCCCTTCAATCATCTGTCGCGGGCGGAACCTTCTTTAGGAATGGCAAGGCGATAACTGCCCTTTCCTACGGGTTCCAAGGCCATCATTACCGTAGTACACGGACGTCGCGTGTCAAGATCCGTTGCCGTTGGGGTGGTTGCCTGCGCGGTCGCCTCCGGGTTGCCTGCGCGGTCGCCTCCGGGTTGCCTGCGCGGTCGCCTGCGCGGCTGCCTCCGGGGTTGCCTGCGAGGCTGCCTCCGGGTTGCCTGCGCGGCGATCCCGGAGAGTCGTTTGTGAGGCTACCCGCAAGGCTACCCGTGAGCCTGCCTGCTTGGCGTCCATGCGGTCGGCGTCAGGTCGGGGTGACGGTCAACGCAGGAGCTGAAAGCGTTTGCTGGCCATCTGACCCTCCCCGTAAACGCGAAAGAAGTACGTGCCCGAGGCGACCGGCCGGCTGGCCCGGTCGCGTCCGCTCCAGTGGAACTCATGGCCGGGACCCGGCCCGAACGGGCCGCGCCAGCGGAAGACCTCGCGGCCCGCGGCATCGAGGATCTGCGCGCCGGCCGCCCACCGGTCCGGGCTGCGAAACTTGAGACGAACGGGGCCGAGGGCCGGTTGGGGCCATGCCGTCAGCTCGAAGGCGTCTTGGGCCAGGTCGCCGGGATCGGCCGGGTCGTGGCCTTCGACGCCCGAGGCCGGGCCGTGAAGCGGCAGAAGCGCGCGAGGGTACAGGCCCACCGGGATGAGGCCACTGAGTGGCTCGAAGGTGGCCGTGTCGAACACGCGCACGCCGGATTCGACATAGCTGGCGTCGGCCACGTAGAGCTCCCCGTAGGAGGGATCGGTGGCCAGATGCGTGTAGGCGTACTCGTTGCTGGAGATCACGGTGCCCAGGTTCGTGCCCGCATGGAGGTCGAAGGCGACGACGGCGGTCGCCCAGCTGCTCGAGAGGGTGATGGCAAACCCGAGCCGCATGTCCACGCTGGTCCACTGGTTCAGCTCGCCGCCCAGCTCGGCTTCCGTGATGGCGAAGCCCAGGCTTTGTTCGGTGGCCGGGTCGAAGATCTCGATGCCGCCGTCGAGGGTCCCGTAGCTCCCGGTCTCGCCGATCAAGATACGACCGGTTAGCGGGTCTTCTGCGAAGAGCATCGAAGGGTTCGTGGCGGCCAGGGCGAATCCTTGCACGCCCTGCTGCCCAGGCTCCATGTCCACCAGCGTGTTGGTGGCCAGGTCGATGACGGCCAAGTAGCCCGGGGCGACCGGCGTCCAGTAGTAGTCGCGGTCCAGACGCTGCACACCCACGTAAAGCCGGTCGCCGGCGATGGCCATGCCCATCATCTCGGGCAGCCCGTCGGCGTCGGCGAGCGGGGACAGATCGATCGAATCGGTGTGCTCGCCGGTTGACGGATCGACCTCCCAGAGCTCTGCGTGGTCGTAGCGGGTTACGAACGCCCGCGTCGGCGATACGAAGCAGATGTCCTGGGGATTCGATCCGGCGCCGGTCGAGAACTGCAGCAGCGTACCGAATCCCTGCTGCGGGTCGAGCACTTGGATGTGATCGCATCCGGCCCGGCCGACCACGTAGACCAGATCGAGGTACTCGCGCGCGACAGCGTCAGCGCAAAGCGGCGCGAGGTTCTCATCGACCGCCCACGGCGATCCCATCTCCATCGTGGCACAATTGCCGGCCGTGAACTCGTAGTCATTGCTGAGGATGAAGAGCAGGTCGCCGTAGTCCTCCCGGTGGCCGTGGTTTGCCTGGTCGCCGTCGTCCACCCGGGTGCCGTAGTTTGCCTGGTCGGTTGCCCAATCGCCGCGGTCCGCGAACGCCGACGATGCCGGAAAGGAGAATACGACAACGAGGGCAAGCACCGACATGAGGCGCATGGCAACGCGACGGACGGCCGTAGGATCGATGGCTGTGGGAGCGATGGCCGCTGGATCGATGACTGCGGGAGCCATAGCCACGGGACCGATGGCTGCGGGTCCAATGGCTGCGGGATCGATAGCCGCGGGAGCGATGGTTGCTGGCCCGATGATTGCTGGCCCGATGATTGCTGGACCGATGATTGAGTCACGTCTTGAGTGCTTCACTGGTCGGTATCCTCCTCGAAGTAGAACGTGATGCCTGCGTACCAGGTCCTTCCTGGCAGTGGGTACCCTTGAATGTCTTCGCCGCGGGCGTCGTAGAGATTCTCGATCCGCAGCGAGAGCTCCCCCTGGGAGACGGGTCGCCATCCGAGTTGCGCTTCGTGCAGCCACAGCGCGTCGGTCCGATAGTCGGGCAGGTTCGAGCGCGACCAGTAGGCCTGATCGCGATAGTGAGCCAGGTAGGCTAGACGCCAGGCGCCGTGTGGCCACTCGATTCCGAGCTGGATCTGCCAAGGTGGGTGGTAGGTGAGTTCCTTGCCGTGGTAGAGCACGGCCCGGCCCTCGTCGCGAGTGTGTTGCCAGTGCACGTGGCCGAAGAACGCCGGCCGGCCGTCCGCGGCACGGGCGGCCCGCGCCGTGCAGCGCCAGGAGAACTCCGCCCCGTAGAGGCTGGCCCGATCGAGGTTGACCGGCTTGGTCTCCCGTTCGGAGATGCGGATCAAAACAATCATCTGCTCACGCCGGCTGGTGTAGACGGCGGCCTCGGTTTCGATGTTGGCGCGGAGCAGACGCATCGGCCAGTCCCACTGCCAACCCAGATCCGCTCGCCATCCGGTCTCGGGGCGCAGCTCGGGATTGCGCTGGATGGTCCCGGCGTAGCCGAAGAGTTCAACGAAGGTCGGAAAGCGCGCTTGATCCGCGTAGTTGGCCTTGAGCGTGTGCCCGCGGCCCAGGCTCGCGCGCAGCCCGGCATGGGCTCCGTGCGTGCGGGTTCGGTGCGTCGGGCCGGCCGTGAATGGTTGGTAGGGATTGGAGCCGGTGTAGTTGTCGGCGACGTGGTTCCACCGATAGAAGAGGTCCGCGTGCAGGCGCCCGCCAGCCCACTCGACGCGGTCGCCGACCGAGACGACCGTGGAGAGGCGCTCGCGCTCATCCTCTTCGGTCCGGTCGGGCGGTGGCAGGTTGCGCAGCCGCTCGTGGCGGCGCTGCGCCATCACCTCTGCCGAGTGAAAGCCCAACATCGAGCGATCGCGGAAGAAGAAGGGCTTGCGGGCCAGAGCCGTATAGCCCCAGCGTTCGAGGGCTTGATCCGCCTCGGTCGCGGAGGCGCCCGGAACGGCTAGCTCCCGTTCGGGATCGCGGTAGTGCAGGTCATCTTCCTGGTAGAATCCGCGTACGGTGATGTGAACCGGTAGCAGGCGTCGGGTCGTTTCGAGTTCCAGACGATGCAAGCTACCGCGGCTGCGCAGACGGCTGTGTTCTGTGGGCTGGCGGTCGCTGCCTGGCAGACCCTGGTCCGTGTGCCAGATCTGAGCGGCATAGTCGATCGAGCCCACGCCATCCAGTTTCTGAGTCCAGCGGGCCATCAGGTTTTCTCGCACCAGGTCCCCGTTCGACCACAGCAGGTCTCGGTCGTCGTCCGGGTTTTCAGGCGTGCCGTTGTCGTCGCGGTAGCCGAAGTCGCCCTCGGTGGCGAACCGGGAAAGCGTGAGCAGGTAGCGGGCGTCGCGCCACGATCCGCTCAGGGCGGCTTCGTGTCGCCATGTGTCGTAGGCGCCGCCATCGGTGCGCCACGAAAGTCGCGTAGGGCCGCCCTCGCGGGTCACCAGACGGATGGCCGAGCCTGCCGACTCTCCGCCGAGGCCGTCGGGGGGCGCGCTGCGATAGACCTCCAGCGCGGCGAGCGAGCCGAGGTCGAGCGCGCTCAGATCGACCATGCCGCGGGCAGCCGTGCGCAGGGGGACGTGATCCAAGAAGACCTCGACCTCGCCTGGATCGGCGCCGCGGATCGAGACGGTCGAGAGAGCCCCGGGACCCCCGTAGCGCTGGATCATGACGCCGACGCTACGACGCAAAATCTCGCCCAGATCCGTGCCGGGACCGCGGTGGCTGTCCAGATCGATGCGGGTGGCGAAGCTGCTCTCGCGTTCGAGTCGGTCGCTGCCCTTGGGCCGACGGCCGGTGACGATCGTCGTGTCCACCCGGGCACGGGCTTCTACCGATGCGGAGTCCCGGGTCCCGGGCAGGCGCGCAATGGAGGCTACCGGGTGGATGGGCTTCTGAATGGTCTTGTGAGGTGAGTGGCCCGCCACGGGGCTGATACCGGCGTCGGAGGTCTCGGCAGTCGTTCTCGAAGCCGTTCCCGAGACCGTCTCCGAAGCCGTCTCCGAAGCCGTTCGCGAAGCTTCTCCCGAAGCCGTCCCCCAAGCCACCCCGAGGAGAAGGACAAGAAGGAAGCCTGTCGTTCGACGCAAGGAACCAACCATCTCCAGCCTCGCGGAGAGGTAGGTGCAGCCGGCCATTACCCTGCAATGGGCGACCTGGTCCTCGAGAGGCCTGGGAGAAGGGGAGAGAAAACCCCCGCAACCCAGGAAGACGGCCGGGGGCATATGCGCGTGCGGCCGACCTCGAGCCTGACGGGACACTCCATCATCTTCCGGCAGGTCTTCTGGCTCTCGGATCATCCAGCGGATCGCGCCTTCCCACCGCGAATGGCGGCAGTGGCCTCGTGCGATCCCTGTCCCCGACTACAGCGGCGGGCCCGCAACGGCTTCTGACCGTTTTCCCTTTTCACCAGCCCCACGGGGCCAGCACCGGAAGGGTTATCGTACGCCCGCGACGGTACGCCGGCGGACGGGCAATGTCAAGAGCCACTGCCACAGCCACAGACGGCCACTGCCAACTGCCACAGGCACGGCCACAGGCACAGGCACGGCCACAGGCACAGGCACGGCCACAGGCACAGGCACGGCCACAGCTACAGCCACAGCCACAGCCACAGGCACGGGGCCACTCCCGCGGTCACAGCTGCGGTCACTGTCGCACACAGCCACTGCCGTTGCCGCTGCTGACGCAGACGTGGTTGCCGCTGCCTGCACCGCAGCTGGTGGCACTGCAGCCGGTGGCACTGCCGGCGCCTCCCATCCAGAATTCTCTTGACCCTCGCCCTGGAAGCTCGTAGAAGAGCTGTGGTCCTTTAATCGCGGCCCGTGAGCCCGGAAGGAACACGCATGATTGGATACCAGCCAGAACACATCGGCCCCTGCCGCGATAGGCGGATAGGGGTGTTTTTCTA
>CAZNJE010000063.1:0-26500 GCA_964573295.1 uncultured bacterium | reverse complement strand
TCTTCTTTGAAGGAAGGATGCCCTCGGTCGAAGCTGTTGCTGGGCAGAGGGGTGGAGTGAGGTGGGATACACGTGAGGGGTGCCCCAGCCCCAACATCGCCGCCGGCCCACCGCCAGCCGTGTGCGCGGGTGACGCCCTCCTCCAAGACCGCAGGACGTTCGGTCTGACGTTCTGCTTGCGCCGGGCAGCGTAGACTGCGCGCCGGCCGGGTGGGGTCGAGATACGCACCGTGCCCGCCTCGGTCAGGCGCACTTCCTTCTGGGGCATCGGCACCCGGGCGATGTAGCGGCCCAGGCGGGCCACATGACCTGCTTCCCAGGGAAGGACTCGGGCTGTTCGATGACTATCGAGTTCGCTGGTACGCGTCATCTCCGAAAGCGGCTCCAGCCGGCTAGGTCCCATAACCCTTGGGGAGAAGCCTGCAGGAGCGCGTAGTGCGGGAAATCCGCATGCTGCGTGCGAAGTGGCGGGAGTTGGAAGCGGAACCACGGACATCCCTAGCCGGGCACGAAGGGGGAAACCCCGGATACAGACAAGGGAAGTCCTGCGGGTGACCGCGCCAGCTCTCGACCCTACCAGGGACAACCCGACCACCCTCAAAAGGAAAGGGAAGATGACAGGTTGACTACAAGAAAAGTCCCTTGATCCTCGCCCAGGTCAGTGACTTCGCTGGTGACGGAGAACACGGGTTTACTTCAGCCTCGATGCCGAGCGCGTGCGTAGGACCCCAGACCATCCCAACATCCTGCCTCCCGGCGCGAGATCATTCGAAGGCTCAGAACCTCGCCCGCGCAGTTCTACCGGCTGCTCGACTCGGCCAACGACCGCAAGTCGGTGGATAAGATGCTCAAGCTCCTGCACGTCCTGGGCGGCGAGGTCGATGTGATCGTGCAGGATCGGAGCGCTTGAGAGGCTCGGGTCGGTACTGTCCTTTGCAGGTCGTTCCCAGGTTCCAGACTTTCAACAGGACCAATCGCGTGAACTTTGGAGCCGTGGCCGGGAGCAGCGGCACCGGGTGCCTTGATGCTGCTGAGCGTGGCCCTGGCGGGGATCGGGTTCCTGCGGCGCAAGCGTGCCAAGGCCTGATTCCACTCCTTACCGTACACGAACCGCTCTGTCCGCTCGCGCAGGATCTGCCGCTACGCCATGACTGCCGGCCTGGCGCAACTCACGGCTCTTGATCTGCCCGGAGGAAACCCTTCTCGGACATATCATGCCCATATTGTAGCCTTGACATGATCATAACACACCCCTATTTTGTACATTCAGGACCTCTGCAGGAATGAAGGAGAATCATGCAACGCCATGCCATGAAAAGGCTTGAGTCTTGGATCGATGCCTCGGTCCGCAAACCCGTCCTCATCCGTGGTGCACGCCAGGTCGGCAAGTCCACACTCGTCCGTCTTTTTGCCCAACGGTCGGAGCGAGAGCTTCACGAAGTCGATCTGGAACGGCACCCGGAGTTGGACGAGATCTTTGCGTCGCGGGATACCTCGCGGATCCTGTCGGAGTTGGAATACCTGATCGACAAGGGCCCGATCGACGACCAGGCGTCCCTTCTCTTCCTGGATGAGATCCAGGCCGCACCCTCCGCCATTGCGGCCCTCCGCTCCCTGCACGAGGACCGGCCCGACCTGCCGGTCCTCGCCGCCGGTTCGCTGCTCGAGTTCGTCCTTGCGGATCATGCATTCTCCATGCCCGTGGGGCGCATCGAATACCTCTATCTGGAGCCCATGGGTTTCGAGGAATTCCTCGCGGCGCTCAACGAGACGTCGCTGCTGGAACTGCTGCGGACGCACCGGCTCGGCGACGACGTTCCGGGGACTGCCCATACGCGGCTTCTTGGGAGGCTTCGCGACTACATGCTGGTCGGAGGCATGCCGGAAGCCGTCAGCGTCTTCGCCGAGACGGGGTCGTTCGCGACTGCGGGTTCCGTCCACGCTTCGATCCTCGAGACCTACCGTGACGACTTCGCCAAGTACGGCACCCGCTCGGAGATCGCCCAGCTGCGCCGCGTCTACGGTTTCGTCCCGGGCGCTGTGGGCGACAAGTTCAAGTACTCCCGGGTGGATCCGGACGCCAGGTCCCGGGATGTCAAGCGGGCCCTCGAACTGCTGGTCATGGCGAGGGTCGTCCGGCGCGTGACCCACACCGATGCGACCGGCCTCCCCCTCGGCGCGACCCTCAAGGAGTCGGCCTTCAAAACCTACTTCCTGGATGTCGGCCTCGTGAACGCGGCCTGCGGCATCGACCGCCTGACGCCGCAGCAGATGGCCGATGCCCGCTTCGTCAACGAAGGTGCCATGGCCGAGCAGTTCATCGCGCAGCACTTGCCCCTGCTCGCGCCCGGCGACCGCGCCTACACACACACCTACTGGCTGAGGGAAGGCCGCGCCAACAACGCCGAGGTCGACTTCGTGCATCAGCTCGGTACGGACGTGGCGCCCATCGAAGTGAAGGCTGGCAAGAGCGGATCGCTGAAGTCGCTGCTGGAACTGGTGTCGGCGCGGCAGTACGAGCGTGCCCTGCGCTTCGACACGAATCCCCCGCTGCTGCAACCGGTGTCACACACGCGTTCCCACGGCGAGGAGGTCATCGCGTTCACGCTGCTGTCACTGCCGCTCTACATGGTCGAGCAGACCTCCAGACTCTGGGAGGACCTGGCCGGCGATAGGGCGTCATGATGACGACCTGCACCGGGCCGTCCGCATACGGTGCATCATTGTCTACTCAGTGCTGACGGCCGACAACGGAGTCGGCATGCAGTGTGACCTCTCCGCTCTGTTCGCGGCGATGGGCCTGTGGGTACCGAAAACTCGAATGCCGCGATTGCCTTGAACTTAGGGGCCTGCGCCCGACTGCCCGGATAGCCCCCCGCGAGAACGGCCTTGCCATCAGGATTCCTGGTCCGGCTGGCGAGATGCTGTCGTATTCGTGAAGCCCGAGACCGTCATCGCGTGGCGGCGGCGGAAGTTCCGGGAGTATTGGACGAACCTGTCGCGCTCGGGCGAGCCTGGACGGCCCAAGGTCGCGAAAGTGGTTCGCGATCTGATCCGTCAGATGTCGGTGGCGAATCCGCTCTGGGGATCGCCTCACATTGTCGGCGAGCTGAAGAAGATCGGGATCACACTGTCTGTTTCCACCGTGGATCTCTCCATTTCAATGGCGGCTTGCATCATCACTACGAGCGCGTCGCGGCCTGAAGCGATCACACCGTTGCTCACCTGGATCAACGGGATAGGCATGCCCGGCGAGTCCACGCTGAACGACCAGGCGGTTCACTCCCCCGATCTGTCCGGACGCGCGGGCCAATTCCCAGCCGAGGCGCATTCAGAATCCTAGATTGTGATTGAATGACCGTGCTCAAATGGTGCGGATGAGGTTCTCGGGACGGACAGGGTATGCGCATCAGGGTGTAGGCTTCACGGATCTAGCGTATCTTTGGGATCGGCGGGTCCTCTCACGGTGTCCTCGGGATTGGTGGGTGATCGAGGGAGATGAAGCAATCGATTGCGCCGAGGCCTATCTTGACGCGGCGGGCTATGCACACCTACACGTCTTGACCGTTCTGCATGCGGTCATGTTGTGGGCCCAGATTTGGGCCTACTCCAATGCCCTTCGAAACGGAATGGCGGACGATGCCCAGTTGTGTCGGCAGAGAATCAAATGGATGCTGGGGACCGGCGGCTAGGCGGAGCTTGATCCGCGCCGCCGCAAGCTGTACGATTGATGTGAGGGATCAAACGCGTATGGCAGCTCGTTCCCCGCGGACCGGTTCTCGGCCGGTCTTGCTTTCGATGCGAATGGATCTCGCGCGCTTCTCTCAACGGCGCTTACCACAGGAGGCCCCAATGCGACGCTCTTACTCGTTCCTCGTTGCGGCAAGTGGGTTGGTTCTCTTCGCGCTCTCTTGCTTCCCAGCCTCACCCCGCGCCAATCCCATCCCGGATGGCACCGTCCTGGCGCATGTCGCCGCTCCAGACCCCATGGTGTGCGAGGGCGGCGTGGTCACGACCTGCGAGGAGGTCGTGCAGTACACCCACCAGGAGGGCCTGCTGGAGTTCACGCTGTTCGCCTACTTTCCCATCTGGGTCGATGTCCGAAGCGTGGACGTCTACGTCCACTGGCCGCAGGATTGGGTGTTCCTGGAGGGTGAGGTCTGCCATGCCGACACCGGCACGCTGGACGCCGGCACCGACCTCGCCCACGTCCACGCCGAGTGGGACTCCTACTACCCCGCCGGCCTCCTTCCCTTTGCCCGGCTCAGGCTGGATGTCTCCGGAGAAGGGACGCTGGCCGGAGAAGGAATCGCCTCCATGAACTACGGCGGTGAGTGGGAGACCACCATGCTCTGGCCGGGGGGCGCCATGGCCGGCATCGAGTGCGGCTACACCTACACGAGATGCGGCGAGTACTACCCCGCCCCCTGCCTGCCCACCCTGGAACCCGAGTCGCTGACCTTCGTGTTGCCGCGGGGCCAGAGCGGCCAGCAGGTCATCTCGGCCTACTCGCACATCTCGGCCGAGTGCGCGACCGAGTTTGAGCGACTCGGCGACTGGATGGATCTGGAGGTCACCGACCTCGGGAGCCACCACTACGAGGTCCTCGTCACGGTCGATACCACCGGCATGGAGGTCGGCGAGTACCAGGGGTGGGTGAGGGGTATCGCCCTCGCCGCCGCTTGCACCGAGGTCACTCTCATCGTCGAGCCGGCGGCGCAGGAGATTCCCGATGATTGGGGTCCCAGCGAGGAGCCGGCGTCGAGCAGCTGGGGTGAGCTGAAGTCGCGCTACCGGTAGTCTGGGGGGCTTTCAGAAGACTCAACCTCCCGAGGAGAACCCAGGAAAGAGGGTCATCCCGCCGTCGACATACAGCGTGGCTCCGGTTACGTAGTCGGCGTGGTCGGAGGCCAGCCAGACCGCGGCCCGGCCGATGTCTTCCACACTTCCGATCCGGTTGTACGGAATGAGTTCGAGCAGCCGTTGGCGCGCCTCCGGGGACTCCCACATCTCGCGGTTGATGGGTGTCTTGATCGCACCCGGAGCGACGCCGTTGACCCGGATCCGGTCACGGGCCAGTTCCTGGGCCAGGCTTTTCATCAGCATCGCGACCCCGCCTTTGCTCGCCGCGTAGTTGACGTGACCCGCCCATGGAATCGTCTCGTGCACCGAACCGATGAAGATGATCTTGCCGGCGGCGCAACTCGTTTCCGCAACTACGCCACGTTGCCTGAATTCACGCACCGCCTCGCGAGCGCAGAGAAACTGCCCGGTCAGGTTGACGTCCAGGACCGAGCGCCATTGCTCGAGGGTCATTTCGGCGAAGGGGGCATCGCGCTGAATGCCCGCGTTGTTGACGAGGATGTCCACCGTCCCCAGTTCCTGGCGGGCGCGGTCGAACATGTCCCGGACTTGCTCCTCGTCGGAGATGTCCGCCTGATGGGCGGTGGCGCGCACGCCGCGGTCTCGGCACGCCTGGGCCACCTCTTCGGCCGCCTGTTCGTCGCTGATCCAGTTGGCCAGAACGCCCGCGCCGGCTTCGGCCAGCGCCACGGCGATGCCCTTGCCGATGCCGGAATTGGCGCCGGTGACCAGGGCCATCTGGCCTGCCAGGAGTTTGGGTGTCTGTGGGTCGGGTCGAACGACCTCAGCCGCTTCTCGCTTGGATGCGTGTCCGCTCACGTGACTCTCCCTTCTTCTCCGTTCTTCTCCGCCTCGAGGATCGCCCAGGCGGCATTGACCAGGCCGATATGACTGAACGCCTGCGGGAAATTGCCCAGAGAATCGCCGGAGCCCGGTTCGACCTCCTCGGCCAGGAGTCCCACGTCGTTGGCGCAGCCGGCGGCCCGTTCGAAGATCTCTCGTGCCCGATCGGGTTGTCCGGCCATCGCCCGGACCTGAGCCAGCCAGAAGGTGCAGAGCAGAAAGGCACCTTCCTCGCCCGCCAAGCCGTCCTCGCAACGGTAGCGGTAGACGAAGCCGTGTTCGTCGGTGAGATGTTGCTCGATCGCGTCGATGGTGGACAGCATTCGTTGATCGGTGGCCGGCAGGAAACCCATGATCGGCATCATGAGGCTCGCGGCATCGAGATAGGGCACCCCGAAAGCCTGGGTGTAGGCGCCGACATCCTCGTTCCAGCCGCGCGCCAGAATGGCGCCGCGGATCTCATCCCGCGCCACTTTCCAGTCGGTGACACGGTTCTGGGCACCAAGCGAGGCGGACATCTTGATGGCCCGGTCGAGCGCCACCCAGCACATGAGCTTCGAATGCAGGTAGTGTTGCGGCGCAGACCGGATCTCCCAGATCCCCTGGTCCTTCTCGCGCCATCGCGTAGCGGCGGCCTGCGCCAGCTCAGCGAGAAACGACCGTCCCGCGCCGTCCAGGTTCGCGAGCTGTTCGTACAGCCTGTCGGCGGCCGCCAAGAGTTCGCCGTAGACATCGAGCTGGCTCTGGTTCCAGGCGCCATTGCCGACCCGCACGGGCGCGCTTTCGCGCCATCCGGACAGGTGCGCGAGCTCACGTTCGCTCAGATCATGTTCACCCTCGATGCCGAACATGATCTGGAGGGGATCGCCCGCCTGAACCTTGGTCATGGCCGTGGCCGCCAAGAAATCGAAGAAGCGGTAAGCTTCGTCGGGGCAGGCCGCCACCCAGAGGGCATCCAGCGTGAGGCTGGCGTCCCGCACCCACGTGTAGCGGTAGTCCCAGTTGCGCGTGCCGCCCACGGTCTCGGGCAGGGAGGTGGTCGCCGCCGCGACGATGGCGCCGGTGGGCTGATAAGTCAGACCCTGCAAGACCCGGCCGCTGTGCATGACCATGTTGGTCCAGGACCCTTCGTAGTTCTGGTGTAGGCTCGACCAGCTCTCCCAGGCACGCACCGTATCGTCCAGGCGCCTGCAAACCGCCGCTTCATCCCAGAGGTCCGGTGGCTGCTCCGTGCGCCGGCGGTGCTGGAGGGCGAAGGCGAGCCGATCGCCCGTGCGCAGGCGCCGGCGTCCCCGGGCGACCGTGTCGGCGACGTCCAGTTGGGTGTTGCCCGAGAGATGGAGTACCGATGCTCCGCCCGTGGCCACGAGTTCCCTATTCGAAGCCGCGAGCAGGGGACGGATCAGGCCGTACTCGGGCCGGGGGGCATACTCGATCTCGATTTCGACCTCGCCTTCGGTGCAGCGTAGTTCCCGCAGCAAGACATGGGGTGAGCCGCGGCCCAGATCGTGCCCCTCATCGTTGGCACCGGTTGCGAGCGCATCGCGCAATACGGTCACGCCGCTGCTTGTGCGGAAGGTCGTTTGTAGCACCAAGGAACTGGAGAGATAATGTCGTTCGATTTTGGCTGGGCCGGCTGGACCCAGCTTCCAGTGTCCTGCCTTCGGGTCCAGCAATCCGGCGAACAGGGCCGGAGAGTCGAAGCGGGGAAGGCAGAGCCAATCGATCGTGCCGTCAGAGCGTACGAGTGCTGATCCGTGGCAATCGGAGAGAAGGGCGTAGTCGCTGATCGGGTGAGAACTCAGAGACACCTCCTTTGAAACAGCAGTGAAATGGAGGTCGCGAAATGGATCGCGTAGTGGAGAACCGAGTGCGGCCTCCGCACAATGGACGCTACGAGAGCGAGAGCCAAACCGGCACCAGGGGAACCACGAGGGGCACCCGGGCGAAGCACCGAGGCGGCAGGCGCGCAGTTGGGGCGAGATCAAGTTCTGCGCTACGTAGCGTTCCCAGTTCGCGACGTCACTGCTGCGCAGTGTCTCTGCCTCGTGAATTCTTTCCGTTCCCCTCTCACTGGTGGACATTTCAAGGATGCTGCTACGATCTCCTCCTAGTGCACCAGACACAGAATTCTTCCCCAAGGTGGGATGACCATGACCGATCCGCGGCGCCTCCGCATTGCCGGCCGTTCTGTGCTGACAGCAGTGAGTCGTGAGCGCCAGTGTGAGTCTGGGCCTGGGCTGCAACAGCAGACGCCCTTCAGATCTCTGGAGACAGATCCCTTTGAATGATACTCTGCACTCTCGAGCTCGGTTGGCCTAGCGCGTAGATTCTTTCTGTGGTCAGGCCCGGTGTCGTTGCCGACGGCCTGTCGCGCCAGCCCAGGAGGGGTGAATGGAACACCAGAGCGGTCATCGCGGAGGCGGCGCCGGAAGTGGGCCGCCGACCGACTACCGGCTTTCGCTGACCATGCGGATCGTGGTGATCCTGCTGGTTGTGGTCGCGGCGATCCTGACGACCCTGGGCGTGCTGCCGCTGGCCCGCCTGCTGGGCGTCAACCCGCAGCACCTGCAAGGGGCGGGCTTCCGTCCCACCTTCGGCACGATGACCGTGGGCATCCTCTACTCGGCCTCCCAGTTCGTACTGATCTGGCTCGCGATGCGCTTCATCCACCGCCGGCCCTTCTCCTCCCTGGGCTTCCGGCGACCGTTCTGGCGGTTTCTGCTGGTGGGGTCGGCGGTCGGGGTTGGGCTCGCCGTCGCTGAGATCGGCACCAATTGCCTCCTCGGGGGAGGCGTTTCGATCGCGGGGAACGTGCCGCCCGAGGCCTCGGCGGGCGCGGTGGTGGGCTACTTCCTGCTGTGGTTTCTCTTCCTGCTCACCTTGAACTCGCTCAAGGAAGAGCTGCTGTTTCGCACCTATCCGATCGAGCAGTTCAACGACCATCCTCGAGCCATCCTCTGGGTGCTGCTGTTCGTCTCGCTCATTTTCGCCGGCGTCCACCACGTGATCGAGCCCTTCCGTATCTCTGCATTCCTGTCGCGCTTCTCGATCGCCTTGCTCTTTGCCTACGCGTATTATCGCTGGCGGTCCATATGGCTCGTGGTGGGGATTCACAACGGGACGAACTTCGTCGGCTTTCTGCTGGGCGGCCACTGGAAATCCGGGGGGGCTCTTCGAACTGGACTATCAGTTGCCCTCCTCCGAGACCCGGATCGTGGTGGACCTGGTGGTCAAGCTGGTCGGTTTGATGATCATCCACTGGGTGTGGCACCGGTCGAGCGCGCCACGGCACACGACAATCCCTCGATGATGGTTGAGTCATCACCTGACGTGCGAGAATGGTATCGATATGACGCTTCTGAGTGCCTTCGCGCGAGACATTGAGGCCGAAGCGCAATCGCGACCCTCGGCGAGTGAGTTGCCGCATGAAACATGAAACGATCCTCAGTCAGATCGAACGCGATGCCGAGCGTGATCCGAACATCGTGGGTCTCCTCATCTTTGGATCGGTGGCGAAAGGGACCCACACCCAAGAGTCCGATATCGACATCATCACCATATTCAAGGAGAAGCACCCGGCCTCTGGGATCGTGAACAGGTATGTTGGCGGGATCAAGGTAGGCGACGTCTTCTTCACACGCGAGGTTCTGGAGCATGGCGCGAGGACGGTTCCCTGTCTTCTGCACCCCCTCGTGGAGGCACGGCTGCTCTACGATCGCGACGGGACGCTGCAACCGATGTTCGATGAGATCAGAACGTTCTTTGCCGGTCACCCACAGATCGTGGACGAGTGGAACGGACACTATGAGCGATTCAAGAGAGAGAAGGCGCGGTTCGGGCGTGAGAAGACGAACATCATCGATGTCTGGAACGAGCTCGAGGGACGGCATTCCGGCGGGCGAATCAAACGCCGCTTCTTCCTGTCCCCACCATGACGGACGCGTCTCCTACCGATGATCTGAGGCCTGGGGTGCCGCAGACTGCGGTTGGGCCAACGCTGCGAGGGAGCCTCTGCGGCGAGGGGACGGGACATCTCGCTTTCCACTTCAACAGGGGTGCGGAATATGGCACGTAGTCAAGGTCAGGGAAGGGCGCTTCTGGTCGGCAACTCGGATGGCATCGGCCTGGCCATGACCAAACGGCTCTTGGCGATGGGATGGAATGTCATCGGGGTGTCGAGGAGCGACTCACCGCTTCGCGATGAAGGCTACGAGCATCGCGTCGTCGATGTGGGAGACGTGACGTACCCGGGTGTGGTCACCGAGCTCGTCTCGGGCGCTCCGGTCGATCTCTGCGTCTACTGCGCGGGGATTGGGGAGCCGCTGGATCTGCTGGAGATGGACGATGAGGTCAGGATCATCGACGTCAACCTCACCGGAATGGTGCGAACCGCGGCCGCTGTGATTCCGCCGATGGTCGGGCGAGGGAGTGGCCATTTCATCGGCCTCTCGAGCTTGGCCGATGAGCTGCTCTCGGCGGAAGCGCCCTCCTACCATGCCTCGAAGGCCGGATTTTCAAACTACCTCGAGGGGCTGGCCCGCGCGCTGAGGCCCAAGGGCGTGAGCGTGACCAACGTACGGTTCGGCTTTGTCGATACCAAGATGGCGAAGGGCGACGTGAAGCCGTTCATGATGAGTGTCGAGAAGGCCGTTGCCCACCTGGAAATCTGCATCCGCAAGAAGCCGGTGCGCTACACGGCTCCCAAGATCGTGGTCCCGCTCGTCAAGCTCCGCAAAGTCATGATGCGCATCGGGGCATGATTCGTTGACCGACCTTTCGGCCGACTTCACCCCGGAAACCTTGTGGTGCGAGTTCGAGGACGCCGGGTTCGTCCAGAAGGAGTTTTGCGCTGACATAGCCGGTGCACCCTTCGATGCCAAGACGGCCGAGTTCGCCATCATTGCGCAGAGAGGGTAGCAACAGAAAGAGCTGAAGTGAGCGCGCCAAGCGGCCCCGGGACGCGATCAGCGGATCACGGCAACTCGCCGCGTCTCCTCGCTCCCGAAGGCCGAGAGGCGGTAGAAGTAGACGCCGCTACGAAGGGCGTGACCATTGCCCGCGCGAGCGTCCCAGATCAGCTCGTGGGAGCCGGCCGGGATGTGGCTGTCCAGAAGCGTGCGAACGAGGCGGCCGCTGACATCGAGCACGTCCAGACGCACGTCTGCGGCGGTTTCCAGCACGTAGGCGAGGCGTGTTTGAGATCCCACGACACCGGGGGCCACGAACTGCAGCGGTGCCTGGATGCGAGGTTCCACAGACACGGAGGAGGGGTCGGACCGGTTGACCGTGAGCACCGCGATGCCGCGGCTCGCGCAGGCCAGCCAGATCTCGTAGCCGCCGGGCACTTCGCGGACTTCTGCATCCCAGATCTGTTCGTGAGAGAGGCCCTCGGCCCGGGTGATCGTGCCGAACTCGTTGCCGTCGAACCAGACCAGCGAGCCCTCCACACCGCTGCTTCCGAAGTTGGTCATCCAGACCAGCCCGTCCGGAGAGACGACCAGCGGCCAGATCCGCTCCCCCGGCAGTGCAGAGTTGCTGGGATGGAACCAGGCGTGCGTGCCGCCTTCGGCGTCGAGGCGGAAGAGACCATCGGTGCTCCCCAACCAGGCGATGCCGCCGGGCGCGGCCGCCACGGTGGTGAGCACGTCGTTCGTGGGATTGAGCTCTGGCAAGTCCACGTTCTCCCGCGAGTAGAGGTAGGTGCCATCGGTGCGCACGACCTCCAGGTTGGCGCAGGCCCAGACGGTGCCGGGCCGATCCGGATCCTGCACCACATTGGATCCCCACCCGGCGATCGGAACCGACTGAAACCCGCTACCATCGTGGTAGCGCAGGCTGAAGTAGTTCCCCATGGTCCACAGGCGCCCTTGCGAGTCCTCCACCAGGCCGTCGGATGTCGATCCGGTCTCAAAGGTCAGGTAGCCCGAGCCATCCCATTCCCGGATGCCGTTGTTCGTGGGGTTGAGCGCCACGTGACCGGTCGATGGGCGGTAAGCGATGGCGTCGGCATTGTCGCAGGGGAATGGCCAATCCTCCCCGAGCCCGTAGGTGAGGACGTTGTGGTTGTGCCAGCGCTGGCCGTCGAAGACGCCGATCCCGCCCGTGCCGGGACCCGCGTTGCCGGTCACCCAGACGTCGCCATTGGGGGCCAGGCTGATGTCGCGCAGGAAGTTGTCGATCTGCCCGGTGTTCGTGATCCGGTAGCGCTGCCACACGCCGGTCTCTGCATCCCGCCGGGCGCACCCTCCATTGCCCGAGACCCAAACGTTGCCCTCGGCGTCCATGTCGATTGCGTAGGTGAACGATCCCGGCCGCCAGCTTCCGAGGTTCGACCAGCCGTTGCCGTCGAAGTGCCAGGCTTCGCTGTCCCCGCCGATCAGGAGCACCTGGCCATCGCCGAAGGCTCGGAAGGCACTGAAGGCGATGAAGGTGAACGGGGGCTGAGGCGGCGTCACCCAGGTTCCATCGGGCCGCCGGTAGTCGAGCGAATAGCCCTGTCCGGGCTGGACGTAGCGCAGCATCCAGCAGTTGCCCGCTTCGTCGCAGGCGTCGTCGTGCGGGATGCCCTGGATGTCCCCGGGGTTGCCGGTGGGGAGCACGGTGAAGAGCTCGGTGTCGCTGTCGTAGCTCGCGATGCCGAAGTCATCCTCGATCCAAACCGTGTAGCCGCCGCCCGCCTTGGGCTGGACTGCGGCGCTGGTCGTGACCGTCCATCCCGGCCAGCCGTTCTGGCTGGAGCCGTAGCCCCACACCTGCCAGGTGTCGGTGCTCGGTGTGTAGCGGGCGACGCCACCGTTGTTGGGGCCCAAGGAAAGCACGGCGAACCAGACCGACCCGTCCGGCGCGACGCTCACATCCATGGTGCGTCCGCCGGGGATGGGGGAGTTGTCACCATCGTAGCGTACCAGCGATGCGGGGCCTACGGCGGGGTCGACGTAGAGCGCTCCGCGCCAGGTGCCCATCCAGAGGGCCCCTTGCGCGTCGGGCACGATGTCGCTGATTCGAGAGGAGCCGGTGTCTTGTGAGCTGCCGATGATCGGGTAATCGACATTCGAGTAGTTGACCCAACGGTTCTCTTCCTCGACGAACACGGAGAAGCCGCCTTCCTCGAAGATGGGATCGTAGCCTCCAACATAGGGACGGTCGTCGGGCGCGATCCACAGGGCGTCGCTGTAGTCGCCCATGACCCCCGTGTTACCGGGACGGTAGTAACGCCACGAGAAATCCTCGGGCGGTTGCGCGTGGGCGCAAGTCGCCATCAGGATGAACAGCAGACAGAACGGCAGACTGAACAGCATCGTGGCGACGAACCATCGAGCGCGGTGAATCATGGAACCATCCTCCTCTATGAGCCGATGCGGCGATTGCGCTTCAGCTCTTCACGTTCTGAACCTTCCCTGTCAGTAGGCCCCGGGAGGCCCCGAGAGGGCCCCGTGGCCACCGTGGCCCCGGGTGAGTATCCAAGGATCGTCACTTCAGGACGAACCGGTTTGAGAATCCTAGGCGTGATGGGGCGGGCTGTCTGTGACGAGGATCACACGGGGGAGTAAACGGGATTGCACGGCAATCACGCGAGGTTTACGTGCGCAGGCCGAATCTACGACCCCTCCATCACTGGTCCGGCCAGTTCACGCAGAATCTCTGGATTCCGTAGGCGCATCCGGCCGCGCGAGAGAGCGACGCAACCCTGTTGCTCGAGTGAGGCCAGCATGCGGCTGATGGTCTCCCTGGCCGTTCCCATCTGGTCGGCGAGTTCCTGGTGGGTGACCTCGAGTTCCTCTACGGTGCCGCCGGCGAAGAGTCGCAGCAGGTAGGTCGCCAGGCGATGGTCGAGACGGTGGAAGGCGACTTCCTCGAGGAGCTGGAGCAGATCGCCGATCCGTCCGCCAAAGAACTCGAAGATGAACACCCGGAAGGTGGGGCACTCCGAGACCATGGTTTCGAAGAGGCGGGCTGGGACGCTCACGCCGACGAGGTTTCCTTCAACGATCCCGCGCGCACCGATCGGTGACCGGCCCAGCAGGCAGCTCACCGAGAGGATGCAGATCTCGCCTGGCGAAACCCGGTAGAGCATGATCTCGCGGCCCTGAGGGGAGGAACGGACCACGCGCACCGATCCTTGCGTGAGCAGAACCAATCCGGTGCACGGAGAGTCTTCGTCGAAGGCGATGGTCCCGTCGGGAAGATGAACCTGCCCGCCCTGCACGCGCAGGTCGCCGGCCAGGCTGGGGGGTAGCTGCCTAAAGACCGGATAGTGGCGGACCAGATCGGTCCACCAAGATGGGGTCTCAGGCGACCCGCTCGGTGTTGAACTGCCTTCCATGTGACGCTCCTCGCATGCTCTCGAACCGACCGCTTAGAATCCCAGTTGCTGGACGGACACTGATCCTCTCGAAGCTTTGCGACGGAAGAGAGCCGGCGCACAAGGCGCTGCCCTCGAACGGAACGAGGTCTAGCGTTCACCCTGTCGGCGGCGGAAGGGAGACTTGGAGTGGCGCTGCGGCTTCTCCGCGGCGAATTCGGATCCCGCGAATCTTTCCGTGCGCGCACCCTCGCCGAGGATCTCGAGCGAGCCTGCCTCCACCAGGCGCTTCACGCCCGCATGTTCGATGGCCTTGGCCTCGATCTGGGCGATCTTGCCGGGCCCAAGGTGCAGAACTTTGCCGCCCGGCAGGGAGATCCGGAGCGGCCTGGTTGTCGTGTTGCGTATCGCTGACATTGGTTGACCTCCACGAAGGCCCGCAATCTACCACGAAACTGCTTCAGGCGCCAGGGCTCTGGCGCATCGCAGACTCGTGCCGGCTCGGTGATGCCCGTCGAGTGCCCATCGACTGCAGCGCAGGGCGGCTCGATGCACCACGGGATCGTCACCTTGGCCTCACGTCCTCATGAGCGTATGGAAATAGCCGGGCAGCTTCGCGGCAAAGGTCATCGGCTGCTTGGAGTGGGGATGTAGGATAGAAAGGGAGGCTGCATGGAGCGCGAGCCGTTTGACCCCCCGTTCCTTCACCCCATACTTCTTGTCCCCCACGACGGGGCATCCCCTGTCCGCCAGATGAACGCGGATCTGGTTCTTCCTGCCGGTCAGTAGATCGATTTCAAGCAGGCTATGTGCCGGTGACTCCTTGAGCACCTTGTAGCCCGTCTTGGCGAGTTTTCCTCGCTCGGGATCATGGACGGAATACACCCTGCACGCACGGTTCTCCGCAAGATGGGAGGCAATGACACCGTGGCTCTCCGGCAAGTGTCCATTCACGACAGCGATGTAGATCTTCTGGAATCCTTGCCACGCTTCTTGGAGATAGAGCTTGGCCTGGAGCGTCTTGGCAAACACGAGGGTACCGGAGGTGTCTCTGTCCAGGCGATGTACGACGAACACCCGGCGATCCGACTTCAGATTGCCTCGCTTGACGTAGTTCATCAGAAGGTGGAAGGCAGTGTTCTCTCTGACCTTGTTGGTGCTCACGGTCAGCAGGCCGCTCGATTTGTCTACGACAATGATGTCGCGATCCTCATAGCAAATCGTAAGCCCCCGCGGATGAAACCGCTTCGGGGAAGACTTGAAGCTGTCGCGGCTGTCGTGCGCCATATTCACCCGGCCATACGGAGATGGATTGCATTTCGTCGAGCAACGTCGAGCAAGGTCCCGACAGACCGTCGGCCCAGGCTGGTACGAGCAAGTGCGCTACAAGTGCGCTGCGGAACGCCCGGACGGTGCCTCCCAGTCTTGAATCGGGACTGAGCATGTGGATTGTCCTACGAGACAGGGAGCCGCGGAAGCGCAAATGCGATGCCGGGGCCGCTCCAGGTACGGCCCCGGACCTCTCAGCTTCAGAAGACCAGCCGGAGATTGCTACAATACCGCAGACTCACGCGACGGCGCGATTAGGTTGCATGTAGTTGAGGCTTTGCGTCTTGTCAATACTTGGCAACTTGGCCAATATTGCAGCCATACAACACTCGCCGAGCATGGCCCGCTCGCCCGGAATTTAGGGGGGGCGAATCATCCAGCAGTTGCCGTTCTCCGTACGGCGCGCATCCGCGGTTCGATTATCCTGAGAATGCTCGGCGGCGGCACCGCGCTTGCCCTACGCGGCAATTTGCCTAGGGTCTCCATGCGGGATCGGGTATGTTTTCTCGACCTCCGGGCGGTTGGTCCGAGGGCGAAACGGGCTTGATGGTTACGGACGTTCCGATCATTGACGCAAGGAGGCTCTCTCATGAGGAAGGCTTCGGTTCTGTTGGTGCTGGCCGTTGTGGTGTCGTCGCTGGCCGCCGCCCCTCCCGCCGAGGCGGGCGCGCGCTTTGGCGGCGGAATCCACTACCTCAACACCCTGGGCGACATCAAGGACAACTCCGAATTCGATGAGAACTCGATCGGCATCATGGGATCCCTTCTCTTCACCTCCCAGCTCCTGAAGCTCGAGGCCATCGCCGAGTACATTCCCGACTACGCCGGTCTGGACGAAGCGCTGATTCTGCCCCAGGGCTACGCTCTGCTGGGCGACTTCATCTACGGCGGTGTGGGCATCGGCACGGGCTACTTCGATGGCGAGTGGATGGAGGATCCGTTCTACGCGCTGCGAGCGGGCGTGGATTTCTACCTGGGCGGACTGGATCTGGATGTGTTTGCCACCTACCGCTTCATGACCTGGAACGAACTCGAGGGGCTGGAGGAGGACGACGCCAATTCGATTACCTTCGGTGCGCTGATTCGGTTCGGGAGCAAGTAGCGGGCCGGTCGTATGCGTTTCGTGGAGGCGCCGATCGGCTCTGCGGGCGGATTGATCGCCGCCGGCGGATTCGGTAGGATCGTGCCCCACGAACCTGTCCGGCAATCGAGGAACTCAAAAGGGGGATACAATGGCAACCTATGAGTGTGCCAAGTGCGGCATGACGGTCAACGCCACCTGCGGCAAGTGCGATGAGCCACTGGTCAACGATGCACTGAAATTGGACGACGGCACCGAAGTCCAGGTCTCCAAGTGCCCGAACGGCCATGGCATGATCAAGTCGCCGCTCTGTTGCGGCCAGGACATGAGCTGCCAGCTCTAGCTCGCCCGTTCCACCATGTCACCCGCGTGAAGAGCGCTTCACCAGCCGTCACGCGCCCAGGCCGACAAGGCCGATGTCCAGCGGGGCCAGCATCGCGGGCCCGGGGACCTCGGCCCGTGGCCATGGGTCATTCAACGAGGCCTCCGCACTTCCCACCAGGCCCATGCAAACCCCCAGGATCACTCCCCCGGGTCCACCCCCGGATGCTCATCACGTTTCTCCCCACCTGAGTGTGCATAGGTGCTACAGGGCTGTTTGCCTTGCCGAGCGGGCGAAGAGCGGCTTTCGCCCGTCGAGCCGAGCGCAGTATACTCATGTTTGGAAGTCTGCATCTGGTAAGAGATAGAGTTTGGCGAGACAGCAATCGCAACCTGCGCGTTCCCTGCACACCATGCATCCGTGGAGGAGGTTCGTAATGAGATCGAGAAGACTGTTCGCGCGTTCCGCTATCACGATCTGTGCACTGGTTGAAGGAGAGGAGAGGACCAATGACCGAGGATCAAACCGGCCGCGCGCGCAAACATACCGTACGAACGATCGCCCTGGCCGTCGCGCTGCTGTTCCAGGGCCTGAGCGGCCTGGTGGGTGGCATCGGTCTGGTCGCCGATCCATCGGGGGCGTTCTTCCAGTTTCCAGCAAGCTGGCTCGATGGATCTCCCTTCCGTGACTATCTGATCCCCGGGCTCATCCTCCTGGTGGTGCTGGGCGCCGGTCCCCTGATCGCTCTGGTCGGCGTCTGGCGAAGGCTGCCCTGGGCGCGACGCGCCGCCCAGCTCGTGGGCGTCGCGCTGATCGTCTGGATCGCGGTCGAGGTCGTCATCATTGGGTATCAGCCCGAGCCGCCGCTGCAGCTGATCTATGAGGGTGTGGGCCTTCTGATCCTGCTTCTGACGCTGAAGCCGCTCGAAGGCGGCGAGGTACGGAAGGGTGTGGGGTTTCTGCTCGCGGCCCTGCTGACAGCCGGTGCGTCCGCGCAAACCGGAACCGAGCGCGGGCAGGGCGCCGATCAGCTGCGCGCTGACCACCTGCCCGCCGACTACTTGCCCGCCGACTACCTGGAGGCCTGTGCGCTGGTGGCTTCGAAGTACGTCTACTTCGAACGCAAGTGCGACCAGACGCGCGAAGCCTTCCTGGAGGACCGGCGTGCGGCCGCCGAGAGCCTGGCCTGGTCGCCGGAGGTCTTCGTGCGGGAGTTGCGGGCCCTGCGCGCGCGGTTTCCGGACGGGCATTTCTCCTGGCGGATTCCGCAGGCGATTTCTCCAGTCGAGGGGTTCTACACGCTGGGGTTCGCGGCCACCTTCACCCGCGACAGCCTGCTCGTGATCGAACGCGTGTTCCCGCACTACGCTTCGGAGCTGCGCGTGGGGGATGTCATCCTGACGGTGGATGGGGTGAAGGCCGCCGAGGCCGTGAAGCTCTGGGCGGCCCGCGCCCCTCAGTCGACGCCGGCGGCCACCCTCGAAGTCGCTGCCCGAAATCTCGCCCTCATCAAGGGGTTTGCGCCTCTGCTCGATGAGCTTGACGACGTCACGCTGGCCCTCTCGCGCGGCGGTCAGGTTCGCGACGTCACGTTGACCTACCAGCGCTGTCCGGTGACGACCAGCGTGCCCGAAAGCGCATCGGACCCCGCCATCTTGCTGCTGCAACGCAACGGGTACCTGTCGTTGGAGGAGATTCCCACGGATCACCTCGCGCCGCACCCTTCGCTGCGTGGGCCCCCGATGCGCTGGTGATCGATCTCAAGGACTGCAGCGGGGGAGCGTTCAACCACATGCTCATGCTGAGCCACGCGGTTGGGGTGACCGAGCCGTTTCGCTTCTTCTACGACATCGTGGGGGAGGACGGGCGCCGCACGAGCGGCGTAGACGATTTCAACGCCATTGCCGAGCGCATCCACATTGCGCATCCGTGGCACGGAGAGCTGATCGTGCGCTCGAACGAGATCTGCGGTAACGCGTGCGACTTCTTCCTTCGTTGGATGAGACTCCACAGTCGGGCTGTGATCGTAGGTACCCCGCCCGCCGGCCGGGGCGGCGGCACCGACCGCTTCCGCCTGAATCACACGGGCGCCTCGATCAGCTTCCCCCTGCGCGAGCGGATTCCCTTCGGATACCGATCGAGCGTAGAGGGGGAGACGATGAAGGTGGATGTCCTCTCCGAGCTGAAGCTCCCAGCATTGTTGGGAGAGTTCGAACGCCAGGAATCCGGCGGCCGTTGAACCACATGCTCATGCCCTGGACCGCGGGACCGCTCCTGTACGGCCCGCCGGCGCGACACGCGAATTCGGTCAGCGTGGGCGTCTCTGATCCTCTATACTCATGGGTACGCGCTGCCCGCAGCGCCTGCCAACGCGAGCATCCCGAAGGGTCCGACTGGAGGTGCGCCATGTCATGTTGCATGCCCCGTTCCGTCTTCTCAGGCTTCGCTGTCATCCTGGGCCTGTCCTTGCTCCTCCTGGCGCCCGCGCCGCGGGCCGATGAGTGGACCGGCACCCTCGGCGATGACGCCATCAGCTACGACGACAACGAGTTCGCCCGCGGTGTGCAGATCACCACGAGCTCCGATGGCGGAGTGCTGCACTGCCTGTGGGCCGAGGATGCGCCGTCGGTCCGCGAACTGCACTACGGCCGTTCAACCGACTGGGGCGTGACGTGGTCATCGGCCGCCTCGGATCGGGTGATCAGCTACTCGGATGAGAACGATCTCTACGAGGAGTGCGACGTAGTCGCCTTCGGCGACGGCAGCGTTGCCGTGGTCTGGAGCGAGGATCACACGAATACGCGTGAGGTGCATTTCGGCCTCTCTTTCGACGACGGCGATACCTGGAGCTGCACATCGGCCGACCAACTGCTGAGTGATCCAGGCACGGTCGCCGAGACCGGCGTCCCTTCAATCGCGGCCGACCTGCAGGGCGCGCTGCATGTCGTCTGGCACCAGATGAGTCCGGCCGGCACGGCCGAGGTCCACTACGGCCGCTCCACCGACAATGGCGTCACCTGGACCAGCCAGTCGGCCGACCGCGTGATCAGCTTCCCCGACGGCCAGGCCGCGCTCGATCCGAAGATCACCGCCACGGGCGGGAGGCTCTACGTCACCTGGCGCGAGGCCGATGACAGCGGTGATCCGCGCATTCACTTGGGCATCTCCTCCGACGGCGGGTTCACCTGGTCCTCGGCGTCGGCGGACCGCACGATCTCCCCGGCTGCCGAACTCATGACCGACCACGAGATCAGCTCGGTCGGTTTCGGTCCCGAGAACGGCGTGCTGGTCGTCTACCGCGCTTCCTACAACACGTCGGCGCCGTTCTACTACGAGATCTATTCGACCTACACATCCGATGAGGGAGCGACCTGGACCGGAGAGAGTACCCTCACGCCGGTCTCCTACGACGAAGGAGCGGGCCGCAGCGCCTCGAACCCGGACGTGTTCGTGCGCGATATGTCCGGGGCCTGGGCCGTGTGGGACGAGGAGGAGGATGTTGCGGGCACGAAGGAACAGCACGTTTCTTATTTCGACGGCCCCACCTGGAGCGGGGCGACCGAGGATGTGATCATCAGCTTCCCCGACGGGGAGAACGGGTATCGCCCGTCGATCACCGGCCAACACTGGGTGACGGCCCAGGACCGGGACCGCGACTTTCCCGTGCTCTGTGTGATGTGGACCGAGTATACGGGCGGATCCACCGACAACTACGAGGTGCACCAGTCGATCCTGAGTGTGGCCGTGGGGGCCGTGGATCCGATCGCGGAGCCGCAGGCAGCTTGGGCACGCGTGCGGCCCAGCGTGGGCGAGGGGGCTGCGCATCTGGACTTCTCGCTCGAGCAGCCCCGTCCTGTCACGTTGTCGATCTTCGATGCGCAAGGACGGCTCATTCATGAGTCCCGAAGTATGCTGGCCGCCGGTAGCCACACGCTCACCTGGAACGGCCGCGGTGCTGACGGTCGCCGGGCGCCCGCCGGCCGCTACAGCGCGCGCCTTCGCGCCGGCGAGCGTACGATCGAGTTGCCGCTCATCCGCTTCTGACGTTCGGGATGTCCGGGCGGCGGATGCTTGCTGCGGCACGCCCGCCGGCGCCGTGGACGTCGACCCAGGCCTCCATCCCCGGCGGGCCGAAGTAGCCCAGCGCTTCACCGAAGGCCACGTAGGCGCCGTAGGACCCCGGCACCTCACTCAGATTGATGTGGGTGGTGGAGGTCCAGTAGAACGGGTAGTTCTCGTCGCCGGCCTCATCATCAGGCCCGTGGCGAGGTCGGTCACGGTGCCGTCGCCGCCTGTGCTCTGCCCGTGCTTTGCCCGTGCTCGGCCGCCGAATGGCCGATGGGTCTATCGCCATAACTCATTATTGAATAGGAGGTTGTCGGCGGCCTGGGCGCCGGGGGGCGGTGCCAGCTGCCGGCTCGGTGTGCGGGAGCTCTCATCCCTCTTCCCGTCGGGGGCCGGGCGTAGTACAGTTGTTGGCTTGGTCTGTCGCTGCCCGGATCTGGGCGGCGGGAAAGACGTGCTATGCCGGAAATCGAAGGTACGGTAGGGTGTTCTCTCCCTGGGCGGGGGACTCCCACGCCCGTAGAGCCCCGGGCCAGACGGAAAGAGCGAAGAGCCGGGTGACGATTCAAAGCCGAAAGAAGCGTCATCTCGAGGTGACGATGACGGCCGATGTCGACCATCGTGGCACGACGCTGCTCGACTGTATCCAGCTCGTGCACGAAGCCCTCCCCGAGCTCGATCACGACACGCTCGATCTGTCTACCCACATGCTCGGCCGGAAACTGCGCGCGCCGCTCATGATCACCGGTATGACCGGCGGCGCCGAGTTCGCCGGCGAACTCAATCGCGGCCTGGCCGATGCGGCCGGGCGCTGCGGGGTTGCCCTGGGTGTGGGCAGCCAGCGCGTCATGCTGCGCCATCCCGACGTGGCCGGCGACTTCGCGGTGCGTAAGTACATGCCCGATGGGCTTCTCCTGGGCAACATCGGCGCCGCGCAGCTGCGGGAATACTCGTTGCGCCAGATCGAGGAACTCGTCGAGCGCATCGAGGCCGACGGCCTGTGCGTGCACCTGAACCCCGGCCAGGAGCTCATCCAGGCCGGTGGGGACCGCGACTTCCGCGGCCTCTGCGACCAGATCGCACGGCTCGTGGACCGCCTGGGCGAGCGGGTGATCGTCAAGGAGACCGGCGCAGGGCTTGGACCGCGGACGCTGGCGACCCTGAAGCGGGCCGGCGTCAGCGCGGTCGATATCGCCGGCGCCGGGGGAACCTCCTGGACGAAGGTGGAGATGCTCTGTGCCGAGGAACCCTCACGCCGGCAACTGGGTGAGTCGTTAATGGATTGGGGCTTGCCCACTGCCTTTGGTGTGATTGCGGCGCGGCAGATCCTGGGCACCGGCAGCAAGGTGCGTGTCATTGCCTCGGGCGGGATCCGCTCGGGGCTCGATGCGGCCCGCGCGATCGCGGCCGGGGCCGATCTGGCCGGCATGGCCCGTCCGGTGCTGATGGCCTTCCGCGCTGGAGGGGCCGAGGCCGTCGAGCGTTTGCTGAATCAAACGGCGGATGAGCTGCGGGCAGCCATGCTGCTCACCGGATCGCCGAACCTGGGAGCGCTTCGCACGGCGCCCCGCGTCTACACTGGAGAACTGCGCCACTGGCTCCAGGCGCAAGGGTGGTTGGAGCACCGGTCGAGCGGCGGCCGGCGCCCTTGCTAGAGGAAAGGAACCGAATCCTGTGAATCCGATCAGCCCCGAAGCAGCGGCCCGGCTCTTGCCCGCGCTGGAGGCCAAGACCTCAAGGATCCCCGGCTTCTATCGCCTTTCGGTGGAACAGCGGCTTCTCTACCTGGCGCGCAGCTTCGGCCTGGCCGAGCAAGAGGTCGAATCGCTGCGGCGCGGACGCACCCTCAGAATCCAGGACGCCGTCAACATGGTCGAGAACGTGATCGGCGTGCTGGGCATGCCGGTCGGTTTGGGCCTGAATTTCCTGGTCGACGGGCAAGACCTGCTCGTGCCGATGGCGATCGAGGAGGCCTCGATCGTGGCGGCGGCCTCGAAGGCAGCCCTCATGGTACGAAAAGGGGGCGGCTTCGAGACCTGGGTCAGCGCCCCGATCATGATTGGGCAGATCCAGCTCGACAAGGTATCGAACCCCGAAGCGGTGGCCCAGTTGCTCGAGGACCATCGCGAGGAGATCATGGCCGCGGCCAACCGCGCCAATCAGCGCATGGTCGATCGCGGCGGCGGCGTCACCGACATGGTGGTCCGCCGGCTGCCGGCCGAACCCGGGGTCGTGGGCGAGACCGGGGTCGTGCATGGGAGCGGCAAGGCGGATGCGGACCTTCTGGTCCACTTGCACGTCAACGTCTGTGAGGCCATGGGCGCCAACACGGTCAACCGCGCCTGCGAGGCGGCCGGGACGGTGATCGAGCGGATCACCGGCGGCAAGGTGCTGCTGCGGATCGTCTCGAACTACGCCGACCAGTGCCTGGCCCGCGCCGACTTCTCGTTGCCGGTCGAGCATCTGGCACTGGCGAACCTATCGGGCGAGGAAGTGGCCGAGAGGATCGTGAGCGCCGACCGCATTGCCCGCATCGATCCCTACCGCGCGGCCACGCACAACAAGGGCATCTTCAACGGCATCTGCGCCGCCGCCCTGGCGCTGGGCCAGGATTGGCGCGCGATCGAGGCCGGCGGTCATGCCTTCGCGTCGCGGGAAGGCCACTACTCGGGCCTGACCCGCTACGACCATCGGGAGGGGAAACTCCACGGCAGGCTGGAGCTGCCCATGCAGGTCGGTTGGGTCGGCGGTGCGGTCAACGCGCATCCGGGTGTGCGGCTGCTGCGCAAGATCAGTGGCGTGCGCGGTTCACGCCAGCTGGCCGGCATGCTGGCCTCGGTGGGCCTGGGCCAGAACTTGGCCGCGCTCTACGCGCTCTGCACCGAGGGGATCCAGAAGGGGCACATCGCGCTGCACGCCCGTAGCGTGGCGCTCAGCGTGGGCGTGCCGCCCGACCAGGTCGATCGCGTTGCGCAGGAGATGCTGCGCCGCGGCGAAGTGAAGGTGGCCGTGGCCGAAGAGGTCTTCCAGTCGATGTCCCGCGGGCTGCAAGGCCCGGATGGGAAGCGCGCGTTCCCTGTCGTGGCCTATGCGCCGGGCAAGGTCGTACTCTTCGGTGAACACGCCGTCGTCTACGAACATCCCGGCATCAGCACCACGATCGAGCCGGGCCTGACGGTGACGATCACCCACGACCCTGACGGCCCCCGGATCCTCAATCCCCAGGTCCCGCGCGTTTTCCCCGCGCCGGACTCGGACTACGACATCCAACTCTTGTCGAAGGCCGCCGACCGCGCCTTGCAGATGTTCGGACTGGAGAAGGAGCCGATCGCGATCGGCATCGATTCCGACCTCGTGCCCGGCGTGGGGCTCGGCTCGTCGGCCGCCTTCTCGGTGGCCCTCTGCACGGCGCTGCGGCGCTATCAGAACATCCCGACCACCACGCGCTGGGACAACGGCCGCTTCGAGGAAGTCCAGAAACTCGAGGAGATCTTCCACGGCACCCCGAGCGGGATGGATGCGGGCACGATCCTCTCCGACTGCGTGCTGTGGTTCCGCAAGGGGCCCCCGCGGGAGTTCTTGCCCCTGCGTCTGCGCGCGCCCTTCACCGGCATCTTCTGTTGCGTGGAGTTCGCTCCGCGCACCAAGGAGATGGTCTCGGGCGTTCGCAGCCGGCGTGATCGGAATCCCGGCCACTACGACAGGCTTCTCAATGACATCGGCAACCTCACCGTCGATGCCGGCATCGCTCTGGGCACCGGGGATGCGCAGTCGGTCGGACGGCTGATGCTGCGCAATCACGAGCTTCTCGCCAAGCTGGGCGTCTCGACATCAGGCCTGGACAAGGCCGTCGAGCGGCTGGTGCGTATGGGCGCGTTGGGCGCGAAGTTGACCGGTGGGGGCGGCGGGGGCGCGGTGATCGCGCTCGTGCGGCCGGACCGGCGCGATGCGTTCATCAACGAACTGAGCGATGTTTTTCCGGTCGTCTTCCCGTTCACCCTGGGAGGGATCTCGTGAGGGCGGGCGTGAAGGTGCGCGCGCGCGCCTGCGCCAACATCGCCCTGACCAAGTACTGGGGCAAGCAGCCTCCGCCTGCCGACGCCCGGCATGCGCTTCTGGACGAGGACCCCGAGCACCTGCCCGCCGGCACCACGCCCCGCGATGCACCCCTGGGCCTCAACAGCCCGGCCACCCCGTCGGTCTCCCTCGTGCTCGAGGAGCTGTGGACCGAGACGACGGTGGAACGCTCCCCCGACGGCGCCGACCGGCTCTTCCTGGACGGCGGACCCGCCGGCGAAGAAGCGCAGCGGCGCACCGCCGCGTACCTGGACCTGTGGCGCGCGCGGGGATTCATCCGCGGCCGCTTTCACATCCACTCGGAGAACGCATTTCCCACGGCGGCCGGACTGGCCTCGAGCGCCTCGGGGTTCGCGGCGCTGGCGGTCGCGCTGGGGGAGGTGAGCGCGATGGGCGCGGCGGGCGTGACGCGCGAGGCCGGCCACGCGCGTTCGTCAGCGCCACCCCGTGCGAAGCGATTGAGCCAGGCCGCCCTCTCGCGCCTGGCCCGCCAGGGCAGCGGGTCGGCCGCGCGGTCGATTCCCGGCGGGCTGACGCTCCTGCCGGCCGGTAAGGATCCCGCCGCGCGCTGCCTGCTGCCGCCTGAACAGGTGCCCTGGGGCATGGTGGTGGCGATCCTCGCTGCCGAGGAGGGAAGGTCCGCCGCCAAGAAGGTCAGCTCCCGCGAGGGAATGGAGCACACCCGCCTCACCTCGCCCTACTATGCCGCCTGGCGCCGGCAAGCACGCGCCGACACCCGCGCCCTGCTGGCGGCGATCGAACGGCGTGATTTCACCAAAGCCGGCCGCATCACCGAGGCCAACGCGCTCGCCATGCACGCCTCCATGCTGGCCGCCCGCCCCGGGCTCATCTACTGGCAGCCGGCCACCCTCACGATGCTGGCCGTCGTGCGCCGTTGGCGCGAGGCGGGGCTGGAGGCCTACATGACGACCGATGCCGGTCCCCATCCGATCCTGCTTGCCGCCGCGGATGATCTCGAGACGGTGGCGGATGCCGCCCTCGACATGCCCGGCGTGGGCGGCGTGATCGCGAGCCGGCCGGGGCGCGGGGCGAGGGTGCTATAGGCCTGGTACCGAGGAACGGTGTACTGCCGCAGGCCTGAGGGCAGCACGGTCTCTGTGGCCGCTGTTGGAGAGAAGGATATCCCCGCGTTGCTGGAGGCCTTCCCCGAAGACACCTACGATCTCAGCATCGATGCGATCCGCGAGGCAGTGCGGCACCAAACCCAGTTCAACATCATCCATCCAGCATCTGGTTTGAAGATTGACGTCATGATCATGCGCGATACTGCGTTCGACAAGAGCCGCCTTGCCCGCAGGCGGAGAATCCATCGAAACTGGGTCGAGAAGAAGATCAGGCGCCACCTGGCCCGAGCCCGTTTGCGTCAGGGCTTCGGCTGGAAGATGAGAAGTCTGCAGGAGCGCGTCGTGCGGGAAAACCGCATGCTGCGTGCGAGGTGGCGGGAGTTGGTGGAAACGGGACCCCGGACATCCCTAGCCGGGCACGAAGGGGGAAACCCCGGATACAGACAAGGGAAATCCTGCGGGTGACCGCGCAAGCTCTGCAAGGCAGACACTAGTTTTTGGCGTGTTTCTCCCCCTGAAGGCGGATCCCG
>CAZNJE010000062.1:0-27713 GCA_964573295.1 uncultured bacterium | reverse complement strand
CCTGCAGCGTCGGCGGCTTCCCGCCGCGAACCTTGCCCTGGCGCCACCGGCGCAGTTGATGCTGCAGCTCGCGAAGCCGGGTTTGACGCTTGGCAATCTCCCGCAGCAGGGTCTGGCTTTGGGCGACAAAGAGGTTCTCGTTGTTGGTGACGAGCACCGTTCGCGCTACCCCGAAGACCTCCTTGGTCGTGCGATAAGCGCGCACGCCGGGTAGTCCGTCCTGGTGAAGCGAGGTGAAACGTTTCAGTGGCACCGCGAGCAGGTCCGGGTGCTGGGTCGGAACGAGTGAACCAACGAAGTGGTAGGGACTTGCTTCGACTTCCTCGAGGTTGTCCCGGGAGTTGTTCCCCTTGTCGAACACCATCGTGATGTGCTCGACCCCGTCGGTGACGAACCGGTAGCGAGCAACGATCTGCTCGATGAGGCCGCGGAAGGTCGGGGCGTCGGCCTGGTTGCCGGGGTAGGTGCAGTGCATCAGCGGCACATGGAAGTCAGCAGAGACCAGTAGGGCGAGGCCGACGATGCGCAGAGCAGCTCGGCCCTCCTTGCTCTTGCCGCGCTGGGCGAGTGTGCAGCGTTCGTTGAAGGTGTCGATGAAGGTGAAGAAGTTTGTCGCGTCGAACAAGACGCGCCGAAGGTCGACGTCGAACTCACGCACCATGTGCGCCACGAGGTCCCGCTCGATGGCGCCGATCGCATCCTGCGCCACGCGGTCCATGTTGTCCCAGAAGCGCTGGCTGGTGAGCTGTCGCGCCTCGATCTCGATCAGCCGCCGCAGCACCGTGGTCTCGAACCACTCGCCGATGCTCGCCTTGCTGCACGGTGCAACGCAGCGGTTGATGGCCGCGACGAGCAGGTAGGTGCCGACGGTCGGCCCCCTGCCCCTCTTGGGGACATGGCGGTCGATGAAGGCCTCTATCTGGAGTTGCTTCGCCAGGTCATACAAGGCCGCCACAGCTCCGAAGTCGGAGATCGCCGCCTCCTTCGGCTGCGCTGGTGTTCCCGGCGCCGCCGGACCCGTCACGGCGTTGATGATGTCCTGGGCACGGCCCAGGTACTTCTGCCACACGATCTTCGGCTTGCCGTCTACCCGCTTGCATTCGCGAGCATAGTAGTAGGGCCTGCCACGGATGGTTTTCTTGACCAGGCTTGCCATGTATTAGGTCATACTCTGAAATGCACTGGGTGTCAAGCATGAACTAGAGTGTTGTAAAACGCAATCATACAAGGCATTCCCGCCCTGCGCTGAGGCGGCTTTCCTGTCATTCTGGTTAGGTCATACGTATTCGACAATCCGCAAACGGTCGCCCGCCCGCGACGCTGATCGCCGGAACACCTCATGGCTGTAGGGTTTGCAAGCTTCGTGGCGCAGGCCGATCAGGCAGTTTCAGCTCGCGTTTGCTATCGAAGGCGGTAAACTCGGGCTAGGGAAGCGGGTGGTATGACGGGCGGCAGTAGCCCAGTCATGGAAGCCAGACTTGCCATTCCCGCAAGCAGACGGCGACGGAGCCATCTAGAGACCCGCTGCGATGCAGAAGATGCCTGCACCCGAGATGTGCGCGAATCGTGCTCCCGCCTTCGCGATCGGAGCTGGTGCCTTCGCGAGGCGATCCTCAAGCTCATCCTCTCCTCCCAGAGGGCGACTCCGAGTGGGTTCTTAGCAACCTGATCACAAACCCTAGTCGGGCGGCTCAAGGGAAAGGCATCCGGGCTGGCCCCATTCCTCGCTAAGGCAGGCACCGGGAAACAGCGGACGCGGAAAGGGATTAGAATGGATTGGGATATCGCTCGAGCCGTCTGGACATGGTCCGGGCATGAACTGAGGGGGGAACGATGACCAGATTGATGGACAACCAAACGATCGCTGACCGTCTCGAGCAGATCGCCGATTTGCTCGAGATGGACGATGGCAACCCCTTCCGGATACGGGCCTACCGTCAGGGGGCTGAGGCGGTACGCGGAGCTGATCGAGCGGTCGCGCAGATGGTCCAAGAGGGCAAGGAGAAGGAATTGGAGAATGTTCCGGGCATTGGATCGAGCTTGGCTGGAGCGATCGCCGAACTGGTCCATACCGGGCGGCTGAATCTTCTGGAGAGGTTGAAACGAGTCACCGGTGCGGGGGGCCGCTTCCGACAGGTGCCCGGCATCGGGCCGGAGCTGGCCCGTCGGATCGAAGAAGAGCTAGAGGTCGAGTCCCTGGAGGAACTCGAGGTTGCGGCTCACGATGGCCGGCTTGCCGCCGTACCTGGATTCGGATCTCGCCGCCTGAAAGGCGTGCGACAAGCCTTGGACTCCATGCTTCGCCGGGAGGGGCGGGGCGGATCGCATCGTGAAGACCGCGCAGAAGACGGTCAATCTCCGGAACTGCCGGTGGAAAGCCTGCTGGATATCGACCGTCAGTACCGTGAGAAAGCCCAAGCCGGTACTCTGCGCAAGATCGCGCCGCGGCGATTCAATCCGGAGAGAGAAGCCTGGCTCCCGATCATGAAGGGTCGCCGCGACGGATATCAGTACACCGCATTGTTCTCCAACACGGCAAAGGCGCATGAGCGCGGCAAGAACCATGACTGGGTGGTCATCTATCTCGAACGCGAGGGGGGCGACGGACAGGAAAAGCGCTACACCGTCGTGACCGAGACCCGGGGCGACATGCAAGGTCGCCGGGTAGTGAGAGGCCGAGAGAATGAGACTCGCGACTACTATGCGGATATCCACCAGACCGCAAGAACCTAAGCCAAGAACACAGCACGGGGCGAAGCGGACGAGGATCCAGTGCGAGCTTATCGGCCACTGCCGCCTCCGCCAATCGCGCTCAGGTCCTTCCGCAACCACTCCTCGGCCGTGCGAACGTCTTGGAACGACTTGACCTGGAGGCCTCGATTCACAGCGCAGGTCTCGAAGAACCGTGCGTGATCGAACTCTTTTTCTGGCGACACAATTACAGCAATCTTGCGGCGCGTCGGCAACCCGGGATCAGGCCATGCCATATAGTAGGCCAGCTGATAGACATCAGACACCGTCAGATCACACTCCGCATCCCGAAGATCGAGGACGACCTCCATGCACTCTTCATACTCGGGATGTGACACGAGATCGCGCACAAGATTCACGCTCTTGGAAAGATTGAGATGTCCGTTGTGATCGGCAACGATCACATCCTCGCCGGCAAGCCGCTTTACCTTCGTCCCCATCCAGTACCCCTAACTCCTGTCCATCCTCTCTTGAACTCAGACAACCAATCTCAGGCAACCAATCAAATACGGCCAAGGGGCATCTGGCAATCGGGGCCTCCCCGAAGCCTCCCTTGCCTGCGTCACCCAAGCAGGCGGGTCAACGGGATCTCGCCTTACGCAGCATCGTAGCTTTCCCGCCTGGCGTGTGGGGGTTCTCCCCGGCACAGGACACTGTTTCCTCCGGCTTTCACGTGCTGGCGGGCGAGATAGGGTGGGTTCGAACGTCAGAGGATTTGTGCCAGACGATTGGTGACGTGGGTTGCCGGGTCATCCCATCAAGGGGATGCATGGGCGACCGGGTCCACAGACAAGAAAGGGGTTAGAACCAATGAGCAAGAGATATCTGATGCTATACGTTGTCCTCTTGGGCGTCGGACTGATCCTGACAACCGCCGGCCATGCCCAGAAACCCTACCAGAAACCGGCGGGCACCTGGATTACGATTAGCGGCACGGTAGAGACCGTGCTAGCCGATTCATTCACCCTTGATTACGGGGACGGCACCATCATCGTGGAAATGGATGACGGCGATCGCGATGCCGACGCCTACAAACTCATGAAAGATGACGAAGTGACGGTTACCGGTCGAGTCGACAACACCTTCTACGATACCACCAGCATCGAAGCAAGCAGCGTCTACGTCAAGAACCTCAATACCTACTTCTATGCCAGTGCGCTCGACGAAGAGGATCTCTATTACATCACGTACTGGCCTGCAATTGCGACGACACAGACCGTGGTGACGGGAACGGTTACAAGCGTGAATGATGAGGAATTCACCCTCGATACCGGCCCGCGACAGCTCACGGTGGAAGTCGAAGACATGGCGTATGACCCTCTCGATGATGAGGGTTACCAGAGGATCGATGTCGGCGACGTTGTCAGCGTTGCGGGCCAGATGGATTATGACTTGTTCGAAGGCCGAGAGTTGGTGGCTGACGCGATCGTCACGTTGAATTGGTAGGACAGTCCTGAAGAGCGCTGGAGATCAACTGAGTAACGGCCCTACGGAGAGGGGCAAAGAAACATGATCGAGTTCGCTGCGCAGATGCACCACGGCAACTGGTGGGCCAATGGGGGCTGGATGTGGATATTCTGGTTGGGCGTCCTCGCTCTTATCGGTGTTGGGCTGTACCACCTAATCAAACGTTCGAACCGGCCGGTGGAGGAATCCTCCGAGGATGCGATGGAGATCCTGCGCCGGCGTTACGCCGGGGGGGAGATCTCACAAACCGAGTTTGAGCGAATGAAGGAGGAACTCCGTTCGTGAGGGAAGTGCGTCCGCCGCGGGCTTGCGTGACCAGGAAGGAGAAATGATGGAAGGAAGAACGGTCCGAGACCGAACCTGTCCGATCGTCGGCAAGAGCGGGTTTCTTCTGATCCTTGGAGCGGTGCTGTTGGTGGTGACAGGACTTGCGCTGCTTGCAAGCGGGTGCACGCCCGAGGGAGTGCCGCGCGAGGCCTTTCGGGCGGAACTCACACCCCTCAACACCGTGCTCACTGGTCTTGAAACCACCGGGACAGTGAATCTGTCGGTGACGGCGGAGTCGTTGCATGTTGCAGTGGAAGTGCAGAATGCTCCAGCGGACATGATGCACTTGATCCACTACCATGGATTCGTAGATGGGCGCGGGGCGGTCTGTCCCACCCCGGAAGTGGATGTGAATGGCGACGGCATCATTGACCTGATCGAGACGCACGCAGTGTCGGGGCGGACGATGGTGCCGTTCCACGACGATCCGGCGACACTCCAGATTCAGGCAGGATCCTATCCGACTGCGGATGCGGAGGGCAACCTGTCCTATCAGCGGTCGGTTGCTTTGGAGGATCTGGCGAAGTCACTACGAGAGGAATGGGGGGTTGATTCCCTGCAGTTCGCCAAGCGGGTCGTCTATCTTCATGGCGTGGATCCCGAGCGCGCCTTGCCCGAGACGGTGCAGTCGCTCGAGGGCGTCGATCCGCACATTACCCTGCCTATCGCCTGCGGGAAGCTTGTCCTGGTTGGGCCGTGATGGGGTCGGGGCTCTGATCACATTGAGGAAGGAGCATAGCCTTGGCGCAACCGGTGCAAGAGGACATGACCCTGGGGGCGGGTCCAGGGGAGGCGACTGGAGGGCGCGGAGCAACCGAGCAACGCGTTCAGGGAGTGCCCGGTGACCCGGGCACGGACGTGTCGGCGCCGACCCTCCTGTGGGTGGCGGGGATCATCTTGATCGTCTTGGTGGCGGCCTACCGCATCCGTCGTGAGCGCAAGACGCGACAGAGGCTGCAGGCGGATAGCCAGGACCGCGCGCGTAAACACATGGAGGCAGGGCGGAAGGCCGAGAAGCCCGATGCAAGCACCGACATCCAGCCGAGCGTTGGGACCGACTCGAGCCGGTAGAGACGCGCAGGCCGGAAGCCACCGGCCTAGGAGACACTCACCGGCGGGGTAGATCCACGAACCGAAGAACGCGGGGAGAGTAGAGAGCAGAGGGATTGCGCTTCTCATAGAGTCTTGAGGTACTCGATGATCTTGGTTCGCTGTTCGTGGGAAAGTTCATCTTCGAACGACGGCATTTCGTCATAAGGCGTCCGTAACTGGCGCCGGACGTTATCTTCGGTCATCCGGCGCCCACTTGCCGGCAACCTCTCTCCGTCAAATAGACCGGCGAGTCCAGGACCCATTTTCGGGCGCTTACTGTCCACACGATGACAGCGAGGGCACCCGTGCCTCACGAAGAGATCCCGTCCGGCCGGCGACGTCTCCGACTCTGCCTGGTGGTCCTCTGTCTGAAGGTCATGCTGATGGTCATGGCCGTTGCGCTGGGCAGAGGTGGGCGTTCCCGCGACACGGATGGCCGTCAGTCCCGCCGCCGAACCGAGCAAGATCATTGCTACGGCCAGGGAGGTTTGCTTGAGCCTGGTGATGCGCATGAGACGAACTCCTAATCCAACAGAGAGAAGATCTCCTGGCGGATCCGCCGGTCCTTCACTCCCATCTCTTTCAGTGCCTGAATCACGGTTCGCAACATTGGTGGGGGACCGCAGACATAGAAACTTTGCTCGGCGACGCACCCGCCGGAGCCGGCACTCTCGCAGTAGTGCTCGATCTTCTCGCGGGTCAGGAAGCCGGTCTCTCCTCGCCATGCAGGTGACGGATCGCTGAGTACGTGGACGACACGCAGCCGCGGATGATCTCCGGCTTCGATGCCGGCCAGCTCATCTCGAAAGACGATGCTGTCTTCGGTCACATTGCCGTAGATGAGCAGAACCGTGCGAGCATCCTCTGTGTCCCGGAGGTAGCGGATTATGCTCATCAGAGGCGTGATGCCGATGCCACCGGCCAGGAAGACGAGATCGCGCTCCTCGGGGTGTAAGGTATGGGAAAAGCGGCCGAACGCGCCGTGCACAGCCGCTCGATCTCCTATGCGTGTTTTACCCACGGTAGCGGTGAAGTCGCCCAAAGCCTTGATCGTGGAGCTCAGTTGCCCCTTCTGGGTCGGCGAGGACGAGATCGTCCAGTGATGCTCTTCGGCGGGGAATCCCCGCCCGCGGATGAGGGTCACGAAGTGAAACTGCCCTGGATGGTAGGGCGGAATCTGCTCGCCCTCAGGCGGCTGGAAGCTGAGGGTCCAGACGTCTTCGGCTTCCGGATGGACAGAGGTTACCCGATATGCCTTGCGCGCCAGCCTGCGCGGACGAATGACCCGGTGATAGAGAAGGAGCAGGACGGCTGTAGCGAAGATCGCGATCCACAGAGCACGAAGCGCTGGATGCTCCAGATCATCTCCCACCACCCAGCTGTGGAGAAAGGCCGCCGTCAGAATGGTAGGACTGATCAGGTCGTGCCCCAGGCGCCAGGATTCGAAGGAGAGACCCAGGGAGGACTGAAACTTGCTGACGAAGATGCTGAGGATGAGAAGCAGCAACGCCGCCCGTCCCAGCCAGATCGGCCAGGCGACATCCAGTCCGACAATGAGCGTCCAGCCGTGATCGCCGGCCGCCAGCAAGAGCGGATGTGCCAACAGGAGGAGTCCTGCGAGCACAGCCATGTGCTGGTGGAAGCGAATGACGATGTCGAGCCCAAACGGCCGTTCCATCCACTTCACGCGTGCGGCAAGCACGAACTGGAAGCCCAGGAGCACGAAGCCCATCAGGGCAAGATGCAATGCCAGAGACTCGATGAAGCTTTCCGCCGATGTTCCCAAGACCACGGCAAGAATGACAGGCAGGAGGATGCCGGCCACATAGAATAGTACGAGTCCAATGCCAGCCATCAGGGCCTACTTCCGCTTCGGGAGGGCCGGCTTCGATATTTCAGCGACGGCCTCGCCTGCCAGATTGCTTCCGGGAGTTTTCACAGCCAGGTCGCCAAGCGACAGGATCCCCACGGCGGCGTCCGTGTCTACCACGACCAGCCGGCGAATCTGCTCGGCTTCCATCAACTCAGCGGCCTCTTCCACGGTCATGTCGGCCGAGCAGGAAATGGCCCCCGGAGTCATGATCTCTCTGATGGGCGTCATGACCGGATCCCTGCCTTCCGCGATGGCACGCACCACGATGTCGCGGTCGGTCACGATGCCGGAGAGCTGTTCCTGATCGTTCACCACCGGCATGGCGCCCACGCCGATGTCACGCATCTTCCGTGCGGTGGTTGATGCGTCATCCTGCTCGCTGACGTACTCGATGTTCGAGGACATGATATCCCGTACCTTCATGAGTTGACTCCTTTCAAACCAGTCCGGCGATGAAGCCAGACCGGACTGTCGCCTCAGGTGGCGATGGTCAATTCTTCACGTACACCCACAACCCCGGCCGTGAGTGATACATCCCGCATGGCCGCCTCGCGGGCCGCTCCCCCGGGAACGGCCCCGGCCAAGGTGACGATGCCGTCGTTGACCGTGACGGATAGCTTCCGCAAGTCCACGAGAGCGTCGCGATCCAGAGCCGCGGTGACATCCCGGGCGATGACCTCGTCGGTGATTCGATTCGAGGGAACGACCGTTAGTTGGTTTTCGATGTCTCGCACGCCTCCAACGCCTCCTGCCTTTTGCTCAGCGTATGAAGACTTCCAGTGGGCATCCACGGTCCCTCCAAGGGTCACGATTTTGTCGGAGACGTCAATGTCGAGCTGGGTCTCGTCGATGGACGGTTCCCAGGCGAACAGATTCTGGACTCGGGCGCGTAGCTCCGTGTCACTCGGTCGGGCCGCCTCAGGAATGTGTTCAACAGTAATGTCCTTGTCGCTCACCTGCTTCACGTCTTCAATTCGCCAGGCAGCCGATCGTGCGGCCGCTGCATCGGCGTACATCGGGACTGTGCCAGAGAGCGTGACTGTTCCGTCCTCGACGGTGACGGCGATCTTCGACGCATCGATGCGTGGATCCCAGTAGAGATCATCGAGAATGTCCTTCTTGATCTGCTCATCTTTTCTTGGCATGATGGTGTCCTCTACCGTTAACGGTCTTCCCGCCAGATCGTTGTCTCTCGGTTCCTCTCTCGGTTCCTTTCTCGGTCCCTCCCTCGGCTCCTCTTTCGGTTGCTCTCTCTGCTTCCCTCTCGACTTCTCTGTCGGTTTGTCGGCTACCGGTTCTTCCTTTTGTCCGCCCACGGTGCTACTGGCCCGAGCCGCGCTCTGGCCAACCTTCTTCTCCCACGAGCGGGACGAATCGTACCGGCACGAGCCGCTGCTCTTCGTACTCGTCTTCTTCGTGTCGGACTACACGAACCAGCTGCTGCGACTCGAGCGTTCGGCCCACAGGAATGACCAGACGGCCGCCGGTGGCGAGCTGACGCTTCAGCGGTCGGGGAACCTGGGGAGCTCCGGCAGCGACGATGATACCGTTGTAGGGAGCCTCCTGTGGCCAGCCGACGGTTCCGTTCCCACGATGGAGCTCCACGTTGTCGTAGCCCAAGCGAGTGAGCCGATCGCGGGCTTCGGTCACCAGCGCGCTGTGGCGCTCGATGGCATAGACCACCGCAACGATGCGGCTCAAGACGGCCGCGGCATATCCACAGCCGGCACCCACTTCCAGGACTCGATCGGTCGGCCGGGGCCGCAGCATTTCGATCATGGCCGCCACGATGTAGGGCTGGGAAATCGTCTGCCCGCTCCCAATCGGTACAGGGCCATCGTCATAGGCGTGCGGGCGCCACGGCGGAGGGATGAATTCCTCCCGCGGTACGGTTTCCATGGCCGCGAGCACGCGTTCGTCGGTGATGCCCCGGGACATGAGCTGTTCGGCCACCATGGCTCGACGCTGATTTTCAAGATGATTCACCGCAATCTCTCCGCAGGGACTGAACTCGGGGTACTCAAACTACTCAAGCCAAGTCGGCTGGATGCGCGACCTCGTTGGCTGCGGGCACCGAATCGCGAATCAGATAGTAGACATGCTCGCCAACTCGCACGTCGGCGAGAACGACACACCCGGCCGGATGAGGAGGATCCCGAAAATCGATCTCCGCTTCTGACATGGCGGCGGTGTCCTGTGGCGAGGCCATGAGCATCAAAGCGACCGACACCCCACGCTTGTCGCGGACATCGAATCCCAGTCCTCTGGCTGTCGCGACAATGCTACCGAATCGCACGGCAACCTCCTCGATTTGCGGGAACATCGATTCCACTGCTCTCTCCTGATACACGGGCCGGCTGGCGCAGACCATCCAGGGAATCCCGGGAACGGGGTCGAAGGAGACCCTAGTCGCCCCGCCTCAGCGGCCGCATGCCAAGATGGCCAGCGCCATTGCATAGATCCGGATGTTCTCCAGGTGACGTTCCAACGCGACGCGCTCGTCTGCTTCGTGAGCAAGTTCGACCTCCCCGGCCTGTTCGTCGACCGGGCCGAAGGCGACGGCAATGGGGAATGCTTTCGCATAGGTGGTCCCCGCGATCGCTCGGAGGTCGGGCTTCCGACCGGTCATGATTTGATAGGCCTGCTGTAATCCAGAGATGAACTCGGGATGTTCCTCGGGATCGACATGTAACGGTTCCTGGATGCGTCCGTCGACGTGCGTCTCGATCGTCCAGTCGGCATCGTCTCCGCAGGCGGCCCTCGCAACGGCATCGAACCGACTGGCCACGTCACTGCCGGTGAGCCCCTGCGGGAACCGCACATCGATCGTGGCGCTTCCGCCCGAAGGGCCAATGTCGACGATACCCAGATTGACCGTCGTGCCGCCAAAGGGATGCCGGTAGGAGACCAGATCCAGCCCCGAACCGTCGACTTCCCGACACGAGTCGAGCATTAGCCGGACGAAGCGGGCCAGCGGCGTATCCTGAGCCTGCGCGACAGTCCAGAACTCGAGGGCCGCCAGGGCAGCGTTTCGTCCCTCGTCGGGGAGGGCGCCGTGGGCCGCCTTGCCCAGAAGTGCGATTTCGTGAATTGTTCCAGAAGCGCCCCCTTCCCGGGTGCGCACTTGAAGCTTGATTGAGGGCGACGACTTCTCCAAGGAGCGGGTAGCTTTCGCTAGACGGTCCCGGACGTCTTGCTCTGATCCACGCGCGACGGCGATCTGGAGAAGCGCATGAGCCGGCACCATATTGGCCCGCTTGCCGGCCTTGAGCGAGAGGAACCGGAGGCCGTCGGGACCCGGTGCCGGTTCCGGCCAGCGCGTTTCCCACCGCATGCCGATCCGGCCCTTCTCGGCGTTGACCACGGGGAACACGCCGTCGGGTACGATCGTCTCGGGCGGCGCCTCGCCCGCGGCAATCAAACGGTCGATGTCGGGCCAGTCTTCGGTTTCTTCCTGTGTGCCGAACAACAGGCGTACGGGCCGGCGGTTCTGCACGTGGAGCTGCTTCAGAACGTCAACCGAGGAGAAGACCGCCGCCGCGGCGCCCTTGTCGTCCTGGGCTCCCCGGCCCCAAGCGCTCTTCTCGGCGACGGCACCTCCAAAGGGCGGCAGTTGCCACCGCTTTCCAGAGGGTACTACGTCGATGTGCATCGCTAGGCCCAGGGGCGGAAGGTCTGAGTCGTGGCAGGGCCACTCCGCCACCGCCGCCAGGTCGGTGTAGCGACGGAAGTCCATCCCCAGACGTGCGCTTTCGATCTCCAGATAGTCGAAAGCCCGGCAGACTTCCTCCCCGAACTCTTCCCGGCGATCCGGATCGGTGGCCCCGCTAACAGTTTCGAAGCGAAAGAGCCCGGTCAGGAAGGCGACGTAGGCATTGCGCCGCCGGTCGACCATGGCTTCCATATCGCGAGCCAGATCAGAACGTGCCGTCATGAATCCGCCTCGAGAAGGTTGTATCGCTTGCAGGCGGAACGCAGGATCATCTCGATCATCTCGCCGTAGTGAATTCCCTTGGCCTCGGCGGCCGTGGTCATCGGACTATCTGCGCGCAACCCGGGGAGGGGATTCACCTCGAGCAGATACGCCCGGCCCTCCTCGTCCAGACGCAAATCGGCGCGAGCGAAGTCGGGTGCTTTGAGCACACGGAATGCACGATCAGCTTGCTTCAGCACCTCTTCTCGCTCGCCGGGCTCGAGGTCCGCCGGGCAATGGACCTGCATGAACTCGCTTTTGTTGGGACTGGACTTCTTCTCAAAATCGAACACATTGTGCTCATCTCCTTCGAAAGAGTACTCCACGATCTCGAGAGCATGTCCCGGATACTCCTCGAGCATGGGAACGGTGAGCTCTCTTCCCGGGATGAACTGCTCGACATTGACCCCGTGCGCGAACTCCTCGAGCAGCTGATCGATGGAGGCCTGGGCCTCCTCTTCGGTCTGAGCCAACGAGTCCTTGTGAATCCCAATGCTGGAGCCCTCGTAGTTGGGCTTGATGAAGACCGGGTAACCCAGGGTTTCCGGAATCTCGCGCTGGTCTTTCGTGATCAGCGCACCATGGGGGGTACGGACGCCGTAGACGGCGAATACCTTCGCCATGAGGCGCTTGTCGAGACCGACTTTCAGAAGAGCGGCCCCCCCACCCGTGTAGGCCAGGCCCAGGACCTCGTAGATGGCTGGGTAGTATGCCTCACGCCGCGGGATTGTCGTACCCTCGGCGAGGTTGAAGATGAGCTCGGGAGCTGCGCCAACGAGACGATCGACGATCTCCTCGGGCGGACCAGACACCTCGACCGGCACGACGTCGTGCCCCAATTCCGCAATGGCTCCTCGTACGAACTCGAGATACTCCTCGCTGAAACATTCGGCCTGGATTTCCTCTTCTTCGGCCTGTCGCAGATTGAAGGCCAGGGCGATGCGAAGGCGCCTGGGATTCTCGCCGTCCTCCGGCACGGAGCGACCTCCTCTCGTCATTGAGCGTCGTGTGATCTCGCACACCCTGCGTCCAAGACGGGGCGCACCTTTCCACATACACTTCTACATACACCCTTCGCACCGTGCACAGTATGGGTACACGCAAGGCTGCAGCTTGGGGCGATGGCTGGCAGCAGCTTGGGGACATCCACCAGGCTGGCAACCGAGGAGGCTCATCGGGAGCGTGCCCATCGACTGTTCGGACACCACCCGGTTCGGGACGCTCACGGAGGCTCGTAGAGTCAAGGTCAGGCTTCGAAGCAAGTAGGGACGTTGACCGAGAAGGAATCGAACCCATGAAACAGATCGAGCTGGAGCGGGATCCAGTGCCGGCCCTGGGATTCGGCACCTGGATGCTAACGGAGGAGGCATGCCGGGAGGCCGTCAGCGATGCTCTGCGGATCGGCTACCGGCATCTCGATACGGCGCAGTCCTATGACAACGAGACGGCGGTGGGTGAGGCGCTGGCCGGATCCGGCATCCCACGCCGGGAGCTCTTCATCACGACGAAGGTGTGGTGGGAGAACTTGCAGCGGGGTGAGGCGATTCAAAGCACCGAAGAGAGCCTGCGCCGACTGAGACTGGACTATGTCGACATGCTGTTGATCCACTGGCCCAATCTAGACCTCCCCTTGGACGAACCGCTCGATGCGTTCGAGACGCTTCGCAAGGATGGCAAGGTTCGTCACCTGGGGGTGAGCAACTTCCCGCCCAATCTGTTTCTCAAAGCCATCGACCGAGCTCCGGTCGTCTGCAACCAGGTTGAATACCATCCGTTTCTTGGGCAAGACGAGCTGCTGGAGATCTGCCGCGACCGGCGCTTGCTGCTCACCGCCTATGCACCGTTGGCCCGGGGTGCGGTGCTCGAGAACCCCGTCCTCCAGGAGATCGGCCAGCGACATGACAAGAGCCCAGCTCAGGTCGCCTTGCGGTGGTTGCTGCAGCAGGATCGGGTGACGGCCATTCCGAAGGCGGCCCGGCCCGAGCACCGTCGCAGCAACTTCGATGTGTTCGACTTCGAGCTGGGCATCGAAGAGATGAAGCGCATCCATGGTCTGGACCGTGGAGAACGGTTGATCGATCCGGACTTCGCGCCCGAGTGGAGCCATTAGGGCGCGAAATCCACGCAATTGCAGTTGCTCGCATTTCAACCTCGGCCCACCAGGAGATCTCATGTACAACGTCCTGCTCATTCTGTTCTTGGCAATCGCCGCGTTTCTTCTGATTCGAGGGATTCAGAGGCGTCGTCTGGGACAGGCGCTCGCCGGTGTGGCCGTCGGTGTGCTCACCATTGCGTTTTTCAACCTCCTCGGCTTCTGGGGCGAGGTGCTGTGGTTTCAGGCCCTGGGGTATGGCGACCGCATCTGGACCGAGATCATCGCCAAGGCACTGCTAGGAATCGGTGGTCTTGTGGTCGGCGCCGTGTTCGTCTGGCTGCTTACGCTTTCGCTGCGCGGCTGGCGCAAGACTACACGCCTATGGGCGGTTCTGGCCGGTGCGATCGTGGGTGGCGCGTGGGGGTTCTCGAACTGGGAAGTCGTGCTCATGTACCAGCACCGGGTCGAGACAGGATTACGTGAGCCCATCCTCGGGCAGGACACCGGGTTCTATCTCTTTGCGCTTCCTCTGTACGACGGTCTCTACACGTTGCTGGCCCTCCTGTCCTTGGTGGCATTGATCGCATCACTGGGCGCACTGTTCCTGCGCACTGAGGGTGAAGAGGTCAAGTTCGCCGAACCCCGCGACATGCCTACCGGAGGAGGTCGGGGGTACGGTGCCTTCTACGTGAGCGCAGCCGTGCTCACGTTCTCCTTGGCGGCCGGTAAGTTCCTGGAACGTTATCACGTGCTTGGTTCGGAGTGGGGTGTGGTTCACGGTCCGGGATGGACCGACGTCCACATTCGCCTCCCCGCTTACACGATTGTGGCCGTAATCACCGCCCTCGTAGGGGTCGCGCTGCTCGTGCCCGGACTCCGTCGTTGGTTTGGGTCATGGAGCCAGTCGTTGCGACGCGAGGGACGGGGCGGGCCGGCGGTGGTCTATGCTGTGGGCACGGCCGGCGTGGGAGTGCTGGCGACCTGGTTCCTCGCACTCACCGTAGTGCCAGGTCTGGTCCAGTGGCTGCGGGTCGAGCCCAACGAGATCTCTCTCGAGCGCCCCTATATTGCCCACAACATTGAGTTCACGCGCGATGGCTTCAATATCCACGGGGTTGAAGAACACGAGTACCAGGCACAGGCGGAGTTCACCCGGGAAACCGTGGAGGAGAATCCCAGGGTTTTCAACAACATCCGCCTGTGGGACTGGCGCGCTCTGGACGCGGTCTACAAGCAGTTCCAGGAAATCCGACTCTATTACGAGTTCACCGATGTCGATATCGATCGCTATTCGTTTGCTGATCAGTATCGTCAGGTCATGGTCTCCGCGCGGGAGCTCGAGATCGGCAACCTTCCGCCCCAGAGCCAGACGTTCGTCAACGAACGTTTCAAGTACACGCACGGGTATGGCATCACGCTGGCCACCGTGAACGAGTTCACCCCGGAGGGGTTGCCCCACCTCCTCATCAAAGACATCCCACCGGCGAGCGAGCATCCGGAGCTCGAGGTGTCCCGCCCCGAGATCTACTACGGCGAACTCACGACGTATCCGGCCGTCGTCAACTCACGAGAGGAGGAATTCGACTACCCCCGGGGTGAAGAAAACGCCTATGTCCGCTACCAGGGAGAGGGAGGGGTGCTGCTGAGCAGCCTGTGGCGCAAGTTCCTGTTTGGCTACAAATTCGATGGCACGCGCTTCTTCCTTTCGAGCTATCCCCGCGAGGACAGCCGGGTTCAGTTTCGGCGGCAGGTGAGCCAGCGCGTTCGCGCCGTAGCACCCTTCCTGCAGTTCGATAACGATCCCTATGTCATTCTGGTGGATGGGCGGCTCAAATGGATCGTGGACTGCTACACGACCTCTCCCCATTACCCCTACAGCGAACCTTTCTCTGGTGAGTTCCTCGAGTACCGCGACGGCTACGTGCGCGGCTTGCGCACGGGAGCCGGGCTGCAGCTGCGGGGTATCAACTACATCCGCAACTCGGTGAAGGCCGTGATCGATGCCTACGATGGCTCGGTCGACTTCTACGTGTTTGACGAGGAAGATCCCCTCATTCGGGTATGGGATCGGGTGTTCCCGGGAGTGTTCCAGCCGATGGACCAGATGGATCCGGCCGTTCGTGATCATGTGCGCTATCCGGTCGACATGCTACTCGTTCAGGGGCTCGTGTACGCGAAGTACCACATGACGGATCCCACCGTTTTCTATAATCAGGAAGACTTGTGGATTCGAGGGACGGAGAAGTACTACAGCGGTGTCCAGCCGGTTGAGCCCTACTACGTGATGTGGGAGTTGCCGGAGTCGAATCAAGCGGAGTTTAGCCTGATCCTGCCCTTTACGCCGAAAAACCGGCAGGTGCTGATCGGCTGGATCGCCGGCTTGTGCGACGGGGACAATTACGGGCGGCTCTTGGCCTACAAGTTTCCCAAAGAGCGGCGGGTGATCGGACCCCAGCAGGTCGAGACCAAGATCGACCAGGATCCCTATCTGTCAGGTCAGCTCACCCTGTGGGATCAGCGGGGTTCGAACGTGATTCGCGGGAACGTGCTGGCCATTCCGATCGGGGGAACGCTCATCTATGTCGAGCCCATCTATCTGCAGGCCGAGACGGCGGCCTATCCCGAGTTGCGCCTGGTGGCGGTGATGCATGAAGACGACTTGAGCTATGCCGGGACCCTCTCAGATGCGCTGGCGGGTCTTTTCGGCGAAGGTCCCCCAGCAAGGGAGATTGGACCGGCAGGGGTTGCGGCCGCGGCGGTTCCCTGGCGCACAGCCGCACGTCAGGCCGACCGGGCCTTTGGCCAGTACCTGGACGCACTGGGAACGCGCAGTTTCGGACGGGCGGCCACCCAATTGGATTCCTTGCAGCAGGCGCTCGATCAGCTCATCCGCTCGGCCTCTCGGGGCAATCAGGACGACGGTGAAGGATAGCCGGACGACTTCACAAGCAGGTTGTGAGAGGGATCCGGGGATTTGGGGAAGCCTCTATCCAGAGACGGGCGGGGATGAATGCGTTAACCCAGCTCGCAGAAGTCGCTCTCGCAGGACTGAGGCTCATGCTGAGGGTGATGCTCCAACCGTCTGCTCTCCACATGGATTCGTCCCCAGAGCACCCTCGTCGCGGTGATTCGGTGGATCGATCATCCGGCCGTATGCGCGGGCGAGGTTCACCCAAAAACAAACCAGGCTCGCCGTTTGCACGACTTTGGCGCAGCGCCTCCTCGTAGTCCATGCCAGGGCGGGCAAGCACCGAGTGATTGGCAACCCATCGGTAATCGGAAACCTTCTGGGAAGCATCCTTGAGCTGCAAGAACTGCTGATCGTCGGCATCTCCAATGGCGATCTGAGCGGAGCGGCGGATCCCCCCCGCCACCACACAGCTGCCAATGATGTTCATGGTATCGACAATGAGCTGGGCATCACAACCCCGGCCGACCTGCGCATCGTGCACATCCCCGATGCGTTTGAGCATCCGCCGCAGAGGCTCGGGGCCACCGGCCCGTCCCCCGAAGCTCTCGAGCTTGCTTACGCGCGGCCGATGTCCCGGGTGGAGACGAAGGCGCAGTTGTTCAGTGCCGTCCCACCACGTTCGTAAACGAATCGGGTTCCGATGATTCAGAGCCCACGGCCGCGAGGTGTCCACTTGAATACGAACATGCGTTCGCACGCCTCTTCGGCCCGCCGGCGGGCCTCGGCGGCATCCCACGGAAGACTGCGTTCGATGCAGTGGATACGCTGAATCGTGTAGGGGCCTTCGATGACGCGACGACAGGTCTGCCGCCAGCGCTCCCCATCGCGGCTATAGCTGCGTTGGAAGATCACCCGGGAAAGGTCGCCAAAGCCCCAAGGCACCGGTCGTTCCCGGTAGGGAGCCAGGAATGCCTCACCGAGGCGAAAGTCGCCGTGCTTGTTCACGTTGAATATCATCCATCCATGCTGACCTGAAGTCCCGTTGGGATCCACCGGGAGCTGGAGTCCTATGGGTCTCCGAGGAAGCCCTAGAGGCATCTGGGTCTTTGCCCTTCGCCCAAGTGTTGCGTGATCACCCCATCCTCGGAGGGGAGCTACAACCGAGGCGATCGGTCGGGGATTTCCCCATCGTGTGGCGCAATGGGCCCGGGTAGATTGAGACTGTGAAGCTATCTTCCCCGCGACGTCTCGTTACGTGCGTTGCATTTGGAGGGGATCGTCATGGGGCCGCCGGCAAGGCGGCTGCTACCAGGCCATCGACGAGGTCATTCATGAGGGACCCGGTGACGCAACAGATGGCCCGTGCCGCGGGCTTGCGAGACATCGGTTTGGAGGCGATCCGGACCTATCTTCGGCGCACGCACGATGCAGAGGTGCGTCTCGAGGATGTCCGGCAGATCGGTGGGGCCGCCACGGGCGAGGACGCGCTAAAGCAATTCGGCTACGGCAGTCCGGTGCGCGTAACATTCGTGTTGAATGGGGAGCGGAAGCAGTTGGTCTTCCGGCAGGTGAAGCGCAACGGGTTCGGACGTGAGCGCAGCGACGATCGCCTTGCGGCCCTGTGGTTGGATTTCCAGACCTTCAATGATCTGCCGAACCATGTGCCGGCAGTAGACCTGCTGTTGCAGACCGAGGATGGCGGCCTCCGGTCCATTGCGGACGGCGAACAGGGAGTGCTGGTCACCGAATTCCGCCGCGGAGAGCGCTATGCCGATGATCTGCTGCGCATGCGCGATGAACGACACGCTACGCCCACGGATCGCCGGCGCCGAGACCTCATGGCGGCATACCTCGCCCGGATTCATCAGCGTCACCACAACGACCCCCTGCTGTGGAAGAGGCGCTTGCGGGATCTCGTGGGTCACGGCGAGGGCATCATGGGACTGACAGGCAGCTATCCCGAGCACGCTACGTTCGTGAGCCGAGACCAGCTCATCGATCTGGAAGAGCGAGCAAATCGCTGGCGGTGGAAGCTCAAGCCTCGCGCCGAACGACTCTGTGAGGTGCACGGCGATTTCCATCCCTTCAATGTTCTCTTTGACCAGGACGATGACTTGGTCTTGCTCGATCGTAGCCGCGGGCGTTGGGGTGAAGCGGCCGATGACGTGAGCTGCATGGCCATCAACTATGTCTTCTTTGGCTTGCAGCAGACCGGAACTCCCTCCCTGGGAACACCTTTTCGGGAGCTACATCAGGGATTCTGGGAAGAATACTTGCGACTGCATCCGGATTCGGATTTGCTACGGGTGGTACAGCCCTGGCTGGCCTGGCGGGCACTGGTCCTGGCCAGTCCACAATGGTATCCAGATCTCACTGACGGATTGAGAACGATCCTGCTGCGAATGGCCAGCAGGGTTTTGCAGACTGCTGAGTTTGACTTCACCCGCATCGAGACCTATCTCCGGGAGGACGCATGAAGTCCGAACAGGGGTTTGCCGTGTGGTTGACGGGTCTGCCCGCATCCGGAAAGAGCGCGATCGCCGAACACCTCGAGACCCGGCTGCATGAACGCAGGGTCGAGACCACCGTGCTCGACTCTGACGACCTTCGCCGCCGCCTCATGCCCGCAGCCGGGTACTCGGCACAGGAGCGCGAATATTTCTATGCGGAATTGGCCGAACTCGCCGCTCTCGCGACCCAGCATGGCGTGAACGTGATCATCGCCGCGACAGGGCACGAGCGGCGATTCCGCGATGCCGCCCGGGTTCGAATTCCCCGCTTTGGGGAGGTACTGGTAGTCTGCGATCCCGCGGTGTGTAGGCAACGAGATCCGAAGGGTCTATGGCGTCTGGCCGACCAGGGTGAAATCGATTCGCTCCCCGGTGTGAACCTCCCCTACGAACCGCCCAAGAACGCTCTGACCACCGTGGACAGTGCGGTACTCACTCCGGCCTATGCCGCCGAGGTCATCGAGCGAAGCCTGGAAGACGCAGGATGGCTGCCCAAGAGTGTGCTTTCCCGCGAATCGGTACGTGCGGGCTAATCGATGGCGTCCGGTGGCCTCATTCTGCTGATTCTGGGAACTTTTCTACTGGGCGGTTTTCTTGCGCATTTGACCGGCCAACGATTCCCCCTGCCGCGCGTCACCGTCCTCCTCATCCTGGGAGCTCTATTGGGACCTTCGGCCCTCGACCTCATTCCCACGGGGTTGCCGTGGATGACGCTTGGGGGGTCCTCATCTTCTCCGCGCTGTTCGCTGTGGCTCAGGCCGTAAGCGGCGCGGGGGTGAATCTGCACGAGTTCCTGGGTGCGGGGTGGGACATTGCAGGCGCCATCGTGCTGGGAGCCGTCATTGGGTTCCCCATGGCATGGATCATTTCACGGGTCCGAGAAGGCGACATCACGCTGGTCGAGGCCGCCGGATTCGTTTTCCTGGGCACGGGCGCTGCCCTCGCGCTGGATGTGTCCTACCTGCTCGCCACGATTGTCATGGGCATCGTCGTCGCCAACGTTGCTCGGCCACCCAAGCGGCCATTCAACGCAATCGAGAACGTTCGCGAACCGTTCTTGGCGATCTTCTTTATTCTGTCTGGGATCCATTTTGATCTTGACGCTCTGCTTGGGCTGGGATTACTCGGGTTGGTCTACATCGCCGGCCGTGCGGCGGGCTTGATTGGGGGGGCTTGGATCGTCGGACGGCTGATCGATGCCCCCGCTGCGGTGCGCAATAGCGTAGGCTGGTGTATTCTGCCGCAAGCCGGGGTGGCACTGGGATTCGCCCTTCTCGTGAAGGAGAGTCTGCCCGAAGTCGGGGATAGCGTGCTCACCCTGGTCGCGGCGAGCACGGTTCTCTTTGAGATCACGGGTCCAGCGCTGGCGCGCTGGCGGATGCGTCGTGCCGGTGAGTTGGGTGCCGGCAGGAATCCCCACTGAAGGATGGAACGTCCACATGAAGCTCACCTTTCTGGGCACACGCGGCTACATCGAGGCACGCACCCGCAGGCATCGCCGACACACCGCCCTGATGGTCACCTACCGGGGCCAGCGTCTGGTGATCGATTGGGGTGAAGACTGGCACGGACAGTGGTCCGAGATCCCGCGCCCCCGCGCTCTCCTGGTGACGCACGCCCACCCCGATCATGTGGCAGGGCTGCAATCGGGCGCGCCGTGTCCCGTCTACGCGACGGCGGCGAGTTGGAAGGTGATCGGCGACTTTCCGTTGCGTTCGCGACACCGCGTGGGGCTCCGTAAGCCATTCGAGGTCGCGGGCATCAGATGCGAGGCCTTTGGCGTACAGCATTCGTTGCGCGCGCCAGCGGTGGGGTATCGCCTGTGTGCCGGTCGCGCAACCGCTTTCTATGTGCCCGACCTCGTCTTCATCCGTGAACGAGCCGAGGCCCTGCGTGGGGTCGACTGCTACATCGGCGACGGCGCCACGCTCGAAACCTCCTTCGTGCGTAGGCGCGGCGGCACTCTCATCGGCCACACACCGGTGCGGACCCAGCTGACCTGGTGCCAAAAGGAAGGCGTACCCCGGGCCATCATCACCCACTGCGGCGCCCAGATCGTGGAAGGTGACGAGCGAAAGCTGGGCGCCGAGCTCCGTAAGATGGCGCGGGAACGTGGCGTACACGCTGAGATTGCCTACGATGGCCTAGAGGTCGTCCTGCGCTGACAGTGCCCTATCCGCCCGGCTGGGCAAACACCCACGCCGCGGCGACCGTCTCGCGGGGCGGCCTCATAGGACGTCATAGGACGTCATAGGACGTCATAGGACGCCATAGGACCCCTTCGGAGGCGACGACGCTTTCGCCCCGGAGCATCATTCCACGAGAATGTCGATCGCGGTGTGACAGGAATCTTGCGCGCCGTCGATGACCTGGAGCTGCACCGGATACAAGCCCGGCTCATCGAAGGTGTGGGCCGGATCCTCGACCGTGCTGGTCTTCCCATCGGCGAAGTTCCAAAGGAACGCATACGGAGTCTGCCCACCAATGACCTCCGCCTCGAAATCAACTCCCAACGGCGCCGGCCCCCGCGTAGGGGTGGCATCGATGGAACATGTGAACGCCGCGGGCCCTACCTCCACGACGCCGTCACTCTGACATGTCGTCCCGCCGGCGTCGCTGACGGTGAGGGTCACGGGATAGGTGCCGGTGACGGTGAAGGTGTGCGTGGGATGCGCCTCGGTGCTGGTATAACCGTCACCGAAGTCCCAATTGTAGAGGTAGGGTGTGCGTCCGCCGGCAACGGTAGACTCGAATTCGACGAAGGCCGGCACCGTCTCGAGCACATCTTGCGGTGTGAAGGCACAGGTGAGGGATTCCGGGGAGGTGGCGTCGTCGTCATCGCACCCGGTCAAACTCGATCCAAACCATGCGACCAACAGAGCGGTGAATAGGGCCCAGCCGCCGAAGGCATTTCGGCGGCGAGCAGATGAGTTCATTGCGGACCTCCCGGGTGGCATTGCGAAACAGCGTTGGAAAGCTGCGTCAGAAAGCAGACTGGCGCGAGGGGCGCCGGCGAGCGGCGCCGGAAGACAGCCCGGCCCGAGTAGCGCTGACCGGTAGTGCCGCCCGAGTAGCGCCGCCGAAGTAGCGCCACCGGAGTAGCGCCGCGCGGGTAGCGCCGCCCGGCAGTGCCGGAAGTCTTCCTGCAAATCGTTTCGCACTACTTCAAAATGAATGTCACTTTGAGCGTCACGCGGTAGGTCTCGATCTTGCCGTCACGGAGACGAACCTCCTGGTCCTTGACCCACGCGCTCTTGATGTTGTCGAGGCTCTCGCCGGTACGCTTGATGCCGTCTTCGATAGCGTCGTCGAAGCTCTCGGTGGACTCGGCCGTGATCTCGATGATTTTGGCAATCGACATGGTTTCCTCCCTTTGTGCATCGGATATGCCTTTTCCGTTCCGGGCGATTGTTCTTCAGGTGACGGCGCGCCTCCATCGGGCTGCACAGGGTCGCTGCGAGGGTGGATTGCAAAAAGGACCGCTGGGGAAATCCCCTATCGAGCGAACGGTTCTCTGCCGCGGGCTGCTTGGGGGTCGCGCCCTTGTTCAAACGTGTGTCCAGACTCCAGAGTGAGTCCTGCAAGAGAGGGCGTGGTTACGGCGCCGTAGAAGAAGACAGGCTGCCGCACCGCCTGCGGGCAGAGCATTTGATCGAGGTACCTATGCGATATCGGGATCCCACGACCTGGATGTGGTTGCGGGCATTCGAGTCGATGGAGCGCGCTGAGCGCATGCATCGGCGATTCTTCGAGCTCGTGGCATCGCGATCACTGGGTCCGTTGTGGGAGCCTCCGGTTGACGTGTTCCAGACCCCGGATGGCTACTGCGTTCTCGTTGCGCTTCCGGGGGTCGATCCGCAGCGGATCCAGGTTGGGCTTTGGGATGGGAAACTGGTCATGCAAGCCGCTCGTTCCATTCCGCGTCCTTGCCACGGTGCACGCATGGACCGGCTCGAGATCCCGCACGGTCGGTTCGAGCGGGCGTTGGCGCTTCCAAGGGGCAATTACAAGATCAAGGAGCAGAAGGTCGAGAATGGGTGCCTGGTGGTGGATCTTCAGCGCGTGGGCGTTGTCGCCCGGCAAGCACCCGAATGAGACAAGGAGCAGGCATGGCAGCTCAGGACGATACCACCCGCCAGGAGCCGGATAGGGATACTGCCGAGGTGCAGGAACCGGCTGCGACTGGTCAGAGATCGTCGAAGCAGAATGATCAACCTCAGGAGTCGCTGGAGCTTCCGTCGGACGCACTGATTCTGATTCCAACGCGCGGGCTCGTCATGTTTCCCGAAATGATCCTGCCGATCGCCATCGGGCGCAAGATGTCGAAAGCCGCTGCGCAAGAGGCCGCGGGCGCTGAGCTTCCGGTTGGGCTCTTGCTGCAGAAGGAGGCTGATATCAAGGAACCGGGTCCGGAGGATCTTTATCGCGTTGGCACCGCGGCTGACATCCTGCGTTACATCACCGACGAAGACGGGGCTCATCATCTCATCTGCCGGGGAACCTCGCGCTTCCGGGCACTGGAGTTTCTCGCCGGCTATCCGTTCCACGTGGCGCGCATCGAGAAGATTTCCGAACCAGAGGAACGCTCGACTGAGATCGAAGCTCGAGTCCACCATTTGAGAGAGCAGGCGATGACCGCGCTCCGGCTTCTGCCCGAGACGCCCGGAGAGGCCGTGAAAGCGATTCAGACGATGGAGAGCCCCTCCACGCTGGCGGACCTGGTGACTGGCCTGATGGACATCGAGCCCAGTCAGAAACAGGAGATTCTAGAGCTGATTCCCTTGCAACCACGGCTAGACCGGGCCATCGAGCTGTTGGGTCGTCGTATCGAGGTTCTGCGCATCTCCCATGAGATCAACGAACGTACCCGTGAGACGATGGATAAGCGGCAACGCGAGTACCTGCTGCGCGAGCAACTTCATACGATTCAGCGCGAGTTGGGAGAGGGTGATACCCGGCAAACGCAGGTTCAGGAGGTACAAGAAGCGATCGAGAACGCCGGCATGCCCAAGGAGGCTGAGAAGCAGGCGCGCAAGGAGCTGCGACGATTGCAGGGCATGCCCGAAGCTGCTGCCGAGTTCTCCATGGTTCGCAGTTACCTGGATTGGCTCACCGGGCTCCCCTGGTCGAAGGTGAGCGAGGAAGCCGTCGAGATCGATCGCGCGCGAACGATCTTGGATGAGGACCACTTCGACCTCGACAAGGTGAAACGGCGCATCCTGGAACATCTGGCCGTCCACAAGCTCAATCCGGAGGGGAAGAGCCCGATCCTGTGCTTCGTCGGCCCACCGGGCGTCGGCAAGACGTCGCTGGGCAAGAGCATTGCGCGGGCGATGAACCGCGAGTTCGTCCGGCAGAGTCTGGGCGGCATCCACGACGAGGCCGAAATTCGGGGACACCGGCGCACCTACGTGGGCGCCCTGCCCGGCAGTATCATCCAGAGCATCCGCAAGGCCGGCACCCGCAATCCGGTGTTCATGCTGGATGAGGTCGACAAGCTGGGAGCCGGCTACCATGGAGACCCCTCATCGGCGCTGCTCGAGGTACTCGATCCCGAGCAGAACGATACGTTTCAGGACAACTACCTTGCCGTACCTTTCGATCTCAGCCAGGTCATGTTCATCGCGACCGCCAACGTCCTCGACACGATTCCGGGTCCTTTGCGCGATCGGATGGAGACGATCGAGTTGCCTGGTTACACTGAGGACGAGAAGGTGCAGATTGCGCGGCGATATCTGGTTGCCCGCCAGCGCGAGCACAACGGACTGAAGGAAGACCAGGTTCAGATCACTGATGAAGCGTTGCGGATGGTGACGCGCCACTATACCCGCGAAGCCGGCTGCCGCAATCTCGAGCGTGAAATCGGTTCGGCCTTCCGCTGGGCGGCGGTCCGCATCGCCGAGGGCAAGGCCGGGCGCGTCAAGATCGAGCCGGATGACCTCCCCACCATCCTGGGGCCTCGCAAGTTCGAGAGCGAGCTGGCGATGCGCCTGAGTGTGCCGGGTGTCGCTACGGGGCTGGCCTGGACACCGGCAGGCGGCGACATTCTCTTCATCGAGGCAGCTCGCTACGCCGGCAAGGGCAACCTCATCCTGACCGGGCATCTGGGTGACGTCATGAAGGAGAGTGCCCAGGCGAGTCTGAGCCTGGTCAAGGCGCGCGCATCGAGCCTGGGGTGCGACTCAGACGCGTTCAGCCAAAGCGATATTCACATCCACGTCCCCGCCGGCGCCACCCCCAAGGATGGTCCGAGCGCGGGGATTGCGATCTTTGTGGCACTGGCCTCCCTGTTCAAGAAGCAGCCGATCCGCAGTACGCTGGCGATGAGCGGTGAGATCAGCTTGCGTGGTCTGGTGCTTCCGGTGGGTGGGATCAAGGAGAAGGTCGTGGGTGGTGTACAGGCCGGTATCAAGGAGATCATGCTGCCTGAGCGGAATCGAAAGGACCTGGAGGACATACCCAAAGACGCCCGCCGACAAGTGAAGTTCCACTGGATCGAGCACGTGGATCAGGCATTGACGTGCGTCCTGGGGATCGCGGTAGATGGGCGAACGCGGGAAGAGCGGCTGCCGCCGGCGGAATCCCGGACCGCCCCGAAGCGGGTGCCGGCCTCGCAACGCTAGTTGCAGGGGAGAAATGGCATGCCGGACTCGCCCGACCAGGAGACCCCGTCCATGACTCGATCCCCCTGGGCCCAGTCGTTCGAGGACTTGGCCGAGGCAACCGGTATTTCTCTTGAAAGAGGATTGAGTGGTGAGGCCGTACGTCGGCGCCGACGACGATACGGGACGAATCGCATTCGCGAACGGAAGCGCCGCGGCGCTGGTGCGATCTTCATCGACCAGTTCAAGAGTCCCATTCCTTTCTTGCTGATCGTCGCGGCCGTCGCCTCGTTTGTCTTCTCCCAGTGGATAGAAGGCGCCGCCATAACAGCCGCACTGCTCATCAATGTGACGATCGGCTTTTTCACCGAGCTTCGCGCCACGCATTCGATGGAAGCATTGCGCAGCCTGAGTCAATCGTCCTCCCGAGTGGTCCGCGACGGCAAAGACCAGGAGATTTCCTCGACCGAGCTCGTCCCCGGTGACCTGGTGCTGCTCGAAGCTGGGGATCTGGTCGGGGCGGATCTGCGTCTGGCCGAGGAGAACGAGCTCGAGATCAATGAGTCCGCTCTCACTGGGGAGTCGGATGCTGTCCAGAAGGACCCGGCTCCCGTTGCGGATGAGGCCCCACTGGCCGATCGCGGCAACATGGTATTCAAAGGCACGTTCGTGGTGAAGGGATCGGCCCGCGGCTTGGTGGTCGCCACCGGGATGGAAACCGAACTGGGCCGCATCGCTGCCATGGCGGAGCAGGCCGAACCCGAGATGTCTCCACTGGAACGGCGCCTGAATGCTTTGGGCAAGCGACTCGTCTGGGTCGTGCTGGTGATCGCGGCTCTGGTCACCGTGAGCGGCCTGCTGACGGGGACCGATCCCGTGTTGATCTTGAAAACCGCCGTCGCTCTGGCGATCGCCGCGATCCCGGAAGGCCTGCCGATTGTCGCCACCGTTGCCCTGGCCCGCGGGATGTGGCGCATGGCGAAGCGCAACGCCGTGGTCAACCGCCTCTCATCGGTGGAGACACTGGGCTCGACAACCACTATCTGCACCGACAAGACCGGGACGCTTACCGAGAATCGTATGCGTGCGACCGAGATTCTGTACGCGAGCGGTTCCGAGCCGGCCCTCGAGCGCGCGATCGCCAACGAAGAGTGCGAAGCGAACGGGGGCCCGGTGATGCGTGCGGCCATTGAGGTCGCGGTGCTGTGCAACAACGCCGTCCTTGATGGTGACGATGAGCAGGGCGTGCCCGAGGAGACGGCGCTCTTGCGCTTGGCTCGCCAAGCCGGGGTTCGTGAAGAGGAGATCAAGCAGGCTTATCCCAAGGTCGATGAGGATCCGTTCGATTCGCAGAAGAAGCGCATGTCCACGTTCCATCGAGCGGAGAAGGGCGTGCGGGTGGCCGTCAAGGGGGCACCCGAGGTCTTGCTTGAATCCTGCGACACGTTCCGGACCTCTGAGGGCACGGATCAAGCCATGGATGAAGCGCATCGCCGTGCCTGGAGAGAGCACGTGGAAGCGCGCGCCAGTGAGGGCTTACGGATGCTCGCCCTGGCCGAGACCAGCGTCTCGGAGCGGAGCGAGTTCAAGGGCGACCATCTCACCCTGCTCGGTGTTGTGGGTCTACAGGATCCGCCCCGCGCAGGGATTGCCGAGGAGATCGACAAGCTTCAGCGCGCGGGTCTGCGTGTGGTGATGGTGACCGGGGATCAGCGCGAAACGGCGATGAGTATCGCCGACCAAATCGGGCTGCTGACAAACGGGGACCGTCAGTCGGTCTATGCGCGCATTTCTCCCGAGGACAAACTCAACCTCGTGGCCGAGCTCCAAGAAGAGGGCGATATCGTGGCGATGACCGGCGATGGGGTCAATGACGCGCCCGCGTTGGAGAAGGCCGACATCGGCGTGGCCATGGGGCGGCGCGGAACGCAGGTGGCCCAGGAAGCCGCAGATATCATCCTACGGGACGACGCGTTTCGAACCATCGCCGCGGCTGTTGAGCAGGGACGGATCATCTTCAATAACATCCGCAAGTTCGTGCTCTTCCTGCTCTCGGGGTAACGTCTCACCGGATTTCAGTCACTTCCGTCAGGAAGCGGCGGGAGTTTGCCA
>CAZNJE010000061.1:0-28924 GCA_964573295.1 uncultured bacterium | reverse complement strand
GAGAGAGACAGAAGGTGCCGGAGAAGAGGATTCCGTATCTTGTCCGGTGGGTCGAGCGGTTCCTGCGGCTGTCGCGGTCTTGGGCTGGCCAGAGTTGGCAAGATACCCTGCTCACCTTCCTGGAAGATCTTGGCAAGAGCGACTTGGCGGACTGGCAGGTCCGCCAGGCGGGAGATGCAGTTCGCCTCTTCTGCGGGCTGTTTCTGGAGACACAGCCCGTGGGCACCGGGTGCGCGACGAGCGCTGGGGGTCTGGTGCTCGAACCATCCAAGGCGCTGGAGCAGATGCAGCGGCTTCTGCGTCTGCGTCACTACGCCCAGCGAACTGAGCGATGCTACATCGGCTGGGCCAGGCGTTACCTGATGCACGTGGGCAAGCAGGGTCCCATGTGCCCCACCACCGCGGACGCGCAGTCCTACTTGAGCTATCTCGCAATCCGGGCGAATGTCGCGGCTTCCACACAAAACCAGGCGTTCAATGCGATTCTGTTTCTCCATCGACATGTCTTTCAGGCCGACTTGGGTGAAATGACAAGCACCTTGCGCGCCAAGCGTGGGGAGAAACTGCCGGTTGTGCTCACGGTCGATGAGGTTCGGGTGCTGTTCTCCCAACTCGAGGGCAAGCACCGGATGATGCTCGAGCTCGTCTACGGCACGGGCCTGCGCTTGAGTGAATTGATTCGGTTACGGGTCAAGGACATCGATTTCGAAGGCTCATCGATCACGGTTCGTTCCGGCAAGGGCGACAGGGATCGTGTGACGATGCTCCCGCAAAGACTGGTCGCGGCTCTGCAGAAGCACCTGAACGAGGTCCGCGCCTTGCACGAGAAGGATCTTGCGGCGGGCGCTGGGGAAGCCCCGCTGCCCGATGCGCTTCTACGCAAGTATCCCCGCGCTGGGCGAGAGTGGGGCTGGCAATTCGTGTTTCCCTCGGCGGTGCTGGCGCTGGACCCGCACGAGATCGTTCTCCGCCGCTGGCACATCTCACCGGCCACGGTTCAGAAGGCCATGCACGCGGCGGTGCGCAGGGCCAAACTCACCAAACCGGTTAGTGTTCACTCCCTAAGGCACTCCTACGCAACCCATCTCCTCATGAAGGGCGTCAACATCCGCCGGATCCAGGAGCTGCTTGGTCACAAGAATCTCGAGACGACGATGAGATACACGCACGTTCTGACATCGATCGCTCCCGAGGTCGTCAGCCCACTGGACGAGCTGTAGTCGAACAGGCGACGATGATCGGCGCACCCGTTGGCGAATGCGAACCGCCTTTCGCAGGACGGGCTTCCTAGAATCCCTCGACCTGGGACTTCCAGCCCTCCTTGATTCGATCGCCGAACTCCGCGATGGTTCCGAACGGGGGAACCGAAGCGAGGGTCAGCGCAACCGCAAGGGCTACCACGAGCAGCGCGAGGAGTCCTTCGCGCATCGCACCCGGCGCCGAGTCGCGGGTTCGGCGAAGATGGTTCATGAACGCACCCCAGTTGAACCAGAGATCTAGCCCCGTCACGAGCACGAAGCCAACGCCCAGTGTGGTATGTTAAGACGCATGGTGGATATGAGATGTATGGGGTTTCCTGGTTATCACCTTGATATCCAGATATGCGGGCATTCACCCACCGGGTTTCAGTGATACCAGATACACGCTACTTCGCTCCTGCAGCACGCCCGGCTTCCCCGGTACCCAGAGTTCGAGTGGGCAAGTCGAATCCCGCCTCCAAGCCAAGCCCTCTATCGAGAACAGTCCGGCCCAGAAGATGCAAGAGCCTACAGGTATCATTCGTCGGTTGTGATTCAGAGTCGTTCGGCGGACACCTACGGCGCCGGCCGGGGATCGCTCGGGGCCGCACCTGCACGTCCGAATCGAACGGCCAGCAGCGCCGCCGTGCCGGCGACCACATAGTCGAGATACTGCATGAAGCGTCCCAGTAGCCCCACGGCCGCGCCGTGGGGGGAGCCGAGTTGCTCGAAGAGGAAGGAGAAGGCGCCCTCGGTGATGCCGATCCCGCCAGGGGTCAGGGGCACGACGTTCAACACCATAGCAAGCGGATCGACGACAAGATGCGTAAGGGGCCGGATCGCATCGCCCAGCAGATGCCCCGCCAGAATGTAGGTGACGATCACCAGGCCGTGATTGATGAGTGAGAGCAGAATCGCCCCCGCGCAGAGCTTCGTGTCGCGCAAGCTGTGGTGTAGCGCACTGACCAGCTTGCGCAGGCGTTCGGGGGTGCGCGGAGAAAGGCGTTGCACCCATCCGGCGCGAGCCGTTCCCGGAGCTCCGGCCAGCACGAGGGCCAGCGTGAGGCCTGTCACGACCAGCGGGGCTATCCAGAGCACGGCGGGACGCTGGGGAAGCAGCGAGCCGAGCGAGGCCCCGGCCAGCGCCAGGGTCCCCACCAGAAACAGGGAGTAGAGACCCAGAATACGATCGATCAAGACCGCCGCGACCGCTCGGCTCCGCGACCCGGTCGAGTCACCGAAGAGATAGACCGCTTTGACAGCGTCACCGCTCACCAGTCCCGGCAGGATGGCGCCGAAGAACGAACCGATGAGCGTCAGCCCCAACGCACGCCGGAAGGGCACGGTGAGCTGCTGGCGCGCCAGCAGCCAGCGCAGCCGCACGGCGAGCAAGAGCTGGCCGGTGAAGACACTTGCCGCCCCGAGCAGTGTGAGGACCACGACCCGGCTCGAAAACCCCAGATCCAAGATGAGTTGGGCGTCCAGCCGGTCCGAGCGGAGCAGCCAGACCACCAAGAGGGCGGCCAAGGCTATGCGCAGCAGGAAGGTGAGCGCGCGGCGGGCCAGGCTGGACTTGGGGTTGGCAGTTCCGGTCATGGCGTCACGGCCGGTTGACGTCCAGCGACGGCCGGCACCTCAGCGTTTGCCAGAAAGCGCGTAGGACCGACTTCCACAGCTTCCACTTCACGATCGATACCGTGCCGGTGCGCCGGTGCTCGTGGGGCACGGGGTGGTTGTAGATGCGGAGGCCCGCCCGCGCAAAGGCGCCGGAGATGATGACGTTGGGCGCGAAGGTGTCGGTGGGGATCTGCATGATCACCCGCTCGAGCAACCGGGAGCGCATGAGCCGGTAGGGGGTGTTCACATCCGCGACGCCCTGGCCAAAGAGCACGCCCACCACCATGCGCGAACAAGCGCTGATGAAGCGGCGGCCGGCGTTCTGTTCCCGCCCGGAGCGCATGCCAAAGAGCGCGTCGTAGTCGCCCCGGCGTTCCCACAGCGCGGCGAAGTGATCGGGCTTCATCTCGTCGTCGCTGTCGCATTGGAACACCCACTCGCCCAGCTTCACGGCTCGGTGATAGCCGACCAGGATCGTGGGTCCATGACCGCTGTTGGTCTTGTGGATGACCTCGACGACCTCATCGTCGTCGAAGACGGCCAGCGCGTCGGCGGTGGCATCGCGCGAACCATCGTTCAGCACGAGCATGTGCGCATCGATGCCTAGCCGCGCGAACTGTTCCCGCCAGCTGCGGACCACGTCGGCGATGCACTCCTCCTCATTGTAGACGGGCATCACCAGGACCAACTCGTTTGCCATGCGCTCCTCTTCCGGTTGTGCCGGCGGCCTGCCTGCTTCGAGGCGTCCGCGCGGCGGTGGTAGCCGCTCGGTTGCCAACCGCGGCCGACGGCGACGTGTGACCCACCTACCCTAGCGGTGCACCCCGCTCGCGGGGAAGCCCCGATCATGGAACCGTTCTCACCATTTCGGCTGCACATCACCGCGCTAGGTGCGCGCCACCGTGCCGGGTCCGCGCCACGACCCGGGCTGGCGTCACCGCACGGACTGGCATCACCGCCCGGGTTCGTTGGCCGACCCGGCACGGATCCGGTAGATCCGGATGTTGCCTCGCTCCCAGAGCATGTCCCCGGCCGCGGCGGCGAGACGGCGCCAGGCCCCCTCGGGATCGGTGACATCCGGCCGATGGAGCACGAGCAGAAAGTCCGGATGCCGGCCGATCCAGTCGTACACGTCCGCGGCTTGCCACTGATCTCCCAGAACGAGGGCTGGCTTTCCCTGGGATTCATCGGCGGCCAGTGGCGCGTTCCTGTCGACAATCTGGCCTCCATAGAGCCGCAAGGCCTTGGGGTAGGCCACCCACACCCAGGGAAGCTCCCGGTAGGCTTGCAGTTGCCCGCGCAAGGCCTCGACGGCTTCTCGATAGGGGTCCTTGCCGAAGGCCGGATCGATGCGCTGGCGCCCCGAGGAGATCAGGAAGACGACGATGAGGGCGAGGAAGGCCGCCAGACCGAGCCGGCTCGACCGGTACGGGTGCCGGACTCCGCGTGCTCTCTGTCCGCCCCGTGCCCCCTGTCTGTCCCCTGCGCCCTGTCTGCCTCCTGCGCCCTGTCTGCCCCCTGCGCCGTGCGCTTCCCGTTCGGCCGGAGTGGCGACGCTCGCACCGCCGCAACCGCTGGCCGCGCTCGTACCCCCGGCCACTGAGGCCGGGCCGCCATCCGGAGCCGGCACCATCCAGCGCGCGAGGCCCAGCCAGATGAAGGGCCATGCGAACAGGAAGTGACGGCCCCAGATCGAGGCGGGCATCACGACCGCCGCCAGGATGAGCAACCAGGCGCTGGCCTTCCCGCCCCAGATGGGCCGGGCCACCGCGGGGTCCTCGGCGAGACGCCGGCGCTCGCGCCACAGGTGCGCCCCTGCCACCAACCAGGCCAGCACGCCCAAGACCAGGGTGGGATAGGCGGCCCTGGCGGCCGCGACCGGACCGATCTCGCGCAGGACATTGCGCGCCGCGCCCAGGCCGCCGAAGCCGGCCCACTCGTAGATCGCGAAGCCCAGGTTGGTCAGCGTGAAGGGAAGCGGCATCCCGCCGTGGCCCTGCCGGAGCGTCCAGAGGAAGTAGCCCACCAGCCCGCTCAGGCCCAGGGCGAGGCCGACCAATACACCGCGGTGGGCGCGCACGAAGCTCCCTCCGGCCGGCAGCAAGCCCCGGGGATCGTCTCTCCAGCACACGAGGGCGTAGGCCAGTAGGGCGGGCAGAACGAACAGGTTGAGCATGCTGACCGCCACGCAAGCCCAGGTGGCCAACGCGAATCCCCACACGGCAACGCGCCCCGCATGAAGGCCTTGCCGGTGCGCCACCAGCATTCGTTCGAGTCCCAGAAGGGCCAGCGCGCTCGTGGTCATCGTCATGATGTAAGGCCGGGCCTCGTTCATCTGCATGCTGACCAGAGGGGCGGCCAGCAGCAGAACCGCGATGCTCCTTGTGCGGTGACGCTTGAGCAGCAGCACCCATCCGACAACGAGCAATGCCATCCACGGAATGTTTGCACAGCGCAGCGCCAGCTCGCCGGTGCCGAAGACCCGTGCCCACGCCCACATGTAATGGGCATAGAGAGGCATCTGCATCTCCGAGCCCGTGGTGGAGAGCGAGTCCCAGAAACCGCGGTAGTCCGGCTGGGATGCGAAGGTGGCGGTGGTGACCTCGTCGGTCCAGAAGCTCTCCCCGCTGATCGAGAACAGCAGCACGAGCACGGTCACCGCGGTGGCGGCCAGCTCGCCTCGGGAAAGGCGATGGGACGTGTCGGGCTGCGCATGCATCGACTCGGAAGGCTCCCTTGGAGTGGTAGGTGCCAGATCACCGGATTCAGCGCCGGGCTACCCATCAGGCGCCGGGCCGCCCGAAGTGGGCGCCGGGCCACCAGATGGGGCCACCGATCGGACCGGCAGTGAGTCTATCCCCGGCGGCGAAGCGCGGTCCAGGGTAATCCCTGCGGGGAGGTGGCCAGGGATTATTGACGGGGAGGACAAGCGCTCGACGGCAGTCCGTGGTAGAAAGCCGTGTTCCTCGGGCGATCCCAAGCACGATCTTCTGCTATTCCAGGGGGGTCGGGTCGCGCTATGCTGCTCGCGTACATGAGCACACTTCCCTCGCCAGATTGGATACCGACCCGGGAGGACCCGTCATGATCCGCCGTACCCTTTCGCTCATTCCAAGATCGATTGCCCGCTCTCTGGGTACCGGCCCCTTGGCTGGCCACCGACTAGCTGGCCGCCGGCTAGACCGGCGGCGGCTGGCTGGCCACCGTGCGGAGGCGGAAACGGCCCTTCATCAGCTGCCCTTGGGGCTGGGTCTGTCCAGCGCGCTCGGTTTGCTCACCGCGGCCGGCCTACTCACCGCGGCCGGCCTACTCACCGCGCTCGTCCTGCTAAGCGGCATCAGTCTGCTCAGTACACTCGCTCCATCCGCCTGCGCCGGCGAGGTCGCGCCCCTGCACGAGCAGGTTGAGGAAATCGTCCTGGACAACGGGCTGCGAATCCTGGTGCTCGAGCGGGACTTCTCGCCCACCTTCGCGGCCTACTACCAGTTCGGTGTCGGCGGCGCGATGGATCCAAAGGACAAGACCGGCATCGCCCATTTGCTCGAGCACATGATGTTCAAAGGCAACGAGAACATCGGCACGCTGGACCGCACACGCGAGATCGAGATCATGGACCGGCTTCAAGATCTCTGGGGACAGCTCTACCGCGAGCTCGACCGGCAGGAGGATCCGTTCCAGGAGGCCGATGCGGATCGCATCGCCGAGCTCAGGGCCGAGATCGACGAGCTCGCCGGCGAGCACAAGAGGATCATCGTCAAGAACGAGTATAATGAGATCCTGACCCGCGCCGGCGCAACGCGCATGAACGCCAGCACCGGCAACGACGTCACCAACTACTTCCTGCAGCTACCGGCGAACCAGCTCGAGCTCTGGTTCCGGACCGAGAGCGACCGGCTGCTGCGGCCCGTGTTCCGGGAGTTCTACTCCGAACGCGATGTGGTGCACGAAGAGCGCCGGTTGCGCACCGAGAACCAGGCCACCGGGCTGGCCTGGGAAGCCCTCGCCAGTTTGATGTACAAGGCCCATCCCTACGGGCGGCCCATTGTGGGATGGCCGCAGGACATCATGCGTTACGACCGGCGGGATGCCGAGTCCTACTTCCGCCTGTACTACTCGCCCAGCAATTGCACGATGGTATTCGTGGGAGACGTCGATACCGGGGAGATCCGCCGCCTGGCCAAGACCTACTTCGGGCCGTGGGAACGGCAGGCGTTGCCGCGCTTGCACGTCACCGCCGAGCCGGAACAGCGCGGCGAACGGCGGGAGGTCGTGCAGTTCGACGCGGAGCCGTTCTTCCTGATGGGATATCCCACCGTGCCGGCCGGCCACCCGGATGAGCATGCACTCGATCTGCTGGGCCGCGTCCTGGGCGGCATGGCCAGCTCCCGGCTGGATCAAGCGCTCGTGCAGGAGGCGAAGGTGGCCGCGTCGGTGTCCGCCTACAACGGAAGCCAGCGGTACGCGGGCAGTTTCGAGGTGAATTGCCGGCCCAAGCAAGGACACGACCTCGCCGAGCTCGAAGGCATGATCCACGACCAGATCGATCGCATCATCGAAGAAGGCGTCACCACCGACGAGCTCGAGCGCGCCAAGGTCGCCACAAAGGTTCGCCGCGTTCGCCGCCTTCAGTCCAATCTGTGGCTGGCGATGACGATCGGCCGCACGATCGGCCGCACCGGCGACCTCGCCTACTTGGAAGAAGAGGACGCGCTGGTGATGGCGGTCACTCCCGAGGATGTGCGGCGCGTGGCCGGAGAGTACCTGCGTCCCGAGCGGTTGTCGGTCGTTCAGGTGCACCGGCCCGAAACATTCGCCGAAGACGGCGACGGCCACCGGCGCGGTCGGGGCCGTTCGAATGGTCGGGGCGGTAGCGGCGGCGGTAGCGGTGGCAGTGCCGGCAACGGGGCCTACGGCAGCGCTATGACCCACTCACGTGGAGCGCCTACCGGGCCCCGCGGTACCCAGCATTCGCGCGCTTTCGTGGAGGCGCTCCAGGCTATCGATCACGCCAAACCGATCGAGATTTCCATCCCCGAGGTGGGACGGGATATCGAACGTACGACGCTCCCCTGCGGGATGACCGTCTACATCACCGAGGACCCGTCGCTGCCGGCGGTCTCGATGAGTATCCGCTTCCTGAATGGATCGAACAGCTTGCCGGTTGAGAAGCTGGCGGCGTTCGATCTCGCGCAGGACTTGCTCAACGAGGGCGGGACGGTCTCCCTCACCCCGCGCGAGCTCGAAGAGCGAATCGACGAACTGGGCATGAGCTTCCGGCTCTGGATGGGCTCGACCGAATGCGGGGCGAGTTTCTGGTCGCTCAGCGAGAACTTCTCCGAAGCGCTGGCATTGGCCACCGAGATGGTGCAGCAACCCCGGCTCGATCCCGAGCGCCTGGAGGTGCTCAAGGGACAGATGGTCGAGCGCATGCGGCGCCGCTACGACAATCCCCGGTCGGGGAGCCGCACGCTCACGCGCCACGTGCTCCACGGCGATCATCCGCGCCTGGGATTCGTCCCGAGTAGGGAAGAGGTCGAGGCGGTCACCGCCGACGACATCCGCGAGCTGGTAACCGAGTGTCTGGGACCGCGGAACATGTACGTCACGGTGGTCGGGGATTTCGAGACGCCCGAGATGCTGGCCACGCTGGAGGAAGCCTTCGGCGACTGGCGCTCGAACGCGCAGGCCGACCGCCAGTGGATCACGCGGCCGCCGGCCCGCAAGCCGGGCGTCTACTGGCTGGAGAAGGACATCCCGCAACCATCGATCACCTTTACCCAGGAGTTGTCGCTCGATCGCACCGCGCCGGCCGAAGAACACGCCGCGTTGGAGATCTTGAACGAGATCCTGGGAGGAAGCGGCTTCCGCTCGCGCCTCATGGAGCGTCTGCGCTCGGACGAAGGTCTCACCTACGGGATCTACTCGCGTCTCTCGCACGAGGGGCAACCGGGCGTGCCGGGCGGCCTGTCGATCAGCTATCAGACCAAGTCCGCCTCGGTGCTGCATTCGATCGACAGCGTCATGGAAGAGTACCGCAAGATCGTGAACGAGGCGGTCTCTTCCGCGGAGATTCACGAACAGATCCAATCCTGGCGCAATCGGTTCATCTTCCTGTTCGAGAGTGAGTTCTACAGTGCGGCGCGACTGATGGGGCATGAGCTCGACGAGCGTCCCTTTGATTTCGACAGCCGGCAGCTGGCCGAGATCCAGTCGATTACCGTGGAGGACGTGTCGGCGGTGGCGCGCAAGTATCTCGATCCCCAGCACGTGACGATCACGATCTTCGGCGATCTGCCGCCCGAGGATGCCGCGACGCTCGAGAACCGCTTCGGCCTCGTGCGGCTGGAGAAGGAAAACGTCTTCACCGGCGGCTACTAGGCCGCGAGCTTGCCGGGCGGGCTTGCCGGGCGAGCTTGCCGGGCGAGTTCGCCGGGCGGGCTTGCGGGCCTGGCTCGCCGGCCGCAGGATGCACAACGGGGTAGCCGTCATGAAGCCGAGCTTGCGCGGGATCCAAGGCATCTATCGCGAGGTCGCTCACACCTACGAGCGCGTCAACCATGTGCTGACCTTCGGGTTCGACATGGCCTGGCGCCGTCGCGCGGCCCGGTTGGGGGCCCAGAACCAGCCCGAACGGTGCCTGGATGTGTGCAGCGGTACCGGTGAGATGGCCGCCCAGATGGCCGCCCAGATGGCCGGTGAGATGGCCGCCGAAATGACCGCCGAAATGACCGCCGAGGTGGCCGCCGAAATGACCGCCGAGGTGGCCGCCACCGCGGGTCCCGCGTCACGGCCCCGGTCGCCGCAGGTCGTGGCCACCGACGTGAGCGCGGACATGCTGGCGCTGGCGAAGACCGGACGGGAGAAGCTCGGCCTTCGCTTTGCGCGCGCGGATGCATCCAGGTTGCCCTTTCCCGATGAGACCTTCGACGTCGTGACCATTTCCTTCGCCACCCGCAACCTGCACCGTGACCGCGAAACTCTTGCACATTGCTTCGGCGAGTTTCACCGCGTCCTGCGGCCAGGTGGGCTGTTCGTGAACCTCGAGACGAGCCAGCCCCGCAACCGTCTCTGGCGGGCACTGTTTCACGTTTACATCCGTATCGCCGTGCGTCCGATAGGGCACCTACTCTCGGGCTCCCGATCAGGTTACGCGTATTTGGCCTACACGATCCCGCGCTTCTACAACGAACGGGAGCTCAGCGGCCTCCTGGGCGAGTGCGGCTTCGGTACCGTTGCGGCCGAGACGCTGCTGGGCGGCATCGCGGCCATCCACGTGGCCAGGAAGAGCGCCCCGGATCGCGCGAACACCTGAGCCGGGCGGGCGAGGCCGAACTTCCGTGGAACGCGACGGGCTGCTATAGTCCCGCCCCAGAGGCACCGAAAGCGAGCCGAGGCCCCACATCCGCCGGCCTTCGGCAGGATCTTCTGTACAGGCTGTCCATGTGATGCCAGAAAGGACGAGCGAATGAACGACGAGACGCAGGTGTCCAGTACGATCACGCGACGGTCGCCTGGGCTTCCCAAGGTGCCGACCGGCGTGCGCGGACTGGACAGTGTCCTGGGCGGCGGCATTCCGCGGGGCACGCTGACGCTCTTGAGTGGCGGCCCCGGCACGGGGAAGACCATGCTGGGGTTGGAGTTCTTGGTTCGTAGCGCTCAGAACGGTCAGGCCGGCATCCTCCTCACCTTCGAGGAACGGGAAGACGCGTTGCGCGGCTATGCGGAAGGATTCGGCTGGAACATCCCCGATCTCGAAGCGCAAGGCCGGCTGATCCTCATCAGCGCGCGCCTTCAGCCGGATGCGATTCTCTCCGGGGACTTCGATCTGCGCGGCATCCTCGGCATCCTGCGCAAGAAGACCGAGGAGATCCAGGCCGATCGCTTGCTCATCGACGCGCCCGACGTTCTCCTCCGGTTGCTGGGCGACGCAGCCAAAGAGCGGGCCGAGCTGCACAACCTCTACGAATGGCTGCGCGATTCCGGCTTGACGACGCTGTTGACCGTCAAGAACCCGGTTGGCAGCGAATTCGCCCATTACGAGTTCCTCGATTACATGGCCGATTGCGTCATCCATCTCGATCAGCGCGTCTACGAGCAGATCAGCACGCGCCGGCTGCGCGTGATCAAGCTTCGCGGATCTCCGTATGGGCGCAACGAGTACCCGTTCGGCTTCAGCAGCCAAGGTGTGCAGATCATCCCGGTCACGCAGACCAGCCTGCAACACCGCGCACTGGGCGAGTGCCTGTCGAGCGGAATCGGGAGCCTCGACCGAATCCTGGACGGCGGGTACCGGCGCAACTCCTGCACCCTCATCACGGGCGGCTCGGGCACGGGCAAGACGACCTTCGCGTGTTCCTTCGTGAAGTCGACAACCTCCGGCAACGAGCGGGTTCTCTACATCGATTTCGAAGAGTCCTGGGACGCTCTGGTCTCCTGCATGCATGGTCCGGGCATCGATCTGATGCCGGCCCTGGATTCCGGGCGGCTGCGCTTCATCTCCACCATGCCCGAGTCGCAGGGCATCGAGGAACACCTCATCCAGGCCTACCGGGTCATCGATGAGTTCCAGCCACAGCACCTGATCGTAGACGCCATCTCCGCCTGTCGTCGCATGGGGGCCAGCCACGCCGCGTTCGACTTCTTGCTGCGCTTGATCGATCACGCCAAGCAGCGCGGCATCACCTCGCTGCTGACCAACTTGACCGCCGCAACCGACGGCCAACAGGAGATCACCGGGATCGATCTCTCCTCGGTCATCGATACGGTGATCATCCTGCGCAATACGGAGCAGGATGGACAGTTCCGTCGAACGCTGGGGATCCTCAAGTCCCGAGGACGCGCCCATTCGAGTCGCATCCACTCCTTCCAGATCACGAACCAAGGCATCGAAGTCGATCCGGGGGACGAGCCGGCATGACATATCCGACGCAGTCAAGCAGGGCAGAAGAGAATCACGACCCGCCCGTGTACGCCGTCCGGCTGTTCGTGGCAGGGGACGCTCCCAATTCCCGGCTGGCCAAGCAGAACCTACGGATCCTGCGCGAGCGGGCGAACGGATGCGTCTTCGAGGTCGAGGTGGTCGACGTCGATGCGGATCCGCAGATCGCACTGGAGCACGGGATCTTCGTAACCCCGGCCCTGCAGATTCTGCGGCCTCCCCCGGGGGCAACGGTGTTCGGCAACCTGAGCGATCACGACACCTTGCTCAAGATCTTTCCCGGGAACCCGGCATGAGTCCACCTACCCGTAAGTCGCCACATGAGCCGCCTCGTGAGCCGCCCCGTGAGCCGCCCCGTGAGCCGCTCCCCGAGACGCCCTACGAAGAACTCCGCGAGCGGCTCGAGATCGCCCAGGCGAGCCTGCGGGCGCTGCGAGAGGGACAGATCGACCGTGTCGTGGGTTCCGATGAAAACTTGGTCGTCCGGCTCGCGCGGGCCGAACGGCGGGAAGCTCATCTCAAGCGGGTCCTGGTGGCCATTTGGCGGGTCAACCAGCTCATCGCGGGGGGCACGAGCCGCACACAGTTGATCGAACGCGCGTGCGATCGGTTGACCAAGAACGACAGCTACAAAGGTGCCTGGATCGCGCTCATGGACGAGTCGGTCCGCGTCACCGACACGGCCTCCTCCGGATTTGGGAAGGTCTTCGGGCCGATGCACGAGAGACTGATTGCCGGCGACTATCCGGACTGTCTCCATCGGATCCTGGATCGCGATGTTCTGGATGTGGTGACCGACCCCGCCACGCAGTGCCCGGGCTGTCCGCTGGCCGAGGCGTTGCCGGAATACGGCTGGTTCTCCCGGCGGCTCACCTTCGAAGATCGCATCTACGGCGCTCTCTGCGTGCGCGTCCCCCTCATCTACGCTCAGGATGCCGAAGAGCAGCACCTCTTCAACACCCTGGCGGGCGATCTCGGCTATGCCCTGAAGCGAATCGAGGACGCGGAGGCCTTGCACGAAAGCCGCGAGCGATTCCATGCGTTGGTCGAGGCCGCCCCGATGTCGATCCTCTTGGTGCAGAAGGGCAAGTACGTCTACGGGAATCCTGCCAGCGCCCGCAGTCTGGGCTACGAGCGGCCCGAGGACCTGGTGGGCGTTGACGCCCTGGAGACGATCGCTCCCGAGTTTCGGGACAAGATCCGCAACCGGATCCGGCGCATCGAAAAGGGGCAGGATAACGAACCGATCGAGGCTAGCATCCTCACGGCCAACGGCGAGAAGCACTGGTCCCTCACTGGCTCGGTGTCTGTGCACATGGACGGCGAACCGACGGCAATCGTCGTCGGTCAGGACATTAGCGAGCAGAAGAGAACGCAAGAGGCCCTGGAAGAGGCGGTCCGCCGGCAACAAGAAGCGGTTCGGGCCGCCAACGTGGGCTTGTGGGCCTGGGATCTGGCCACCAACCGGGTACGTTATTCGCAGGAGTGGAAACGGCAGATTGGCTACGAGGACCACGAGATCTCCGACTTCTACGAAGAATGGCAAAGCCGGGTCCACCCAGAAGACTTGCCCGCTGCGCTCGAGCGGGTCGAGCGCTGTTTGGCCACCCAGCCCGGAGAACCCGGAGAGGAATACGACAACGAGTATCGGTTCCGGCACAAGGACGGCTCCTATCGCTGGATTCTCGCCCAGGCGGCTGTCCAGCGGGATGAAGAGGGACGCCCCATTCACCTGCGCGGCTCCCATGTCGACATCACCCAGGTGAAACGTACCGAGCAAGCCCTGCGCGAAAGCGAACATCAGAAGGAGCTGATCCTCAACACCACCACCGAGATGGTAGCCTACTACGACACGGACTTGCGCGTGATCTGGGCGAACAAGGCCGCCGCCGACTCGGTGGGTCTCTCGATCAATGACCTCACGGGACGCCACTGCTACGAGATCTGGCAACAGTCGGACAGACCGTGCGAACCCTGTCCTGTTCTGCAGGCATTGGAGAAGAAGGAGACCTGCCAGGGCGAACAGCAAACCACCGACGGACGGTGGTGGTCGGTGCGAGGCTATCCGGTGTTGGACGAGACCGGCGAGGTCGTCGCCCTCGTCGAGCTCACCATGGACATCACCGAGCAGAAGAGCGTCGCCGAGGAGAGGGAACGCGTGGAGCAGCAGCTCCAGCAGTCACAACGGCTGGAGTCGATCGGCCGGCTGGCCGGCGGTGTGGCCCACGATCTCAACAACCTGCTCTCCCCCATCTTGGGGTACGGCGAGCTCCTTCTAGAGGACGCGGCCGGCATCGACCCGAGGCGGGAGTCGCTGCAGGAGATCGTGCGGGCCGGCAAGCGCGCGCGTGATCTCGTGCGCCAGCTCCTGGCCTTCAGTCGCAAGCAAGCGCTCGAATCCCGCCCCATCGACCTCGATGATCTGCTACGCAACTTCGCGAAGCTCCTTCGCCGCACGATCCGTGAGGATGTTGCCATCCACTTTGAACTCGACGGGAACCTGCCCCCCATTCGCGGCGACGTGGGTCAGCTCGAGCAGGTGGTGATGAACCTGGCGGTCAATGCCCAGAACGCCATGCCCCACGGCGGCGAGTTCACGATCGAAACCTCGGTCGCCGAACTCGATGAGATCTACGCCCTTCAGCATGACGGGGTCACTCCTGGCCGCTATGTGAAGTTCGCGATGCGCGATACCGGATGCGGGATGGATGCCGAGACGCGCCGGCAGATCTTCGAGCCCTTCTACACCACGAAAGGAAAAGAGAAGGGCACGGGTTTGGGTCTTGCCACCGTCTACGGCATCGTCAAGCAGCACGGGGGCAACGTGTGGGTCTACAGTGAGCCCGGGCTGGGTACGACGTTCCACATCTACCTCCCCGTGTCGGAGGAGGAGATCCCCGCCCCCCCGGCGCCCCGCGGGCCGGGGGAGAACCTCGAAGGCTCCGAAACCGTTCTGCTCGTGGAAGACGATGAGCAGGTACGGGCCTTGACCGAGGCGGTCCTGAGGCGCTACGGCTACCGGGTTCTGGCCGCCGAAGACGGTCCCGCCGCTCTGGCCTTGCTCCGGAAGCACGACGGCCCGATCGACTTGCTCCTCACGGATGTCATCATGCCCGGGATGAACGGGCGTGACCTGCACGTAAGAGTCTGTGAACGGTACCCGGATCTGCGGGTCATCTTCATGTCGGGCTACACCGACGACGTCGTGGTACACCACGGCGTTCTCGAGGAGGGGCTCGATTTCATACAGAAGCCGTTCTCAAACCAGACGTTGGCCGCAAAGGTGCGGGAGACTCTCACCCGGCAATGACCGGCCGAACAACCCAACTCTCTATCCAAAAACACTTTGCGCCGCAGGCCCCACCGCCCGCTTCTCTCAAGGTAGCCGTCTCCGCAGCCGAACATCAAGAGTGAAGGACGCTTAGGAGGCAAGCTGTATCCGGGCGGGGAGATCACTGAATCCCTGTACGGCGCCTCGCCCGGACAGGATGGGGCCGCGCGCGCGACGGCTGGCCCCACCCAGGAGACTTCAGCCGGCATGAACATACCATCCGATCGGTTGACTTGGCGGGCCCGCCTCGTCCTGCTCGTCGGCATCTTGGTCGTCTTCGGTTACGCCCATGCCATTGGCGACCCCGCTAGCGACCCGCCCGGGGACGCCGCCGACGATGCCGCCGACGATGCCGCCAGCAATGCCGCTAGCGACGCCGCTATCGACGCCGCTGGCACCACGCCAAGTCAGAACACCGCGCCACGTCAGAGCGCTGGTCGGAACACGCCCCCCCGGCAAGAGACTCGCCTGCGTCCGGAAACGGTGCCCCCGGTCCTTTCGGCCTGCGAGTTCGACTATCCCCCTTTCAGCGTGGTCACGGTCCAGGGGGAGGCCGACGGATTCTCGGTCGAGCTGCTGCGGGTCGCGTTGGAAGCCATGGGCCGGGAGGTCATCTTCCGAACCGGCACCTGGCCACAGATCCGAAGCTGGCTCGAGACGGAGCAGGTCGAGGTGTTGCCGCTGGTCGGACGTGCCCCCGAACGAGAGGCGCTCTTCGATTTCACCGTTCCCTACATGTCCCTGCACGGCGCCATCGTGGTCCGCAAAGGTACCCAGGGCATTCGCCACATCGATGATCTGACCGGCAAACAGGTCGCGGTCATGAAAGGGGATGGCGCGGAGGAGTTCCTGCGTAAGAAGAAGCCAGACATTCGCCTGCATGCCACGGATAGCTATGCGACCGCCTTGCGTGAGCTGTCCGCCGGACAGCACGATGCCGTGGTCATGCAGCGCCTCGTCGCCGTCCGCCTGATCCAGGACCTGCAGCTGGCCGGCCTGGAAATCATCGGACAATCGGTCGATGGATTCGTCCAGGAGTTCTGCTTCGCGGTTCCCGAGGGCCACAGCCGCATGCTCGCGTTGCTCAATGAGGGCCTGGCACTGGTCATCGCCGACGGCACCCACCGGCGTCTTCACAGCAAGTGGTTCGCGAACTTCCAGCTTCCGTCGAACCGTCCGCTGGTGATCGGCGGCGATTACAAGTTCCCTCCGTACGAGTATCTCGACGATCAGGGACAGCCGGCGGGATTCAACGTGGATCTCACGCGGGCCATCGGACGCCAGATGGGCATCGACATCGAAGTTCGGCTCGGTCCCTGGCCCGAGATCATGGACCAGCTGCAATCCGGTCAGATCGATGCCATCCAGGGCATGATCTACTCGGCCGAGCGCGACCACAGCTACGATTTCACCGCGCCGCACCTGGTGCCCCAATACGTCGCCGTGACCCGCTCCGAGGACCCGCCTCCACCGAGCACGCTGGCCGGCCTGGAGGGTAAACGCATCATCGTTCAGGCGGGCGATATCATGCACGGCTTCCTCCGCCAGAACGACGCTCGGGCCGAGACAGTCAGCGCGGTGGACTCGCAGGAGGAAGCCCTTCGAATGCTCGCCCTGGGCCACTGTGACTGCGTACTGGCGGCCCGCATCACGGCGCTCTACTGGATCAACCGGCACGGTTGGGATCACCTCGTCGTTGGCCACAAGCCCTTCTTGACATCCGAATACTGCTTCGCCGTGCGGGAAGGCCACTCGGCCTTGCTCTCGACCCTCGCCGAAGGCTTGAAGGTACTGGGAGACACGGGGGAATACCGGCGCATCTACGATCACTGGATGGGGGTCTACGAGGCTCCGGAGTCGAAAGTGGCTGCCGCGTTGCGGTACCTCGCTCTCGGCACGATCCCACTCCTGCTGCTGCTGTTGGCTTCCTACATCTGGTCACGCTCGCTGCGAACCCAGGTGGCCCAGCGAACCGAGGCGCTCAGGCGCAGCAAGGAAACCTACCGCCTGCTGGCCGACAACACGCTCGATGTCATCTGGACGATGAACCTCGACCTCGTCTTCACCTACGTCAATCCGGCCTGCCGGTACCTGTCCGGATTCGAGCCGGAGGAGTGGATCGGCGCGCACCTGAAGGATCACTGTGACGAAGACGAATTCCGGATGATGACGGCCATCATCGAGCAGGAAATCGATAAGGGGCCGGCATCGACCGGTGTGATCTTCGAATCGGCAATGCGCACGAAGCAGGGTGATCCCATGCCGGTGGAGATCCACGGTAGGATCGTCTACGACGCGGGGGGGCACCCCGTCGCATTGCAGGGAGTGACGCGTGATATCGCCGATCGCAAGAGGGCCGAGGCCGAGCGGCAAAAACTGAGCGAACAACTCGAGCACGCTCAGCGCATGGAATCGGTCGGCCGTCTGGCGGGCGGCGTGGCCCACGACTACAACAACATGCTGAGCGTGATCATCGGCTACAGCGAGCTAGCGCTCGATAAGGTCGCGCCTGATGGACCTCTGCAAGGTGATCTCCGAGAAATCCTGACGGCGGCAAAACGCTCTGCGGACATCACCCGCCAGTTGCTGGCCTTTGCCCGGCGCCAACCCATCGCGCCGCGGGCGATCGATCTGAACACAACCGTCGAGAACATGCTCAAGATGCTGCGGCGCCTCATCGGGGAGGACATCGAGCTGACGTGGCGCCCCGGAGACGAGCTGCAATCGGTGACCCTGGATCCATCCCAGGTCGACCAGATTCTGGCCAATCTGTGCGTCAACGCCCGGGATGCGATCCCGGGCATGGGCCAAATCACCATCGAGACCCGCAACGTGCCCCTCGAACAGATCGAGCCCGGCGCGATGGATCTCAGGGAGGTTGATCTCGGCGCGATGAACCCCGGGCGGGTCGATCCCGACCGAGTCGACGTCGCGCCAAGGGATGTCGAACAAGCGGGACCCGCGGAATCAGATCGGGCCAGGGCGAGTTGCGCGGGCTTCGACGAAGAGCATCCGAGGTCCTTCGTCATGCTCTCAGTGGCCGACGATGGCGTCGGCATGTCAAGCAGCACCAAGGAGAAGGTCTTCGAGCCCTTCTTCACGACCAAAGACCTTGGCAAAGGTACTGGCCTGGGTCTGGCCACCGTCTATGGCATCGTCCGGCAAAATCGAGGCTTCATCCACATCGACAGCGAGCCGGGTCTGGGGACCACGGTCAAGGTCTACCTCCCGCGGGCTGGCGAACACCAAGAACTGCAATCCGTGGACCGGGAAGACTCCTCGAGCGCAGGACAGGGACAGAGGATCCTTCTGGTCGAAGACGAACTGGCGATCCTGAAGCTGGACTATCGAATCCTCGCCGAAGCCGGCTATGAGGTCACGCCGGCTTCCTCGGCGCGGGAGGCGATCGAGCTGGCCGAGCGCCAGCTCGAGCATCTCGATCTTCTGATCACCGATGTCATCATGCCCGACATGAATGGACATGATCTGGCCAAGGTCGTGGCGGTTCTTCATCCCTGCGCGAAGATCCTCTACGTGTCCGGCTACGCTGCCGATGCCATCGCGAATCATGGCATCCTCGAACCGGGTGTGGCCTTGCTGCGCAAGCCGTTCTCGAAGCGCGAACTGACAACCGAGGTGCGTTCGATCCTCGATGGTGAACCGGAGTCAAGGCTTGCTTCCTGAGTGAGTCGCCGTGCTCCGCGGGCAACTCCGTCCCAAGGGACGTGGCGCAATCGAGCAAGAGTTGGGAGTTGCCTGTCACGAGTCCCGCGGAGTTCGCGGAAGTGACGAGAGTCATATGAGTGGCCTAGTTTGGGGTTGCGGGTAATGCTTTCCAATCGAGAGCCTTCCTGTCCTGAACGTGGTAGTATCGTCTACTCGCACTGCCAGCATTCGAGGTACGACGAGGAGGTATCCTGTGAGTGTCCCGTCTGGTCCCATCGGCCTGACCTTCTACTCCGACGCGGAGTACTTCGGAGGCGCCGAGGGGTACATGCCACTGCTGGCCGCGCACCTGGACCGGGAACGGTTTCGTCCGAGCATCATCCTGCCCGACGTCCCCGGGGCCGGTGTGCTGGAAGCCCGCATGCGGGCCCTGGATGTAAAGGTACAGCATCTTCCACGGCCCGGCTTCCGGTGGCGCCAGTTTCTGCCCGCGGCCACCACCCTCTTGCGCCAGATCGGCGGGGATGTTCTGCACATCAACCTCCCCAGCAGCTACGACGCCGGGCTCTCCTCGGTGGCTCTGGCTGCCCGGCGGGCGGGCTACGGCCGGGTGGTCAGCACGGAACACCTTCCGATGATCGACCGAAAGTACCGCCGGTTCCCGGTGAAGCTCTTCTTCTCCCGCTACATCGACAGCATCGTCGTGAACACCAGATCGAACCGCGAATTCCTGGTCAAGCGACACCGCATGCCGGGCAGCAAGATCACGGTGATCGACAACGGGGTCGAGGAAGCCCCGGCATTGTCGGCGGCAGAGCGAGAGCAAGTCCGCGCATCCTTTGGTGCCGGTCGGGAGACCGTGGTCATCGGAATCGTGGGAAGACTGACCCGGCGCAAAGGGCACCACTTTCTGCTGGAAGCTCTGTCTCAGCCGGAAGACGAACTGCCGGCCTGGGTCCTCGTGGTGGCCGGTGACGGGGAAGAGGACACCGCCCTCCGAGAACTCGCGTCACGGTATGGCCTGTCCGACCGTGTCCGCTTCCTCGGCCACCGGGAGGACGCCACCCGCCTGATGTACGCCTTCGACTGCCTGGCCCTGCCGTCGACCATCGAAACCATGCCCTTCGCCATCATCGAAGGGATGGCCGCCGGCCTGCCCGTCGTGGCCAGCGCCATCTTCGGCATCCCGGAGCTGATCGAGCACGAAGAAACCGGATTCCTGATCCGAGCCGGAGACGTTGACGAGCTACGCAGGCGCCTGTTTCAATTGATCCGGGACCCGGAGCTGCGGCACCGGCTGGGCAAGGCGGGGAGGCAAAGGTACGAAGAACGGTTCACCGCGGCGATCATGACGGAGAAGACATCGCGGGTTTATCTGGGCGACCGGTAGACGGTTGTTCGACAAACCCAATCGACGAACCCAATCGCCGTCTGGACGGCCCAGCAGATCGCCCACACCTGGCCCCAGAGTGAAGGTCCGGTTTGGGCGCATCCGGCGCCCACGCTCCTTTTCAGTGACAGCTCACGCCCGCCGCGGTGTTGTTCTCCATGCACGGGAGGTTCCCGGTGCCGATCGATGTCGAGGCCTACTACCGACGGTATGGGCCGATGGTCATCCGTCGTTGCCGCCAGCTCCTCAAGAACGAGGAGTTGGCCCTCGAGGCGGCACAAGACGTCTTCGTTCAGCTCATCCGCAAGCAGGATGAGCTGAACGAGGACTCACCGTCGGGATTGCTGCTGCGCATGGCGACGAACATCTGCCTCAACCTGATCCGTTCGCGGAAGCGGCGGCCCGAAGATCCCGACGAGGAACGCTTGCACCGGATCGCGCATGCGGGAGACACCGAGCGGGGGGTGTTCGCGCGACTGCGCCTGCGACGTATCCTGGAGCCCGAACTCGAATCCACCCGCACGATTGCCGTCTTGCACTACGTGGACGGTTTCACCCTGGAAGAGGTGGCCCAGCAAGTCGGTCTGTCGGTGTCTGGGGTCCGCAAGCGACTGCGAAACCTGCGCGAACATGCTCGCCGCTTGGAAGCGAGGTCCTCATGAGTCGTGAGCCGCATCCGATTCCGGACTACCTGCTCGAGCAATACATCTTGGGCGAGGTATCCGAGGCCGATCGCCACCGGATCGATGTCCGGCTCGAGACCGACGCCGAGCTGGTCGCCCGCATCGAGGCCATGCGCGCCTCCAACGAAAGGATTCTGGCTTACTATCCCGCCAAGGTCTTCGCGGCCCAGGTGCGTGAGAAGGCTGCCGCAGCCAACGGCGCAGCCGACGGCGCAGCCGACACGCCAGCCGCGACCCTCGGACCCCACGGGGTTCCCACCAGGACGCGGGGCATCGGCTCCCGGATGACTCCGCCGCGGCGCCGCTGGCTCACGCTCGGGTCCGCCCTCGCGGCGGCGGCTGTGGTGGTGCTGCTTCTGACGGTTCCGCGAGACATGATCTTTACCGGTGGCGACGAGCCAACCCGCGTGGTGGCACCGACCGAACGCAGCAAAGGTCTGACACCGGCGCTGCGCGTGTACAAGCAGGGGAGCGATACCTCCGGTGCCCGGCAAGCCGTACTTCTCGACCCTGGCAGCGAAGTCGCTGAAGGCGATCTGTTGCAGATCGGCTACCTGGCGCCCGGGGCCCAGCACGGGGTCATTCTCTCGATCGACGGACGGGGAGCGCTCAGCCTGCACCATCCTCAAACGGCCGGAGGATCCACGGCCCTCGAAAGCGACGGCGAAGTCTTGTTGCCCCGCGCTTACGAGCTCGATGACGCTCCGGGCTTCGAACGATTCTTCCTGATCACGTCCCAGCAGTCGATCGATGTCGCGGCGATCTTGAAGGCCGCGCGTGCCCTGGCGGCCGATTCCACCCGGGCCGCCGACGGCGTCCTGGAACTGTCCACGGGATGGAACCAGTATTCGGTGAGGCTTCTGAAGCGGGAGACCAGGTCATGATCGGCATCCTGAACGACATCCGGGGAACCATCCGCACCTGCCGGGGCTGGCTGATCGCAGCGGGGCTGATCGCGGCGGTCCCCTCGCTGGCAGTCCCAGCCCACGCTCAGGCCGCCGAGGCCCTGGCACAGCAAAGCGCACCATCGGCGGACACGGCCTCGACGCGCGCCGCACCGGTGGACGGCGCTTCAGCACCCCCCTTCGCCGTCAAGCGTCTGCTGCTCACCATCGGCGCCAATAACGGCGGCCCCGACCGTGTTTCCCTGCGCTATGCCGGCACCGACGCCGAGGCGGTGAGCAAGGTCTTTCGGGAGCTGGGCGGGGTGACCGAGGACGATCAGCAAACCCTGCACGACCCGACGCCCGGGGAGCTTCTCGCTTCAATCCAGACCCTCGCCGGCCGGGCCGAGCGTGCCCGCGAAGATCATGCCCGGGTGGAGATGATCATCTACTACTCCGGCCACTCCGATGAGAAGGGGCTCCTGTTGCGCGGGGACACGCTGCCCTACCGCGAGCTGCGCGCCGCCGTCGACGCGCTTCCCGGCGATGTGCGCGTCGTCATTCTGGATAGCTGCGCATCCGGCGCCCTCACGCGCCTGAAAGGCGGCACCCACCGGCCTCCTTTCCTGTTTGACGTCTCCGCCGAGATGCGCGGACACGCCATCCTGACCTCCGCGTCCGACGATGAGGCAGCCCAGGAATCGGACCGGATCGGCGCGTCCTTCTTCACACATGCGCTCGTCTCGGGCCTGCGCGGGGCCGCCGACGCCACCGGGGACGGCCGCATCACCCTGAACGAAGCGTACCAGTTTGCCTTCTACGAAACCCTCGCACGCACGGAAGGCACCCAGAGTGGCACGCAGCATCCGGCCTACGACATCCAGATGGCCGGCTCGGGCGACTTCGTCATGACCGATTTGCGAGGCACCTCGGCGGGGCTGTTGCTGGCCGAGGATCTCAATGGACGCGTGCGGGTGCGGGACGAGCAGGGCCGGCTGGTGGTGGAGTTGGTCAAACCCCAGGGTCGCCGTGTCGAGCTGGGTCTGGAGCCGGGTGGCTACCGGGTCATCTGGGATCGCGACGGACGGTTCTACGCCTCAGAGGTCGCTCTCACCGAGGGCGACGTCACCAAGGTCGACGGGTCCCGGATGAAGATGATCGCCTCCGAGTTCACCACCGTACGCGGCACGAGCCGCCTCCGGAGCGACGGGAACGGCGGCGACCACTGGACTCAGAGTGATGACGACGGCTACCGGGAAGCGACCTACCGCGGCTCGACCTGGATTCCACCCCAGGAACGTGTCCACAAACGCCTGTCGGTGAGCTTGTGGCCCGGCCTGTCGACCAACGGCCCCGATGAGATCCGCACCGAGAGCGAGGTGTCGATCAACCTGACCCTCGGACGTTCCTACGGTGTCCACGGGTTCGAGCTGGGCTATCTGGGCAACTGGCTGCTGGGTGATATGCATGGTGCGCAGATCGCCGGAGGCGTGAACATCGTCGAGGGCGCGGTCGACGGCGCGCAGTTCGCCGGGGCTCTCAACACATCCTATGGAGACGCCCGTCATTTCCAAGCCGCGGGCCTGGCAAACACCGTCAACGGCTCCATGCACGGCGTTCAACTCGCCGGGCTTTTCAACTACGCGCGGCGGGATCTCGCCTTCGGTCAGGCCAGCGCCTGGCTCAACTACGCGGGCAGTGATCTGGAAGGTTTCCAGCTCGCCAGTGGCGTCAATGTCGTCCGGGGCTCAGGACGTATGGTCCAGATGAGCGCGGTGGCCAACTACGTGGGCGGTCAATTCGACGGCGCGCAGTTTGGCTCCATTGCCAACGTCGCCGAGAGTTTTCGTGGTCTCCAATATGGGATGGCCAACGTGGCTGGTAGCGCCAGCGGGGCACAAATCGGAATCGTCAACGTGGGCCGTTCGGTCACCGGGACGCAAATCGGTCTGGTCAACGTGGCCGACACCGTCGACGGCGCTCCCATCGGGTTGATCAACTACGTACGCCACGGACAGCAACGGGCACAGCTGTGGCACACCGATACCGGGGATGTCCAGGTGGGCATCAAGCTCGGTAATCACAGCGTCTACTCGCTGCTGGCGTTCGGGACCGAAACCCTCGAAACGAACGACCGGCAATACGTAGGCGCCGGCCTCGGCTGGGAAACACCTCTGGGCGGCGTGCTGGGGCGCTTGCTCGCCGGCGGAGAAGACGACCGTGCCCTCGACCGACTCTTCCTCACCTGGGATCTCCTGGGTTATCACATCTTGGAGGATGGGAACTGGGGCGAGGGGGCCCACATGCTGGCGGCTAGCCGCCTGGGCGCGGGCTACCGTGTTGCCTCACGGTTCAGCCTGATCGGTGGTTTCTGCGCCCATGCCTATGTCTCGAATCGGCACGACGGCACCGGCCTGGCCCATGGCACCTGGGCCGACGAATACGACGAGGACGAAGGAATCTGGGTCAAGGTATGGCCAGGCTACTTCGTGGGAGTCCAGTTCTAGTTCGAACCTATCGCAGCAGGAGGAATCGCTCTGATCGTGCAGTCACATCCGCTGTTCGGGACTGCCCCTCCGTCCGGTGCTGCCCCGCCGCTCGGTATTGCAGCCAGTAGATCCCATCCGGCAACGATCGCGTGATCGGGGAAGCGCTCAAGTCCACGCTTCCGCCCGCGCCAACGGAAAGGCTGGCGAAACACCGGCCGTCGGCGCCAAACAGAGTCACCCATCCGCCGGAGAGGTCCGCACCGGAAAGCGGCGATTCAGAGCCGGCCTCGTCCCGCCATGACAGAACGAGGTGCGTCGCGGCCGGATTGGGGTGAACCCGCAGGCTCATCCGTTGCCACCCGTGCGCGCGTTCCGTTTCGTCCGGCACGGAGGCGGTACCGGTAGGCTCGATGGTGAAGGGACCGCCAACGCCGCTGACGGATTCCCCGCCCTGGTGAAGGGTCACGCGCAAGTAGGCCTGCTCGCTCGAAGCCTGCGGCACGATCCACTGGTGGCGACCGCTGTCGGGCCGGTTCTGTGCCAGCGCCATCCAGGGACCCGACGGACCGGATACGGAGAGCTCCACATCGACTGTCGCCGGCTCACTCCCCAGCTGCGCCGCCAGCCACGCCGCGGTGTGTACCGAGCCGCCGAGCAACCGCGCCGCCGGTCCCGGAGCAGTCACCCGGACGAAGCGCTCGGTTGAGGTCGTGCTCTCGATGAACACATACAGCTCGTTCTGATAGCTCGGCCAGCTCCCCTCCTCCTGCACCAGCACCACATCGGGCCGGCCGTTGTGATCGATGTCGCCGCCGCACTCGAAGGCCGCCGTGTCGATGGCCTGTCCGACCTGCTGGGTTCCGGCAGCCGTCCACTGGCCGCTTCCTTCCCCGAGCCAGCACGAAATGGCGCCATCGCCGTGGGTGATCACGTCCATGAACCCATTCGCGTCGAGATCGGCCAGCCGGACGACCTCGTGATCGCCGCCGGTGAGCCCGGCGGATGCGTTCTCCCAGTGGTCGGCCGCCCACACATAGACATACACACCGCCCAGGAAGGTGAAGGCCAGATCATCGCACCCGTCCTGGTTGACATCCCCGAGGCAGACCGAGCTGAAGCCGTAGCCGCCCGTGGCCGGGAGCCCGTCGTCGGCACCGGTGAATCCCCCCGTTCCGTCTCCCAAGAACACGGTTCCGTACTGGAAACTGGCCGCCAGATCCGGGTGCCCGTCAGCGTTCACGTCGCCGAAACACAGGTGACCGGATGCGTTGCCGCCAGAGAGAGCCCAGGTCTGCGTCCAGGTACCATCACCCTCGTTGCGGTAGACGTGCACGCCGTTGCAGCAACCGAAGGAGTTCGAGGCCAGATCCAAGTCGCCGTCGTGATCGATATCGGCGAAGTCGGTGGCGAACATGCCCCAGTCCTCACCGCTCGTGGCGAGGCCATCATCCCACGGTGTCCAGCTCTGACCGCTGCCATCGCCCAGAGCCACCTCGATCAGCTGATCGCCGAAGTCATTGCCGGAGTAGTCGTGGTGCATCCCGTAGCCCACGTCCAGGTGGCCGTCCCCGTTGACATCCCCCACCGCAATGCCGCCGTAGCCGAAGTTGCCCTCCATGTGGATGGACCAACCGCCTACGCCGTCACCGAAGTAGACCATGATGCCGTGCTGGCTCGTCCCGACGTAGGGACTCCCGTGGTCGCCGATGGAGAGGAAGTCGAGATGGCCGTCCTGATCGATGTCGGCGAAGCACAGACCCGTGTCGCCGCCATCCCACTCGGGAAACTGCGCGCCGGAAGGAGAGACATCGATGAACTGCACACCCCGCGCCGTTCCGGGTGCGGCCAAAAACATAGCGAGCAATGCGAGGCACGAAAAGCAACTTGGGTGCGCTCTCATGGAAACCTCCATCACCTGACACCGGTGGGCCGATCGGCATTCGACATTGGCTTCGTTACCAGGGATCCAGACCCACGCGGCCGACGGCTGAACGTGTATCTCGATACAAGTCTACTGCTTCGTGTGGGTCACTGACAAGATGCGTCACCGGCGGGCGCCCGCCAGCGTGGTACCACGGGCGTAGCGGGGCCGACCACGGATGCACGGCGGGCAAACCACAGCCGCCTTGCGGGCTCGACCAAGAACAAGAACCGGGAGGGGGCTGTGTTTCTCGGCCCTTCCGACGCGTCTACCCCAGTAGACAGCAGCATCGCCGATTCAGACCGCAGGCACGCGCTCATGCAACGAACGAGATGGCCAAGAAGGTGAGGATGAGCACGATGCTCACGACCGGATACACCACCCCGTAGACATGTCCCGGCAGCCGCTCCCGATGCGCTTCCTGCACCTGGTTGAACGCAGCCGAGTTCAGGGCGAGCGGAGGCAAGAGCGATAACGTCGCCAGGGGCCCGCACCCCAGGATCCGACCGAGAATCCCGACCAGGGCCACCAACAACAATACGGCGGCCAGACAAAGTAGCGGCAGGCGGATGCCGTGTCGCAGGAGCGCGTCGAGCAACCCGCCGTAGGAAGCATTGCCCACCTGGGCCAGAAAGAGCGGCAAGCCGATCTGCGCCAGCAGACGAGAAGCCCGCATCGTCTGGCTCCAGATGACGGGGCCGGTACGATGCAACATGCTCGTCAAGAGGCTCAGGGCCAGCACACCGAGAGCCGGCCCCAGGCGGAACTCGGTCATGCCGGCCAGTTTCACGGGCAGGGTTCCCAAGAGGCCGCCCGCGAAGATCACCAGTGCCGCGCGGGGGAAGGCGGATCGTTCGATCCCGTGGGCATCGTCTCCGAAGAGGCGCTCGATCGCGGCCATCTGATCGGCTGGCGCGCTCACCTGGACTCGGTCTCCCCAGCTCGGCCGGAACCCGGCCCGCGCCGGGAGATTGATTCCCGCGCGGCGGATGCGCGTGATCGTCGCTCCGTACCGGGCGGGCAGAGCGAGGCGGTCGAGCCGCTGATGGATGACGCCGGGATTCGAGACGAAGAACTTGCGGACAATGGGCGCGGTGACTTCACGTCGGCCGGGGCCGGGAATGACCTCCCCCAGGAGGCGGCCGGCTTCACGCACGTCGCCCTCCGTACCACCTACGCGCAAAAGATCGTCCGCCAGCAAGACCGTGTCGCTGTGCGGGGCCAGAGTCTCCACACCGCGACGGATCCAGAGCACGGCGCACGGCAGCTTCCACGCGGCCAGTGTCTGCGGGGGCCGCGGCGACCTCACGCGAATGCGCGCGGCCACGATCGGTTCGCTCGCACGGCTCATCTGATCATTCCAGCGCCGGAGTTCGTCATCGAATGCGGACGAGCGCAGCGCGTGCCACACCTGCACCAGGATCATGACCAGCAGCGTGCACACCGGCGCCGCGAGGGCAAAGCCCGCGGCCGTGCCGTCGGGACCGAAGCGGCCTTGGATCAGCGCCAGGGACGCCCCCGAGCTGAAGAAGCCGGCCAGGGTTCCCAGGCGCAGGCCGGGCGGCAGCCCGATCCAGCTTCCGATGAGGTAGACGGCCCCCAGCAGAATCCACACCACGAGGACCGCCCCCAGGGCGAGCCGCAGGTCTCGCCGGTGCATGGCCCGCAGCGCGGGACCGGCCTGATTGCCGACCGTGTAAAGAAACAGCAGCAGACCGAAGATCCCCAGGGCCGGCGAAAGCGATACCCCGAAGTGCGCGAAGAGGACACCCACCAGAAGCATGGCGGCCATGTCCAAGCGCACCCCGCGGATGGCAAGCCGCCCAAGCATCGCGCCGGCGGCAACGACGGCCATCGTGGCCAGGAGCTCTCGGTAGGGGTCCATCGCGATCCTCCTCGCACGCGGCATTCTATTCACCCTTGCCCGGGGCTTCCAGCTCGGAAACAATCCGCAGGCCGCCATTCAGGCACGCACATGAAAGGAAACGTCTCTTGATCCGGCTCGAACGTCAGCAAGACCGATCCCAGGCGGCCCAGCTCTTCGCCGGGATCTCCATCTGGCGCGCGCTCGTCCGTTCCGCCGCGCGGACCCGCTTTGGACACCTGGTGGTCGATCACCACCGCAACCCTACCGTGGGAGTGCTCTTCTACGGAGGCAACGTGATCTACGCCGGCAACGCCGAGAGTGAAGCCGCCCGGGAGATCCTTCGAGTGTTCCCGGTGCAACCGGCCATCCTCGGCCACTCCCCCGCCTGGAATCGCCTGATCGAGCGAACCTTCGGGGATAAGCTTCGCATCGCCCGCCGATACCATTTGCCCGCCGAGTCTCTCGACCTGAGCGCCACACGGGAGAAGCTCGCCGGCCGGGATCAGATCTGGCGCCCCATTGCCCCAGACGACCTGGAGCATGTGGAGTGCCAGGTCACGACCGCACCTGCATTCCGGCGCAAGGGCTACGGAGCCCTCGTTGCGGCGACCTACATCGAGCGCTGCCATGCCACCGGGAAGGCGGTGCCATGGGACGCTGCCAATGAAGCGTCGGTGCGACTGGCCAGGAGCCTGGGATACCGCGAGGTTCACGAGTACACGATCTACGAACTCTTCCCCCGGGACGTCGGCAGGTAGACAGAAACTCACCCCACATGCAGGCACTGTGAAGCGACCCTAGTTGTCCGAGTTGCAGTCTGTGTTGCGGTACGTGTCGCAACATTGTATCTCCATTTTTGCCCCGGGGCAAAAAACTCAACTTACTGATATCGAATGGGTT
>CAZNJE010000060.1:0-30247 GCA_964573295.1 uncultured bacterium | reverse complement strand
TTTCCGGGAATCAGCACGCCAGCTCGACGCAGATGACGTTTTCGGGATGCACAGGACGTTCCGGGCTCTCAAGCTACGAACGGGAGAGGAGAGCTTTGCTAGCCTCCGGGCGTGCCCGCCGAAGCCGGTACCGCAACCGGTGAGCCTTCCTTCGGCGGCGAGGCGCCCGAGGCCGCCAGTTCCTTCGCCCGCTCGCGTGCTTCCCATTTGCCGAAGAGGCGGGGATAGATGAGCTTCTCTCCCACCGGAATCGCGATCCCGACGGCCAGATAGCCGGCCAACAGGTCCAGTATGTAGTGGTGCACCAGGTACACCGCGCCGATGCTCATGCCCAGCGGATAGAGCACGGCCGGGGCACCTTTCCATCGGTAGCGCTTGATGAGAAAGACGCACACGAACAGCGAGTACGCCGCGTGAAGCGAGGGGAGCGCGGCAAACCGGTTCGGGTTCATTCGCCGATAAAGGTTCTCGAAGAGGGGGAAGCCGATCTTCTCGTCGAAGTTGATCAGGCTCCCGGCGCCGTGGCCTTTGAACTCGGCCGGCGGCTGCACGAAGCCGTACTCGGCCACGTACCACGGCGGTGCCGTCGGCATGGCCAGGTAGGTCGAGAAGCCGAGGATGTTCATCAAGGTGAAGCAGATCACGAACCGGTAGAACAGCCGCCGGTTGTTCATCGTGTGCCACAGCACCCAGCCCACGATCAGCGGCGCGCCCATGTGCATCGCGTAGCAGGTCGAGGAGAGGTTATCGAGGAAGTCGACCACCCAGCTGCCGGCGTGATTGGCCTGGAAGGTGAGCGAATAGATCGGGGGCGCTTCGCCGTGGGTGAGCCAACCGAACAGCTTCACCTCCCAGCGATAGAGCTCTTCCACCACCACGCGGGACCTGAGATCATCGGCAACCCCGCGCATCATGTCATAGACGATCCAGGCGCCGATGAAGGGACTCCAGTCGCGCAGGAAGGCTTTGGCCTGCCCGAGGACCAGCACCACGATCAAGAGAATCACGAATGCATGATCCGGCCGCACCTTCACCCGCTGATCCAGCCAGACGAAGTAGGCCACGACCAGCAGCAGCACGACGATGCGCCAGCGCTGCTGGCGCACGCGATCGCTCCAGCTCTTGCGGGGTGGCGCATCCATAGGGGACCTCTGCGGTAGACTCGTCATCAGGAGTCGCTCGCCTCCCGGCCGGTGCGCAGGCGCGGGCCGGCCACGCGCGCATCCCCACGCCGTTGGGTCACGCGCGCGAAGTCCAGGAACTCGAGCAGCGGAATGGCCTGTTTGCGGCTCACCCCGGCCAGATCCTTCAGATCTCCCACGCTCATCTCGTCATGATCGCCGAAGTAGGCGCGGACCTTCCCGACCAGTTGCTCGACGGTCGCGCCGTCGAAGTAGAAGTGTGGCGGTACGCGCACCACGCGTCCGCTATCGACCAGCAGCAGCAGCAGCGCCTCGAGATCACGCTGAAGCTGGGCCGGCGGCTGCTTCTTCAGTTCCGCCCGTCCGGGGTCCGAGACGGCCGCCGCCTGCGCTCGCTCGAGCACCTCCTTCTGCCGGCAACCCGAATACCCGGCCTCGCGGATCATCGCCAGCATCGCATCCATCAGCGCCTGGTGGCTCTCGCTGAGCACGAGTTCATCCGCGCCGTAGCGCAGACGGTCGCCGCGGACATACACCTCACCGGCGGCCACCCGGTCCTCGACCCATTGCTCCACCAAGTCCGGAGCGACCGCATTCTTCACCCGCTGCTTGAGCTCGCTCTTGAGCAAACCCCAGGAGAGCGGATTGTCGCGCTGATACACCTCGAGTTGCTGGCGCAGCAGATGGGAGGCGCTCTCGTACCCCTGCCGGCCGACCACGAGCTTCTTGCCGACGACCAGCGCCCGCTCGGCCTCGACCAGAGCGGCGACGGCGAGATCGACCTCCGCGCTCTGGCAGCCGCTCTCCTTGGCCACTTCTTCGCGGGTGCCGCCCCGGGAGGACCGGCGCGCGAGAACCGCCTCCACGCGATCCTCGGGCGTGCCCGCTTCGGCCGCCTCGAGCGCCTGGATGTCTTCCTTTCGTTTTCGCCGACGGCGGCCTACCCCGGCGGTCACCACCGTGCCTCCGGCGATCGTGCGCATGGGTGAGTAGGTGCGTAGCACGAACCGGTCGCCTCGTTCGGTCAGGATCGGCGATTCCAGGCGTAGCTGCGCCCAACCGCTCTCCCCCGGCGCGATCTGATCGCAGTCGAGCAAGATCACGCGGCCCAACAACTCCGCCGAACCCAGATGAAAGCGTACCCGCTGGCTGTTGGTGAGCGGCTTGTCCGCGGAACGTATGACCCGCAGACGCGCATCCACGTACGTCGTCGGAGAAGCGCCCTCGCCCGCCAGCACCCAATCCCCGCGCCCGATGGCGCTCTTCTCGACCGCGTGCAGCGACACCGCCACCCGTTGCCCGGCCAGCGCCGTGTCGACCCGCCGGTTGTGAACCTCGAGGGCCTTGATGCGCGTATCGATCCCGCTGGGCAGGATCCGCACCGGCTCACCCTCGCGCAGATGGCCGGCCCACAGCGTGCCGGTCACCACGGTGCCGAACCCCTCCATGACGAAGATGCGGTCGATCGGCAGGCGTCGCAGATGGCCGCGTTCCTGCAGGTCCACCTCCGCGGCCACCTTCGCCAGCGTCGCCAGAAGATCATCACGTCCCTCGCCGGTGACCGATGACACGCGCACGATGGGCGCCTCTTGCAGACACGTGTCGGCCAGGTACTCCTGGACCGTCTCTTCCACGATATCGACGAAGTCCGGCTCGACCATATCGGTTTTGGTCAGCGCGACCACCCCGCGCTTCACACCCAGAAGATCGATGATGTCCATGTGCTCGCGGGTCTGGGGCATGACGCCCTCGTCGGCCGCGATGACGAAGAGGATCAGATCGATGCCGCCGGCCCCGGCAAGCATGTTCTTGATGAACCGCTCGTGGCCGGGCACATCGACGACCCCCATGCGCTCACCATCGGGCAGCTCCAGGGCGGTGAACCCGAGTTCGATCGAGATGCCCCGCTCCTTCTCCTGCTTGAGCCGGTCGGTATCGACCCCGGTCAGCAGGCGGATCAAAGCCGTCTTTCCGTGATCGATGTGCCCCGCCGTTCCCACTATCAGGGGGCGATGGGGTAGGTCGGTCATCTTCGCTGGGCCCGTCATGGTGTCTCTTCCTGAATGCGTTCGATGTTGGCCCCCAGCAGCGAGAGCTTCTTCTCGATCGCTTCGTATCCCCGGTCGATGTGATACACGCGGGAGATCTTCGTCGTACCCGGCGCGGCGAGGCCGGCCAGGATCAGGGCCGAACTCGCCCGGATGTCGGTGGACATGACGTCCGCCCCTTGAAAGGAGCGCACCCCGGTGACGGTGGCCACGTTGCCGCGCAGATTGATCTTCGCTCCCATGCGCTGGAGCTCGGGAACGTGCTTGAAACGGTCGGGATAGATCGTGTCGGTCACTACCCCCACGCCGTCGGCCATGCAGAGCAGGGCCATGAATTGCGCCTGCAGGTCGGTGGGGAACCCCGGGTAGGGCTCGGTCACGACGTCGGTACTGCGCAACCGCCCGCCGGGCACTTGGAGGCGAATCCGGTCTTCGTCGTACTCGAGCCGGCATCCCATGCGTTCGAACCGAGCGAGCACCATCCGCAGGTGGTCAGGTTCGATACCGCTGATGGTCACGTCCCCGCCGGTGATGGCCCCGGCCGCCAGATAGGTCCCGGCCTCGATGCGATCGGCGATGGTGCGGTAGGATTCCACCGGTGAGAGCCCCGACACGCCCTCGATCTGAATCGTCTTGCTGCCCGCTCCCTCGATCCGGGCGCCCATCGCAATCAAGAAATCCGCCAGCGCCTGGATCTCTGGTTCGCAGGCCGCGTTCTCGATGACCGTCTTTCCCTCGGCCAGCACCGCGGCCATCATCGCGTTGCCGGTAGCGCCGACGCTGGAGACGTCGAAGGTGATCCGCGCCCCCTTCAGCCTCTCGGCGCGGGCGACGATGTATCCGTGATCCAGACTGAGCTCGGCGCCCAGGGCAAGCATCGCGTCCTGGTGCAAGTTGACCGGGCGGGGCCCCCACGCGCATCCACCGGGCAACGACACCCGCGCCCGGCCGAAACGGGCCAGCAAGGGACCCAGCACGTAGATCGAGGCGCGCATCCGTTTGACGTGCTCGTAGGGCGCCTCGAGCGAGGTCACCCGGGTGGCGTCGAGCAGGAGGGAATGGTCCTCGTAGCCGCAGCGCACACCAATCTCCTGCAACAGCTCCAGAAAGGTCTGCACATCCCGCAGGCGGGGCACATTCCGCAAGCGGACCGGACCGGGCACGAGCAGGCAGGCAGCCATCATCGGGAGCACGGCGTTCTTCGCCCCCCCGATGGGTACTTCACCACGGAGCGGTCGCCCCCCTCGGATCAGAATTGATTCCATGATGCGGGAGAGACTATCAGAAGCTCTTGGCGGCATCTACTGCGGTTGCGACGTCAACCCAGCCACCGCGCGCATCACGCGGTGGCGGCCGGGAAGCGGGCGGGGGTCAATCGCAGCCCACGATCACCACCCGGTCGCGGCCGGCCAGATCGGGTTCGATGGTCGAAATCTCGGCCAAACCCTGCTCATCGAGCAGGCGCGCCACTGCCGGCCCCTGGAACCCGCCGATCTCGAAGACCAGCGGCGTGCCCCGTTCCATGAAGGGGCGGGCCTGGTTCAAGAGCGTGCGGATCGCCGCCAGACCATCCCGCCCACCGTGGAGGGCCTCGTGGGGCTCATGCTCGCGGATCTCGGCGGGGAGGTCGGCCATCTCCTGGGTGGTCACGTAGGGCGGGTTGCTGGCGATCAGGGCAACCTCGGCCTCCGGATCGACCGCCGACAGCAGGTCGCTCAGCGCCAGGCGCGGGACGCAAAGTCCGTTGGCGGCGGCGTTGCGCGCGGTCATCTCGAGCGCGATGGCGGAGATGTCCACGCCCAGGGATCGGAACCAGAGCTGCGGGCCGGATCCGGCCGGCGCCCGTCCACCCCCGCCCGATTCGTGCATTTCCTTCATCAGCGACAGAAGGATGGCCCCGGATCCGACGCCGACGTCAATGACCCAGGGACGCTGGTCTCGCCCGCACTCGTCTCGCCCTCGCTCGTCCCGCCCGCGCTCGGCGCGCCCGCGCTCGTCCCGCCCGCACTCGGCGCGCCCGCGCTCGTCTCGCCCTCGCTCGGCGCGGCTCCGTCGCCAGCGCCACAGCTCGCGCAGGGCGTGCTCGACCAGCACCTCGGTCTCCGAGCGTGGGATCAGGACCCCCGGACGCACGACCAGATCCAGGTGCCGGAACGGCGCATTGCCCAAGATGTACTGGAGCGGTTCGCTCGCCAGGCGTCGTTCGAGGAGGTGCTCGAAACGCGCGCGGACAGGCTGCGGCAGCACCTCCTCAGGGTGCGCGAACAGGTAGGCGCGCCGGCGGGCCATCGCATCGGCCAGCAGCAACTCGGCCTCGAAGCGCGGGTTGCCCGCCCCGAAGGCGGACAACGCCTCGACGCCCTCAGCGATCGCCTGTTGCACGGTACGGTTCACGAATCGGTTCCGAACTCCCATTCACAGCAAGGGCCCGCCCCCAAAGGAGCCGGCCCTGCTCGTCCGCAAACATCCCCGGAAATGAGCCCTACACGGGGGCCCGGCCGGGATCAGAAGCGCAAACCCACGAATCCGTAGATGCCGCGGGTCTTGACGCTGAGATCTTCGTCGCCCTCGGTGGCCTCCTCGTCCTCATCTGCATCATAGATATTGGTGAGGCCCAGGGAGTAATGCCCCTCGATGATCAGCGACGTGTTACCCACCGGGAACTCCAACCCAGCGCCGACGTTGAGACCGAAATCGAGATCCTTGACGACGTCGGTGAAATCCTCCTCCTCATCGATCTCGACGGGTGGATTGAGATCACAGCTGGCCTCAAAGACCTGCTTGGCATCCAACAGATAGCCGATCTCCCCACCCAACAACAGATAGGGCGAGGCACCGCCCTGAATGGGAGTGAAACGCAGCATTGGCTTCACGACCAGGTAGTCGAGCTCGATTCGCGCTTCCCCACCGCAGTTGATGTCACCGTAACCCGGAACATCCCCAATCAGGAAGTCTCCCTCGAACTTGGCTCCCTTCATCATGTAGAGGACGTCAAGGTCGAGACCGAAGGTGGGCGTGATGTTGAACCCGAGGGTGGCACCTCCGCCGAAGCGCAGGAAGCTCTCCCAGTCAACTTCTTCATCCGGATCGAACTCGAGATCGGCCAGGTTCACCCCGCCCTTCAACCCGAAGTCGAACGCCTTGAACTGGCTGCTGTACCCGTTCGCCATCGCCGGCCCGGCGAGCAGAATCACCATCAGGAAGGCCGTCAGCATCGTGCCGCGCATTGAAACCTCCTTGTGCCAGGTCCACCTGCGAAGCCCCCAGGACCCGCCTCTGAGTCTATCGTCCCGTTTCGACTGGACACCCGGACCACCGAGCAGCCCTGCCCTCCGGGCGCTACTCCCCTCGGAATCGGAGGCGCCCCAAAAGGGTGGTGACTGGAAATTCGATACCACAGCCGGCCGGCCGACGCAACGCGGAAGCGCAGGTCTACTCGACGCCGCCGCGCTTGAGCTTCTCCTCCACGTCGGCGACGCTCAAGGCATCGAGCATCTCATCGATCTCGCCCTCCATGAACCGATCCAGATTGTAGAGGGTGAGGCCGATGCGGTGGTCGGTGATACGGCCCTGGGGGAAGTTGTAGGTTCGGATCTTCGCGCTGCGGTCGCCGGTCGAGACCATGCTACGCCGTGAGGCGGTCAATTCCTTGTCACGTTCCCGCCGGGCGGCATCCTGAAGCTTGGCGAGCATGACCTTCATCGCCTTCGCCTTGTTCTTGAGCTGGGAGCGCTCGTCCTGGCACTGGACGACGATGCCGGTCGGAATGTGGGTGAGTCGCACGGCCGAATCGGTGGTGTTGACGCTCTGTCCGCCCGGTCCCGAGGAGCGGTAGACATCGATCTTGAGGTCGTCGCGGTCGAGCTCCACCTCGACCTCATCGACCTCGGGCAACACGGCCACACTCGCGGCCGAGGTGTGGATGCGTCCGCTGGCCTCGGTCTGCGGCACGCGCTGCACCCGATGCACGCCGCCCTCGAAACGTAGGATCCCGTAGGCGGACTCGCCTTCGACCATGAAGTTGATTTCCTTGAGACCACCAAGCTCGGTGCGATTCGAGTTCAAGATCTCCAGCTTGAACCCGCGCCGCTCGGCGAACTTCGAATACATGCGGAACAGGTCCGCGGCGAAGAGCGTGGCCTCCTCGCCCCCGGTGCCGGCCCGGACCTCCATGATGGCGTTGCGTTCGTCATCCGGGTCGTGAGGCACGAGCAGCAGTTTCAGATCTTCGCGGCGCGCTGCCTCGAGTTCCTCGAGCTCCTCAAATTCGGCCCGGGCCAGCGCGATCAGCTCTTCGTCTCCGGAGTGGGCGATGATGTCCTTCGCCTCCGTCAGCGAATCCAGCGCCTTCCGGTAGGCTTCCATGCCCTTCAGGACCTTCTCGAGCCGGGCATGCTCGCGTCCGATCTTGCGCATCTCGCGGGCGTCGGAGAGGATTTTCGGGTCGCCCATCTGCTCGCTGAGCGTATCGTAGCGAGCCTTGAGATCATCATAGGATCGCAAGAGGTCCGTGCCCATGGCGCGCCTCCTTCATGGCCGGATGGGTCGGCCGCCTTCGGCCTTCGTCAGACACCTTTCGGAAACAGAAAACCGCCCGGACTCCTCTGAGGGAACTCCGGGCGGCATGGATCGTCCAGGCGCTACTGCTCGGCGGACTCGGCGGCGGGGGCTTCCTTGGCAGCCTTCCCGCTCTTGTCTTCCATCCCGTACTTCTTCATGAAGCGCTCGACACGACCGGCCGTGTCGATGAGCTTCTGCTTGCCGGTGAAGAACGGATGGCAGCTTGAACAGATTTCGACCTTCACCTCCGACCCGATCGTGCTCCGGGTCTCGAAGGTATTGCCGCAAACGCAGCTGACGGTCGTCTTGGTGTACTTGGGATGGATACCCTTCTTCATGGCACTCACCTTGTTCTTTGGCCGCAAATCCCCACGGGGGCCGCCTCGGCCCCGCTCAAAACACAAGCAGGGAGTATACCACCTAGCCGTTCATCGATTCCAAGAACTTCTTGTTCGTCTTGGTCTTGCTCATCTTCTCGATGAGGAACTCCATGGCCTCCACCGAATTCATCTCACTCAGGAACTTACGCAAAATCCATACCTTACGGAGATCACCCTCCGGAATGAGCAACTCCTCACGGCGGGTGCCGGACCGATTGATATCGATAGCCGGGAAGATCCGTTTGTCGGCAATCCGCCGGTCCAGGACGATCTCCATGTTCCCGGTGCCCTTGAACTCCTCGAAGATCACCTCGTCCATCCGGCTTCCGGTCTCGACCAGGGCCGTGGCAATGACGCTCAGCGACCCGCCTTCCTCGATGTTGCGCGCGGCGCCGAAGAACCGCTTGGGCCGGTGCAGGGCATTCGAGTCCACACCGCCGGAGAGAATCTTGCCGCTGTGCGGCACCACCGTATTGTAAGCGCGCGCCAACCGCGTGATCGAATCGAGCAGGATCACGACGTCCTGTTGATGTTCCACGAGGCGGCGGGCCTTCTCGATGACCATCTCGGCGACCTGCACGTGGCGCTCAGCCGGCTCATCGAAGGTCGAGCTGATGATCTCGGCGTCGACCGTACGTTCCATGTCGGTCACCTCTTCGGGCCGCTCGTCGATCAAGAGCACGATGAGGCGCACTTCCGCCTGGTTCTCCAGGATCGCGTTGGCGATCTTCTGCAGGATGATCGTCTTGCCGGCCTTGGGCGGCGAGACGATCAAACCGCGCTGTCCCTTCCCGACGGGGATGAGCAGATCGACGATCCGCGCGGTCAGGTCGCGGGACTTCATCTCCATTGTCAGGCGCTCTTCGGGGTAGAGTGGCGTCAGGTTCTCGAAGACCGTCTTCTGCTTGGCGACCTCGGGTCCCTCGAAGTTGATCGCTTCCACGCGCAGCAGGGCGAAGTAGCGCTCGCCGTCCTTCGGCGGACGCACCTGCCCCGAAACCGTATCACCGGTGCGCAGGTCGAAGCGCTTGATCTGCGAGGGGGAAACGTAGATGTCATCCGGGCTCGGCAAATAGTTGTAGTCGGGCGACCGGAGGAAGCCGTATCCTTCGGGCAACACTTCCAAAATGCCTTCAGCGAAGATCAACCCGTTGCGCTGTGTCTGCGCTTCCAAGATGCGGAACATCAGTTCCTGCTTGCGTAGCCCCGTGGCGCCTTGCACACCCAGGTCCTGAGCGGTCTTGACGAGCGCGGTGATGGTCTTGCGCTTCATCGCGGAGAGATCCATCGCCTCGGCCGTCTCGGTCCTCTTGCTTGCCGTGCGACGGGTCGCCGTCGTTTCCGTTGCTTCGACGTCGGTTCCGTTATCGTTCTTCTCTTCGACCGCGTCAGCCGTCGCGGTGCTGCGGCGTTCTCGGGAAGCCGTGGTCTTGCTCTGCCTCGGAGCCATACGACACCACTCCATTTCGGGTGAAAAACCGCAATGTTCACATTTTGAGAATCAGGAATCCACCAGTCCCAAGCCAGCCAGGCCGGCCGCCGCCAGGGTGCATGATCACGGCTGCGCGTTTGATCTCCTACACGGTTCGGGAAACAGGGCAGGGACCAGCGGTGAGTAACTGAATTGACCGAGCGACCCTCGTCACCCAATCACCGATGCTAGTCGAGTGTTCCCGAAGTGTCAACGGGTTTTGAACCCTTCACGCGGCGCCGAACATCTTGGCCTATCTTATCGAGTGCATCACTCATTCGCTCGCGGGACCAGCGGGAGATGATCGGATCGCCGGCTTCGATCTGTGAGGCCCACTGACGAGCGAACTGACCGGACTCGACCTCATGGAGTATTTCGGCCATCCGCGCGCGAACTTGATCATCGATCAAACGAGGGCCTTGCACGAGATCCCCGTACAGAGCCGTCCGGCTGATCCGCTCGCGCATGCCGCCGACTCCGTATCGCTGCACCATCCCGGCCGTGAGCCCGATCTGCTGTACGCACTCCAGATAGGCCATTTCGGGGGCATAGCCCGCCGCTACCAACGTATCGAATGCGGCGCGCAGCAATGCGGTGAGTCCACCGCAGACCACACTCTGCTCACCGAAAAGGTCCACCGCCACTTCATCAGCCACGCTCGTCTCGAGCAGTCCGGCGCGGGTCAGGCCGAGTGCCGCGGCCAGCGCCAGGGCTTGCGCGCGGGCGGTGCCCGAACGATCCTGCCACACGGCGAGATAACCGGGAATACCGCCGCCCTGCACGAACCGCTCGCGCACATCCGCGCCGGGGCCGCAGGGCGCCACCAGCATCACATCGCCCCAGGGCTCCTCACGGCTCCTTTGCCCGAGCGCGCTGTGTATCAGCGAGAAGCCGTGCGCGAAGCAGAGGCTTGGGCCCGGGTCCCGCCGGGAACCGCCCCGCTGGGAATCGCTCCGCCGGGGGCCACCCCGGGCGGCACCCTCCACCGCCGGCCCGGCCACATCCCGGAAAAACGACGCGTGGCAATCGTCGGGCAGCAGGCACAGGATGAGTTCGCTTTCGCCGAGTTCACCGTCGTCGATGACCCGGAAGCCATCGGCGCGGGCTCGATCTGCCGACCGGCCCTCAGGGCGGGCCCAGACGACGATCGCATCTTGCGGCTGCTCGGTCGTGGCGGCCACATATTCGAGACCGCCCCCCGGGGCATTGCCCGGTGGATTCTCCGGGGTAGATTCGAGCGTGTCACGCAGATTGAGCGCCTGCGCGCGCCCTTGATTGCCATACCCGACCACCGTAATGCGCCGGCCGCGCAGCGGATCCAGCGATACCTCTTGTGCGTCGATCCAACGGGCGGGTGCAGGCATCATCCAATCGGGCTTTCCGTTCCGTGCGCCTACTCGCCCATCACGACCGCTTGCCAGTCCGAGCCCAGGGGCTCGAACTCGTCACGGAACACCTCGCGGCCGTTCTGGAAGATGAAGACGCGTCCACTGGTCCAGTAGAACCAGATGTCGTAGGTGCCGCGCGTGCCGGTGTACTTGTAGTACTGCTCAGGCTCGCCCCGGTCACGCAGAACGCGGAGAATGTCGGACCCCGGCCCGGACTCGGTGGCGTACTGGCGCAGATTCGCCCCGCGGATGGGCTCCTTGCTGAGCAGCACGTCCTGAAGCATCAGGTGGGCCGCGCTCTTCTCGCGGTCGCCCGCAGAGTTGTACAACCGAACCATGGTGAAGTGATTGGTGTGATCGTAGGGCTTCAGATCCACCATGCGCAGACCTATCTCGATGGCCTCATCGTGCATCTCCAGCTCGGAGTAGACCGAAGCCAGATTGCCCAGGGTGCTCTCATCCTCGGGCAGGATCTCCAGTACCTTCAAGTACTCCTTGGCCGCCTTCTGGTAGTAGTCCCTCTGTTGCTCCGGACTCTCGCTCATGTTCGCCAGCTCGGTGTAGGCAACACCCACGTTGAAGCGCAGCGTAGCATAATCCTTGGGCTCGACATCAAAACTGGATGCCTGATCGAAGTTGGCGATCGCGTCCAGGTAGCCGGCCTCGGTGTCCTTATTCATGGCTTGAACACCGAGCGCGCTGTAGACATCGAACAAGAAGCCGAGCAGCTCGGGATCGTCCCCCGCCATCGCGCGGGCCTTATCGAACATCTCGCGGCCTTCCTCGCGGCGGCCCATCTGGAACAGCACGCGGCCCATGTTGCTGTAGTTCTTGACGCTGTCGGGGGCGAAGAGCGCTGCGCGTTCGAACTGCTCCAGGGACTGCGAGAGCTTGTCCTTGGCCAGATCCGTCTGCCCCTGCTTGCGCGCCTCGCTCCCCTGGTGCGCGAAATCCAGGCCGCTGTTGTACCGGCGGCTCCAGTAGGATGCCAGCGTATTGTCGATCCGCTCCTGCATCTCTGGCAGGCCCTGGGCGTACTCGTGGGCCCGCTGGAGTTCGGCGACCGCCTCGGCATCGCGATCGAGTTCCGCCAGTGCCCGGGCAAGCCAGAGGTGGGCCTCGGGGTTCTCGGGCTGCTCCTGGACGGCTAACTCGAACGTCTCCCGTGCGCGCTCGTAGCGCTGTTGGTCAAAGTGCAACTTGCCGCCGGAAAGCCACTTGCTGCCGCAACCGATCACCACGGCAGCGAGCAGCACGACGATTCCCAAGAAAAGCATGCGGGAACGACTCAGCATCTCTCTTCTCCTTCGAACTATTATCATCGAGATGATTGGCCCACGTATTCTGGCTCCGCAACCAGAAGATGAAAGGGTATGACCCTGGGCAATTGAGTGTCAAGCAGGCTTGCGGGCATTCGGCACAGGTCCGGTCGCCCCTGACCACCCCCAGCGGGACCGTCGGGTTCCGGGTTTCTCCGCCGGGTGAAGCCTCCGTGCCCGGCCTCCGTGCCCGGCCTCCCGGCCCGATCAGAGCATGCTGGCTGGATCCATGTCCACCTGCAGGCGCACGCCACCTCGCCCACCGCCTCGCACGCCACCAGGCCCGCCACCTCGCCCGCCAGGCCCACCGCCTCGCCCGCCAGGCCCGCCACCTCGCCCGCCAGCCCCACCGCCTCGCCCGCCAGGCCCACCGCCTCGCGAGCCCGCTTCACGGTCGCGCTCGAGCGCGTGGTGCAGCACCTCCGTCAAACGCCTCACATGGGGACTCAACAGGGTGATGTGCCAGCGATACTGCCCCTTCAGCCGGCTGAGCGGCATTGGGGCCGGCCCCAAGATCACCACCCCCGATTCGCTGCGAAGACGGTCGGCCTCCTCGGTAGCCCTGCGGATCACGTTCCCCTCGTCGGCGCCGTCGAAGAGCAGATTGGCCAGGCGGGAGGCGGGCGGATAACGCAGCGGTTCGCGCTCGAGTATCTCCCGCTGCCAGAAGAGCTCGTACTCCTGGCGCGCGGCCGCCAGGATGACGTGGTGATCCGGCATGTAGGTCTGGAAGACCACCTCTCCGGGTTTCTCGCCCCGTCCGGCACGACCCGCGACCTGAGTCAGGAGCTGAAAGGCGCGCTCCTGGCCCCGGAAGTCGGGCATGCCCATCTCCCGATCGGCATTGATCACCCCCACGAGGGTCACCCGTGGGAAGTCGAAGCCCTTGGCCACCATCTGCGTGCCGAGCAAGATATCGGCCTCGCCGCGTTCGAAGGCCTGGACCATTTCCTGGAGCGCGCCCCGCTTGCGCGTGGAGTCGAAGTCCATGCGCAGGAAACGCGCCTCGGGAAGATGCTCGCGCACGGCCTGTTCGACACGCTGGGTCCCGATGCCGCGGAAGTCGAAGTGCGTCCCCCGGCAGTCGGGACACTCTCCGGCCACCGATACGGTGTGGTTGCAGTAGTGGCACCTCAGGAGGTGGTCACTGCTGTGATGGGTAAGCACCACATTGCAGTGCGGGCAATTGAATACGAATCCGCAATCATGGCACTGGACGCTGGTCGCGAAGCCACGCCGGTTGAGAAAGAGGATCGCTTGATCCCCCGCGGCCAGCACGGCCTCGAGGCGCTCGAGCAGATAGGGCGACAACGGTTCCCGCCCTCCGCGATCGCCGCCCGCGCGCACCTCGATGTCCGGGCGCGCTTCCTCCCCCGGCTCGGATTCGGAGACCCCGGGTCTGACACCGTCCCCGCGATCCCGCAGGTCGACCAGGGTCACCTTCGCTTTGGGACGTTCGTCGATACGGCTGGGCATCGACAGGCGCACGAACTTACCGCCGCGCGCGTTCATGTAACTCTCCAGCGACGGCGTCGCCGAACCGAGGACTGTGACCGCTCCGGCGAGACGGGCGCGCATCAATGCCGTGTCCCGCCCGTGGTAGCGGGGCGTCTCCCCTTGCTTGTAAGACGGCTCGTGCTCCTCGTCCACGATCACGAGTCCCAGGTCGCTCAACGGAGCGAAAACGGCCGAGCGGGCCCCGACGATCATCGGCACCTTGCCCAACCGCGCGGCCCACCAGGAGTCGCGTCGCTGCGCCGGTGTCAACTGACTGTGGTATTCGGCGGCTTGCCCGCCGAAACGCTGGCGGATGAGCCGCATGATCTGCGTGCCCAGAGCAATCTCGGGTACCAGGAACAGCACGGTCTTGCCGCTGGCAATGGTCGCCTCGGCCGCGCGCAGGTAGACTTCGGTCTTGCCGCTGGCGGTCGCGCCGTGCAAGAGGAAGGTCGTGCCGTCCCCAGCGGCGATCGCTGCTTGGATGCGATCGAGCGCCGACTTCTGGTCACGGGTCAGCCGGCGCTCTTGCGCCGTATCACCTTTAGGGGCCGCCCCACCGCTCGCCGCCACCATGCTTTGCAGGTCGCCTCGTTTTGGGAGGTTGACGACCTGACGGGGCACGGCCGCCTCGAGCGTGATGCCGATCGGAGCGACATAGTAGCGAGCGATCCATCTGACCAGCGCCAGGATCTCGGGAATCAGCACCGGGAGCGCTGGCTGCACCTGCTCGATCGGCTTGAGCTTGACGGCTCCGGCCGCGGCGGCAGCCCGTTCGGGAGGCACCAGGTCCAGGACATAGCCGTGCAGGTGACGGGACCCGAGCGGGACCTTGACCCGGTGTCCGGGCTCGATCGCCGGCTCGATCCCGGGCGGAATCGAGTACAGCAAGGGGCCGGGCAGCGCCACGGGCACGCCCACCTGCGCGAGCGCGAAAGGGCCGCGGCCGTCCTGGCACTGGCCCTCCTGGCTATGGCCGTCCTGGCTATGGCCGTCCTGGCTCTGGGGTCGATCCGTCAAAGCAAACTCCGCACCGGGGGTTTCGGGCCTCGCTCCACGCCCTCTTCCAGCCAGTTCACGGCCAAGCGCCGCGGAACCGGTCTGGTGCGGAGGAGCCCGCCTACTGATCCCGATGCGGAGTATACTGTTCGGGCCGTGCCGGAGACACCGGTAGACTCGGAAAATTCAAGGAGGGAGCTCAGGGCCGTACGGCGCGTTCGGGAAGCTGCGCGGCGCCGCCGAGCAGACCCCGGATTACCTGGACCAGCTCGGCCGGCCGGAACGGCTTGGTCAAGTAGGCGTTGGCCCCCTCGTCCATGGCCCGCTGCTTCTCTGCCTCTCCATGATTGGCGCTCAGCATCACGATCGGCAGATCGCGATGCTGCTGGCCTTGGCGGATCCGGCTGCACACCTCGTAGCCGTCGACCCCGGGCATCATGATGTCGAGCACGACCAGGTCGGGATGCTCGGTAGCCAGTAGCTCCAGAGCCTCCAGCCCACTCGAGGCGATCACGACATCGAAGCCTTCCATGCCGAGGCTGAATTCCAGGATGTGGGCAATGTAGACTTCATCATCCACAACGAGGACTCGGGTGCGGTTCAACGCTGCATCTCCCATCCGCGGGCGAGACGATGGCGGGACCGGAGGCGAGGGCTCGGGGAGCGCGCCGCCGGATGACCTCGTTCGCTAGGCCGCGCGACGTTCCCAAACGACGTTGCTTCCGGCTTCTTTCTTGCCGAAGCTCTTCAGTTCAGCAGCGATCTGACTGATTTCTCCGATGTGCCGATGCTGTCGGCCATCGCCCTGCACCACCGCGATCGTGATGCTCATGAGGGGAAATCTCGTCAGATTGCCTCGCCGGTCTTTGGTCTCGATGTAGCCGCGCTCCCGATCTTCCTTCTCGTAGAGCTTGGGGATCTTGTGGTCGAAGTCCCGGATGATCTCCTCGACCACGGCCTCGGTGCACTCGGACGCCACGATGAGCACGAAGTCATCGCCGCCCACGTGCCCGACGAAGTCGGTGCCTGAGCCCTCCAGACTCACGGCGCTCAAGAGGATCGAGGCCGTCAGCTTGATGGCCTCATCCCCTCGGCGAAAGCTGTAGTGATCGTTGAATGCCTTGAAGCTGTCGATGTCGAGATACATGAAGGCGAACGACTCGCCTAGATCGAGGCGACGGGAGAGCTCGTTCTCGATGGCGATGTTGCCGGGCAAGCCGGTCAGGGGATTCGCCGCGCGCTGCATACGGCTCCACTGCAAGATGTTGCGCACGCGGGCCAGGAGTTCTTCGAGCTCGTAGGGTTTCGTCAGGTAGTCGTTGGCGCCGCCGACGAGGCCCCGGATCCGGTCTTCTTGCTCGGAGCGGGCCGTGAGCATGATCACGGGAATGTTGGCGGTCGAAATATCGTTCTTGATGTGGCGGCAGACCTGCCAGCCGTCCATGCCGGGCATGATGACGTCCAGCAACACGAGGTCGAACACCTCTCGGGCGAGTGCTTCGAGCGCCTCCTCACCGTTCTCTGCCGTGGCCACCGAGTAGTTCGCACGCTCCAACTGCATCTTCAGGATAGTGCGGAGGTTGATGTCATCCTCGACGACCAGCAGTCGGCCGGCGAATTGCCCTAGCTCCATTCGTCCTCCAGATGCATCCAGGTATCGGAATCCCACACTGGTTCAAGAATCGGAATCTGGACGGAGCTTGTTTAGCGTGGTGTACAGGGCGAACCTACGGAGGCGGGTGGTGGCCGATTTCAGGAATCGGCCGTGCTTGCTTCGTCTCGGGCCAGCCCGGCCGTGCGGCGGGTCACGGCACCCGCTACATCAGCTACATCCGCTACGCCCGCTGCATCCGCTACGCCCGCTGCATCCGCGGCGGGCTCGTAGAAGCCCGACCAGTCGTCCAGATTGGGGATGGCCGCCAAGTCCAGGCGAGAATGCTGGTTCGCACGTAGCCGGTGGATTCCAGCCATGCCAATCATGGCGGCGTTGTCGCCGCAGAGCCGCAAGGGGGGCAGGAGGAGTTCCGCGCCGCCGTGCGCAGCATCGGCCTCCAACCGGCTTCGCAGGGCCCGGTTGGCGGCCACCCCACCGGAGACGACCAGGCGATGGACGCCGGTCTGGCGGGCGGCTTCGAGCAGTTTGCGCGCGAGCACATCCACAACGGCCGCCTCGAAGCTGGCGGCCACATCGGCCAGGAAACGGGCGCGATCGGTCTCATCCGTTGGCCGTTCGGGCCAGCCCCGTTGCTCGAGGAAGAGTTTGACGGCCGTCTTGAGGCCGCTGAAGCTCATCTCCAGCCCGCCCTTCTCCACCCCCAACCAGGCACGGGGAAAGGCATGGGCTTGCGGGTCTCCGTTCTCCGCCAGCCGGGAGAGCGCCGGTCCGCCGGGGAAGCCGAGCTCGAGCAGCTTGGCCACCTTGTCGAAGGCCTCGCCGGCGGCGTCGTCGCGAGTGGCGCCCAGAAGCTCCCAGCACCCCCACTCGGTCACGTGAACGATCTCGGTGTGCCCGCCCGAGGCCACCAGCCCCACGAAGGGGGGCGCCGCCCGCTCCTCGCCGAACTCGAGAGCGACGGCGGCGAGGTGGCCTTCCACATGATTGACGCCCACGAGCGGGATTCGCAGGCCGAATGCCAGCGCTTTGGCGTAGGAGAGCCCGATCAACAGGGATCCGATCAATCCGGGACCGTTCGTTACCGCCACCGCGTCGATCTGGTCCCACTCCACCCCGGCCTGCTCCAGTGCCTCACGGACCACCGGACCCAGTAGACGAAGATGCTCTCGCGAGGCCAGCTCGGGGACAACGCCAAGATACTCTGCGTGAATGAGTTGCGAGGAGACCACATTCGACAGCAGGCGGGGCTCCCGCCAGTGCGGCGCGTGGGCGGAAAGAACCGCCGCGCAGGTATCGTCGCAGGAGCTTTCGATGGCCAGCAGGTGCATGGTCGAACACTCCCTCCAATAGTCGTCAGATCCTGGAGTTCAGGGTTGCGGAAGCCTAGCACGCCGGCAGGCCCATTTGCCACCCGGGGGTCTGTTTCAGTATAATTCGCGGTGCTCGGTGGGGATCCAATGGTTCCGGGAATACCGGTACACCGGGCCGCTGCAACAGATTCCCTCGGGGAAAAGCCTTCCCACATGCAAGGAGTTCAAGCATGCCACAGACATCGCCTCTCGCCCGGCCGAGCCTGTCTCGGCGCCGTCCTCGCCGCGCGCGGACATCACGTCTCTTGGCGCGGCTGGCGCCCATGGTCACCGTAGCGGCTGTGGCCGCCGTGGCCGCAGTCACCGGCTTTCTGGCGGTCACCCCAGCGGCCGCGGTCGACATCATCGACCTGCACCAGAACACTTCCTCCGGCGTGCCGGCGGCCCCCTACGGCATCGGCACCCCCGTGACCATCTCGGGCGTGGTGACGGTCGGCGTGGGCACCTTCACCTACACCTACACGGATGTCTACGTGCAGGACGCCACCGCTGGCATCATGATCTACAAGTATGATGTACCCAACGAGTTCGCCATCGGGGACAGCGTCACGATCACCGGTGAGATCTCCCAGTTCCGCGGGATGACCCAGGTCGAGATGACCTCCTATTCCGTGCACGGTAGCGGCGCCGAGCTACCCGAGCCGCTCATTGTTTCCTGCGACGATGTCGACAACGCCTTCCTGCCTGACTACAGCGAGCCCAACGAGGGGCGTCTCGTCCAGCTCAACAATGTCACCTGGTCGGGCTCCTGGCCCAGCGGGAGCGGGCCGATCACGCTCCACGACGACACCGGCAGCTGCATTCTCTACATTGATATGACCACGGGCATCCAGAACATGACCCCGCCCACGGGGCCCTTCAACGTGGTCGGCATCATCAAGCAGTACGCCGGCTATTCGCCGCCCTATACCAGCGACTACGAAATCCTGCCCCGTTCGGAAGACGACTTCCAGCTCTTGCCGGGCCCCCAGATCCTGGTGGGACCGGTCGAGACCAACATCCAGCCCGACAACGTCACGATCCACATCGAGACCGAGTCGGAGACCACCGTCTCGATCGAGTACGGCACCACCGACAGCTACGAGCTGGGCGTGGCCACCGACGGGATCGAGAGTACGATCCACGACGTCGTGCTGAGCGGCCTCGACGCCGCGACGATCCACCACTATCGCGTGACGCTGGAGAACGCTCTGGGGCAGACCACGACACCCGACCTGCTCTTCTGTTCAGGCTCCGCGCCGGGCTGCACGGGCGAGATCACCTGCCTGTTCAACAAGAGCGTGGACCACACCTTCGCGACTTTCGAGGAGGCGATGGGCAACGAGGACTTCCAGGCCTGGCTCATCGACCGGATCAACGCCACCGAGTACTCGCTCGATATCGCCATGTACAGCTTCAACCTGGTTGAAGTAGCCGACGCCGTCCTGGACGCTCTCGACCGCGGCGTTCGCGTTCGTTTCGTCTACGATAATCGGGAGGTCTGGCAGGAGCAGGTCACCCGCCTGCTCTACGAGGGCGTCTTCGTGATCGACGACGACTACGGCACGCTGAACAACGGCGAAGGCCTGATGCACCACAAGTTGTGGATCTTCGACGCGCTGAGCCCGGACCCGGCCGACCCCTGGGTTTTCTCCGGATCCTGGAACCTGACCCAGCAGGGCACCTACACCGACTTCCAGAACCTGATCATGATTCAGGATCAGGCGCTCGCGACGGTGTGCACCGCCGAGTTCGACGAGATGTGGGGCTCATCGACGTTCCTGCCCAATCCGGATCAGGCCCGCTTCGGCGCGAACAAGACCGACAACACCCCGAAGATCTTCAACATCGGCGACCGCGAGGTCCGGATGTACTTCGCCCCCTCGGACCCCTGGCTGGGCGCGATCGTGGACGAGGTGCGCGAGGCCGATCACCACATCTACTTCTCGATCTTGAGCTTCACCCGCTATGACCTGGGCAACGAGATGAAGTACCGCTACTATGACATCCCGGGCTTCGCCGTGCGGGGTGTCTTCGACTCGGCCGAGAGCGGCAACAGCTACAGCGAGTACCACTCGATGATCGGCACGGGCGAGTATCCGTGGGATCCTCCCGCCGACGTCTGGCTGGACGCCGAGACGGGCACGCTGCACCACAAGTACATGATCATCGATGTGGATCAGCCCTCGGACCCGGTGCTGGTAACCGGCAGTGCCAACTGGAGCACCAATGCGGTCGACAGCAACGACGAAAACGTCTTGATCATCCACGACGGCGCGATCGCCAACCAGTACCTGCAGGAGTTCGCCGACCGCTACCACGCCGCCGGCGGCACCGAGTTGCAGGCCACCGGCGCGGTGGAGGATGAGATCAACCTGGCCGAACACTTCCGCACCGGGCCCAATCCGGCCCTGCGGACGGTGGAGGCTCGCTTCGCGATCAGCCAGGCCGGCGCGGTGACTTGCGATCTATTCTCACCCGACGGACGCCTGGTCACCCGCATGCTCGACCGCACGCTGGAGCCGGGCGAGTACAGCCTGCGCTGGACGCCCGAGGCCGGCCGCGCCTTGCCGGCCGGCGCCTACTTCATACGCCTCTCGACCCCGCAGGGCGAGGTCACCCGTCAGGTGACGGTCTTGCGGTAAGCCAGCCGTCACCGGGAGCCATGGGATCGCGGCTCCCGAGAGGGCCCAACAAGAGGAGCGGATCGGGCGTGTGCCGGGTCCGCTCCTCTTGAATGTCTATGACGTGGTGGGTGGCCGGTTAAGGCCTCTCGCAACACCCCCGATGAGGGCGATCACCTCCGTCATTGTAACGTATTATGATAAAGTAAATTACAGATTCCCCTTCCCGTGTCGTCGAAATGGAGGCACATTCGCCGGCATGGTCAAGAATTACAAGCGAAGGCTCAGGCGCCATCGACGAGCTTCTTTCTCTTCGGCATGCGGGGTGTTGGAAAGACCACGTGGGCGCGCGAGCACTTCCCCGGAGCTCGTCGGATCGATCTGCTACGCGAGGACATCTACCAGTCTCACCTGGTCGATCCCCGGCTCTTCAGACGTCAACTGGTGGATCTGAAACCAGAGGATTGGGTGGTCGTCGACGAAATCCAACGACTGCCAACGTTGCTCAACGAAATCCACGGCTTGATCGAGGAGCAGCGACTCCGGTTCGTTCTCCTCGGATCAAGCGCCCGCAAGTTGCGCCGGGAAGGCGTGAATCTTCTCGGCGGCAGAGCCTTGCAGAGGACCCTCTCGCCCCTCTTGCCCTCAGAAGCCGGGAACGACTACTCCCTGGAAGAGGTGCTTCGCTTCGGCAGCCTTCCTCTTATCTGGAACGTACCGTCGAAGCGGGATCAACTCGAGGCCTATGTGCAGCTCTACCTCAAGGAGGAGATTCAGGCCGAGGCGTTGGTCAGGAACCTTCCGGGCTTTGCCCGTTTCCTCTCGGTCGCCTCACTCTTCCACGGTCAGGTGTTGAATGTCGAAGGACTCGCGCGTGACAGTGGGGTCGCCCGCACCACCGTGCAGGGGTATCTCGACATCCTGGAAGACACGCTGCTGGCTTCTCGACGAGCTGTACTTCTGGGCAGTCGGCAAGACCACCCTGGAGGTCGACTTCCTCCTGAAGCGCCGCGAGAGCTTCATCGCGATCGAAGCGAAGGCTAGCGAGCGCCTCGACTCGGCAGCCTTCGCGGGACTCAAGGCAATCGCCGAGTTGCCAAACATTCAGCGGCGTATCTTGGTCTACTGCGGCGAGCATCGCTACCGTCACGAGACAGGCGTAGAGGTGATGCCCTTTGAAGACTTCCTTGAGGAGTTGGCCAGAGGATTCTAGTGCGTATGGTCCCTGGCGGGGGGAGGGGTGGCCCCCTCCCCCGGCGGCAGGCTACTGGCCGGAGGCCAGGGTCTTGATCAGGTCGTAGTCGATCGCCTCAGCGTAGGCGGTCATGTCCTCGAGCGCGGCACTCGAACCGTTGATCGTCACTAGCACGGTGTTCATGATCACGATGCTCATCTCACCCGACTGGTCGGTCTTGTCGTACTCGACCAGCGCCTTGTTGCCCTTCACGCGCGTCAACTTCTGACCGGACGAGGACACCAGCATGGGGTTGTTGAGCAGCATCAGCGCACCCTGGAGCATGGGCGTCTCGCTCAAGATCTGGATCTCGATGCGGGCATCGCCCTTCTCGTAAGACCTGCCCGCCGAGATCCCGCCGCCGAAGAACGCCGCCCCCATGGCGCTCGTCTCCGGGTCGTGGGCTTCCCAGCCCTCGAGCGGTGCGGGCAGCGCTTCGGACACCCGCCCGGCCTGCAGTTGCCGGATCTGCTGGGCGGCGAAATCCAGACCCGAGGCCGCGCCCGAGTAGTCGCCTTGCTGATAGAGTTCGACGGCCTCGTTGATCTGGTCCATGATCTCGTCGGCTTGGGCGGTGACGCCCATCCCGGCGAAAGCGATCGTGGCGACGATCGTCCCGATTGCCCGGCACCACACACCCCTGCTCCGCTGTCTGCTCATGATCCTTGTCTCCTTCTAGCCTTCTGACCAAACCGATCGAAACACGTGCTCGGCGCCAAACTCGGCGCCCGCGTAACAGCCGCGCAACAGCCGGCGTCATAGCCGGTGTCATAGCCGGCATCATAGCCGGCGTCATAGCCGGCGTCATAGCCGGCGTCATAGCCGGCGTCATAGCCGGTGTCACAGCCGCCCTCAAACCGAGCAACGCAGCACCGGCACCTGGATGCGAGCTTCCTCGCTGGTGTCGAAGGGTTGCGCTATTGACAGGTCACCGAAGGTGGCGACCCAGTCGAAGACCCCGGTCTGCTTGACGAGGGTCCGCAATTCCTGATGCGTGTAGCCGCGAACGGGCGCGACATCACGGACGATCTGTTGGCCGGATTCTTCGGGCGCCCGCGTCACCTCGAAACGAAGGTCGGCATCGCAGATCTGGGTGAGTGGATTCATCTTCGACACCTGCAGCGTCCGGGTGGCCCGGACGTGTGTCCCCCCACGCTCACCCTCCCACTCCCAGACCGCCGGCCGCTGGCCGAAGAAGACCGCCGGGTGCTCCAGCTCGAGCACGTACAATCCGCCGCGGCCGAGGTTCTTGGCCACCGACACCAGGTGGGTCAGGGCATCCTCGGTCGTGAGCTCATAGTGAAACGCGCCGCGGGGACAGAACGCCAGATCCACGGCCTCGGGCAAGGAGAAGTCGTGCGGGTCGGTCAGGAGGATACGTGCCGGTGGTGACATCTCGCGCCGCGACGCCGAAGGTTCGTCCGCTTCCGGAGTAGTGGGAGGTTGCCCGTACCGCGAGGCTTTCTCCTCGGCATATCCCAGCATCACCGAGTGACACAGCGTGGCATACGAGCGCACGCCCCGGGCGGCGAAGTGGTGCACATGATGGCCGGGTGCGGCACAGATCTCGACGTAGGAATCCAGACAGCCGCGGCCCAGATTGCGGCTCAGGTGCTCCAAGAACCCGCACTCGACATCCAGGTCGCGATTGTCGAACGCGATGTCGACAATCCGTGACTCGGAGTAGACCTGTTCGTGTTTCGGCTGGATCGATTGCATCCTGCCTCCCTGATCGAATCGCCTTGCCCCGGTTCCCGCCGCTGGTGTACCCCTATTCCGCAACCCGCTCCCAAAGCGGCGCGTAGCGAAGACGTGCTCGCGCCAGGCGAATCCGGCGGCACACGGGGGAATACGGTACCAAATCGCAGGGGGGAAGCGGTGGGGAATCTCATAATACTCCCTTTGGCGGCGAGCCTCCTGGCCGCCCGCCTGCCGGCCTTCCGAGGCTGGTCCCCCACTCGCCGGCTCCAGGCCGTGGCGATCCTGACCGTGCTGGGCCTGGCCTGCTTCTGGCTCTCGATTCCACCGGTCAACCAGGCGACCCTTACCGGCCGCCCCTCCCAGATGCACTCTCTCCTGCTGTTGGCGGCGGGAGGCCTCCTGGCCGGCTTCGCGGCCGGACTGCTGTGGAGTGCGATTCGCGACGACGCCGGCAGTCCGCGTACCAAGCTGGGCATCGATGTCCTCCTGTGGATCCCGTTTTTCCTGGGCGCTTGGCTCGGCGGATGGACGCCGGTGCTGATCGTACCGCTGGCGATCCGAACCGGCTGGACCCGCCAGGTCGCCGAATCCCGCCGGCCGTTGGCGACCCTGGCCGGGGCGATCGCCTTCCTGGCACTCCTGCTCTGGCCCTACACGACCATCTCCCCAGCTGCTCCCGCGGGCGGGCCCGTCACCGGGGCCATCACCGGTGCCGCAGCCGGGGCGGCAGCGAGCGCCGTGGCGGACACCGCCGCGGGGGCCGGGAGCAAGGTTCTGCCCGGGCTGACCCTCTACCCCCTCCTACGGACCTTCTTGCTGGTTCAGCTGGGGCTGCAGACGATGCGCTTCACCCTCGGCCTCATCTTTGGACCACGCCGGATCGGCCGCCGCCTGCTGGTCTCGCACATGCTCGCAGGACTGATCCCGGTGGCGCTTCTGTTGCTCTTCGCCATTCTGATCTCGCTGCTCATGATGGCCAACCACCGGGTACGCACAGCCTCGAAGATGCTCCAGATGCAGCACCGCTTCTCGCAAGAGCTTCTCGATCAACGAATCCGTGACGAGCTGGTCTCGATGCGCCTCGATCCCCGCGGCACGCCTCGGTTCATCCGGCCCGAGCAACTCCCCGAGCTGGCCGTGCGCATAGCCTCGCGGTGGCCCGAACTCGCGGCCTGGCGGCACGACGCGGCCACCGAGTGGCGGGACGAGAACCAGGATCGGTCCTCACCCAATGCGCGGGCATCCGATGGCAGGGAAGGAGAAACGCTGCCCCTGGCGGACGGGGTTCTCGTCACGCTGGCGCTGCAAACCGAGACCGAAGAAGAACCCTACGCGCTCACGATCGGCCGCTCGATCCGTTCCGTGCGCTTGCCCTCGCCGGTGGAGTGGTACGCCCGCACCGTCGTCACCGGCGGCGCCGGCCTGGTGCGAATCATGGGCAGCACGTTTCACGTAGCCGACTTCGTGCTCACCGCCGACCAGGGGCGCCTTCGGGTCCAGCTCATCGAGGAATTGCCGGCCGGCCGGGTGCGCGTCCTCGAGGAATGCCTCTACGGTCAATCCCGCATCGAGGAAGCCTTCACCTTCACCGGGGACAACCGCTTCACGACGGCGGAGGCTCTGCTCGACACCGCGACCGGCGACGGCGACGGTGGGGACACGCCGGAGAGTCCCTCTCCCATCAACACGAGCCATGTCCTCCTGCCGGCCCTCCAGTGGAGCCCTCCCGGGACCGCGCCCGGGGCGGACAGCGCTGCCGAAGACGGAGCCGACGGCATGATCCGGGCCGGGGCGATTGGGCGCCCCCCCCATCTGACCGGAGGCCCGGGCTGGGAGTCGATTCGGATCCCGGTGCTGGGCACCGCCCGCCTGGGCGATTTGATCCCTCGATTGACCTCGCCCTCGAACCCGGTCGGCTACGTGCCCATCATCATCCTGGTCTTCGCCGCGCTGCTCTTCGTCGGGGTCGAGAGCTTCGCCTTCTTCTCGGCGGTGCGCATGGGCCGCTCGATCGCCCACTCGGTCAGCCGTCTGCGCGAGGGGACGGAACGGCTGCAAGCGGGAGACTTCGCCTTCCGGATCGAGAGTTCGGGCCAGGATGAGCTCGCCAGCCTGGCCGGCGCTTTCAACGAGATGGCCGCCGGTCTGGAGGTGGCCCAGCGCACGGCGCTCGAGAAGGAACGGCTCGAAGGTGAGCTATCGCTTGCGCGCCGCATTCAGCAGCGGCTGCTGCCAACCACACCGCCCCAGGTCCAGGGGCTCGAGTTCGCCGGTCACTCTCTTCCCGCCCGTCAGGTCGGTGGTGACTACTACGACTACGTGTCCCTGGATGATCACCGTATCCTCTTCGTGATGGCCGATGTCTCGGGAAAGGGCACGCCGGCCGCCCTCCTGATGTCGAGCGTGCGAGCCTCGCTGCGCAGCATGCTACCCACCTGCGAAGACTGCGGCCAGCTGGTGCGCAACCTCAATCGCTTCATCCATGAGTCCACCAGTCTGACCGAGTTCGCAACCCTGTTCCTGGGGGTGATCGACGCCCGCACGGGCGAGTTGGAGTACGTCAACGCCGGTCATGAGCACCCTTTCGTGCTCAAGGCCAATGGCGAGCTGACCCAGCTGACCGAGGGCGGACTGGTGCTGGGAGCGTTCGCGGAGACGCCTTACGATTCGCATGCAGCATTGCTGCAACCCGGGGACTCACTGATCCTCTACACCGACGGGCTGACCGATGCCACAAACGCACACGACGAGATGTTCGGCATCGAGCGCTTGCGAACCTGCCTGTATGCCAAGCGAGGATGCGCCCCCCAGGAGGTTCTGGAGAATCTGCTGGATGCCACCCATCAGTTCGTGCAGAGTGGTGAAGCCATCGATGACATCACTCTCCTGGCATTGCGGCGGGAGGGCGTCGGGGCGGGTTCCTCCGGCATGGATCAGGCCACGTTCGATTCGTAGATATTGCACACCCGCTTTGGGCGCGGGCGGTCGAGGCGACATGGCCTACGAATACCACATGGAAGTCCGCGAGCGATACGTCGTCATGGCGTTGCGTGGCCAAGAGAACCTCGCGGAGAACAAGGCGAGCGTGCTGTACGCCAGAGACTACTGCGCCGAGCACGGCAAGCATGCGCTTCTGGTAGATCTCCGCGAGATATCCGGCGGCACCTCCGTCGTGGAGAACTACGAGTTCGCCGGTTTCTTGGCCGAGACGGCCTGGCCCACGATCCTGCGCATCGCCACCGTCTACGGCGAGACCAATCGGGAGATCGAACGGTTCCTGGAAACCGCCGGCCAGAACCGGGGCGTGCAAATCCGCGCCTTCCCGTCGATCGAAGCCGCCCAGGAGTGGTTGTCGCAGGGTCAGAACCCCGCGGCGCCACCCGCGCCTACGGATCCACCTACGCCTACCGATCCACCCGGGCCGACCGATCCACCTACGCCTACCGATCCACCCGGGCCGACCGATCCACCTACGCCTACCGATCCACCCGGGCCGACCAATCCACCCACGTCGACGGATCCGCCGCCGCCTACTTCTTGAGCGCCTCGAGGAGCTGCATGCGGACCTTCTCGGCAATGGCATCCGCCTGCTCGAGAGCGCGCGCGTAGAGATCGTCGGCCTCAGTCCGCGTCGTCTTCGTGAACTCGGACGGCTCGAGGCTCTCCAGATTGATCAGCACATTATAGTAGGCGCCCTCGGCACAGGTACGGGCGGTCAGCGCCGCCACGCCGGCGTCGCTGAGCGAGTTCCGATTGCCCTTCTCGGCCACGATCGCCGCCAGCTCGAGCGCCGGGAGGCTGCGCTCGAGCACCCCGAACGGAATCCGCGTGGCATCTTCGGTGGCGAGCCGGATGGCCTCGTCCCGCGCCGCCTGCTCCTCCTCGGTCTTCTTGGGCAGCCGCATCGCATCCATGAGGGCGTTGAACGAGTCGGTGTCGCGGTCCACGTCGAGTAGGAACGCGTCTTTGAGCGATTGACCCCGATCCGCCGCCTCGGCCAGCTCCTGCTGAACGTCCTCGTAACCCTTCTTCTCCCGGGTCAAGGCCGCCACCATGGCCGAGAGGGCGGCGCTCAACGAACCGCACAGCGAGGCCACGCTGCCCCCACCCGGCGCCGGGGAATCGGTCGATAGCTCGTCGGCGAAGTCGCTGCAGGTCATCGCCACCAGCGAGTCCGCCCGCTTCGCGACGGCGTACTCGATGATCTTCTCCTGGGGGTCAAAGGGGGCCACCTCATCGAGACCCAGCGACCGGATGGCGGCCTCGATGACCTCTTTCTCCGGCACGCCGACCCACAGGCCCTGCTTCTGCAGGTAGTGGCGCCCGGCGCGCAGCATGGCTTCGCGCGGCACGAGCCCGACGATCTCGCTGCCGGTCACCCGCAAACCGTACTTGCCGGCCACCTCGCAGCAGGTGTCGAAGGCCTTGTGGACCGAGGTCACATGGTAGTTGGTCAGGTTGATCGAGATCTGCGCTTTGCGGTACTCGTCGATGTACCAGCCGACCGCGCGACACTCTTGCAGGAGCCCCGCCTGGCGGACCTTTTGGCCCTCTTCGTCGCGCACGAACTTGCCGTTCTCATCACGCCGAAAGCGCCCCTTCTCGCGAATGTCGAGGGCGATCTGGTGGGCCAGCTTCTTGTGACGCGTATCGACATTGACGTTGTAGGCGATCAAAAACTCTCGCGCGCCCATGACCACCGCGCCGGTCTTGGGCAGGAACTCGTTCGGCCCGTACTCGGGCGCCCACTCCGGCTTACCCAGCTTGCTCGGCCAGGCTTCGTACTCACCAACGCGGATGTCGGCCAGGCTCTTGCGCTCGGGCGTGCGCGACGCGTGCTCGTAGAGAAAGACGGGGATGCCCAGATCCTCGCCCACGCGCTTGCCGAGCCGGTTGGCCAGCTCGACGCAGTCGTCCATCGTGACGCCCGAAACCGGCACGAAGGGACACACGTCGGTGGCCCCCTGGCGCGGGTGCTCGCCGGTGTGTGTCGTCATGTCGATCAGCTCGGCCGCCTTTCGGATCAGGCGAAACGCGGCTTCCACCACCTGGTCGGGTTCGCCCACGAAGGTGATCACCGTCCGGTTGGTGTCCGCCCCGGGATCGACGTCCAGCAGGGTCACGCCATCGACGGCCTTCACCTCGGCGGTGACGGCATCGATCACGGCATGGTCACGTCCTTCACTGATATTGGGAACGCACTCGACGAGTTTCATGATCCTCCTCCGGATGCACGCGGGATAAGCATGAGGCCCCCGTGGGGGCCGAAACCAGCGCCGGACCGGCCGGCGGCCGCGGTGGCGGTAACGGTGGCGGCCGCCGACGAACGGTCTGTGTACAGCCGAAGGATGCTACCACAACGGTCGGTCAGGCTCAATCGGGAGCCGAAGGTGAGCCACGCGCGAAGGCGCCTGGGGCATGCACTCAGGGACCGAGGCGAACCCGCGCGGTCCGACTCGCAGTAGATGCGGTCCCGCGCGAGTCCTACTCGCAGTAGATGCGAACCCGCTCGCCATCCTTGGAGTTGACGTCGACCGTCAGCTCGCGCAGGGCCTCGAGCAGCTCCTCGCCCTCCTTGCCGTTCAGCTGCGAGAGATCGATCCCTTTCTCTTGCAGGCGGTCGTTGGCATTCTCGGGCAGCATGGTCGACAGCTTGATGCCGGTTCGGATGAGCGAGGTGGGCACCCGGATGTTGACCTTGTCGCCGTCGGTGGAATCCACCACGATCCGCAGGAACTTCGGCGCGCGGGGCGGTTCGGGCGGGATGGGCGGCAGCGGGTCTCCCTCGGCGGAGCCCCCGGCGGAGCCCCCTGCGGAGCCCCCGACCGCCCTTCCTCCACCCGCCTCTCCGGCGGATGCATCTTCGGTCGTGGTGGCGGCGGATTGATCGAGCTTCTCGAGGAGCCGCTCGGCCTCCTGGGCCGTGATCTTGCCGGCGGCCAGCAGTTCGAGCACTTGCTTGCGTTCGTGTGACATGTCTTACCTCCTTCAGTCGTCCCGCCTCAGGCGTCCTGTGTATCGGTTGTCCCGGATTGGCCGTGACCTACGGACGTCCCGGATAGGCCGCCTCAAGGACGCCGGCTTGATTAGAGAAACCAGATGAACACGCGTTGCCCATCCTTCTCGCTGACATCGATCTTCAACCCACGTAGCTGGCCGACGGCCTGAATGGCCAACCAGCCCGCCCGCATGCGTCGCCCGAGCGCCGATGCCCGGGACGTTCCCAAGGTCCCGAGCCCGACGACCAGGGCGCCCAGGGCCAGCAAGGGCCACAACAGGAAGACCGGCAACGCGATGGGAATCCGCCCTCTTTCGCCGACACGGATCATGAGCAGCGATGGGACCATTACCGAATCCTCCTCAGCGCGTCGTCCACGCTGATCTCGCCGGCCGCCAGTTGATCGAGCACCGAGCTGTTCGGCGTGGGGGCCTCGAAGGTCTGATCGAGCTGCCTGACGATGGCGTGCAAACGGTTCTTGACCGTCGGGTAGGAGATCCCAAACAGGCCTTCCATCTTCTTGATGGAACCATGGGTTCGCAGGAAAGCCACCACGAAGAGCTGGTCCTCCAACGAAAGCCGGGCCAGCGCCGAGACTTCCAGTTCGCCCTGGATGCTCACGCCGCAGTCCGGGCAGTGCGCACTCGTGATCTGCATCGGTTTGTGACATTCCGGGCACCTCACTTTTGAAATATCCATATCAAAACCCTCCAATGCACATATTATCGACATTGAAGTTCACTTTGTCAACTCTCAAATTGATTTATTTGATTCTTAGATCAAATTTCGTGACAATTGTAAGGCGGGGGGGGGATATCGGGCGCACTCCCGCCCTACACTCCGCATCGTCCTAGACAGAAACTCAAGCCACATGCAGGCACTGTGATTCGGCCCTAGTTGTCCGAGTTGCAGTCTGTGTTGC
>CAZNJE010000059.1:0-30527 GCA_964573295.1 uncultured bacterium | reverse complement strand
GCCACTTTTCAAGTTCTAATTGCTCGAATCACCCCGTTTTCATGCAACTGCAGGGCCTATTGTGGTGGTCATGCCTGATCTTCATCGCGGCCTGGACATTGGGCTGTGGAGAAGACAGCGTTACCCATGTGCAGACAACGACAGCTCCTGACGCAACGACGCTCTATCTCCTGGGATCAGAACATGAGTATCCCCTCGGTGAACCCAGCCCACGAGGGTGGCGGACGGGGGAGCCCTGGCAGGGGGGATCAAGCGACTCGGCGTGAGCAAGCCACGTCAGACGGTCGCTGGGGGCCAGTTCTCGGGCAGGAGTTCATCCAGGCGGCTGTTCTTCCACCCAGAGGCCAGCTTGTGCAGCACATCCGTCAGGTAGGGGTGTGGCTTGACGCGGTGAAGCGCGCAGGTGCGCAACAGGCTGTAGAGCACAGCTGCGTGATGCGCCCCCTCGTCGGATCCGGCCAAAAAGGTAGCTGCGTTTTCCCAGAGCCAGACTGCGGATCTGCTGCTCGCATTGCATAAGCTTTTCAGGCGGTTGCGCCGGCGGTTCAGGAAGGCAAACAGGTGGCCCGAGAGAGGCTGGGCTGGGTTCACCGAGGGGATACCAAGTTCTCGATCTGTAGGGAAGCTCGGGAGCGAAGCATCCCATGGAGCATGCTGAACAAGATGGCAAGCCAGGCCATGGTGCTGGTATCCTGATTTTGATCGGCTGTTGACCGGAATCACGAAGCGAGAGGGTCGCTGATCGGAGTGTTGGGTGGCAAGTAAGATCTCAGATCGGCCGATCCGGCAGGAATCAGTGTCGCGTAAGCCCTGCGAATGGCGGCCGATGGAGTATTCGGCAGGCACAGGCGCCCGAAAAGACGCAATAAAAGGCGCATGAAAAGGAGGAAGGGTTTCTTCGAGGCAGCTTGCCGACCCGGCCCACATGACCTACGCTTCGGATGTCTGCGCCGCCCGAGTCCTTGTCCATGATCTATCCGAGAAGGGGGGAACCCATGTTGCGGTTCACTCTGTGTCTTGCGGTCGGGCTCTTTCTAGTGGCCTGCGGCGACGCTGCCGTCTTGCACGTTTACCCGGATGGCAGCGGCGACTATCCAACCATCCAGGCCGCCATCTTTGCCGCCTCGAATGGAGATGAGATCGAACTCGCCGATGGCATCTACAACGGCCACGGGAACAGCGAGATCTACTTCGTGGGACGGGCCATCACGGTTCGGTCCCGATCCGGTGTGCCGGAGAATTGCATCATCGATTGCGGCGGCGATCTGTCGTCTCCGCGCCGCGGTTTCTACTTCACCGACAACGAGGGGCCCGACTCCATCCTGCGCGGGGTCACGGTGGCGCATGGCCGCGCGCAAGAGGATCCCTACTACTACAAGGGCGGCTGCGTGATGGTCGCCTTCTCCTCGCCTCAGTTCGTCAACTGCATCTTCCGCGACGGGTACGCACTCGGCGGAGGCGGCGGCGTCTTCTGCCGCAACGGCAGCCCCATCTTCATCAATTGCCGCTTCGAGAACAACGAGGCCGGTCTGGGGGCCGGGCTGGATTCGTTCTTTGCCACGCCGGCGGTGATCAACTGCGAATTCACCGGCAACGAAGCGGGTCTCGGTGGCGGGATCGCCCTGCGCAACAACCCCAACGCGCTCATCCTGGTGGCATCGACCCTCTTCGAGGAGAACCGCGCGACCCAGCGAGGTGGGGGTCTGCTGTGCGATGCCGGAGAACTGGCGCTCAGCGGCTGTCGTTTCGATGGCAACTTCGCCGCCGGTGGTGGAGCGGTCCGCATCGAGGGCGCCATGGATGTCAAGATCCAGGATTGCTGGTTCGAGGACAACATCTCGACGATGGGTCCCGGCGGACTGAGTTATCAGCTCGCCTACCAGGGAACCGGCATCGTGTCGGGCTGCACGTTCGCGGACAACGAAGGCGGGGAGCTCGGCGGCGCGCTACTGCTCGCTTCACCCAGCATCGAGGTGCCGGCCTATGTGACCGGGTGCACCTTCTACGGCAACAGCGCCGTGGAGGGGAGCAGCATTCGCCTCTACGGACACGTTGCGGCCACCGTCGAGAACTCCATCTTGAGTTTCGGCCGCGACGGCGCGGCGATCAGCGCCGGCGTCTCCAGTCCGGTCAGCCTGGCGTGCTGCGATATCTTCGGCAACGGCGCCGGTGATTGGACCGGGCCGGTCGAGAGCCAGTACGGCATCGAGGGCAACATCGCCGAGGATCCGCTCTTCTGTGATGCCACCGGGGGGGACTTCACGATCTCGATCCGGTCGCCCTGTACACCGGGCTCGCCGCCGAACCCCGAGTGTGGCTTGATCGGCGCGCATCCGCCCGAGTGCGGCACCACCCCGCCCGCGTCGTCGAGCTGGGGCGAGATCAAGAGCATGTTTCGCTAGCTGGCGGACCCCGCGTCGCGGGCAAGGCGACCTGCCGGTTGTGACGTGCCCGGGGGCGTTCTTTCCTTGCACGGATGCCAAACGGCGCTGCATCGGCCGGCGCCGTTTGCTAGTCTCTGCGCATGTCATCCAGCAAAAAATCATCCCGGAAACAGGCGCACGGCGAGGAGCGTTCTTCCTCGCGGTCGCGCTCGGTGCAAGGAGCAGGCCGGCGCGATGGCGCCGGTTCGCGTGGCAAGGCGGCGCGTTCCAGGCGAGGTGGCCTTGCGCTCCCCTTCAGCGGAAGCCGGCTGCTGCTGCTCGGCCTGGCCGTGCTCGTCATCGGCGCCGGTGCGTACCTGCTCCTGAACCGGGAGAGGCCTCGGCCATGGGCCGATGGCGACGGCCCGAAGAAGCCATGGAATGTCCTGCTCGTCAGCCTGGATACCACTCGGCCCGACCGGTTGGAGGCCTGCGGCGGCGGCCCGGTGCCAACGCCGGGACTGGACCGGGTACTCGGCGACGGCTTCCTCTTCACCGAGATGATCACGCCGGTGCCGAACACCTTGCCGGCCCATGCCTCGCTCTTCACGGGCGACAATCCCTACCGCCACGGCGTTCGCGAGAACATCGAGCACGCACTGGCTGTGCCCACGCCCACACTGGCCGCCGCCTACCGGGATGCCGGGTACACCACCGCCGCGGTCGTCGCCGCGTTCGTCATGAGCGAGCGTTTCGGCCTGGCGCAGGGATTCGAGTTCTACGAAGACCGGTTGTGGGGGCCGGAGCCGGGACTGGGTCCCGGCACGGTGGAGCTGCCGGGCGAGATCATCGTGAGCCGAACGACCCGGTACTTGGCCGACTACCATGCGCGGCGCCAGCGGGGCGAGGAAGACCGGCCGTTCTTCCTGTTCGTTCACTTCTTCGATGCGCACACGCCCTACCAGCCGCCGATGCCGCATGCTGCCCAGTATCCGGATCAGCCGTATCACGGCGAGCTGGCCTATCAGGACCTCTGTCTGGCCCGCGTGCTCGATGCGCTCGAGACCTACGGCCTGGCCGAGAATACCCTGATTTGGGTGGTGAGTGACCACGGAGAGTCGTTGTGGGAGCACGGCGAGCCCACCCACGCGGTGTTCATCTACGACTGCGCCGTGAAGGTGGTCTCGGTGTTGAGGCCGCCGGCCGAGAACGGGCGCTATGAGGCCACCGCTCCGCGCCTGCGCATCAGGGCGCAAACGAGCCTGATCGATGTCGCACCCACCTTACTCGAACTCACCCGGACCCCGGCCTGGTCACTGCCAGCCTCATCACTGCCGGCCGAGGGCGCATCGCTCGTGCCTTTGATGAGGGCAGAGGAGGTCGCGGAGAGACCCGCCTACTGCGAGACGCTCAGTCCCATGATCAGCTATCATTGGGCACCGCTCTACGGTGTGCGTACGGCTGACTGGAAGTACATCCGGGCGCCGACCGAGGAACTCTACGATCTGCGCGCCGATCCGGGCGAACTCGAGAACCTGGCCGGCCATCGTCCCCAGGAGGCGAGGCGGCTGGAGCAGCAGCTCGATGAGTTCCTGGCCGGAACGGGCGAGGACCTGGCCCGGGCGCATCGCATACCGACCGCGGAGGAGCGCGCTCGGCTGGAGTCGCTGGGCTATGTCGCCACCTCCGGGCCCGCAACGGATCTGGACAGCGCCGACCTACCCGATCCCAAGACGATGGCGCCTTACTTCTTCGCCCACCAGGACCGGGCCATGGGTCTCCTCCGCCGCCAGGAGTTTGACGAGGCCATTCGTATCCTGGAGGAGTCGATCACCCGGGATCCTCGCAACAACTCGGTCTGGCTCTTTCTCGGCAATGCCTATCGTGGGGCCGGGCGGCTCGAGGAGGCCGGGGCGGCCTACCGAGCTTCCTTGGCCATCCAGGAGCATTCGCCGCGAGCCTATTCGGGGTGGGGCCAGGCGCTCTTCGAGGCCGGCGAGTTCGACAGCGCCGAGTGGGCGCTGGGCCGGGCCATCGAGCAGTTGCCTTCCTCGCCAGACTCGTGGATTCGGCGAGCCGCCGTGCACGCATCGCGGGGCCGTTGGCGGGCGGCTGCGGCGGACTACGATTCGGCACTGGCCCGAGGCGGATACCCCTTGCTTCTGCATGGCTTCCTGGCGCGCATCTATCAGGAGAAGCTGAGCGAGCCCGGACGCGCCGAGCACCACCTGCGCGAGTTTGCGCGTCTGGGTAGGCTGCCCGTGGATCAGGCCGCCGATCGGCTCCCCAGTCTGGAAGCGTTGGAACAAGCCGGGGCGGGTGCGGGTCAGAACGACTAGGTGGCTAGGTGGCTAGGTGGCTAGGTGGCCGCGACCGAGGTGTCGTCGAAGCATCACGAGCAGACGCGTTGAGAGTAGGAGGAGCATGCACGTGCACAAGACCGTGATCGAATCGGCGCTGGGCCCCCTGTTCGCTAGGGCCACTGCTGTTGCCACGACCGCTGTTGTCGATAGGGCCGCCGGTGTCGCCAGGGCTGTTGTTGTGCTTGCGGCAGCGGTGATCGCGATGGCGGGCGGCTTCTCGGCTGCCATGGCATCCGATTTCGCTACCTTCGAGGATGCCACGCAGGCCTGGCGGGACTCCTCGGCCGTGTGGCGAACCCTTCCTGAAGACGAAGCCCGCGCCCGCATGGCCGGGTTTCTGACACAATTCGGTGCAGCCGATCTGCTGTGGTATTGCTCATCCTCGCACGACGCATCCGTCGCAGGCCAGCTCGAGGGATTCATCCGCGCCCGTCTGAGCGTCAGCACGCTTCCGGTGTCCGATCTGATCTTCCTGCTCACCGATCCCACGGTCGATGCCTCGTGCAAGGCCGGCTTGATGCGCCACGTCAACGAGATCCAGGATGATTTCAGTGATGATGAGCGCGAGGCGGTTGGAGCCGCGTTTCTCACGATGGCCGATGATGGTCAGTTCTCTCCGGTCATCGTCAAGCAGATCGAGATCGCCGCCGCCCAGTTCACGACCTCCGACGAGATGTTCGAGCGAATGGAAGGCTACCTGCACTCGGAGGACCAGGAGCGGACGGGCCACGCGGTTGCCATGCTCGCTCGTTCGCCTGACCCGCGGAGCCGTGAGCTTCTGGCCGACGTGATTGGCGGGTATCGTTCCCGGGGAGAGGTACCGTCTCGTCAGATCCTCCTACTGGCGGCTCCTGCAGTCGGGGCCGAGGGATTCGGCGACCTCGAAGCGCTCCTCGACCTAGCCCAGACCCGCCGCGAGCGCGAGAGCGTTCTGGAGGCGATGGCGGCATCTGGCGAGGCGCGCGTCTTGCCGCTCCTGCTCGCGGAGTACGGCGATCAGGCGGGCGGGATTCGGGACAGCACCTTTGCCATCGAGGATCCCCAGGAGAAGGATCGCTTCTTCCAGCTCTATCGCCTCACCCGGATTCTGGAGCCGCAACTCGTGGAGGTGCTGGCCGGGGATTCCTCAGATTTCCAAGGCGTGGCGCTCGAACTCCTCGATCGCGCGAGCCGCCACGGGGTTGCCCTGCAGTGGCCCGAACTCCGGGCCGCGTTGACGGCGCTGCGTGATAGCGGCGGAATGGGTGAGCCGTCACAGGCTCGCATCACGCGGATCTTGGAGCAGTTCGAGGCGCAGGAGGCCAGGCGCGAGCGGCGCCGGGCGACACGGTGGAGGAGGTAGCGGGGGCCGGGGGTACCCGATGTCTCCTGGGCCCATGCGGTCTCGAGGCCGGGGGACGTATCTCGGGTAAAGTCTAGGAATGGCTAAGAGCCTCAATTCAAAGTCGTTGTGTGTGTTGGGCCGATGTAAGCCAGCGGCGCACTCGGGGATAAGAGGCTGAGGCTGAGGTTTGCATCACAACCTCGGAATGCGGTATACTTGATCCGTGTTCGGAATGGTCGCTGAGACCATTTGCCAAGCAGCTTGGTTTTTCCGCAACAGCATCTGTCTCTGCCCGGAACGCACGGGGCGTGAGGGCAGGGCGGGTAAGGAGGAGTTTTCCATGCGCATCTTTACTGTTCTGCTGGCGGCTTTCCTGATGGTCGGCACGGCGATGGCGGCAGACATCGCTCGCGGGCCTGAAGTCGTCGAAGGGGTTGATCAGGGGTACGTGGATCAGAACAACCGCGGAAACGTCCTGATTGTCAACATCCTGGAGGACATGTTCACCGACGTCTCCGGTGTCTACCAGACCGGCCTCGAGAACATGGGTCACACCGTCAATGTGATCTATGATCCGATGGGCGACTGGGGTACGACCTCGGACTACGACGCCATCTTCTTCCTCTCCTCGGACAACTGGTGGACCAGCTACAACTACAGCGCCGACATGGCCACGGCCGCGGCGTATGTGGATGGTGGTGGCTGCTTGTTCGCCATCGGTCAGGACATGCTCTACGGTGGCGGGGCTGCCGTCTACAACTTCGTCACGAGCTACTGCGGCGTGGTGGATGTGATCGAAGACGTGGTGTTCCCGGGCTACATGATGGACTGGGAAGGCACGGTTGGCGGCCCGCTCGAGGGCGTTTCCGAGCCCGGTTACGTTCCCTGCTTTGGCAGCAACGATTGGTACACGGATGAGGTCTTCCCTGCGAGCCAGGGTGTTGTGACCTTCACCATGACCGATCCGCCTTACGGCCCGGCCGAGGGTGGTTCGCTGGCCGACGCGCTCTTCTCGACGGTCGAGTTCGGCTGCACCAACTTCCCCGATTCGGTCATCCCCGCTCTGATGGAGTTCTGCGGTGGCGCTACGCCGGCCGAGGACGCCAGCTGGGGTTCGATCAAGGGTCAGTTCAAGTAGGTCGATTGAAGACAGAGGTCTTCGGAGCCGGTCCTCCCTGTCGGGGGGACCGGTTTCTCTTGGGTTGTGGTGCGAAGAATCCCGTCTTGCTGCCCGGGACCTGGGGGGGCGGGCATGCGAGCCGGTCGCCCAGGTGCTTCCTGACCCAATCGCCTGCCTTAGCCGGCTTGCCGCCGAGCGCTTGCGGTCCACTCGAGCGCAACCGATCGATCTGCCATCGCTCCCCACGCCTACGCCGCATACGCCAACCCCAGTCCCCTCGGCTCGCAGCCGGCGAAGAGGGGCGTGACGCGCCCCTCGTAGAGCGCCCGCCACTCAGGCGGCAACCTGTGGTGGCCGGGGAAGAGCCGGCGCTGCAAGATGTCCTTCCAGCTGTAGCGCCGCCGCGCCAGGCTCGCCTGCATCGCCGCGGTCTCGCCGGGCCAGTTCGGCCCCTCAGGCTCCTTCTCGCGCCGGTGGTTGGCGCAGGCGTGGCGCAGCAGCAGGTCGGCCCGATTCACGGGGAAGAGCTTGTTCGCACAGGTGCGCCACTCCTTCGATGAGGTGATCTGGTGGATGTAGCTGCCGAGGGTCCCTTCATTGGTCAGGCGCTTGATCGCCCGGGGATAGGCCGCATGGTCATCGGAGTATAGGCAGCAGGGGGCCATGGAAACGCGGGGCACCAAGTGCTTGAGCAGGCTATAGATGCCGTACTCGACCGCCTTTGGATCGGGTCGGCCGAAGCGGGCCTCGAGTTCGGCGCGACGCTCTTTCTGCTCCTCGGTCATCCGGCCCTTGCGGCGCAAGGGGCTCAGGGTGAAGTGATAGAGGCACCAGCTCTCGCTCCCGGCGGCGAGGTTGGCATGGAAGGGCGAGTACTGGGAGTGGACGAAGGACTCGAAGCCGTCGAAGACCAGGGGCTCGGCGATCTTGGCCTGCTCGAGAAAGCCCTGGTGGGTGAGCAGGCAGTGGCGGGCCAGGCGGGCGAGGTGGCGCATGACGGTGGTGTGGGTCGTGCCCAGGAGCCGGGCGGTCTGGCGCAAGCCGCTGCCTTCACAGACGTTGGCGGCGATGGGTTCGAGCAGCGCGGGCTTGCGCAGCCAGTAGGTGGTCTTGAAGGCGGTGGCGCCGAACTCGCGGTTGCAGTGCCGGCAGAGGTAGCGCTGACGCAGACGGCCGTCGCGGCCGCGGCGCTTGCCGTGGCGGATGAAGTGCCAGTCGGTCCGGGGCTCGTGAAACGGGCACTCGGGGTTCGGGCAATGCGGCGGCTGGAAGCCTCCGCTAGAATCGGATGCTCAGTTGCCGGATACCGATCTTCCTCAGCACCGGCACATCCGGCACCAGAGCCCCTTCGGGATCCAGCTTCAGCGTCAGCATCCCCGAGCAGGTGCCATCGGTGCCCACGCTCCCGACGACGCTCATGCTGATGCCGGCGACATCGATCGTCAGGTCGAGTGGTCGAGCGTGAGCGCAAGAGGCGGCTTCCGCGGCTGGGGAGCACAACCCCGCGGTGAGAAGCAGAAGGCCAATCCCAAGAACAAGGTGTACGCGTCGCATCATCAGTCCCTCCCTCACCCTTCCAGACGCTCGAAGTCGGCCGGGTGTTCACAAGAAAAGAAAGCGTCATCCCCGCCCACCGGTCGCGAGGGGGGGGGCGCGCCGACTGGACCAGTGGTTGTAACTCATTGCAGATGAAGGTGTTGTATCTCTTGCGCTGCGTTGGCCTCCTGTGAGAGCCTAGGAGTCATGAGGCAAGTCGTCGAGGTCGTGATTTCCCGTAGCTGCAGTTTCTCCCGGACGGGCAGTGTCGCTAAACGGCACAGGAGTAAAAGGATAAGGATCCTAAGCTTGGTGTCCCCTGTCGGGCTGCTCCTGTGGGTGGCGGCATCCCTCTACCTCGGGGTGCTTTCGCCGGATGCTGCCGGGAGTCCGGCCGGACCAGCGGCCTGGGGACAGGGCTCGGGCAGGCCCCATCGAACCGAGCTCATCGACCGTTGGCGTCCGTTCCGGTTCCTCTCTTACAGCCGTCTCGAGATGGACGATGCCGGTGCCGAGGTGACGTTCCACCGGGGCGCGTTGGGGGCTTCGAGCCCACTGCGTGGTGGTTTGCGATGGACGCGCGAGGTGGCTGTCTTCGTCTCACGGGGACATGTGGGTCCCGAGACCGGCGAGCCCTCGGCGGGAAGCCGCAACGCCAATACCAGCGGGCTCGGCGTGAGCCTAGGGTTGCAGTTCTTCTTCGGAGTGACCTCGCGCGTTGCTCTGGCGTTGGAGGGCGCGGGAGGCGGCGTGGGTTCCCTCGACCGGTTCCCGCCCGATGGCGACCGCTTGGCCTTCACCTACCGGCTCGGCGCTTCCTTCAGCATTCGACTGCGAGCGGATATGTTCCTGCGTATGGGAGGGCAGTACCAGCACGTGGGGCGATCGCCGGATGAATCGGCGAGCGAAGGCGCTTTCGAGGGCGAGGGCGTCTTCATTGCCGTGAACCGCTGGAGCCACTAGCGCGGCCACTAGCGCGGCCACTAGCCCGGCCACTGGCCCGGCCACTAGACCGGCAGCGACCCGGGCGTGGCCGCGGCGCCAGGAAGCTAGCGCGGCTTCCACTGGTAGCGAGCCAGGGAGGTTCGGTTCTGCTCGTCGAACTCGACCCCTTCGGCCGTCAACAGGAACCGCTGGAACTCCTCATCGTTGGGGTCGGCCCGCCGGCTCACCATCCCGCGCGCGTTGATGACACGGTGCCAGGGCGCATCGTTGTCCTCCGGCAGGGCCCGCAGTGCGTACCCGACCAGACGGGGCTGGCGCGGCAGGCCGGCCAGTTCGCCGATCTGACCATAGGTTGCCACGCGTCCCCGCGGAATACGGCGGACGACGGCGTAGATTCGTTCGTAGATCTCGGAGCGTCGTGTTGTCATCAGCCCTCACCTGATGAGTCCTGGCCTCATGAATCCTGCCCTGATGAGCCCTGCCCTCAAGGTTCGCTTGCCGGGGAACCGATATCAAGAGGGGAGAAGCGGGATTCATGGCCTCTTCCACCGCGGGTGTGATTCGGCGGTCTCAGCCGTTGCGGCCGTGATGTAGCGCCCCACCGGATCCCGGGGTGGACTGCCCTTGCATTGCATCGCGGGAAATGAAATCTTGCGAGCGAAGGAACGAGAGGAACGACGAGGAGGCTTCATGGCACTCGATCTCAGCGACGAGCGCATCGGTGATCTCAAGGTCACTCATGGGTTCTTGAACGCGCTCACCGCCGCCTCTCAAGGGCTCTTCGTGCACCAGACCGTGCTGGCCGAACTGCTTCGGTCGCCGAACTCTCATGATGTCCGAGACGAGGTCCAACAGACCCTTGACGATCTCGAAGCGTGGTGGCGGTGCTTCGAGCGGCACGAGCCGGTGCTGCGTGTCGCCGACGGGGAAAACCTGAGCGAGGAGGCGGCTCGCGTGTGGGGGCTGCTGGAACGGTCGCGCCAGCGCTACGACCGGCTGAGCGTGACGCTTCTCGAATCGACCGATGCCAGAACGGTGTGCCGCGACCGAAGCGTGCGCGCTGTGCGCGTGGCGACCTTCTGCGAACAGGCCTATGCGAGAGAACATTACCTGCGGGGCCTGGTGCGCTATGGCGAGGTGATGCAGCAAGAGGCCGTGGCCGATCGCTGGCGGCAACATCTGCTGGCGGCCATGGAGGAACGCGAGGATGCGACCGGCTGTTTCGAGCACTGGAAGGGGCGCGAGCCGGAGGTGGATCACGCCGATGGCGCCCACTTGCTCGATCTCACGCTGACCTTGCCCGTGGCGCTGGGCCGATTGTCGATCGACATCTTGCACCTCTTCGGCCTCTATCGCGGCCGGTTCGGCTATGGCGAGGCGGGCATCCCGCTCGAGGAGGCCGACGACTGGACGCGCCAGGGACTACAGCCCTACCAGGCGGCGCAGTGGCGGCGTGCGGGCATGGGGCCGAAACAGTCCCGGGAATGGATCGAGCAAGGCGTTCCCGATCCTCTGGCGGCCGCCGGCTTCGCGTGGCGGGCCATTCCCGTAGAGATCGCGGCCACTTGGTACGCGGCCGGATACGACGCGCGCACTGCGGCGGAGTGGTTGCGGGAAGGCGTGGAGAGTCCGCAGCGGGTACCGCGTTCGGCACAGGGCTAGCGCGTCAAGGCCACGATCGAGACGACCAGGGCAACGGCCGTGCCGATCGGCGTCAGAAGGGTCGAGATCTTGTGCGCGCGTCGCTCGGGTACCCACACCTGCTCGCCGGCCGACAGCGTATCCTGCGGGGCGGCCGAGTGCCGCTCTCCGGTCACTGGATCCCAGATCTCCCAGCCGTTGTTCTTGCCCGTCAGCGTGGGACCGCCGGCGGCGAGGACATAGTCGCCCACCGTTTGCCCGGCCAGATAGGGGTAGAGGCCCGGCCGGTTGATCGACCCGGCCACGGCAATCCACTCACGGCAGAACGGGACATCGACGATGTCGCCGGGACGCATCTCGAAGCCGGGGCAAGCGTCCAGCGGTACCCAGATTCGTGCCTCGTCGTTCTCACCGTCTCGCATGCGGGTCACCCACACGCCGGTCTCGCAATGGCCCGCGGGAAGCCCGCCGGCGGCCTCGATGACGAAGGCCAAATCGTCTCCGCCCTTGGCGGCGATCAAGCGCACCCGGGGCTCGAACGGGCGGTCGATGACGCTGGAGCCGGCCGCGGGTTCGTCTTCAGCCCCATAGGTGCCGCGCACGCGATAGGAGGCGGTGGCCGGCGGTACGTGGACCTGCTCTCCGCTTTGAAGCAAGGGGTTGCCTTCACCCCGTCCCAACGCCCGCCAGGTCAGGTAGTCGGCCAGGCAGACCGCGTCACCCCGCGTGCCGATTCGAATTCTCCGCGAGTCGGCGCTCGGTCGCAGGCCACCCGCCACCTGAAGGAGATCGGCCAGTCGCGCGGTGCCGGGCAGCGTATAGATGCCCGGCTCGGTCACGAGTCCGGTGACGGGGATGCGCAGCAGGGCCGGGCGCACGAGGTGCAGACTGATCAGGGCCTGCGGATAGGCCGGCCGGCACCGTTCGGCCACGAGTTGCTCGGCTTCGTGCAAGGTGAGCCGGCGCAGATCGACGGCACCCACACTGGGAATGAGCAGGGCGCCGTCGGCGGTGACGGTGAGCGGCAGCAGCAGATCCGTAGGCGACCCGATCGAGAGGACCAACTCGTCCCCGGGGCCGACCCGGTACTCGCTGCGATCGACCGGCGCCTCGAATCCCCACTCGGCCGAAAGGCGGGAGAGGGAGCCTTCCCAGGCTCCGGTTCGCGTCTCGAGCTGACGCAGCGCGCGGCTTTGCTCCCACCCCCCGGCCCGGCGGGGGAGGGCCCCTTCCTGGGCGCCCGAATCGGCTGACAGTAGGTTCAGCGAGGAGGCGATGACTGCCGCGAGCAGCGCGGCCAGCGGTCGCGGCCAGCTCCTTCCCGCGCGCGGGTCGCAAGGGGCGAACTCTTTGGAATCGCCGGGGCGCATGCTCCTCCCAACCTGTTCCTCGGCCCACTCTCTTGGTCGAGAGATCGCGCCGTAGGTGGACTCATCGGGCTACGGTAGCAGGTCCACCGCTGGCGGAAAAGCGCAGGTTGGGGGCCGAAGAGGAGTGCTTGCCCGCGAGGAAGCCGGATGGGTTGGCGGAGATGGGCGACCGGCCGGCTCAATGCGATGGTTTCCCGGGGCCGCCGGTTCGGATACCCTGCCACCGAACAAGCCGGCCGCGGCAGGAGATGAGCTATGGGTTTCGATCGATCCGAGAACGAGCTCGCGCACACCACGCGGTCGTCTGCGCCCGTGCCAGCGCCGACGCCCGTCCCCGCGCCCACGCCCGCGTCCGGTGCCGACGGCATCGGCGTCGTGATCGTGACCTACAACTCGGCTCGGGATCTGCCGCGCTGCCTCGAGACGTTGCTCGACCCGGCCCGCGAAGAGGCCGATCGACCCCAAGCGGTCGTGGTGGCCGACAACGCCTCGCGCGACGACACGCTTCGTGTTGCCGACCGGCCAGGCGTGATGCTGCGGCCGATGGGCGCCAATCTGGGCTACGGCCGGGCGGCCAATCGGGTCCTGGACGAGCTGGCCACACCCTATGCGCTGCTCTGCAATCCCGACGTCTGGTTTCCGTCCGGGAGCCTGGCCGCGATGCGCCGTTTCATGCGGCAGCAGCCCGATTGCGAGGTTCAGGGCCCCCGCCTGGAGAACGAGGCGGGTGAACTGCTCTTCTCCTGCCGGCGGTTTCCGACGTGGCGGGCGGTGGTGGGACGGCGTCTGGGCGGATTCGGCCGCGAGGTGGACCGGCACCTCATGGCCGACTTCGATCACGCCTCGCCCCGCCGGGTGGACTGGGTGTCGGGCGCTTGTATGCTGTTTCCCCGTCACTTCCGGTTCGATCCGCGCTACCACCTCTATGTGGAAGATGTCGATTTCTGCTACGACAAGCGCGTCTACTACAACCCGCACGCGGTGGTGGGCCACCGGGTCTCGCGCGCATCGGCGCGGAGCCTCCCCATGATGGGCCGCCACCTGCGCAGCATGCTGCAATTCGCCTGGAAACACCGGGGGAATAGAGCCGGGCGTTTGCGTGTAGGATCATCAGAGGGCCGCGGGCGAGTCGCCGGGCCGGAGGAGAACGCGTGCCGGGACGGGTGTCGTGACCGAACCTGATGAAGCTGGCCGGACAGCCGAAGAGGCCGCCTGGGTCGCCCAGGCCCTGGCGGGCGAGGAGGCGGGGTTCACCGCCCTCGTCCGGCGTTACCATGCCCCGTTGCGACGCATGCTGCAGGCCATCCTGCGCAATCCGCAGGACACCGAGGACGTGATCCAAGAGACGCTCTTGCGCGCCTACCGCTTCCTGCACCGCTTCGATCCGGCGCGTCCGTTCGGACCCTGGCTGTTCCAGATCGGCGCCAACCTGGCCAAGAACCATCTGCGCAAGGGCCGGGGCCGAACCGAGCTGTCTCTGGAGGCTTCGCCGGATGAGGGCGAGGACGCCGGCTACGAGGGCGAGTGGCTGGCCGATGAACGCCCGTTGCGTGAGGTCGAGGGGAGGCGCCTGAAGGAGGCCGTCCGGGCGGCGGTCGCCCGATTGCCGGATGAGCAACGGGTGGTGTTGGAAATGCGCGTGATCGGCGAACTGACCTACAAGGAGATCGCCGCCTCGCTCGGTGTCCCAATGGGGACGGTGATGTCGCGCCTGAACCGCGGCCGGGCGCGCATCCAGGAGGAACTCCGCGAACAGTGGGGATCGGAGGTCGTATGAGTGCCGAATGCACCTGGGTGAAGGGTCATCTGGCGCCGCTAATCGACAAGGAGCTCTCCAGTGAGGACCGTGCCCGGGCCGAGCGGCATCTGGCCGCCTGTGCGGCGTGCCGCGCCGCCCTCGAACGGCTGAAGGAACTGGATCAGATCGATCGCGAGGCGCTGTGGCGGTCGGAGTTTCAAGAGGCCGGCGCCCGGAAGACGGATCAGGATGCTCCCCGGGGGGTGAAGCCCGGCTCTTCGCGTGATGACGAGGATCCAGCCGATGCCCTGATGCGCTCCGTGCGGTCCCGCTTCGATCTGGAGAGCGCGAAGCGCCACCGCCAGCGTGAACGCGAAGAACTGGACGGAACCCGCAGATCCGATCGGGAAGCTGCGCGGGTGGCCAAGCGGGAGGCCAAAGGGGGAGCCACGCTGGACAGCGAGCGGGCGGCCAAGCGGGACGCCGAACGGGACGCCACACTGGATACCGCGCGCGGCGCTCGGGCCTCGGCCCGGTATCTCCCCGGGGAGGACGTGGCCGATCTGCCGCTCGAGGAATCGTTGCATCGCCGCCGGGCAGATGGCACTGCGCATGAGCGTGCGGCCGGTGCGGCCCCTGTGGGGCATGCGGACCGTGACGGGCGTGAGGGTCTTGCAGCCCGCAAGCAGGATGCCGCGAGTGCGCAGCCGCGCAAGAGTTGGCTCCAACGGTTCGCGGACCTCTGGCCGAAGCCTTCATCGCACGCGGTCTGGCTACCATTGGCGGGGGGCACCGCCGCCGTTGCCGTTCTGGTCATGTTGCTGACGGCTCGCGATACCGACAGGGCGCGTGAGGCAATCCAAGGAAGTGTTCGAGGGGATGTGCCCACCGAACTCGATGTGAGCGAGGGCGCCCGGCGCTCGCCCGAGAACCTGATGGAAAACCATGCCGGCCACGACGCTGCGGGTTCCGGCGCTGACGGTCCCGGCGCTGCTGGCTCCGTGGACACCGCGGTGGTGCCGGGCTCGGGGGAGAAGGGGGCCGGGACCGCGAAGCTGTACCTCGAGGCAGAGGCCGATGAGATGGGGGCGTCACCGCAGCCGGCTCCCGATACGCCATCACAGTTCGCACTGATGAAGGAGACGCAATCGCCCGCAGTGTTGGCGAACGAGGCGTTGTCACCGGTGGAGGAGACAAGCAAGGCGCAGCCGCCGGCAGCGTTGTCCGGCGAAGCGCCGGCCCCGGCACCTCCAAGACGCGAGGAGTGGTCGCGCGATGAGGCGGCCCTCGATGCGCCCGCTGCGGACAAGCCGGGCTGGCACCAGGCGCTGGGAAACCTGCTCCGCATTCTGGATCGGCCTGAACCGTCCGGGGCCGAGCCGGCAGTCGTGAGGTTGGAGCAAGAGTTGATCGAGGCCGAGCAGATGCTGGCGCAGCAGATGGCTGAAGGTGGGGCCGAGCTGTGGCAGGCGCCCACATTGGATCGGCGATCTGTCCGTGCCCCGAGTGACCAGCGCACTCTGCCTCCCCCCGACGAGGTACGTACGATGATGAGCGCGCCCGGCTCTGGCGCGGTGTTGCCGGCAGTGATTCAGGCTGTGGTCGACGGGATCGCCTTGCCCCAAACCGAGCATGATGCCCAGGCCTACTGGGCCGTGGCCGAGGGTTGGTATGCCCTCTGGCAGGATGATCCCGAGTCACACGAACGAGCGAGCCACGCAGCTCGCTACTACGGCGCCCTGCGTCTGGGAATGCTGGAGCAGGATTTGTCGCTCACCGGCGAACGCGATGTGCTCTTGACGGAACGACTCAGCGAGTTGGAGACGGCGTTGGCGGCCGCCGAGAGCGCCCCGCCGAAGGGGAGGCCTCTGCCGGTCCGCGAATAGCTTTGCCTACCGCTGCGCCTACCACACCACCTACCGCACCCTGCTACGCATGAGACGGCGCCCCCGTTCGCGGGGGCGTGGGACTTCGCTTCCGCGATGGGGACGCCGATCTCGTTTACGCCGCCAGTCTGTCCCATGTGGACCAAGACCTGCGGCGGATTTCCCGATCTTCTTTTCCCCATCCGGCCTGGTTGAGGCTGCTTGCCTCAACGGCGCTTGCCTCAACGGCGCTTGCCTCAACGGTGCCTGCCGCAAGGGCGCCTGCCGAAACGACGATTGCCGAAGTGCGGATTGGTCGGAATAAGACTCCGCTCGGCGATGTAGGTCAGGTGGTTTCGGACCGAGTCGCGGCGTCACGCAAGCGGTTGCTCGCCGCCAGTGCAAAAGGAGATTGTCATGAGATGCCCTCGTAACCCGGAGCAGCGCGTCGGTGCCCGGCCCGCTGATCCATCCGCCGTCCCGGTCGTTTCCCTGTTCGTCTCTTTCCTTGTCTTGTTGGCGGGCCTGGCGGCTGCTCCTGCCCAGGCCGACGGGTTTGTGATCGTCCACCCCCAGCCCGATGTGCCCGATCCCGAACAGCTCGCGGTGCGCTATCACGACGTCGAGATCGAGATCCATGACCAGGTGGCCCAAGTGCACATCGATCAGGTCTTCCGCAATCTCAACCCGCGGGAGGTCGAGGGGGAGTACATCTTCCCCGTACCCGACGGGGCCGCGGTCAGTGATTTCGTCCTCTGGGTGGAAGGCCAGCCCATCCACGCCGAGGCCATGGACGCCCAGCAGGCGCGGCGCCTCTACGAGGACATCGTTCGCCGGCAGAAAGATCCCGCCCTGCTCGAATATGCCGGGCGCGAGCTCTACCGGGCGCGCATCTACCCTTTCCCCGCACACGGCGAGCGACGCGTGGAGCTGTGCTACGACCAACTGATCACGCGCGAAGCGGGTCTGTGCAAGCTCGTCTATCCGCTCTCGACCGAGAAGTTCTCCTCGCGGCCGCTCGAGAGCGCCACGGTGACGATCGACCTGAAGACCGACCACCCGGTTCGTAACGCCTACTGCCCCACCCATGCGGTCGACGTGGAATACCTGGGCAGCCGCCACGTTCGGGTAAGCTGGGAGACCACGGGCACGAGGCCGGATCGCGATCTGGTCTTCTACTATTCCCTCGCCGAGGAGGCCTTCGATCTGCGCCTCGTGCCCTACCGGCCCCACTCGCGGGAGGATGGGTACTTCATGTTGCTGGCCTCGATGGGCGGCGATGACCGCGTGCCCGTCCAGCCCAAGGATGTGGTCTTCGTCGTCGACCGGTCGGGGTCGATGGAGGGTCAGAAGATCGAGCAGGCGCGTGAAGCCTTGCTCTACTGCCTGCAGCATCTCGGCCCCGGGGATCGCTTCAATGTCATCTCCTTCAGCGGTTCGGTGGAGAGCTTCGCACGCGATCTGGTGCCGGCCAGACCGAACGAGATCGAGCGCGCGTTGACATTCGCTCGTCGTCTCCACGCCGCCGGAGGCACCAACATCAGCGGGGCGTTGGAGAAGGCCCTAGCCGGCAGCTACTCGCGCAGCCGGCCGGGATTCATCGTGTTCTTGACCGACGGGCTCCCGACCCGCGGCGAACGCGATCCGGTCGCGATCTTGCGCCAGGTCGCCGAACTCAACGGGAACCGATGGCGGGAGCGTGGCGGTCGGGGGGGCGACCAGCCCGGGTGGGATCGTCGGGCGGCCGGGCGGGTGCGGATCTTTCCTTTCGGGGTCGGCTACGACGTCGGCGCCACCTTCCTGAGCCAGCTGGCCGACGAGAATGGGGGCGCTCCCACCTACGTGCGGCCGTCCGAAGATCTGAAGCACGTTGTGCAAGGGTTCTACGATCAGGTGGCCCATCCGGTGATGACCGGCATCCAGATCGAGCTCAAAGGGGCCCGGCTGCTCGATCCCCAGCCGAGCGCCTTGCCCGACATCTTCCGTGGTCGCCAGCTCGTGCTCTTCGGACGCTATGACGGAGAGGGCCCGGTGGAGCTCACCCTGCGGGGACGGGTCGGCGCTCGCGAGCAGGCCTTTCGCCTGCGCACCGAGCTGCCGCGCAGGGAGCGGGAGAATAAGTTCGTGGGACGTCTGTGGGCGATGCGCAAGGTCGGCTCGCTCCTGCGTGAGATTCAGCTCTACGGTGAGGAGCAGGAGCTGGTGGCCACCGTGACCGATCTGGGCCTCCGATTCGGCATTGGTACCCCTTACACATCCTTCTTGGTCGATGAAGAGGACCGCGTGCCGCGCTACGCCCAGGAGAGGTCGCGCCAACCCTCGCCCGATCGCGACAAACGCGGGTGGACTTTCCCGCTGCTCGGCGCTTTGGGACGAAACATGAGCAGTCCGCCGCCCCGCGCGCTCGATGGCGCGCTGCGCGGTGATGCTCCGGCTGCCCCGCATGATGCGCCTCAAGGTGCCGGCAACGGCTCGGCGAGCGCTCCGCTCGAGGTGACCGGCCAGGTGGCCTTCGAGACCTCCCGTGAGGTCGAGCGAATGCTCTCGGCCAAATCGGAGGAGGACCTGCTCTCCGCGAGCGGCCGGCACGTATCGGCGAGGGAGGCGGCGGCGCGGCACGTGGCCGGGCGCACCTTCCGCCGGATGGACGAGGGGTGGGTGCAGGTCGATTGTCCATCGGAGGTGCTCACGGATCCGGATGCCGGTCAGCGGCTGCCGTTCGGGAGCGAGGCCTACTTCGAGCTCCTGCGGCGACACCCGGAGCTGGCCACGGTATTCGCCCTGGGGGATCGGGTCATCTTTGAACTCGATGGACAGTGGTATCGAACCGAGTGATGGCAGTACTCGGGGCCGCACATCGATGTGCCCGACGATGCGCCCGGATGCGCGAGATGACCTCCCTGTGACGCGCGATCGTCTCCCTTGATACTCGAGATGATTCCTTGCGCCGGGAAAGCACCGACGATTAATCTCGGTGCTTTCCCGCACAAGGAGTCGACGTGACCGATTCGCATCTGGCCGAGAGCATCATGGTGCCCGGCGCCCGGCCGGGGTCGGTGACCGAGGCGTGGAAGCTCGCCTATCCAACGATCATCGGTATGCTCTCGACCACCGTCATGTGGACGGTCGACACCATGCTGCTCGGCCGGGTCGGCAAGGTCGAACTGGCCGCGGCCGGCTTCGGTGGCCTGGTGATCTGGACCCTCTACACCTTCTTCGTCGGCGGCGTCCATGCAGTCAACACCTTCGTCTCGCAAGCCAAGGGCGCCGGTCGACTGCGGGAGTGTGCGGTCTTCACCTGGCAGGGGATCTACCTGGCCCTCGCGGGCGCGATCATCCTGTCGTTCTTCTTGTGGAAGTTCGACTGGATCCTGGCGCTGGCGAAGCCGGACGAGGCGGTGATCGCCGAGTGCCTGGCCTACTCGCGCGTGCGCATGACCGGGGCCTTCTTCGTCCTGGCGATGTTCGCCATCTCCGCCTTCTTCCGCGGGATCGGCGATGTAAAGATCCCGATGTTCGTGGCCATCTTCGCGAACCTGGTCAATATCGTGCTCGATGCCCTCTTGATCTTCGGGCTCGGTCCATTTCCACGCATGACGACGGCCGGGGCCGGTCTCGCGACCGCGTGCGCCAATTTCGCCGGGTTCGTGGTCATCCTGATTCTCTTCCTGCGAGCGAAGATTCACCGCCAGTACCACTCGCGCTCCGATCGCCCTTTCAGTCCGAAGGCCATGGTTCGGTTGCTGCGGGTGGGCGTACCGATGGGCGTGCAGTTCTTCCTGGACATGGGCAGCTTCACCGTCTTCATCGCCATCATGGGCCGGCTCGGCACCGACCAGCTGGCGGCCAGCAACATCGGCATCCAGCTTCTTAGCTTTTCCTTCATGCCGGCCAACGGAGTCTCCAAGGCGGCCACCACGATGGTGGGCCAGTATCTGGGCGCCGGGTACCGTCAACTGGCGGCCCGCTGCGGCTGGATGACGGTGAAGATGAATCTGGTTTACTCCTTGGGGATCGCCGCCTTGTTGCTGCTCGGCCGCCAGCACATCTTCGCCGTGTTCAACGATGATCCCGGGGTTCTCGCCGCCGGCGCTGCGATCGTCCCGCTGCTGGCGCTCTTCCAGATGGGGGATGCCTTGCAGATGGCCTACTCGGGGGCCTTGCAGGGCGCCGGGGACACGACCTTCACCATGATCGTCTACGCGGCCTCCTCATGGTTGCTCTTCGTGCCGCTGGCCTTGCTCTTCGCCTACACCTTCGGCGGCGGTATGCCGGGTGGCTGGCTGGGGGGTGTGATTCATATCATGGTGCTCAATGTCGTTTTGACCTGGCGATTCCGTAGCGGCGTGTGGCAGGCACGGGCGATCTGACGCCCTTTTTGTGGTCGCGCGATGCATGTCCGTTGCAGTAACTGTTTGCTGTGATTCCCTTTGGGTGCTTTGCGGGCCACGGTTCGTGTATACTTGCAGGATGAGCTGGAGAGCTCTTCATCAAACCCATCCATGTCGACCCAAGGAGGACTCCATGAACCGATTGGGATTGCTGACCGTGCTGGGCGTGGCGATTGCCGCCTGGCTGCTCCCATCGGCCGCCCTGGCTTCGGTCGGGAAGGTCTACAGCACCGAAGATTTTGACGCCACGTGGTGAGGCTACTGTCCCAGCGCCCGGTGCGGGCTGCAGATGCTTCACGATGAATTCCCCGAGCTGCTGGTCGGCGCCCAGCATCATGTCGGCGACAGTTACGCCAACAACTACACGAACGCGCGCTCCTCGTTCTATGGCGTGGGCGGGATCCCCGATGTTCGGATCGACGGCAAGATCGCCGTCGTGGGCGCCGGTTCTTGCGTGGGGGCCTACAACCTCTACAAGGACGCCCTCGAGACCCGGATGGAGGAAACCGGTGGTCTGAGCCCGGCGGTGATCAGCGGCGACTGGTCCTATGATGCCAGCAACATCTATGTGACCGCCACCTTCATGCTGGTCGACCCGGTGGAGCTCGAGAATCCGCGGGCCTCCTTCATGATCGTCGAGGATGGCGTCGCCTACGGCCCGGACAACAAACACCTCACGCGGGCCGGCTACGATACGCCCGTCGCCTTGGACGAGCAGTGGGACGAGGTCGAGGTTTCCTACACCTTCGCCCGGCAGGGCGGCTGGAACATCGACAACATCGCCGTGCTGGCCTTCCTGCAGAAGAACGGCGGCGACAAGGCCATGTACCAGGCCGCTGAGCTCCCGACCGGCGATCCATCGATCTCGATCTTCATGGCCGACAACCTGGCCTCGATTCCCGCCGGGAACGGCCTGGCCGAGTTCGAGGGTACGCTGCGCAACATCGGCAGCACCCCGGATCCAGTGACCTTCTCCCTGGACAACACCTTCGGCTGGCCGGCCGAGTTCATGGTCGAAGGGGAGGCCGGGTTCCATAGCGATCCGGTCGAGATCGTCATGGCTCCCGACGAGGAGCTCACCTTCACCGTGCGCGTGCAGACCGACGGCGACGTGCGCATCGGGACCGGCACGCTGATGGCCACCTCGGGCAACAGCGGTGACGAGTTGGGCGCGCCGATGCGCCTCTTCAACGGGAGCCCGGCCATCTTGATGGTCGATGATGACTTCACGCGCACCGACGAGGTCCTGATCCTCTCGGCGCTCGATGACGCCGGCAAGCTATACGACCACTGGGATGTCTACAAGGAGCACGGCAACATCACGCCCACGCCGGCGGAGATGGGCCGGTACGACCTGGTGCTCTGGCACACCGGCTGGCGCACGAACGACCTTCTGACCTCGACCGACATCACCAACCTGATGGCCTACATGGACATGGGCAAGGGCCTCCTGCTCTCCTCGCAGGACTGCTTGAGTGCCATCTCACCCGGCACGTTCACCGCCGACTATCTCGGCGTGGCGAGCTGGAGCGCCGAGGTCAGCGCGTTCGAGGGCATCGGGGTGAGCGGGGATCCGGTCACCGACGGTATGGATTTCGTGCTCGACTATCCCCAGCCGCAGATCAACCGCCCGGACGATTTGGAGCCGAGCGCGATCGGGACGGTCATCCTCCACTCCGAGGACATGGACCGCCTCGCGATGCGGGCCGACAACGGTACCGCGCGCAGCGTCTTCTTCGCCTTTGCGATGAATGCGATGGATCCGGCCGCGCCTGATCCCGACAATCCGAAGGTGCTACTCGACCGCGCGCTGGATTGGTTGATGGAAGGCCAGAGCCAGGACGTGCCCGGCGTGGTGCCCGAGCTGGTGATGGATTCGCGCATCGAGGCCGCCCATCCGAACCCATTCTCCCCGCGCGGGCTGACCGGGGGCGCGAGCACGATTCGCCTCAGCATCAGCTCGCAGGCGGCCGCCGATCCGGTGACCCTGGATCTGGTGGACCTGAACGGCCGCGCGGTGCGCCGCCTGGTCTCGGGCCAGCTGGCCGCCGGACCGCACAGCGTGAGCTGGGACGGCCGCGACGCTGCGGGTGCGCCCGTGGCGACCGGCGTCTATTACCTGCGGCTGGCCACCAGCGAGGGTGAGCACAGCCAGCGGTTGCTGGTCGTGCGGTGATCGCAAGCCCGCACGGATGCGCATCGGCATTGATGGCACACAAGTGCTGATGGCGCACCTGTGCTGAGTGCGCATCCACGCGGGTGGCCGGGGCATAAGCGCCAGCGACGATCGCCGATCACATCAGAACAGTCATCCTGACCAAGGGCCGCTTCTCTCTTCGTGAGGGGAGCGGCCTTTGCGCATCTTCTCGGCAAGCCTTGGCCCCTTACTGGCTATGCCTCCTGCAGACTCGCTGCCGGTGCTCTCGCATGGGGTGAGAGCACGGCGCGGGGTAAGAAGGAGGTGACTCATGAACGAACTCCGTTGTGACCAGTCGGCACCTTACGCCGCTCCCAGGCTCGAGCCCTCGAGCGCCAAGCGCGGTCCGCAGGGACGGTACAATCCGGGTGAGGCCATCGGCAACATCTTGTGCAACCAGTGCGCCGGGGGCGGAGGCGACTAGCCGCGGCCGGCCGGGGGCGGCCGTTGCCGGCCAGCCCCCGGCCCCCCCGCGGGCCTATGACCACGGAGTCGCAGACATGTGCCGATTGTGGGGCCGGCTCAATACGGCGGCGGCTCGTTACGCCACCGGCTCGAGACCGTGCCGGCTCGAGACCCCGCCGGCGCACCATGGGGAGGAGGACTCGATGGGAACGACCGTCTACTGGGACATCATCGACCGCTGCAATGGGCGCTGCGCGTACTGCGCCGTGGCCAACACGTTGAAGCGCCCGGCGCGCCCGCCGTTGCCTGCGGAGAAGCTGTGCCGAGCGGTGGACCAGCTCTCTGATGCGGGGGCCGGCGGGTTGGTGTTGCTGGGGGGTGAGCCAACACTACACCCGGCGTTGCCGGATCTGGTCGATCACGCTCGTGAGCGGGGGTTGCCAGTGGGGATCGCTACCAACGCGCTGCGCTTGGCGCGGCCGCTGCGGGAGCGATTGCTTCGGCACGAGCGCGTCTCGATCAATGTCAGCCTAGATAGCGTCCTCGAGGACGAGAACGACGCCGTCCGGGGGAGGGGCTACTACCAGGCGTGCCGGCGGCATCTGATGGCGTTGCTCGAGGAGCGGCGCGCGATAGGTTCGCCGGCGTCGGTGACGGTGCAGGTGACCCTCACGCGCACGAATCTCGAACGCCTCGCCACCACGTTGACCACCCTGCTCGATTGGGGTGTCGACCAGGTGTTGCTCGACCGGATGCGGGCCGAGGCCTTTCACCCGCCCGAGGTTCGCCGCTTGCGTCCAAACGCGCGCGAACGGATCCAGGGTGCTGAAACACTGGCGCGTGTGGCCGCCGAGCGTGGGGAGTCGAAGCGTCTCTTGCTCAACTACGGACGCGCCTCCCTGCGCGATCACCTCCGGCGCCGCTATGGAGCCACCGCTCCGGCCGAGTTCTGGTGCGAGGGAGGCTGGGGCGTCGCCGTGGCTGATTTCGACGGGTGTCTCCACCCCTGCCGGGCCGCGGCCAATCTTCCCGAGCCCGAGCGCGAGAGCGGCCGGCCCTGGTACCGCAAGGCACAGCTGCGTTTGGGCACGCCCGCGGCCGACCACTTTCTGGAACATCCCTACTTCGTCGACTTCTTCAACTTCGCCCATTCGGCCCGCATCTACCGGCAGCTCGAGCAGTGCGTTCGATGTCCCCACTACGAGGTGTGCGAGCCCTGCCCATTGGATGTGGCCTTCTTCGGGGCGGATGCGGTCGCGGAGTGCCGCGAATTGGAGGTCTGCCATGCAGCCGCAAGCTAACGCTAACGGACGGTTTCGCCTGCGTCGGGACCCGGCGGCCCGCGCCTACGAGTCGAAGAGCGGAGGCTGGACCCTGGTGACCAGCCAGGGGCTCTACTTCGAGCTGGCGGCCCCGGCGGCGGTCATGATCTGGGAGGCGGTGCTCGACGACTGGATCGACATGGACGATGTGCTCATGACGCTGGTCGAGCACTTTCCGCAGGTGGACCCCATCGTCATCTTCTCGGACCTGATGGATCTGGTGCGCTCGCTGGCCGCCTGGCATTTCGTGCAAACGACCGGGCGGCCGCCGGAGGAGTTTTTTGCGGACTCCTCAGATGCCGACGAGCCAAGCCCTTAGAAAGCCCAATCACCCCCAGGGCGATACGTTCGAAATCCGGGTAGCACCTTTCCCACAGGAGGTGGTACGCTGATTCGTTCAGTCATGGGTTCGTGACCTTTTCGCAAAGGGGGAATGGACGATGGGGATTACCGAGCGGGCGCAGATGGACTGGTCCAGCCTGCCATTTGCCTACCAGGAGACCGACGTCAACATCCGCTACACCTGGCGCGACGGCAAGTGGGATGAGGGGGTCGAGAGCGACTCGAAGGTCTTGCCCCTGCACGTCGCGGCAACCTGTCTCCACTATGGCCAGGCCGCGTTCGAGGGCCTGAAGGTCTACGAGGCCAGGGACGGGCGGATCCTCTCCTTCCGGGTGGAGGAGAACGCCAAGCGCATGCAGCACTCGGCCCATACCCTGATGATGGAGCCGTTCCCGACCGAGATGTTCAAGTCGGCGGTCCACCGGGTCGTGCGCCAGAACAAGCGGTTCATCCCCCCGTATGGAACCGGTGCTTCCCTTTATGTCCGCCCGCTGCTGATCGGCACGGGCGCGCGGGTTGGCGTATCGCCGGCCGATGAGTACATGTTCCTGATCCTGGTGAGCCCCGTCGGACCCTACTTCAAATCCGGCTTCACCCCCACGAAGCTGATCGTGGAAGAGGAGCTCGACCGCGCCGCTCCGTTGGGTGTGGGCACGGCCAAAGCGGGTGGCAACTACGCCGCGGGCATGCGCGCCACCGTCAAGGCCCGCAAGGCCGGGTACGGCGAGGCGCTCTACCTCGACGCCCGCGAACACAAATATGTCGACGAGCTGGGTGCAGCGAATGTCTTCGGAATCCGGGAGGACAACCGCTACGTGACGCCGAAATCGCCATCGATCCTGAGATCGATCACGAACCTGTCGCTGCGGGAGTTGGCCGCCGATATCGGCTACACGGTCGAGGAGCGCCCGGTCCCGGCGGCCGAATTGCGCGAGTTCGTCGAGGTCGGCGCCTGCGGCACGGCCGCGGTGATCACGCCGATCGAGCTGATCACTTTGCGGGGCGAGGACATCGTCTACCTGAAGGATGGCAAGCCTGGCCCGCACTGCACGAAGCTTTACGAGAGCTTGACCGCCATCCAGTTCGGGGATGCCGAGGACAAGTTCGGTTGGGTGGAGGAGATCGAGGTCTAGCTGCGGCCGCCGTCCTGCGGGCGCCTCGTGCGCCGGAGAGGCTGCAACGACGGGCATGAGCGCAAGGCCACGCCGGCTTTGCGCTCATGCAGCTTAAGTGCACGTGGCCGGCGCGGCCATCCGAGGGAAGCTCGAGTTGGGCGCGCCTCTCCGGGGCAGGCGACGCCCGGCGCAGCGACGTGGATCTTTCCTGCCGATGTGGCGTACAACTATGCTAGTGTTTTCGTTTTGCGAGTGAGACCGGCATCGGTGCAGCCGCCTGCAGCTCCGTGCAGCTCCGTGCAGCTCCTGGCAGCTCCCGGCAGCCCCCGGCAGCCCCCGGCAGCCGCCCCGAGCCGCCCCCCCAAGCTGGTATGAACCATCGATCGAGGTTTGACGTGTTTCTCGAAATCAGTGACCCGACGAACAGCCCCGCCGCACCGAATATCCATTCCCGGCAACGCTCAGCCACTGTACCGACCGCGGCGGCCAGCCGGCGTAGTCCCCGAACGTTCTGCCGCAGTAGGTCTCTCCTGACGGCGCTTTTCGTGACGGCGCTGCTCGCGGCGGGTGCCGTCGCGTTCTCGGGTTGTGGCGGCGACACCGAGCCCGACGGAGCGGCAGGCCACTCTGGGGGGAGTTCGCCAGGTCAAGGCGGAGGCAAGACCGTCCAGGCAGCGCCCACGGGCAAGACGGGCGGCGGTGCGCAGAAGGGTGGATCCGGCGCAAGTCCCGGCGGCGGTGCGCAGAAGGGTGGCCCCGGCGCGGGTCCCGGTGGTGGGCCGGGGAAAATGCCCGGCGCGATGGGCGGGCGGATGCTGCCGGCGATGGCCGTGGCGGTCGAGCCGGCCAAGCGCGGGGACATCGCTACCTACTACCACGCAACCGCGACCCTCGAAGCCAACAAGGAAGCTACGGTGCCTGCACGGGTCTCGGGGCTGGTGACCGAACTCCTGGCCGAGGAAGGCGACCGGGTGGGTGCGGGCGAGGGGCTGCTGCGCATCGAGGATGCCGAGTACCGCTACCGCTTGCAGCAGGCCGAGGCCGAGGCTGTCAAGCAACGCGCCCGTTTCGAGCGCCTGGAGAAGATGCTCTCGAACGAACTCGTGGCGGCCGAGGAATTCGAGTCGGCGCGCAGTGACCTCTTGGCGGCCGAGTCCTCCCGCGAGCTCGCTGCCCTGGAGCTGGCGCGCACCCGGGTGGAGGCCCCCTTCGCTGGTCGGGTGACTCGGCGGATGGCCGATTCCGGGCAGATGGTCAGCTCGGGGCAGGAACTCTTCACCCTCGCCGACTTGAGCCGTCTGCTCGCCCGCGTGCACGTGCCCTCGAAGGAGTTTCGCAACCTCAGGGTCGATCAGCCGGTCGAACTCGTGCTGGACTCGAATGGGGAGCACATGCAGGGCCGCATCGAGCTGGTCAGCCCGGTGATCGACGCCACCAGCGGCACGATCAAGGTGACCGTGGCGGTCACCGACTATCCGCCCGAGACCCGGCCGGGTGACTTCGCCGAGGTGCGCATCGTCACCGACCGTCACGAAGACGTGGTGCTGGTGCCCAAGGCGGCCGTATTCAGCGATCGCGGCGAGCGGATCGCCTTCGTGGCGTACGCGGACAGCACGGCCGACCGCCGCCTGGTCGAGATCGGGTACCAGAACGATGAGCGGATCGAGATCCTCGGCGGGATCGAGAGCGGTGAGCTGGTCGTCGTGCAGGGCCAGCGCTCGCTCGAGCAGGGTCAACCACTGAGAATCCACACCACCAAGAGCTACGATACGCCCGCGAAGGAAACGGCCGCCGCGAAAGGGGCTGCTGCCTCGAAGGGGCACGGCCGATGAGGGGCTTCGTCGAGATGGCCGTCCGCCGCCGCGTGGCGGTCATGATGGCCGCCGTGGCGTTGGCGGCCTTCGGTGTCGTGGGCTACCAGCGTCTGGCGCTGGACCTGTTGCCCGATATCACCTACCCGTCCTTGACCATCCAGACCGAGTTCCCCGACACCGCGCCGGCCGAGGTCGAGAACCTGATCAGCCGCCCCGTCGAGGAGGCAGTGGGGGTGCTGAAGGGTCTGCGCACGGTGCACTCGATTTCGCGCGCCGGGGTCTCGGAGGTCACCCTCGAGTTCGAGTGGGATGCCGACATGGACCTTCTGGCCATGGACGTGCGCGAGAAGCTCGATCGGCTCACCCTGCCCGAGGAGGCCGAAGATCCGATCGTGCTGCGCTTCGATCCCTCGCTCGATCCGATCATGCGCCTGGCCTTGACCACCGGTGGCGACCTCACGTTGGCGCGGCGGATCGCGGACCTGCAGATCAAGCAGGAGATCGAGACGATCAAGGGCGTGGCCGGCGCACAGATCAAGGGCGGTCTGGAAGAAGAGATCCAGGTGGAGATCGACCAGGAACGGATGGCCGCGCTGGGGATCTCGCTCGATACGGTGCGCCAGGTCGTCGGGCTCTCGAACGTCAACCTGCCCGGCGGTTCGCTCGAGGACCAGGAAAGCCGCTACCTGATCCGCGCGGTCAACGAGTTCGACGACATCGATGAGATCGCCGATCTGGTGATCCGCGCCGACGGTCAGGCATTCGTGCGGTTGCGCGATGTGGCCGAGGTGCGCTGGGGCGCGAAGGAGCGCGAGGAGATCACGCGCGCCGGCGGGATCGAAAGCGTCGAGATCAACATCTACAAGGAAGGCGACGCCAACATCGTCGAGACCGCCCGGCGGGTGCGCGAGGCGTTGCCCCTCTTGGAGCGCAGGCTTCCGCCGGGGAGCAAGCTCACCCTGCTCTTCGACCAATCGCGCTTCATCGAGCAATCGATCAGCGAGGTGCGCCAGGCCGCTGCGATCGGCGGCGCGCTCGCGATCCTCGTACTCTTTGCGTTTCTGCGCCACGGGCGCAGCACGCTCATCATCGCCACCTCGATCCCGATCTCGATCCTCTTTGCCTTCATGATGATGTATCGGCTGGATCTGTCGCTGAACATCATGTCACTGGGTGGGCTGACACTCGGGATCGGCATGTTGGTGGATAACTCGATCGTGGTCCTGGAGGCCATCTTTCGTCGGCGCCAGCGGGGCGCCTCGCTGCGCGATTCGGCGGTGGAAGGCACCACCGAGGTAGGCGGAGCGGTCGTGGCCTCCACGCTGACCACCGTGGCGGTCTTCCTGCCGATCGTCTTCGTGGAGGGCATCGCCGGCCAGCTCTTCGGCGACATGGCGCTCACGGTGACGCTCAGTCTGATCGCGTCGCTGGCCGTGGCGGTGAGCCTGATTCCCATGCTGAGCTCGCTCGGCCGTGACCGCGGCCGGGTGGCACCAGGGGCGGCCGCCGACGCAGCCGGGGAAATGCGCCCCGTCAACGCGTCGGCAGCCGCCGGGCCGGCGACCGGAGCGCGGGACGATGCCGCCGGCGCCGGCGATGCGGACTCACGCTCGACGGATGGTCGCATCATGACCTTGGGCTGGTTCTCGCGCGGGTACGACCGGCTGCTGGGCGGGGCCCTGCGACGGCCCGCGTTCACGGTTCTTGCAGCGCTCGTGGCCTTGGCGGCGTCTGTGGGGGGGCTCGGCCTGCTCGATACCGAGCTCATCCCGCCGATCTCCGAAGGCGAGTTCTTCTTCGAGGTCAGCCTACCCGAAGGCGCCTCGCTTCAGGCCACCGACCGGGTGGTGACGGAGATGGAAGCGATCACGGCCACCGATCCGGATGTCGCACGCTATTACTCGACCGTGGGCAGCCGCCAGGTCGCCGGCGGCGTGTCCTTCAACACTCGCGCCGAGCACCTGGGCCAACTCAACGTCGTGCTCGCCGACCGCCGGGACGAGGCGCTCGAGGAGCGCGTGGCCGAGCGCCTCCGGCGCCGTTTCGAGGCGATTCCCGATCTGGTGGCCAAGTTTGGCCGGCCGTCCTACTTCAGCCTCAAGACACCGGTGGAGGTCATTCTCTATGGCGAGAATCTGAACCGCTTGCGCGAGCAGGCCGAGATTCTGGAGAAGCAATTGCATGAGGTGTCCGGTCTGGTCGACCTGCGCTCCTCGCTCGAAGAGGGCAATCCCGAGATCCAGGTGCGCTTCGACCGCACCCGGTTGGCCTCGCTCGGGCTGGACATGCGATTGCTTTCGGAGACGTTGCAGGGCCGGCTCCAGGGCGTCGTACCCACCCGTTTCAAGGAAGAGGACCGCCAGATCGACGTGCGCATCCGCAACCGGGAAGAGGACCGCTCCTCGCTCGCCGACATCCGCAATCTCCTGATCCCCGGCCCCGGCGGACAGCCGCTGCGGCTTCTGACCGTGGCCGACGTCGATATCGAACGTGGTCCCGCCGAGATTCACCGGATCCAACAGCAGCGCGCCGCCGTCATCACCGGCAACCTGCAGGGGCGCAGCTTGGGCGCGGTGGTGAGCGACATCGAAGAGATCCTCTCCGGCGCCGGAGGCGTATCCGGACTCACGGTCGAGCTCGGCGGTCAGAACGAGGAAATGAAGGTTTCCTTCGATA